>QQSK01000009.1:91320-125621 GCA_003602415.1 Candidatus Poseidoniales archaeon | reverse complement strand
TACCCTTTGCTCAGGGCTTGATTGCTCTAGCGATTACTATTCTCTGAACTTCTTGAGTTCCTTCATAGATTTGAGTGATCTTAGCATCACGGAAGAATCGTTCAACAGGGAACTCCTTGGTATATCCATATCCTCCCAAAACTTGCACTGCTCTCTCGCTGACCCACATTGCGGTATCTCCAGCATACAATTTAGCCATACTGGCTTCCTTGGTGTGCCTTGGACCTCCATTCTCATAGTGCTCTTCTTTAGCCCATGATGCCTTGTAGACAAGTAGGCGAGCTGCTTCGATTCTTGTCGCCATGTCTGCCAGGTAAGACGTAATCATCTGATGATGAGCGATTGGCTTTCCGAATGCCTCTCTTTCATGAGCGTACTTCAATGCGGCTTCATATGCGCCTTGAGCGATACCCAATCCCTGTGCTGCAATACCAATTCGTGAGTTATCCAAAGCATTCATTGCAATTGCAAAGCCCTTACCAGAACCTTTCAGGACGTTTTCTACAGGAACCTTACAATTTTCTAAAATTAAGGTACAAGTATCGGAGGACCTTATCCCCAATTTGTCTTCTTTCTTACCTACAGTAAAACCTTCAAAAGATTGCTCAACGATAAATGCTGTAGATCCTCCGTGCTTCTTTACTCCATAATCAGGATGGCCGACATCCTTTGCAAATAAAACGTAAATTTGTGCTTGAGCACCATTGGTAACCCACATCTTTTCACCATTCAGAATGTAATGAGTTCCATCGTCTGAAAGTTTGGCTTTACACACCATTGCTGCTGCATCGGTTCCTGCTCCTGCCTCTGAAAGTGAGTATGCACCTACTTCGCCTGCTGCTAGCCTAGGAAGATACTCTTTCTTCTGTTGATCGTTCCCATGAAGGGCGATTGTTTTGGAACAAAGGCCGACATGAACACAGTACATTACTGCGAATGAAGGGTCAACTCTTGCTAGTTCTTCAATAATGATAGATTCAGAAACATCATCAACCGGATTTCCACCATATTCTTCAGGTATAGTAATTCCTTGAAGACCATACTCCAAGAATTGCTCCCACTCTTCTGCAGGTGGAATTTGGTTAGCGTCTCTATGTTCAATAGTTGGAGGTAATACTGTCTCCGCAAAGTCTCTGACCATTTCCCGAATCATCTGTTGCTCATCAGTCTCTTCGAAGCGCATGTTACAGGCCAAAGGGTTAGAGCATTTTAGGCATACCCTTCTGCAACTCACTTCAAACAGTGCGTTCATATATTACTTCTGAAACGGCGAAAACGAGTTGATACCATGGATGATGAAATCATGGAGTTCGGCATCGCACACAGCCGCAAGTATTCTAGGGACCATCTTTGGTACCAAGAAAAGGACGACCGCTTGGTAATTGGGATATCAGATTACCTGGCTGCAGACATTGGAGAAGTACTCCGTGTCATCCTGCCACACGCTGAAACCGAAGTCGACGAAGAGCAAAGTTTGTTCTCAATTTGGACAGCTGAAGAAAAATTGACTTTCCCTAGCCCATTCGCAGGGGAAATTGCAGAAGTAAATGGGGAAGTAGAAATTAATCCTGATTTGGTTAATGACTCTCCTTATGATTTGGGATGGATTATCATTTTGAATCCACACGACGTAGATATGGAAAATCTACTCGAGCCAGACGAATATCTTGACTTCTTGGCTGAAGATTGAAAGGTATTTCTTCCGGCATCCTATTCAACAAGTGTCTAGGCGATGGTATAGTATGGACCTTGACCGACACGACTTCCAACTCTCGGAGTTGATTGAAAGAATCAAGGGCCACGACCACCGCTTGATTGCATTACAAATCCCTGAAGGTTTGAAGATGCAAGCCCTAGAGATGATGGATGAAATAGAAGATGAAACCTCTGCAAAAGTAATTTTGGCAGCAGATCCCTGCTATGGAGCATGTGATTTGGTTCATGATAAGATGAAGATGATGGGGGTTGAATTAGTTGCTCACATGGGTCATTCACAGATGAATATCGAATCCGGAATGCCTACTCAATTCATCAACGTCACCTATGACGGGGACCCTTCTATAGACCCAGTGCTACCATTGTTAGCACAACACAGAGCAATTGCACAATCAAGACTTGCTGAAGGAGACGTTAGTGAATTAACTGAAGAAGAAGCACAAGACAGGTTCCTTGACGCTGTTGGAAGAGTTGCTCCTCTAAAGGGTGCAAAACTAGGATTAGTTGCTTCTATTCAACATCTGCACTTGGTTTTCGATTACAAGAAAAGGTTTGAGGCTGCTGGGTTTGAGGTCGAAGTTCCAGTTGGTGGTGCACGCTTGACATTCCCTGGACAAGTGCTAGGCTGCAATTATTCAGGAGATGATGATGAAATTGGACATTATCTATTCCTCGGAAGTGGTGATTTCCACCCTATTGGGCTTGCACTGCATACAGGTAAGCCATTAGCCATGCTAGACCCATATACTGGAGATGCCAGCGAAATGGGAGCTGAAAGAATCGAGAGAATTCTTAGACAAAGGTTTGGACTGATTATGGCTATCCAAGAAGCACAGAATTTTGCCATCCTAATTGGTGAAAAACCTGGACAAATGCGCCGTAGTCTTGCATTGAAGTTGAAGAGAACTCTTGCAAAGCATGGTAAGAAAGGATACTTGCTGGCTCTAGAACATGTGGGTCCAGAGTTGATCGATTTCTATCCAGTTGACGCATTTGTAAATACTGCCTGCCCAAGAATTGCAATCGATGATTCTGTCAAATACGGAAAACCTCTCGTCACTCCATTTGAGTTAGAAGTGGCTCTTGGAGAAAAGAAGTGGGAAACAGGATATCAGTTCGATGAGATACCTTGATGGCACTTTCTTATTGAAAGTTCAATAACCCTAGACGATGACCCTTTGTAGTCATGAGTTCGTATTTGGACCGTATCGGAGCAGGCCTCATCCTCAGTAAACCTGAGGTATTTGGGTTTGATTATGTACCAGAATTACTTGTTGGAAGAGAAGATATTCAAGAAAACTTAGCTGCTATTTTCAGTAGTATTGGCCATCCAGAAGGAACTGGTAGAGCGGTAATTACAGGACCGGTGGGTTCTGGAAAAACGGCCTTAGCAAAGCGTTTTTGCAAAGATATAATTCGTCATTTATCAGATAAAAGAAATATCCGACACGTCCACGTCAATTGTCGTAATGCCGCTACACCATCCAGAGTGATGCAGAAGATTGTGCAAGATTTGGACCCTGGCCATCCAGATAGAGGACTTGGTGTTGGAGAGTTGCTTACCAGTTTACGCAGGATGTTACACAGCAGTAATACTCACCTCATCGTAATACTGGATGAGGTGGATCACCTTTTGCGACGTTCTGGAGATGATATAATCTACAAACTGATGAGAATAGACGAGGACAGAGAAGGTGCAGGCACACTATCGGCCATTATGGTGAGCCAAGAACAAGTGCTTGACTTGTTGGAAAATGCAGTCCTGTCCCGTGTTGGCCGTTCAAATCACATCAGGATACCACCTTATGATGAAAAGGGATTGTTGAAGATAATTTCACAAAGAAGAGATATGGGGTTGGTTACAGGAACATGTCCTGATGAAATTTTAGAATTGGTAGCACAAGCTGCTGCACCATCGGGTGATGCTAGGCAATCGATTGAGTTGTTAGAAGGTGCAGCAAAACGAGCAGAGGCTTCTGGTCGCTCATTGATCGAATCAAAAGACGTACAGAGAACTGTTGTGACAATGCCAACAAATGTCGATTCGATGAATATCGATGACATCCCCGCACATGCTATGCTAATTTTACTGGGGCTTTGTAGAAGATTGAAGAAGCAAGAAAGTGTTACCAGTGGCGAGGCTGAAAAACTGTATCATGTCGTCTGTGAAGAGTTTGATGAAACACCAAAAGGGCACACAACTCTATGGAAGCATCTCAAGCGTTTGGCGCAGGAAGATATCATAGTAACAAAGACTGCAAAATCAGAGGTTGGAAGAGGTAGAACACAGCACATCTCAATGCCACATATGCTTCCCAGTGATGTTGCTAGACGCTTAGAAACTCTAATTCCCGCACGGCTACGCAGATAAAACTAGCAATTTCTTCACACAAAGGGCATAAATACCCGTCCAAAGTCGGCAGGCTGCTCAAGAGTTGATAACATGGCAGACACCACATTCGTCGCAGTAGTCAATGACACAAATCCCGCTAATGGTGGACGTTCATACAATATGACCGTCAGTGGAAACAATCTATCCCAGTTCCTCGGTAAGAAAATCGGAGATGTGGTCGATGGAATCTTTGTAGGAGAAGGTGAACAAACTCTTGCAGGATACAAATTAGAAATCACAGGTGGATCCGACAAGACCGGAACTCCAATGCGCTCAGACCTGAGTGGAGGCACACGCCAATCTGTTCTTGTAACAGCATCCACTGGTTTCAAGGGACATTCCCTAGTCTACAAGGCTAAAGGTGGCGAGAAGAAGAGATTCCGCTACAAGCCAGATGGAATGCGCAAGCGTAGATACTTCCGTGGCAACACCATCACCCAAGATACCCGCCAAATTAACCTCAAAGTTGTAGAGGCTGCTAACAAGAGCCTTGAAGATATCCTCGGAGCAAATGAGGAGAGCAGTGAGTGAAGCCGCGAGGCTGATCTGAGGTAAATGGAGGAACGGGAAGCATGGCACGCAAGCTTCCCGCTCAACCTGAAGTCAATATTGGACTAGTAGGTCACGTAGACCATGGTAAAACAACATTGACTCAAGCATTATCTGGAATCTGGACCGACACGCATTCTGAAGAAAGAAAGCGTGGAATTTCAATTAAACTAGGTTATGCAGATACCGCATTTTACAAAACTGACAAGGGGGAATATTACGCAACTGGTAGAAAACCAGGTGGCGGTAATGATGACCCTACTCAGTTACAGAGAGTAATCTCATTCGTAGATGCGCCTGGTCACGAGACACTGATGGCGATTATGATTACTGGAGCAAGCATAATGGATGGAGCAATGTTAATGGTTGCTGCAAATGAATCATGCCCTCAACCTCAAACTAGAGAGCACCTTATGGCTCTTGAAATTGCAGGAATTGAGAACATCGTTATCGTTCAAAACAAGATTGACTTGGTTACTCGGGAGAGAGCAGTCGAGTCTTACAATGAAATCAAGGAATTCCTCAAAGGAACAATCGCTGAAAATGCTCCAATTATTCCTGTTTCTGCTCATCACGATGTGAACCTAGATATTTTGATACAGGCCATTGAGGCTACAATCCCTACTCCAGATAGATCTCAAGATAAGAGAGCAATAATGCATGTAGCACGCTCTTTTGACATCAATCGCCCAGGAACAAGACCTACCAAATTACGAGGAGGAGTAATCGGTGGAAGTATAGTTGAAGGACAATTCAATATCGATGATGAGATTGTCATCGGCCCTGGTAAAAGGATTGAGAAAGGTAACAAAACACATTACGAGCCAATTCAAACCAAAGTTTCCAGTATGCAGGGTGGAGGATTGAACCTCGATAATATGCATGCGGGAGGCCTATGTGGAATGGCAACACCCTTAGATCCTGCAATTACTACTGCGGACAATCTTTCTGGTCAAGTAGTAGCTAGATTGGGAGATTTACCTGAGGTTAGAGAGGTTGTAGATATTTCAGTCAATCTGATGAAGCATATGGTGGCAGGAGAAGGCGAAGATGCATCTCCAATCATGCCACTGAGGTCCAATGAGATGTTAATGGTCAATGTTGCAACAGCAACTAGCGTAGGAGTTGTTTCCAATGTCAAGAAAGGAAGCGCCACACTTACACTAAGATTGCCAATTTGTGCAGATGAAGGACAGAGAATTTCACTCTCCAGAAGAGTCGGTTCCCGATGGAGATTGATTGGTCACGGAACAATCGAGTGATTTTCATGCACTGCGTCCTGGTAGATACCTGTGGATGGGTTGCTGTTATTGAGGCTGGAATCAATATAGACCACGCACTTTTGGAATGCGCTGGTACCAAACAATTGGCTATTCTTCCAAAGATAGTTTCTGAATTAGAATCATTGAACGATAGAAAATTGATGATTCAGATGTTGCTTTCAAAAGCAATAATGTTGGATGAGCCTGAAGATGCTGGAAAACATACTGATGACCAATTATTGGCTATTGCATCGGATAAAAAATGGCCAATATTGACTGTTGATACTGAATTGAAAAGGAGATTGTCACAATCTAATCTCTCATGGATAGAAGTCAGTGGTCGAAGCCATCTAAGACTGATTGAATGACTATTGCCGGTGATTATTTCATATACAGAAATAGTTACAACCGATTATGGCAGTTGAGGAACAACCTGAGATTGTTGCTGGTGAAGCTGACTCACAATCTTGGGAAATGATCGATTTACTAGTCTCTCTAGGAGTCGAGATAAACACTGCTAAAACACTCATGTGCTTACACATACATGGGCCAACTACCTCACGAAATTTACAAATTAGTTGTAATTTGAGACAGCCAGATGTTAGTATTTCGATTAACGCATTGAAGAAAATGAACCTAGTGCGTAGTATATCCACTTCAACAGGCTCTAGAGGAAGACCATCTCATGTTTACGAATTATCAGTACCTCTTCCTCAAGCACTTATTCCATTCAAGGAACAGGCTGTTCAGAAACTATCTGTTCTTCAAGGGCAATTATCAAGATTGACTGAGTTAGCTGAATCTGTAACCGATTCACGGTAATGTGAATAGAACGTCATCTCCGTGGCCATCTAGAAGTCGCAATTTTACTCCGGCATCAATCCAAGCATGAGCGTAATTGATCGCTCCAAAGGCACGAACATAGTCGCCATTGTCCATGAAATGTTTAGCGTCACTTGCATAATCATCTGCCATCCGAAGCATAATTTTCAACTGGTCAGCCTCGATTGTTCCTTCATCTGGAATTGGAGTTGCCTTTTCTCTTGCTCTCTTAGTCAAATCAAGGTAATGCAGTAACTTATCTTTCGTTACCTTATCACTAATTTCCAAATCATTCACCTCTTTGCCTCGAGAGTAGTCGGTTTACATCACTGGTTCGACCCAACGACTCATACAAATCAATAGCAAGTGAGATTCTACCTTCGTCTTCAGCCTCACACGCACGCTTGAATATCCTTCGACGCTCTTCCCAATCACTAGCAACCTTAGCCTCAGCAACCATTTTCTGTAATTCAACCCTTCTTAATTGTGATAATTCAGGGGATTGCCAAATTCTGACTAGGCCATCTCGCTTCACAGTAGCCATTGTGTCTGCTGCCAAACCAATCAAGTAATCGCCTAGGTTGGAATTATTGGAATCAACATGAATGTTTTCAGTCATACAATTGAGGCTTCCCTCTATGGATAATATCCACCAACCATCACCTGAACGATGGGAAGAAAGGGGTTCCAAAGACCTAGTATCTATCGTTTCAAGGCTATCCCAACCATATGGGTGTGGTGAGCCTTCCCAAAGCATTCCATCTGCAGACTGCATTAGCACTTTACCTCCCGACATTCTACTAACCCATGACCAAACTCTGTCTTCGAGCAATCTCTGTGAGTCTTCATTTGCCAAACGAGCACATCTCAATTTACCATCTTCGTCTTGCCACAATAGATGTTCTCTATCAAACCAACCAACTAAACGCCTTACTCCGCCCACATCTAGGCGCTTTAGACCTCGCCCTTCATGATTGAAAATATGCAACTGCCCTTGGCGACAGGATAGAACCCAGCCTCCACCAGGCCTTGACAGAATGTCGCTAAACCCGCCTTGCGTTGAGCGCCCTTCTCCAATTTGAGATCCATCACTGACTCGCAAAATGTGGAAACCATGACCATACAGAGCGCCTATTTTCCCTGAATCGTGAGTCGCAGCATGAACTCTGAAGGGGAGAACCTTCTTCCATCTCATATTCGTCTCTTCATCGAGTAAAATCAATTCAAGGCCTGACGCAATCAGTAGGTCGCTTCCAACATTGCAAGCAGTGGAAATCAAATCTGGTGCTTGCCAAGAACGTGAAACTGTCCAACTCATATGCTCGCCTCCATCATTCCCCAGGCCACTAATTGGGCCCTAGCATCATTAGTTAATTTGAACATTCGAGTTCTTCCTTTTTGCTGAACCGAGAGTATCCCTGCTCTATAGAGTCGATTGCACATCTGGGACATCCTTGCTCGCCTTACATTTAGTTGGTCTTGAAGTCGAGCATCTGAAGGTGAGAATTCTCTATCCGAACCAACCTCAACTAGAATTGCTTCGCTCTTTGACAAACTTCGAAGAGTTTGAACATCCAATGGATTGCTTTCCTTCTGTCCAATTACTGGCCTACGTATTGCTGCCAGCAATTCAGCCACACCTAATCCCTCTGGAACTCCAATAGCCTCTAACAATTGACCAAACAATCCTTCTACATCTCCGCTAGGTTGCACATTTGGCTGTTCATGGTAGACGATTGGGTCCTCTTCAGGAACAAATTCATCAACTGTTTCAACTATCTGTTCAACCTTTTCTTGAATTAATGAAGCATGTGGATCTTCGGCTACCCATAGATGATTTGCATCAACACCATCTGGTTCTGCAACTTCTCTTTTCGCTGTCTTCTTGTCGAATCTTGGTGAATGCTGCTTATTTTGCCTATTTCTAGCCGCTAAAGCACCAAAAGCACCCATAGAGGGTAATGGCCTAGGAATCGCTTCAAATGATTCAGGAGGGGCTTCTAACTTCTCCAAATCTAAATCAAATACCTTCTCGAAAACCTCTGGCTCTGGTTCTTCTTCCTGTTCCTGTTCGATTTGAGTAATCTCTTCTTGGAAATTTTGAGGCTCTGGTTCTTCATATTTCATCTCTCTAGGATTAGCCCTTTCCTCATCTACCATATTTCGCATTAAACGCATTACCTTGTAGGGGGAACCCTTGGTTTCTTCCATGATATAATCTAGAGCTTTGTCGGGTAAATCCCAACTAACTTTAGATGATTTTGCGATTCTCAATTCACATAATTCCTTGACATGCAGTCTGTCTAATGGTTGTATAACGTCGTTGTGATCGAATCGATTGACTAGATTATTGGGCCACTGAGCACGCTGTTCGGTAGAAAGCGCAACTACAACAACTGCATTTAGGCGCTCTAAAGGTGCGATAAGATTAGACATAATTTCGGATAGATTCTTGCCATCGACATTTGAAAAATCTAGAGATATAAGCGGAATGGGTCCCTCTATCTCTTCTGTGGCAGAAACTAATCTTGATGCTAACTCTTGGGTACTAGAAGGGACATCAAAACCAATCAATGTAACAAATAATTCATTCAAAATACTGTGGGCATGATTTCCGGTTGGAAACATGTCAAGGTGAACACTACGAGAGGTCTCTTCAGATACACAACGCATCAATGATGAACGGCCTGAACCTCTTTCACCGATCAGTAGAATCATTCTAGCATTACGATTTCTAAGGAATCTAGACCATCTAGCACTAATCTCATCACGAGCTACCAACAAATCAGATTGCCCTCTTTCAAGAGGCCTGGCTTTGAAGGGATTCTCTCTAAGTGCTGGTATGCCAAGAATAGGCACATCTTCGCTCATGATAACACTGGGATTTACTGAGTATATGATGTTTCAGTAAAATGTGTACTCTAAGGAGTACGTTAACACGCGTTAAATCAGTTACGGAGTTGTTGATTTTTGCCTCATTAACGCACTATTAACGCACCATTAACGCGTTAGTCGAAGCGTTAATCGTCGGTTTCTTCATCAAGTAGACTCTACTGCATGTAACCGGAGGCACACCTATGCCAGTCGATGAAAGCAGGCTATCTGGATTCTACAAATTGTCCGTAGAAGAGAGGCGTGCCAAAGTAGCAGAACTTGCTAATCTAACACCAGATCAGGTTTCTGCTTTAGCTAACCATGGAGAATTGGACGAGTTAGCAGCAGATAGAATGATTGAGAACGTTATTGGGACGATGTCATTGCCTGTTGGCATTGCAACTAACTTCGTAATTGACTCAAAAGCATATCTTATTCCATTTTGTGTAGAAGAGTCTAGTATTGTGGCTGCTGCCAGCAATATGGCCAAAAGATGCCTGAAACATGGTGGTTTCAAGACATCTAACGACCAACCTGTAATGATTGGTCAAATCCAAGTCCTGGGCTTAGAGAACGTCGAAGAGGCAGGAGAAGCTATTCTTACGGCGAAATATGAATTGATGAAAATGTGTAATTCTCTTCCTTCAACCATGATTAAACTTGGAGGAGGGTGCAAAGACATCATTGTTCGCAGTATTGATACAATGTCAGGCAAGATGCTTGTTATTCACCTATTGGTGGATACCAGAGATGCTATGGGCGCAAATGCGGTCAACACCATGGCTGAACTGATTACTGGAAAGGTGGAAGAAATAACAGGAGGTAGAGTTCATCTACGCATATTGTCTAACCTGGCATCACATAGACTGGCTAGAGTTGAAGCTACATTCACGCCTGAAGAGCTATCTGATGATGGAACAAGAGATAGTGGTAGCAAAGTGATTTCAGCAATATTGGAGGCGCATCACTTCGCATTAGCAGACCCATATAGGGCAACAACTCACAATAAGGGCATCATGAATGCAATAAGTGCAGTAGCATTGGCTTGTGGACAAGATTGGAGAGCAATCGAAGCAGGTTGCCATGCTTGGGCTGCTGTAGATAACGAACACTACAGTTCGATGACACAATGGTATCGAAATGATGAAGGAAATCTTGTTGGTGTCCTGGAAACTCCAATGGCTGTAGGAATTGTAGGAGGTGCATCCAAAGTGCATCCTGTTGCAAGAGCAAATCTTTCGATACTTGGTGTAGATTCAGCACAAGAGTTAGCAGGAATCATGGCTGCGGCCGGACTTGCACAGAATCTAGGCGCTATGCGTGCTTTAGCAACTAGCGGTATTCAAGCAGGACACATGAAACTTCATGCCAGAAATATGGCAGTTAGTGCAGGAGCAGTGGGTGAAGAAATTGAAAGAGTTGCTAACATTGTTAATTCGCAAAATGGACCAGTCACTCAACAATTAGTAAACCAAACACTAGAACAATTGCGGATGAATTGATCATTCATCTTCACTAACGTCTAGAGTCATTTGAACTCCCCCTTCTTCAGATTCATCTCTTAGCGCCAGTTTGCTTTCCATACCATCTAGCATCCCAGATGACATGACCATGTCTCTGAACCAAGCCTTGACTTTCTTCCTATCTGTATGAGGGCATCCGAACATTTCAGAAAATCTTCTAGTTGTAGTTAATCTCCTAGTATTTCCATCTCTTCTTCGACCGATTAATCCAGCTTGGGCCAACTCACGTATGTGATCGTATGCTCTCTGGCCTAGTAATTCAACAAGTCTAGACTGAGGCATAGGTTGGTGATAAGCGATTAATGCCGCTGCTTTGAGCAATTTCGGAGGTAATTCTGATTTTGTTTCTTTGGGAAGGTGGTCTGCAATACTAGGCTTGACTTCCATTGCCCATTTTTTGCCGATTTCAACAACCTGCAGGCCGCCTCCACGTCTTCTTTTGATTGTGCTTTGAAGGTTGTTTAATGATTCAATAATCTCTTCTTCTTCGTATCCTAAAGTTTCAGATAATTCGTTCAAATCTAAAGAACGCCCTGCACTGAATAGTGTTGCTTCGAGTAAAGTTTCCAATGGTATTTCAGACATGTAAATTACTCCTTACTCGACCAACCAATCTTTTGGATTCTCAGAGGCAGACTCCGCTGCAAGTTTTTCTTGCTCCTCTTCTTTCAACCTTTCTTTTTCTTCTTCTAATGCCAATCTTGCTCTTTCAGCAAGCCTAGCAGCATGACGCATCGATTCGGTTTCATCTTCTTTTATCGATTGAGAATCCTCTTCCATTAACTTGTCAGCCAATATAGTTACTTCGTCGAATGTTTTCGCATTTGGCCACCTATCTTCTAACATAATTGGATCATCTGGCCCCTCTTGACTAATCCAGGCATAGCCTCTGTGAGTCAAAAACAGACCTGCAACGAATGAAGTGATCTTTGATTCCACATCATATCCATCAGGAATTTCCCCATAAGTCTCAAGCAGTATCTTAGCTAATTCATCAGTAACTTCCGATACAGGAACTTTAGATTCGCCCCTAGATGATGTTACACTACGCATAGCAGCCCAACATCTCTTGATATCTCCTTCCATGTCCTCATTGTGCATTCGAGAACCGACATTGTCCAACATATTCTTCAGTTCTTCTGCATGACTGCGCCTATATTCTTCCTTAGCCTTGAGAATTTCAGCTTCATCACAAGCATCTTTCAATGCAGATAGTAATTCACCCAGAGTAGAAGGTCTTCCTTCTTCCCTGCGTAGTCTTTCATCAAAGAATGATGGTAATACTTTGTCAGCATCTCCTTCTAGAACTGTTGTAGTAAAAATGAACTCTTCGTCATCATATTCGGCCTCCCAACCAAAATCAAGGAAATCATCTTCGTCATCCAAATCCATAGCAATAACTCTGTCAAACAAAGTGGAGGCTTGTTGAGTCAACACTTCCCAGGACATTCGAATAAGTCGTCCACATGCGGGTAAATCCAATCCTGCTGCCTCTTTCCTAACACGTTGAGTGAATAGTTTGAGAAATGCGGATAGGTCAATATTCCAAGGGTCCATTCCTTCCTCTTTTACCAATGATAGTACTAATGCTACAGAACGGTCAAAGGGATCGGTCAGTACTTGGTGTTCAGCATTGTCTTCCTGAGCAATTCGAATGATTCTATCAGCGTATCTTTCCGCTTCACTAAGTTCTTCTTCCTGGCTCATCAGTTGGTCAAGAATATCTTGACGCAAAAACCAGTCATCTAGAACTGCTTGCTGCATACTCAAACCTCCGTTTCAGCCTCTGGTTCTGATTCTGTTTCTTCCACTTCTTCAGTTAACAATTCTGAGACGATTTGTTGACGTTCTTGAATATCTTCTGTTAACTCTTCAGCTCTTTCGGCAAGGGCACCAAATCCACTTTCAACGCTTTCTTCTTCATCTTCGATGTGATTTAGTAATCCACCAAGGCTCTTTGGAGCAGGTAAAGCATCTGGAACCTCAGGCATTTCTCCAGCTATAACTCTCGCTTCTTCGATTCTAGAATGATTCTTCTCTGCAGCATCCATAGTCTCTTTTTCAGCCTGTGCTCCAAGTTCAATCGCTCTTTCTCTGTCGAAGTCAACGATTCTTCTGGAACAACCATCTCCTCCGTGAGTGATACCTATGTGATGGTCCGCCAATTCTAATGAAACCTTACGCAAAGTAACCATAATGAATTGCGCAGCCTCACTTCTATTCCTACATTCAGTAGCAATCAGCTTTGAATTAGGTACGTCAAGGTTCTGATCTACTTCATCGAAGTAATAGAATGGGCTAGGGTCATGGTCTTGTATGGCGAAGATCAATGACAAAGATGCCATGGATTTCTCACCGCCAGATAATCCCTGTAATCTCGATTTATTCGATTTACCACGAGGTTGTGCCCACATGTCCAATCCACCTTTGAAAGGTTCATCGGGATTCTCCAAGAATAATTCACCACGTCCACCATTCGATAATCGATTGTAAACGACCTTGAAGTTCTTATTGACTTCTTTCAATGTGGCAAGCAATCTTGTCTTTCTCTGATTCTCGAGTTTATCGGTGATATCGATTAGACGCTTTCTTCTTTCTTGAAGAGTCTTGAAATCATCCTTCATCTCATCCAATCTGGACTTACAAGCATCATACTGCTCGATTGCCAGCATATTGAAATCGCCGAATTTGTCTAACTTTCTTCTCAGATTATTGAGTGTTCTTTCAGCATCTCCAACATTAGGTAAGTCTACTTCAGAATCAGCAACAGCGATTCCTTCCATCTGCATCTCTGCAAGAAGATCCGCCAACTTTTGTTCTCTAACTGCCAATGCATGAGTGATTTCATTGGCCAGAGATTTGCTATTAATTGCTTGAGAGGCCTTTTGATTAGCTTCTGCTTTGATTTCAGCCCTTTGTTCAACTAGAGTTATTCTTTCATTCTCAATTTCCTCATGGGCTTCCAAGAGTTTTGCTCGCTCTGCTTGCTTAGCCTTCAAAGCCACATCCTCCTCATCTATAGAGGATTTCCACTCCTTCACAGACTTCTCACGGCCAGCCATAGTAGCTTGAATTTCATCTGCTCTTGAGGTAAGTGAATCCAAACGCTCAGACAGTAAATCTTCCTTTTCTTTGCCGCTTTCCAAGGTCATATGAGCCTTATTCGCAATTCCCTCTGCCTCAACTCTACTGGTTTGTGCAGCGAGTAATCTCTCTTTGATTTCATCAGGACTAGAGTTTCTAAGTGCTTCTGCTGCTTCTTCTCTAGCGGCTTCTGCCTCTACCAATTTGGCTTTTGCACTCTCTAGCAATTCTAGTTTACCGACATGGTCCGATTCCAAATTCCCTAATCTGGTCTCTATTTGATTGGCAACTCCTTTCGCTTTGTTCAAGGACTTTTGAGCCAATTCCATTTCCGCTTTGAGTGCTCCTGCTTTAATCGAATGATCATCTTCAGCAAGGGAATTGATTTTTCCACGAATCTCATTTTGCTTAGTTCTAGCTTCTCGTAATGCGGCAGCAACAGTATCAGCCATTAGAGATAGTCTTTCGACTTCAGAGACTAATTTGTCAACCTCACTAGCACCGTGAATCTTTCCGCCAAAGCCAGTCTTCATCTTCTGACGACTTCCACCAATCATTGCTCCGCCTGGCTCGGTAATTTCACCACCGAGGGTAACAAGGCGGACACCGCCCATCAATCGACGAGCAGTACCGATATTGTCCACCACCAGAGTATTACGTAGAGCATATGCTACTGCAGTACTAATTCTTGGATCATAATCCAATAACTCGTGAGCGAAACCAAGTACTCCCGGTTTGTTTACCGCCATCGCTGCTTTCCCTGAAGCACGGTTTGCTTGCATCTTATTGAGAGGAAGGAAGGTTGCTCTACCCAACTTTCTACTCTTGAGCAAAGCCATAGCCTCAGCTGCAATCTGATCATTTTCAACAACTACTGAATTCATACCACCGCCAACAGCAGTGGCAAGTGCATCAGCATGAGATGGGTCCTTAGGAGCACATAATTCACTGATTGTTCCAATGATGCCTTTCAATTCGCCACGATCTCTAGCTGCCATTACTGCAGCAGCACCAGGAGCCATTCCATTGCTTCCAGATCTCTTGTCTAATTCAGTCCTAGCAGCAGATAATCTTCTTTCAGCATCCTGAAGTCTTCTATCTACGGCGGATGATTCGTCAATCAATCGCTTTTCAGCACCTTGAGCGCTTCGCAATTCATTAGCCAAAGCGGTTCTATCGTTTTCAGGGTCTACATCGCCCAATTCTTCTGCTCTAAGTTGAACATCATCGTATGCTAATCGTGCGTCATCTACATCTTCTTCAGCTGCAGATAACTGTTCTGCAACTAATTCTGCTTCATTTGCAACTTTCTCTACCTCGATTCTCGCTTCCTGTAAGGCGTTTCTGCAAAATTCGAATGTCTCGTTGGCCTTTGAAAGAGCCCTTGATAATGATGCTGTAGCCGCACCTGAGTTTTCCAATGAACCTCTTATCTCGGTTTCAATTGCTTCTGATTCTTTGAATGCTTTTTCACTAGCAGTTAAGGCCTCTTTGGCCGCTTCCAAACTAGCAACGTGAGAATCCAAATCATTCTTTGCCGAGGAGATTTGTTCTTCTAATTCAGCTAAGTTTTCAGCATCGCTTTGTTCAGCGGATTCTGCATCAACAATGTGATCTTTCTTTAGTGCAATCGACACTTGGAGGGCATTGATTTCGTCGTTCAGCCCTCCTTTGTCACCACCCAAAGCCTCTGAAAGTTTAGTTTCTAGTTCTCCGATTTTATCATCCAAACTTAGGAGAACTTTTTCTGCAGACTTTACCGCTTCTTCAAAACCTGCTGCTTCAGAAATATATCTCGCCCTTTCATCTGCATGATGCTTGATTTCAGCCTTGGCAGACATGTGCCTGGATTGTTGCAAAATGATATTTGCAGAATCGTACTCTTCCTTGGTTTCTTTAGCCCTTTCTGCAACTGCTTTTTCCTTCTCTAAGGTTTTTAGACGAGCTTTTTGCTCATCTTCAACCAGTGAAATACGCTCGATGTAATCTTCAACTTGGCCTTTTTGTCGCTCAGCCTTGCGTATTTCATCATCGTAAGAAGTGACTCCTGCAACCGAATCCAATACCTTACGCCTCTCCATAGCAGTCATGCTTGAAAGTCTTGTAACGTCGCCTTGGAGAACAATATTGTAGCCATCTGGCCTTGCATTGGCTTGCCCTAGAATTCTGTGGAATGATTTCTGATTGCTCTCTTCTCCATTTAGCAAGTAAGTTGAAACTGTGTTATTGGACTTTGTTAGTCTGACCTCACGAGTCATACGAACCTCATCTGAATCGATTGGTAATCTCCTTCTACCATTAGGAAGTGTTGGATTTGCAAAAACCAATGTGACTTTTGCATTCCTGGCAGGGCGGTTAGATTTACCGCCATTGAAAATCAAATCCTTTGAGTTTTGGGCCCTCAGTACCTTTGCAGACCTGGCTCCTAAAACGAATTGAACGGCATCTCCACAATTGGATTTACCAGAACCATTTGGACCGGTGATTGCTGTAAAACCACGATCGAATGGAATTACTGCTTCTCCTTTGAATGACTTGAAGTTTTCAACTTCTAATGATTTTAGATACATCCCTCTCCCTCAAATCAAGGTACAGAATCCTTGACCTCAAAACGCAAAGGAGACGAGGGGGGTTTTGAAGGTTACTAGACTCGCGCTCGCGAGACACCGTTTCTTAGACCGGTGTGAATAAGCCGCCGTATGCCGATTATGCTGCAATACCTGTGTTGGAGCACCCTGCGCATCCTTCACCATTACACAAATGACAGGTTCTGCCCACATTTGATTCAAAATTATCACGCATTCCACTTTCGAAGGAATCCTCATATTGCGACAAACTTTGATCAGACCACAAATCTCTGACTGTTTTGTATTTCGATGCACCCTTGAGTTTTCCACTTTTTGACAACGAGCCAAGGCTGCCTCCGGTTTTGTAAGCTAGATCTAACTCCCTAACAGAATAATCCCTGTTTCTTGATTTCTTCTCTTTTTCACGGACTATTCGATACTTAGGTCCACGAATCAAGAATATTCCAATTGCAAAAATTCCTATCTGAACAGCGATAGGAGGTGCTGGGAATGGAAGTAAAGATGCTAAATCTTCGGAAGAAGTTCCTGGCAATTTATCAAACCTATCAGCTAAGGCAATTCCACACAAAATAAGACCAGATACCACGGCTATTTTCCGTATTCTTACCGCCCAACGCCCTTTTCTTGGCCATCTCATGAAGGAGGCCAAAAACATCACACAGCCTTCAAGCAGCAAAAGCAAATCAGGAGCATCCCAAACACCAGGAGTAGTTACACAGGCATTGACGTCCCCTGCATCCAAATCTTTCTGAATTTCATCTGCATTACAACCTGGGTCTGCTAAACGTGCTAGGATAACCTTCTGAGGAGGCTCAAGACCCATTAAAGCGCCGAATTCAACGTTGGCAACGGACAGGCCAATCAAGGCCAGACCGATAATTGCTGCCAACTTTTTCATCAGGCCCATGTGCTTGCGTGTATGGCCAACCCCTTATTGATGTCGCAATTATTCATGAGTCACATTTGAATGTGAAAGGCTTCAGCGCCAACCGTCACCATGCCGAAAGTCGTCATCATTGGTAGCGGCATCGCCGGATTGTTCGCTGCATTGAAATTAGAAAAAAAAGGACATGAAGTGATAATAGTAACCAAACAACGACCTGAAGACTCTTCGACAAATTGGGCACAGGGCGGTATTGCAGGAATTCTTGACAAAACCGATGGAAAAGGAATGGAAGCCCACATTGAGGACACTCTCTCTTGCGGAGATGGATTATGTAACGAAGAAATCGTAAGATGTGTGGTCAAAGAAGCAGGAGATAGAATTAGAGATTTGCTCTCTATTGGAGTAGATTTTGAAAAGGATGGGGAAGAATTCCATCTTGTCAAAGAAGGCGGACATTCAGCAAGAAGAATACTTCATGCAAAAGATGCAACCGGTGCTGAGATAGAGAGAGCACTAAACAGTGCGGTTTCAAACAGTGACAATATCTCAATGAGATCTCACACATTAGGAGTCGATTTGATTCAAAGGGTTCATGGAAGCCCAGAAAAGGGAATCAAAGGCATATGGTGCCTAAGTCTTGACAGTGGTAAAATGGAAGCATTGTCGGCAGATGCGGTACTTATTGCAACTGGAGGTTGTGGACAATTGTGGGAAAGAACAACCAATCCATCGGTTGCTAGTGGAGACGGATTAGCAATGGCCGTTAGAGCAGGAGCTGTAAGCAAAGATATGGCATTTTTCCAATTCCACCCAACCGCATTAATGGCAGGCAATAAAAAGCCATTTTTGATTACTGAAGCGCTTCGAGGAGAAGGTGGAATATTACTTGATAATGCAGGGTTAGAAAAATATAGAAACGGAGATTCAGGGCCTGAATCTTATTCATTTACTCTGGAATCTTCACCTGAAGGAAGCCTAGCAACAAGAGATGTTGTCGCTAGAGCATGTGACCAAAAAATGAAGATTACTGGGGCAGACAATGTATGGTTGGTAACCGACCATCTTGAGCGAGGAAAATTGCTTGATCATTTCCCAAATATTGAATCAAAATTAAACAAATTAGGCCTATCATTAGGCATAGACCCACTTCCAGTTGCACCTGCGGCTCACTACATGGTAGGAGGATTATCTGTGGATATCAATGGAAGAGTTCTGATGAACAATGAACTCCCAATGCCCGGACTTTATGGCATTGGAGAAGTTGCTTGTACGGGAATGCATGGAGCTAATCGATTAGCATCTAACAGTTTACTCGAAGCAATTGTTTTCGCTAATCGTGCTGCTGAACACTTTATCGCCAATCCAATCGAGAACCTTGAGAATGTCCCTGAATGGAGGGCTGAAGGAATGATTAAGTTGATTGAACATGCACCTTTGGTAAGAGATTTGGAAACTTTGAGGAAGACGATGACTGATGATGTTGGAATTGTTCGAAGTTTCAGCAGACTTGAAAGAGCAAAAAGAATGTTGGAACTTCTTTCAAAAGAGGTGGACCTGATTTGGAAAAGAAGTACTCCAACCCGTGAATTAGTCGAACTTAGAAACCTGGTTTTAGTTGCTTCACATATCACAAATGATGCAACAGAGAGAAAGGAGAACCGCGGATTACACTGGAATAAAGACCTCATCTAAGAGATTTAATCTGAGAATATAGCATTGAATTGAGAGGAGTTGGAACTCCTAATTGTTCTCCTCTAGAAACAACTTGTCCGCATAGAACGTCAATTTCTGTTTCTCTACCCGCTTTGACATCTGCTAACATCGAACAAATATTGTCGGCTGTTGAATCTAATACCGAATGTAGGTTTGACAATAATTCACCATCACTGAGTATTGAAATTCCAAGGACTCTAGCGATACTTGCTGCTTCTAACATTGTTGACTCCGCTTGTGAAATAAGTGGTTCATGCCTTAATTCCCCATTAGTAACGCCACATATTGCTGCCAATGGATTGATTGCAACATTGATTAGGAGTTTATTCCAAAGAATAGAAGATACATCTTTTTCATACTCTGCATCCATTGAATCCAAAGTTTCTGCAAACTCTTCGCCTTTCGGTCCTCCGATTACAAGAGTGCCTCGGCCAACCCACTCAATTTGCCCAGGTGATATTCTTTTGACTGCATTAGTTGTAACTCCGACTGCTGTATTTTCATGAAAATACCTCTGTAAAGTTTCATGATTTCCTAAACCATTTTGCAATGACAAAGCAGGACCATCTGCCAACATAGAGGCTAATTTTGAAAGATTTTCAGTGTCTTTAGCTTTACAGGTAATTATGACTTGGTCAAATGATTTTTCTAGCGAGGGATGAATTCCTGCTTCATCTAGACTGACCGTCCAATCCACAGGATCGATTTTTTTATTCCATTCACCGGTTATTATCAAGCCATTAACCGCTAAGGTTGCACCATGTTCACCTCTTGCGTGAACCAATACATCATGACCAGAGTCAACTAACTTTGCAGCAATTAAACAGCCGATTGAGCCTGCTCCTAGTACTGCAATACGCATGCTCATACCTCGTGATTCACCAAATGTAAGGTTACTTCCTCATCATTCAACTCTAACCAAGAGAATGAAACACCACTTTCAGGAGCTATTGCTGAGATATTGGTTATCTGCCCGGCTGTAAGAATGATATTGTTGGAAACATCCCATTGAGGGCCATTTCCATCAAACTCAATGTTTAATTGGATATCTTCATCGCTTGGGTTCTCAATGGTTAATACATTTTCAATGAACTCAACAGAACCAATCCAATGTTGAGTTCTATCATCTTCGATGCCTACAATTAGACTAGGGCCACGTGAAACTGTGTAAATTTCAGGATAGTACAACGATTCGCAATCTGAAATGATTGCACCTTCTGGAACGATTAGAGTAATTGAATCATTGGAGTTAGAATAATTGTTTATTCCTGTTGGGAAAATCGACATATTCCATAATTTTGAGCCGTTTTCTGAGTTTAGTGGTAACGCAGGCATCCCTAGCCCGGTACAATCTCCATCAAGTTCAAGAGAAAGAATCGATTGACTGAACATCAAATCCTCATTGTTTATTACAACTCCTTCATCAGGTATTGCCACATAGTTTTGTGTAGAATATCCTGCCATAAATGAAACATTATCTAATCGGAATTCGTAATACTCCAACCAATTCATATCGTCTCCTGAAATACCATCTAGGCAAACTTCAGGATTGTTAGAATCGATAGAAATGTTCCCTTGGGAGTTCACATTGTCCCAATTGCTGTAAACTGGGGCTTGGGAGGGGAGAATTGGTTCCGAATTACTTGATTTGATTGTAATACACGATTTTGGATCATCTAAATCTCCATTGAATTCCCAATCGCCAACCGGATATACACTTTGATCTGGCACAACTGTATTTTTTGTGATTTTGTCATTTACTTCCCACGTCATTTCAAATGAAGATGCATTCCATTGTTCAAGCCAAAAGAAATTGAATTTGATTTTTAGATCTTCTAAGGGATTGACTGTTCCTTCACAAGTTGAATCAGATGTTTTAGTACCAGTTTTGCAATCTATTTCTGACAAATTAAAGGAATTGGAACCATCATCAATAAACGAAACAACCCACTCCTGTACGATTAGTGAGGGATTGCTTACTATCATTGTTTGATTAAACCAATTATCTTCAATAACCAATTTATCTTCACCGATGCTCCAGACAAGTTCATCATCCCACATTTCATCTTCATAGAATGGAACTTGGGCAGGTAAAGCCAGCATAAATGCCATGAACAGAAGTATTCCTATTCTGCGATGATCGCTTTCAGGTAGGCCCTTGAAATCATCTAACACAATAGGAAGTCTAGGGTCACTTCCCTTTGTTATCAACAATGATGCGCATAAGGCTACGACTAGGACCCAGATACTCCATTGTGAAAATGCACCGAATAGGAATGCAAACAACAGTACTACTAGCAATAGCATAACTTGTGTTGAACCAGACCTAGCTTCAGGAATGCCCATTCTTGCGATCAATACTCGGCCGCCAGGGAATGTTGGAATTGGAAGTAATGAGACCCACCCAACAAAGGTAAGAGTCATTCCTACCCTAGTAAAAGGATGCGCCCATGAAGTTTTGAGAATCATCATTAATTCGCCTTCAGAACTAAGCCCTATCAAATTGATGAGAAGAGGCAGCTCAACGGCTAAAGGGGTAACTGATAACGGCACGATTTCAGGAGTTAAATGAAGTCCGACTAATGCCAAAACCATCCCTGCAAGGATCATTATCAGTGGAGCTGAAATCGCTGAATTACCAAGAGATGAGCGGTCTGGCCATAATCTGGCATCACTTCTAGGAAGTGAAGCAAAACCGATTATTCCAAATGGCCACCAAATCATTGCAGGACCTGGTATTGGAAACAGATGAGGAAGGTGCACACCCTTTCGAGCAGCAATTGCTTTTTGAGTGAAAGATGCGACAATTATTACCAAAAATAGGGGAATGGTGTAACCAATCAAAGCATCAAGAGATGCATTGGAGACGAACCATCCACCATCTGGTCTGCCTGAAGACAACCACTTCTCACCAGCAAACATTGTGCTGAATAGAGATAGTAACCACATCACAACTACAAATCTAGGTGATGGCCATTGCCTGATAGGGTCAGGAATTAATTGTAGAATCCAAGGTTCATCAGGGTAAAGTCGAGCACTAAATCCTAATTTTGATAGATGGTGGTTAATTTTTTCAAGAACTTCATGCATATTTTCGTTCTCTTTTTCAGAAACGACAAATGTTGGAGTTCTACCACCTATATCTTCGAGAACATGGCAATGCCTAGAAAGGATACGGTGAAGCGTTTCTCGCTTACTCCATGACTTTTTATGGGCGACGATGACTTCCTCTTCAGACATATAGTGAGCCTCCCAATGAACTTGGGTGTAATGCCGACCTCAATGAATGAATCGGGTACAGATTTCACTTATTCTTGAATCTCTTTAGACGGAATGTTTCTTCTCTTTCCATCTCTTCAAGTCTTAATTGAATGAAAACTCTGGCTTCTTCCAATTCTGGAATGACCTTGAATTCCAAAGCATTTACACGACGCTTTGTTGCCTCAATTTCTGCTAGCAGTCTCTTCAATGTGGCTTCCATTTCTGCTGCTTTGACCATTCTCTCGATTAGATTACCAAAAGAATCTGCGGCTTCATCGATGTACGGTGAAGATCCTGTGAATCCAATCGCTCTGTCACCGAAAGCTTGCTTCAGGTTTGTACCAGATACCGAAGGAACCACAACACCCATGATGTTTCTGCGTTCTACTTCGACCTCAGGGGATGCCGAGTTAGCGATTGCTGCTGAGCGAACTTTCAATCCACCTTCAATAGCATTAGCCAAATCGATTCTTGACTTAGCCAAAACATACGACTCAGTCAGTTCTCTCTTTGCTTTAATCATGTCAGAAAGTAGAGTTCTGAACTCGTGGAACAGACCGTCACGCTTCATCTTAAGCAGTTTGTAACCGTTCTTGGTCTGCTTAATTCTACGCTTGAGGTTGATCAATTCGCTACGGGTTGGTTTGATATCCAATGCCATGTAATTCACCTCCTCAATAATCTAGATTCAAGATTCACTCCCTGTTATCAGGGTGGTACTTCTCAATCCACTTTTGGTCAAGACGTACTAGATACTTGGTATCAATATCAGACATCAAAGTCCAACATAGGTCAAGAGTTTCATCGATTGAACGGTCTTCGTCACGGGATTGACGCAAGAACTTGTCTTCGAATACACCAGAGAAGTCAAGCAATTGCTTGTCACGCTCATTTAGTGCATCCTCACCAACAATTGCGACCAGCCCACGTAGTTCACGGCCTTGCGCATATGCAGCATACATCTGGTCAGATACGGACTTGTGGTCTTCACGGGTTGTCTTTGCACCGATACATGAACCCATCAAACGTGAAAGTGATGGAAGAACGTTGATCGGCGGGTAGATACCAGCTTGGTGTAATTCACGAGAGATAACAATCTGTCCTTCAGTAATATATCCGGACAAATCAGGAATCGGGTGAGTAATATCGTCACCAGGCATTGTTAGAATTGGGAACTGAGTGATACTTCCCTTCTTACCCTTTACAATTCCCGCACGCTCGTATAGCATAGCAAGGTCAGTGTACATGTAACCAGGGTAACCACGTCGTCCAGGTACTTCTTCACGAGCAGCACCGATTTGACGTAGAGCGTCACAGTAGTTTGTCATGTCAGTGTAGATAACTAGTACGTGGTAATCTTTCTCGAAAGCAAGATACTCAGCAGCAGTTAGTGCTAGACGAGGAGTAATGATTCTCTCAACCGCTGGGTCGTCCGCTAAGTTAACGAACAATACAGCGTTTTCAAGAGCACCAGTACGCTCTAGGTCACTACGGAAGAAATTGAATTCTTCAGCAGTAATACCCATTGCACAGAATACTACAATGAACTCTTCATCTGAACCCTTAAGTTTAGCCTGACGAGCAATTTGCAAAGCAATGTCATTGTGTGGAAGACCAGATGCACTGAAAATTGGCAACTTCTGTCCACGAACTAAGGTAGTACAGCAATCGATTGCACTGATTCCGGTTTGAATGAAATCGTGCGGGCTTTGACGAGAGTAGGGGTTGATAGCAGCACCGATAATGTCGGCGTTTTCTTCTGCCACGATATCAGGTCCACCGTCACGAGGGCGCCCTGCGCCATCGAGAATTCTTCCGATTAGATCGTCGGATACAGGTAGCTTAAACACGTCACCCATGAACTTAACACCAGTGTTTAGGTCAACTCCAGCAGTTCCTTCAAACACCTGAACAACAACAAGTTCGTCAGATGTATCAAGAACCTGTCCGTTCTTCATAGTTCCATTATTCAATCGTAGTTGAACGATTTCTCCGAAAGCCACAGGCTCGGTTTTGTTCAAGAAGACCAGAGGCCCCTTTACGTCAGTGATGGTTCGATATTCCTTTCCAGACATTTCAATTCCTCCTAGTTCTCCTCAACCGCTGCTGCGATTTCTTCATTCATCTTTTCAACAAGTCCGTCGATTTCATCCTTGTAGGTTGATTCGAAACGACCACGCATCAAATCAGTCCTCGCTGGGACGTTTACAACATCTTGGAGTTCTGCTCCAGCAGCCATAGCGTTCTTTGCAGACTCCTGGAAGGTCAAGATAGCCTTAGCCATCTTGTAGTGTAGGTCAACCGCACAGAAAGCGTCGACCTCGTGGAAACCATTCTGCTGCAAGAAGTATTCACGAATCATACGTGCAACTTCAAGAGTCAGTTGTTGGTCTACAGGTAATGCATCTGAACCGACCAGTTGGACGATTTCTTGCAACTCAGCCTCAACCTGTAATAGACCACTGATTGTGGTTCTAATCTCAGGATAATCTTGAGCGATGTTATCACGGAACCATTGGTCCAGTGAAGGTGGGTAAAGGCTGTAAGAACCTAGCCAGTTGATAGCAGGGAAGTGCCTCTGTCTAGCAAGACCAGCATCTAATCCCCAGAAAACCTTCACGATACGAAGTGTACCCTGTGAAACTGGTTCAGAGATGTCACCACCAGGCGGTGAAACCGCTCCGATTACAGTAACAGATCCATCGTCGCCATTTAGTGTCTGAACACGACCTGCACGCTCGTAGAATTCTGCAATTCTGCTAGATAGGTAAGCAGGGTATCCTTCTTCACCAGGCATCTCTTCAAGACGTGATGAAATTTCACGCATTGCTTCAGCCCAACGGCTGGTAGAATCCGCCATCAAAGCAACGTCGTATCCCATGTCACGGAAGTATTCTGCAATAGTAATTCCAGTGTATACAGACGCTTCACGAGCCGCTACCGGCATGTTTGAAGTGTTTGCAATCATTACTGTTCTATTCATCAGAGGCTTTCCAGTGTTAGGGTCAATCAAGTGCGGGAACTCATCCAGAACTTCTGTCATTTCGTTTCCACGCTCTCCACAACCGATGTAAACAACAATCTGAGCATCGGAGTATTTTGCTAATGATTGTTGAGTAACTGTCTTTCCAGAACCGAATGGTCCAGGAATACCTGCTGCGCCACCCTTAGCTAGAGGGAAGAGGAAGTCAAGAATACGCATTCCAGTGATCAGTGGGGTGTCAGGTGCATACTTCTGCTGGTAAGGACGTGGTGTACGAACCGGCCACTTCTGCATCATCTGCATAGTAGTGCCATCTTCAAGTGTGCACACGTCTTCTGTTACATTGTAGTCACCAGATGAGATTGCCTTTACAACTCCACCTTTACCAGGTGGAACCATAATCTTGTGAACGATTGTTTCAGTTTCTTGAACTGTACCAATAACTTGTCCACTTACAACTTCATCGCCTTTGGAAACAGTAGCTTCAAACTTCCACTTCTTTTCCATATCGAATCCGTCAGCATCAACACCTCTAGTGATGAATACACCCATTACTTCTTCGAGAGTAGCCAGCGGTCGCTGAATACCATCGTAAATTTGGGTTAACAGTCCAGGTCCTAGTGCGACTGACAATGTTTCACGTGTATTCAATACCGGTTCGCCTGGGCGAATACCGCTTGTATCTTCGTACACCTGAATAACTGCTTTATCGCCGTGTAATTCGATGACCTCACCCATGAGACCTTCGTGTCCTACACGAACCACATCATACATTCCCGCTTCCATTCCTGTAGCGGTAACCACAGGTCCAGAAATTCGGTATATTACTCCTTCATTATTCATTTCCTCTTCCTCCTTGGATTTGGTTGGAATCACTTCCACAAATCGACTCCTATCGCCTTACGAATTGTTTCTCGTAGGGTTGTGTCCTCCTCGGTTCCAATTCCTAGAACCGTTGGAGTAACACTTTCTGAAAGTCTCTCACGGAGACGTTCAGGTAGGGCGGCCAGAACCGCGGAGTCGACGACCACGATTCCCACGCCCTTCGTTGTGAGTAAATCCCTGAAGACTTTGGAAGTCTCTTCCTCGCCTTCAGGGTTAAACAGTGTGCTAATGCCTGCCAATTGGAATCCGAGTGTGAACTCGGGACTGCCTACTACTGCGATTTCCATTCATGTCACCTCAGAGTACGTGTGCCTCCAGCACTTCAGTTGCCAATCCAGCCATTCGGCCACGGACAATGAAACGTAGATCTTCAACTTCCTGAACCTTAGCAGACACATAGTGAATGACAGGTAATGCGGAAATTGGGTGGAGGTAGCTCATACGCTGCATCTGGGCGCTTTCTCGATTGCGCAACCAGGTGATGACGGGGTCCAACGTCCTCTCCTCGTCAGAGGTTGAGATGACATTTTGGAAACCATCTGAGTCGAACTTATTCGACTGGCGTAGCACATCAAGGAGACTTTCTCTACTGCCAGCGGCTTGAGAGAAGTTCCTTTCAGTAATTAGGCGGCCACCAGGGATGAGCGCCTCAGTAATTTCCTCTACAGACAAACCAAATGCTTGTCCTTCGAGTATGTTGATAATATTGCGGTGATCTAATTCACTGCAAAGATGATTACGCAAAATGCGCACATCTGGAGCACCGCCTTGAAGCATGCTTAATGAATGCTTGAAGTAGTGCCTATCTAGCGTATCTTCGTATGCTTGTAATCCTTCATCTTCACCAATAGAAATTAGCGCTTTACCGAATGGAAGGCGTCGCATTTGCTCTGCAGCCTCTCGGATTGTGTTTGCTTCCTCGATGATTTTCAACCAAGGAGTATTCACTTCGCTTTCTTCAGGTAAGATTGAGTTTGCAACCTTCTTCACACTAACCTCATTATCTACAGCACGAAGTACAACCTTTGCATTGTGGTATCGGAATCTTCCTGTGTATATTTCCACAAGAGACCTAACTTTACCATTACAAAGTCCCATTATATTCGATAATTCTGCTTGTAGGTTGTGTGTAAGAGCAGCCTCTACTAAATCGCCACCACTAAAGTGACCAGCGTAGAGGTCTATCTCTGTCCTGTAACCATTGTCTGCCACTGCGACAGTCAATTGGTCAGGAGATTGTTGGATTAACTGACGTAGCCTTGTACGGTCCATAAGACTCGATTTTCGAGACTTAGCACGTGCGGCCACGTAAGCAGTATTGTTTCCGAAGATTGCCATATCTATTGACTCCGTAATAATTAACCAAATAGTGTTTCATTTACAGCGGCTCTCTGATCAGCCCACGCATCTTCCAACAATGTGTCGAAACGTAGGTCGAAAGACAGAGTACCATCTTCAGATTCTAAGACAAAGCCACCCAAACCATCGACATCATCGCCCATCGAGTATGCTTTTGCAGCATCTTGTAGGGCTGAACGATCGATTGTTGTAGGGCGCAAGACCATTTTTCCTTCACCAAGAGAACTTGCCTTCTTGACAAGACTCTTCAGAAGACTTGCACGACCTGCAAGACTTGCATCGCCTAATTGAGCACGAGCTGTTGCCAATGTGGCATCTAACTCAGCGCGTCGAGCGACCAAGATGTCCTTCTGATTTGCCTGACGGGCAGATGCGACCATTTCACGAGCGATCTGGTCTGCTTCTTTACCCGCTTTGCTCGATGCGTCTCCTTTGATAGAGTCCGCACGTGCTTTAGCATCAGCTAGGATGGTCTTCGCTTCTTCTTTAGCCGCCTTAATGGTGGCTTTAGCTTCCGCATCTGCTGATGCGGAAATATCATTTGCGAGTTGGTCTAACGTCATTCTTTCACCTCTGGCCTGATTCCGAGATAAACTCGGATACAGACAATTCTGCTCATAGGAACAGTGGTAGTGCACCTAGAATTACGATAGATTCTGGCAATGCAGTGAAGATAAGGGCAGGTCCGAACTTGGAGCCGTCTTCTGCTAGCATACCAACAGCTGCGCTTCCAATGCTACCTTGTGAGTAACCAGCACCAAGGCCAGCTAGTCCCAAAGCGATTCCAGATCCCATGTAACGTCCCCATCCATCATAGTCACCAACAGCTGCTAGAACACCTTGTGCTAGCAGAGTAATTCCCATGAGGACGATTAGTGCTCTTAGGCTCATCTTCATACTTCTTGTTTTCATATTTTTTCCTCCTTTTTGTCCAGTTGGACTGTGATATCAGTGACCCTCCACATGAAGGGAACGGCCACCTAGTGGTGCGAACTCCTGTCCAGAGCCGTCATAGAACTTGCCCATCCACTCAACGAAGTGTAGACGGACAGCGTGGATACTCGGCGAGAGTAATCCAAGTGCGAGTGCGAATACCTGGACACCAATCCAGATTACAAAGCAAAGTACTGCAACCAGATAATCTCCAGATGAAACAGCGTCAGCCATTCCATGGAATCCCATCTCGTTACCAATTTCAGCGATTTTAACTCCAGCTACACCTACTGCCATAATACGTAGGTAAGACAAGGTGTTAGCGAGTAATCCAAAGGTTTCGATTGGACCCATGATTATACCTCCAAGCCAACCAAATCCTTCGTAAACCGCTAATCCGTAAATCAAACAAATTACACCAATTACTACCATCATTGACCAAATTGAACTTTCAAAGGTACCATATGAGTCATCGGTAATGAATCTTAGAACGTGAGCAGATCCACCGATTAGAATCAGTAGCCAAGAACCCTTTTCGAAAAACGCTGCAACTGGCCCATGAGCCTTGAATACATTGATGAATCCAATAATGAAACCGATTAGCAAGTGTGCACATCCAAGATAGATGGATAGCAGAATGTAATCCTGTAAAGCCCCGCCAGCACGATGGAATGGTAGGTAAGTGTGAGAAAGACCAAACCACTCAACGAAAACAGTATCCTTCAGTATGTATTTTGTCTCAGCATACATAGGCTCATACAACCAAACGAACATATCCCACTTTTCGATGACGAAACCAAAGGCTTCTGCGGTTAAGACTCCTACAATGAATGTTGCAATTCCCATATTCATGAGAATTCTTGAGGCCACCTTACCAAGAGGATCGTGTCCGATTTTGGATTTCAAAAGAAGAGCAAGAAGCATGATTACTAAACCATATCCTGCATCCCCTAGAATCAGTCCGTAGAAGATAGGGAATGTGATCGCTATCATACTAGTAGGGTCAATAGTTCCATACTTTGGCCTACCAACTAAATTTGTTAGCGCTGAAGCGTGGCGAGTTGCCTCTAGAGTGTCGTATTCGACTGGAGGATAATCCTCTTCATGATGGTGGTCATCATGCCCGTGCCCATGATCTTCAACGAATTCTTCAATTTTTAGATGAGATGAAATCTTTGAAAGAACTCTGCGAGCACCATCTACCTCAGATGTTGGCAACCATGCTTCCATTGCATATGCGTGAGCGCTGGTTGCGCAAAGGGTGTGGCCGGTTAGAATATCTGATTCTCTTTCCAAATGTTCCTGCACTGCTAGAAGCATGCGGCCATTGTTTTGAGTCCATGATGACATCTTAGATTCACAATTTGCAACTGTCTTTTCACACTTCTTGATTTCTTTAGATGCTTGGTCTAATAGATTAGAAGGTGTGCCTTTTCCGCTAGGAATTTGAATTGATTTAGCGCCTAATTCGCCCATTGCCATCTGTACTTCTGCTGCGTCCTTGCCTTGGCAAGCAACTGCAACAACATTTCCAGCCACATGAATTTCAACTCTGTCTTTCAATTCTCCAAATACTTGGAATGCCTTACTTGCTTTGGAAGTCTCACCAAGATAAACATCGATGGAAGAAATCTCTGTCATTAATTCAAGAGGGATATTTAGAGGAGCAATGGTTGAAAGAATAGAAATTCTCTCTTCTAATTTAGAAATCTCTGCAACTGCATCGGACTTGCTTGCAATAGTCTCTGTAATTGAGTCTATTTTGTCACCAAAGTTACTTTCTAGGGCTTGCTTGACAGCCTTAGAACTCAAAGGGCCTTCCTTGTTTGAACATTTGAGGACTGTATTAGCTGCTCTAACCTTAGCAAGCAGTGCTGAAACATCGTCAGCATCTGGATGAGGAGTTCCGATAGCAATTCCATCGGTATTTCCTGAATAAGGCTTGATGTGAACATTGCCTAAGTCGGCACATGCTCGAAGAACTTCATCGAGTTTGTCATTAGACCCTGCCATTGTTAGACGGGACATCTTAACAGAGCTCAACATTCAGTTCACCTCAGTTAGACATTAATGAATCGATTACCAGTTGTACTGCTGCTGCTCTGCGATCACCAGCGGATGATTGAATTCCTTCAACCGCTTTCGCACCTTCAGCCTGTACTCCTTCCGCTTCTTTACCAGCCTTATTACGAGCTGAATCAAGGGTGCTGACGGTAGAACTTACCGCACCATCCTGTGCAGATTGGATTATCTCTGATGCCTCTTTACGAGCATCAGCGATAATCTTGGCTGCTTCCTCTTTTGAAGATGCGATTTTTGCATCAGCGGATTCTTCTGCATCTTTGATGCTTTGAAGTACATTTGACAGACCCATGGTGTCACCCTTCGTATACCGCCGGACCAACAACCGGTTGATAACCAATGTGGTCTGAAACATCTTCACTTTCGAGCGCGTCCAATTGGATTGCCCCCCAAATTGTCAAAACTGGAATCCTTGCCGAACAACTATGTCGGACCGCTCGAGTACCGGAGGATTCGACCCCTCTGGAATTGATGATGATGCGTGGACTGAACTAGAAAAACAGTTAGAAGCCACCATCCCTGTTTATGATAAAGTCAATCGGATTATGACATTAGGTTTCGATAAAGGAATGAGAAAACATGTTCGAAATCATGCTAAATCTGGTATGAAAGTGCTAGAAGTTGGTTGCGGTCCCGGTTCATTCGCCGTCGATTTAGAAGGCATGGATTTGACCTGCCTTGACCCTAGTGCTGAAATGCTCAAAGTTTGCAAGAAAAGAGTCGATGAAGCTCGTTCATCAAGAGGTGAATCTCCTGCAGAATATGTTGAGGCTATAGCAGAAGAAATACCATTGCCAGACAATACTTTTGACAGAGTATTTTGTCTATTTTCTTTCAGAGACTTCAAGGATAAAAAACAGGGATTATCTGAAATTTTCCGAGTCTTAAAACCTGGAGGCCAGTTGGTTATCTGCGATGCTGGTAAAGCGAACTGGCTTCATGGATTATTTGGTAGAATTTACATGGGTACATTCGTGCAATTGGTTGCTAGAATTGTGACAAAGGATCCTAATCATCCATGGAAATGGTTAGCTCGAACATACACTCATTATGGAACTCATTCATACTACAAGAAAATCATGAAAGAAGTTGGTTACAATGATGTAAAGGCAAGGCTTCTGTTCCCAGGAATGTCAAGTCGATTCAAGGCTCGTAAGCCGGAGTAGACTAATTACTCCTTGCTGTTACCGATGTTCATGCACCGGAGGCTCACTGCTGCAATTCTTCTAGGCCTCGTGGTTTTGCAGATTTCGATGTCTGGCGCAATGACATCCCCTCAACACTCTGAAATCAGAGATGAGGAATCTAAATTCTTGTCTAGTGTTAACATCCTAAACGAAAGTGAGGGAGAGATAGTAGTAGTAACTGTAGACGGTACAAATCTTAGATTTACACCAGACACAATCACTCTGAAGGAAGGAGATTCTGTTCATTTCTTCTGGAGTGACGAACTTCTGGCCCATAATGCAGTAGAGGAAAACGGACTCTTTGACTCAGGGGACACATCCAGGAATGTTGATTACACTTACACATTCAAAATTGGTGAGAATGGCACATATCAGTATGTTTGCGAGCCACATGAAAGTTTAGGAATGGTTGGTACGATTATTGTCGAACCTATGCCTGTTCCTGAGCCTGAACCTGAACCTGAGCCTACAACCGATGATGACAAGTCCTCAACTTTGTCCGTTGGTGAAGGTGATATATCGTCAATATTGTTTGCTCCTTGGTTAGTAGCAATGTTTGTACTAGTAGGATATATTTCGTTGAGAACTGATGAATATCAATTGAGATTGGTACTTGAAGCCGAAGAAGTTGAAGATGTTGTCGAGGAAGAAGAAACCGAAACCGGGAATACTCTAGAAGAGAGTTATCGGTCTAGGGTATTGACTCTGTGTGCATTGTATGTAGCACAAGGAATTCCATGGGGTTTCATCACGGTTACATTTGTCACATACCTAGCAGCAGAAGGGGTTGCTGCTAAAGAATTGGCATTCTTACTTACTTTAGGAACATTACCATGGTCTCTGAAATTCCTATGGGGTCCAGTAATCGATAGATACCAATATCGACAGATGGGAAGAAGAAGACCGTGGATTTTGATAGCACAAAGTGGTATGATTTTGGTTTTGTCAACTATTTTGTTAATTCCTAATCCGGCAAGTGATGTCCAATTGATTGCGACTATATTCTTAATTTACAACATTTTCACATCCCTGCAAGACGTCAGTACAGACGCCCTTGCTGTAGATATTCTCAAACCACACGAGATCGAGAAGGTGAACAGTTACATGTTCACTTCCAAAACCTTGGGAGGGATGATTGGTGGAGCTGGTTTAGGAACTATAATCGGAATCGTTGGAATCAAAGGTGCAATTCTATTGCAAATACCGATACTTCTCGTGATAATGATGGTACCCTTATTGATGACTGAAAGGCCGGGTGAGAAAAGATTCCCTTGGGATGAAAATCAGATTACTGAAGACGAGGAAAGTCTACAAAATGACCGTGACTTCAGTGAAATTATTGCTAATGTAAAGACCGCCTTTTCATTGAAATCAACCAGATTGGGAATTGTTCTAAGCCTGGTACTATCTCTTTCCTTTTTCCTAATTCCAGTGTTGCCGCTGCTATTTATCAACGAGCTGGATTGGTCAGAGGAAAGATTCAATGCCACCAAAGGCGGATTGATTCTAATCATCACGATGCTAGGGTATATTGTTGGAGGACAATTGGGCAAAAAGTTTGGTGGTAAGGCAGTAATTATCTACTCTGCATTGGGAGGAGCTTTGCTCACTACAACTTGGGGATTAACTGAAAATTGGTGGAGCAATGACCTGTTTATGATTTCAATCTGGTCAATTCGAACCTTTGTATTTGCAATGGTGTCCATGAACATATTTTCATTGATGATGAAGATTACATGGAGCGAAGTTGGAGGTACACAATTCACTGCATATATGGCGATGATGAACCTGTCTGCGATTATTGGATATCAATTAACAGACCCTATAGCAAGCAGATTTGATTATCCAACTCTATTCCTCATAGCAGCAGTTCTTGAAACCCTGATAATTATTGCAACTATGTTCATCGATCCAGATGAGACCAGAAGAACGCTAAGCGCTTGAAGCAAAGAGTTCTTGAAACCAAAAAACCCAGCAACTGTAATGTTGGTATCAAGCGATACGTTCCACAGTCTCTGGAGTTATTCCTTCTTCAGGCGTAACTCTGTAAACCATAATCGATAGATTCTCAGGTGCGTTTCTGAACTTGGAAACAATCATTGAGGTTTCGAAATCAGAACCAATTGTTCTTACCTTGAAATCACAGACCATGTCTGCAATTGCAGCCATTTCTTGCTTAATTGCAGGAGTAATTGTATCATT
>QQSK01000009.1:0-91208 GCA_003602415.1 Candidatus Poseidoniales archaeon | reverse complement strand
TCTATGACCGCTCTGAAATATGGGCCCATGGCCATAACTTCGTTTGTCATTTCTGTTAAGAAATCTTGAGTGTCATCATCTACGAATCTGGTCTGAGCTAACCTTTGAATATCTGGTAATTTGAAACCTTCTAACCTATATCGGCTAGCGAGTAATTCCTTTTCCAAAACTCTAGCGTTATATTCCTCTCCAAGAGTTCTAACCGCTATGTCAGTAGGCCAATTGTATTTCTTGAAAACACGAGCGATCTCTAACTGACTTTCGTTTGTTGAAATCAGAATTGTGTTATCAGGTTCTTCTGCTGGAGAAGTGAATTGTTTTGCGAATAATTCACAACCAGACCCTACTTCTGTAAATCCTACAACCAAAAATCCTCTTGGTACACCGCCATGCATTGCATTATCGAATTTTGGAACTCCAAAACTTCCAACGCTACCGAAGAACTCTTCATCTTCTGAGTCGAATTTCATTTGTTTACTCATTTGATTCACCTTCTCAGTGTATGACTACTTGACCTCTGTCGATCAAATCGGTACAGTATAAATCGAGATTAGACAATACTGTTGGAGGAACCTGATCTGGCACGTTCAAGATTACAGAAAGAACCTCTCTTTGCCTGAATGTGTTGATGAAGGTGTGAAGGTATTCTGCAAGCATTCTCTCTTCGTTATAGATTGCAAGAGAATTGACCGAATCAATCAATACGAAATTACGCTCAGTATTAGCAATTCTAAGAATGTAAAGTGTTCGAAGTAGAACACTCTCAAGCATAATTGGGCTATCGACGAATGTAATATTGTTGTAAGGAACATCAGTTCCTCCAAGAATTCCAGATGAAACCAAATCAACGAATTGAATGTTAGAAACGTCAACACCAATCGCCTCAAAGGCTTCGATGATTTCAACTGCCCCTCTGGTAGCGCAAATGTAGACTCCACCCATTTCGAACATTTGCATCAATGGAATCATTGTTGAAGCTGTAACCATGAATGCATTAGAGTTGCCACATCTTACTTGTACTGATGAATTGAGGCTTACCTCGGTTAGTTGTTCTGCAATACGCTGGTCTAACTCAAACATAATCATGCACCCCATCTGTTTGTTTTGTCATTGACTGCGCCCCATTTCAACATAGGGGTTAGCATAACTCCTAGAGGAGTTAACTCGATGGCATGTTTTGCTCTGCTATGAGAAGTTCCACGCATTTTGACGACTTGTAAGAATCTCAAAAGGTGGCCCATTCTCTCTACGTCACCCATAACAATGATTCCGTCCGCAATCGCTTCTTCTACACCAAAAGAAGACCAGTGGGCGTTTTCAGTTGCTGAAGTAATCTCAGAGATTAGAATAGTTGTACAACCCAAGGTTGCTAATTTCTTACCCAATGTGAACAAGAAATCACGGATTAGTTGCTCACTCTTAATTTTGTAACAAAGAGTAGTAACGGAATCGATTACAAGGCGGGTGACACCAATCGTGTTTACGATATCAACAATCGCTTTAATCAAAGCGTGAACATCATCCAAATCAAACGATGCTTTGTCCAATCCAAGCCAAGAATACAAAACGTCCATATCGAAAACATTGATCAAACCGCTATCTATCATATTCATGTCAAAGAAGGCGTACTGACGGATATTCTCCAATAATTTGACACTGGGTTCTGTTGCAGTAAAGTGAGCACATGCTTCTCCAGCAAGCGCACCACGAACCAAGAATTCCATGCCCAGGGTAGTCTTACCTGAACCACATGTTCCCGCTGCCAATACTGTTGAACCATACGGGATTCCACCACGTAGAATCTCGTCCATTCCGTGTATTCCCGTAATACAACGGTCGCGGCTGTAAACTGTCGCTGGCTGCATGGGTAACACTCGACCCAATCAATCACACTAAATGAACGATACGCCAAAAATACTCAGACTTCTCCCGGTGAAGGAGTGTTAGATACATTCCAAGAAGTGGATTTTGAAGGAGGCCCGCCGTTCCATACCAATGTGTTATCGAGCATGATACCTGAAGTTGCACTCCACTCGACTTTACAGACTTGAGAGCCTGCACCTTCGTCTTCTTCAGCAAATAGTAATCTCAAACGACCATTGTTGTCATCCAAACCATTTACTGAGCCAACTCCAAGGAAACCAGTATTTCCAAGATCATAAACTACACTAGCATTACCAACCTCTTGAGTGGATGGGTCTCCGCTGAATAAGGCCAACTGACCACCAGGGATTACTCCGTCTTTGTACAGATAATCTACAGTCCCTGAGGTTCCACTTCTTTCAAAGGACCATCCCTTCAGAGAAATGGCAAAGCCGTTTTGATTTTGCATTTCTATCCATTCTGGGCCTCCGTTGGCTGGCCTTGGAGAGAATTCGGTTATTCTCAGGATTTTAGGAGAATCTCCTCCGTCATGAACTTCTAAACTGACAGATATTACATCATTACCACTGATGAATGTCCTGCTGGCAACCGAAGAGGTACTAGCAGTAGAACGGTCTGAGCCACCGTCGAATAGAACTTTACCAACGTTTGAAGAATCGGATGAGGATTCTACTTGAATTAGCAATCTTACTTGAAGGTCATGAGCCAAACCTAAACCGCTGGTCATAGCTTCAATACTGACATTACTCAAGGCATCGATACGGTCTAAATCCAATAAACCATTATTGATAATCCCCGGTTGCAAAACTCCATCATACAATTTTGTGACTGGAACTTGATGCCAATCTTCAGTTGCATTCGATTGGTCTCTTACTCCATCAACATATGGTACGAACCATCCTTTTCCATTTGTCAAACGGTCTAAACCATCAACTGCTGAGCGGTCTACTAAGTCAGTGTAAGGGTCGTTACTGCCTAATTCCAATTGTGCAAGAGACATAAACGCAGTTAATATCATCAAGAAAAGTGTAAATGCTGATAAAAATTCAACCACTGCAACTACAGCATCTTCATCACGATGCCGTGTTTTGTTAGAGGGTTGAATCCCCTGCATAATTGCGGGTTGAGTGTCGATGACTTGAGGGTGTCGCCAAATTATAGTTGAATCACCATAATACGGTATTTATCGACTTTAGTCACCGAACGATATTTGAGGGACGGATGTCAGGACAACATGATGTCCAGCGGTAATGCTGATTCTGACTATGGCTCTTCACGGAGCAGCATCGGTTTAGTGTCACTGTTAATTCTGTCTTCACTAGGTGCGGTTTTGATGGCACCTACTGCCTCTGCATCCGTTAGTGGTGATTACGAAATTTCAGCATCTCTTTCGCCATTACCTGGCGATTATATGTCTGCTTGGGACCCAGTATATTTTGAAGTTGAAGTAACTAATTCTGGGTTCTTTTACAATACTCAAACTAGATCCATTGAATGGTTCGTATGTGAAGGAATACAGGATGAAACCTCTTGTTACAATGATAGAGAGGACTATGGCATAGGATCGATTGAGCCAATAGCAGTAGGAGAAAGTATCAGCTATTCATTTTCACAATCATTCACATCTAATGGAGATGAAGGCCCCTATACTCTGGTTTATAGATTCATAGATTCAGATACAAAGACATTCAATGATGTTGGAATATACAATTTCAACCTAGCACAAAAATTGGTTGATGTAATATTCGAACAACAAAACCCAATCGAGCAATTGGTCGGAGTTGCAAATTACGATGGTAACGTGATTCTGAATACAGACACAGATTACAACATGAGTATCGATGGTGTTGTGAAATCTTGTGGCTCTTGTGGACTTGTTGCAAACATTGGATGGAGATTGATTGATGGTTTTGGTGTAGAAAGAGCCAATTCTACAACGCCTTATTCTGATTTACCTTCTTGGGGTGAAAGTTCATTCACCAGACAAATGCCTCCTTTGAACTTCGATTCTGAGGGATCTTATGAGATGGTATTTGGGATTCTAGATTCTAATGGAACGCCATCTGGTGACATGAATTCATACAATGATTTGCAAACTGTCAACGTAATTTTCGATGACTCTGTAGATTTGCAAATCACCTCGATGTATCCATTGAGTGCACCTACCTCTCCAGATTATTTCTATGGTGATGACAGCGTTTCAGTAACTGTTTCTAATTTAGGTAACCATTCGGTAGTAGAACCACTAATTCGGTTTACTGTAATGGACCTAAACGAACAAATACAATCTGAAGAAGATTGTTTACCAGCAGAAATATTACCTGGTGAAACCGAAAGTTGCGTATTCGACATTAATCATCTTGGAGACAAGAAACTGAGAGTTTTCGTTAGTGAAGCTCTGAACGAAGGTCTAGATGTCAAACCTTCAGACAATGTATTGAATGTCAATGCAGAGGTGATTAGAGGCCAAATTAATCCAATTGTTGAGCAAAGCAATTTCTTTGGCACCTACAAAACTGCGGACAATATCACCTTCACTGCAAGAACACTATCTACCGCTGCAGCACCATTGAGTTACACTTGGTGGTCTTCAGGAATTATTTACTTAGGTTCTGGACAAGAATTGATTGTTCCTGCTTCGAACATAGGTCTAGGCGATCATTTCATCACCGTCCGTGCTACTGATGCTTTAGGTCAACTTGAATCAGCAACGATTCCAATTACTGTGTTCAATAGTACTGACATTGGGGTTGGCGATTGGCTTAATGGCTCTGCTGTTACAAGAACTCATGCCAAAGGAGTCGCAATGTATGATTACCCCCTAGATGGAGTTAATTATGCACCTGGAGAGGGTTTAGAAGCGCTAATTCGTATGTCCATCGATGTATTGCCAACCGGTGAAGATCCAGACGCAGGAATGGACTGGATGGAGTTTGACATCAACTTGAGCAAAATCATTCCTGACAATGTGCCAAGAGAATCTATTGAGATTCATCAATTATATGGGTTTGACCAGTTAGATTGGGACAGATTAGATTCTGAAAATTATTTTGAAATTATAGATAACGATACTTTGAGAGTACATATTATCGAAAACATGGATTTGTTGATAGTAGGAGATTTACCTGCTCCTGAAATCAATTTGGATAACCCAATAATCACTCTACTCCCCGATGGTGAAATGCAGTTAGATTGGAATTCGTCCGGAGATTTATCCAACCCTTACTTTGGAGGATGGAAGATTTTCAGAGTTACAAGCCCAATTACAGCATCGGCATACTTCCCAGACCCTAATGACATTTCAAGTGAATTCGTTTGGAAAGGACTTATGCAAGACTCACTATCTGCTACTCTAGAAGGTACTGCGACCTCGTGGATTGATGAAAGATCATTAGAAACTGGCACCTGTTCATCATATGCAGTAATACCAATTGACAGAGCAGGCGAACCTAATTATCTAGAAGCTAAAGTAACCTTGGTCGATGGTTTGCCAGGATTAACTTGTGGGGACGCAATCGATCCAAGTGCAGAGGTTTCAGGTTTCAAATCCAGCGTTGTGTATAACAATAATACTGCATGTTTCAATCAATTCTTAGACTGGGATAGGTGTTACGAGTTAACACTTACATGGACTTGGCCAGACCATGAACCTGAAGGAAATATCACTTGGAATATGTATAGAATCGAACAGAAACCAAGTGACGTTGATTTGAGATATATTGAACCGATTGCAACAAACTTGGTTAATGTCCCTGGAGAAGTAGGAACATTCACTCAAAATGGCACCGAATACGACGGAATCATGCCTTACAGGACTTATTACTTCGTTCTAACTCCAGTTGATAGTGTTGGTAATGAATATACGATTATCAGTTACCCTTCAGATAATGTAGAGAGAGTCTATGTTGAAGATGCGTATTGGGAATACAATGAGTATCGAATTCCTGAACCTCCTGAACCTCCTGAACCTCCATATGGTGTAGAATGGTTGGGCGACTTACAAGAATACATGGAAATTGAAACCTTCCAAATAGCAGGTATTGTCTTGTTAATGACAATCATCATCAATTTCATTGGATTGCCTATTATTCTAAAGAAGAAAAAGCGTATGTCCAGAGTTTTGTCTAAGCGTGCTGCTAATCAGCCAGCAGATATGGATGATGAGTTCGAAGATTTCTTCAACTGATTTTCTAACCGTCTGCTTTATCTCAAATAGCAAAGTGGGCCGAATGCTAGCGGCGATCGCATAGCCTGGCCATTGCGTCGGATTGCTAATCCGATGGGTCTTCCCACGGGGGTTCGAATCCCCCTCGCCGCGCCTCTCTAGTAATACCACGCTAACGTGAATTCCTTCTGCATCATAGTGAGGGCATTTTCGAATCCACGGTTCGCGTGGGTGCCCTTTGAAATTGATTGAAAACGGCGTTCTATCGATACGATAGCAGCAGTCACTATGTGCTGATTTGCAATAGACGATTCATGGACGAAGCAATAGCCATGCAAATTGTAGGAGCAGTATGCCTGCTCATTGGAATGAAAATGAACATCGACCCGAAGGGATTCAATGAGGAGATATTCGGAAAAGAAGCGCCTGAAAGTGCCATTGGTGAAATGAATGCAATGCGTATGGCAATTGGAGGAGGAGTACTCGCTATATCGGCAATCAATTTGATCTGTAGTTTTACAATGGATGATGCCAGTTCCATGGCTGCTCTATTGACTGCAAGTGCTGTTGGATTAGCCCTTTTCTGTCTCACCATCGTTGGTGCCAACCTTCGAGGTTACTCCGAGTCAATCCCAAAGCTTCCAATGATAGTGCTCCCAATTCTTGTGACTGTGAGCCTTATCGGCGCTTACTTTTGATGACAATAGGCCTTCCTATGCCGCATTGAGGGTTGCTTCCCTCAAAACTTCAGTGTTCTAGTACATCAAACCGGTTGCGTCCTCGTTGAAATACTAAAACTCGAATGAAATACAATGTCAAACTGTTGACAATTAACCAATCAGGAACCTTTTCAACGTATTCTTCGTGCTTCTGACGTAAGTCAAACCAATGTATTTTCCCATTTTCATGATGAGCTGTATGAAAACCTATGTTGAACCAAATTAGGTTCATCCATCCGGTAAAATTTCTTGAAAAATTTAGAGAACCATCTGTAGCAGCATCTTCACCAGTCCCTGGTTCTGCACCAGCGTGTTGGAGATAATTGGAAGCCAACAACCAGTGTAATCCATGTAGCTGTGGTAACAAGACTATCAAGAGCCACATGCGAAGATCGATTAACGCTAATGTAAGAGAGACAGATGCAATACTAATGAATTCGAATATTGGCCAATAATCGCCTAAAGATGCTCTCTTTTTCACATATCTAAACAAGGTCCCTGGTAGGACAAACAAGGCTTGGAACGGATGAAGGATATAGCCTATGATGTTGTTGTGATGCCCGCCGAAGCGATAGGTTCGAGTTTCATCCTCTGGCCCGTGTTTGTGTCGATGATGGTTGCCTATGTGTGATGGAAAGAATACGAAAGAAGGAGTTGCTTGAATGATACTTAACCATAGGTCTGTGAATCTGTTGAGCCAAGAAGAAGACCAGATTCGAAGATGAGTGTGATTGTGCTGAACAACGGCCAATCCCACAGAGAGTACCAACATCACAACCACAAGGTACCACTCGATACCGTTGAACCACTGCCATGCCATTAAGCCGGGATATGCAGCCATGTACAGTAATGACAAGAGATCTGCTCTTCGCAGAAGCATCTTCAATTCTCCAATCCAATTTCCGCCCTCATTTTCTCAAGATGAGCGTGTACATGTTCGACAAAGAAACCATGCATCAAGAACCGATATGAGAGACCAGTTGGTCCAACAATAATCATTGGGAATCGATTGTAGGCAATGTCTGCAAAATTTGCGGCTCCGACTATGTCGTCGATAAGCAACCCAACTGAATGATCAAACTGGAATGAGTTAATGGCGGCCTCGTATTCCTTTGAAGTAAGCCAAAAACAAAACGACGTCTTGAACAATTCATGAGCTGTCTCGAAATCAAGGAATTGAGTCCATTTTTTCCGATTAACGCTGTAATCCACTCTAATCGGATTCCAATTTGTCCATGCCAAATCTCCTTTTTCAATGGGCCAGTTGCTTCTATCTGGCTGTTCAAGATCCCTCATAGTCATCAATACCCCCTGGTCATGGTGGACGAAAGTTTGAACCATCAAATCACGAATCATTTTCGGATAAATCAGCACCGGTTCGACGTCTTTCTTCCCAGAGTTGTCAATAACGAAATTGAGGAGATTGCTTTCAGCTTGGAAGTGCCGAAGAATTAGGACATTGGCTTCTGGTCGAACGAAATACTTCATGAAAAAGCAAATTTGCCATTGAAGAAAACGGTGCGCTTTCCATTGAATTGGTAGCAATCGTTTGACATAATATGTAATGTGGAGAGTCATCGTTAGAAGAATACGAAGAGTAGGGAGTATAATGATACGAAGAGGATTTTGTAAGTCCTTAACCCAGTATTCTTTCGCAGTAGCATCGAGAGGTAGACTGTCATCTCCCACCAGGGCATCGCTCAAAGTTGCAGGAATTCGCCCGTGATTTCCGGCCATTGCCTTAGCACGCTTACGTTCAATCCTGCGTTGTTTTCTTGTCATAGGTTTATCATTCGAGGCCATGTTCAACTTCCTCCAGTTGTAATCGGTATAGTCTTGCAACTACCTTGGATGTTTTAACAATAGAAGAGGTGGCCATTTCATCGACACAGACCTCATCTAGCATCTCATAGAAACGTAACATGTGGTCACCATCATTGTGCCCGTGATATGACATGAAACGTGTTGAATCTTCGGTTAGGCCAGTTAATTCTTGAATCCTTTCAGCCCAAGACCGAGCCATCTTTTCGCCAAGTCCTTCAATAATCCACATTGCCCCAAGTAAATCAATTGGATTTTGACGAGATGAACGATGCATCAAATAACCATGTAAGGCTTCACTACCGATATTTCTCTCCATCCCGAGAATGTCTTCGATTTTCCCTCCCGATGCAACATAATCTTGCTCCAATAATTCATAGTCGCGATGCTCATCAACAGCATGAGAGATGATGGTAGACCGTATTCCAGCATGATTTCGATCAAAACTGCTTGCAGCTCTAGTTATCCAACGCGCACCCTCGATTACCTGTTGGCGAAGATTTCGGAGTAAACATAGGTGGTCCTCTATCGTGTAAGTACCTAAATCGATTCGTCGCAGTAACGGAACTGTAGACAAATCTCGTTCAAATCCTAGCCATACGCGTAGCAGTTGTTGCAAGCATTTCTGAGCATTTGGATTCAAGTTGATTCCTTCTGACTCTTGGTTGCTTTTCGAAGTGTTTGATACACCATCAATCATTATTTCTCCATCGTTCATTGTTTCACCACAGTAAGTTGCATGTAAGTCGTGTTAAACCTTCCACTTTCCGGCACAAAGCACAGTATGGTTTGTCCTTCTGAAATTTCTACTTCATCGGTACGTAAGAATTCGTCAATCATGATGAAAAGCGATGCTGCTCCAGTGTTGCCACGGGTGTAGAGGTTGGTCCACCATCGTTCTTCAGGAATACCAACTCCAGCAGCATCCAGTAATTCTAGGATTTTATCCTTAAAGTGATGGCTGGAATAATGGCAGAGAAAATGATCTACTTCGGCAGGCTTTGAAACTCCCTCTTCCGCTAGTCTAAGGTATCCATCAACCCCCATTCTCAGAATGTTATCGAGTAATCTAACATCTTGCCGCATCAACAACGCTCCTGCGGTTTCAGCATCAGCATAAGTGTCGTAATCCTGCCATGTACGTTCATCATCAACCCTCCCGGCTGAGCCAACACTCATGCATGTAGGGAAAGCATGGGCATGTGAGAACCCTCGAACCCAATCAATTCGCAAACTTACCCCCTTTGGTGCAGGCCTATTTTGGAGTAACAATGCACCAGCTCCATCCGAGAGCATCCATCGTAGAAATTCGGTATTGAAATCGACAGATTTCTCGGCAAAGGTAGACTTGGTTGCGGCCTCATAACGTTGCTTTTTCAATAACCTACTGGCTAACTCACTAGAGACTACAAGTGCAGCCTCATGCTCTTCAAGTCGTAAACTGTTCCATGCTGCTTTGAGAGCCATCATCGAAGAAGAACAAATACCGTGAGCGGTTAAGATTTCGAGTTCAGGTAAGCCTAATTCCGCTTGGACCATACTGGCCATGCCAGGCGCAGGGTGATCGCCTTGGGTTGTTGCTACTGCTAACATTCCAACTTTATCTCGTGATATGTAAGACCGGTCAAGACATTCTGAAGCAGCATTGGTAGCCATTAAGGTGTTACTGTGGGTAGTTTGTTGATTTTTATCAATAGCGTAATGTCGAGTTTGAATTTTATTTGCTTTTTGGATTTGAACACGCAACCATGACGGTTTTCCATGAATGGCCCCTAGAACTCCTTCAACCTCTTCAACGGCAATAGGAGGACCAGGAAGAAAAGCACCCGTACTCGTGATATAGACGCTCATGGTTCCACCTCGGCAGCGAGATTACGTTCATAGACGTAACATCGCCACCACTCTTGGAAGTAGGGACCTACAACAAATATACCCATAGTAGTCATGTATAGGATTGCATAGTTTCCTGTTATTCCAAGCGGTTCATCGCGTAGAGAGAGGCCAAATCCTCCTGCCCAATTGAGGGTTACAGTATCGACGAAAACACTCCATTTGCGTACGATGATGAGCAATATTAGGAAGAATGGAAGAGTTGCAAGGTAGTTGTGAGCATGAACTTCCCAAATACTAATTTCTCTCTTACCTGTTGTGTAGTGCACATCATAATGTGCTACAAATTCGTGAGCGATAAGTGCAGCAAAGCAAATTAACATGATTAGAACATTGACTTCAAATATCAAGCTGAGGACGAGCGGCAGACCAATTTGAGCACCCATAAGTATGTGCACATTTGCTTCACGAAGACCTGAAGTCGCTTCGATATTTGTGGAACGATGGCACCACCAATCGAGCATACTTGCAATACCCCACAATGGTAGCAAGACATACAATATTACATTCAGAACTAATGTTGCTTCATCCATAAAACCACCCTCCGTAATCTAAACCTCTAGATACGGGCGGAACAAGTAGCAATGCTATGCCTTGTTCACTGCACATAAGCACCCCTTTACCTAAGCCAAATTAAACCATTCTCCGGTAAAGTGGCGTAAGTGTATGTTAATCAATAAGATGTGGAATCCTAATCCTTTACGAAATTTTACGAAACGCAGGGTAATGCCGCTTGAAAATTATTCTGCGTTGAGAACCCTATGCTTTTTGTTAGCAGAGTCTTTCCACTTTATTGCAAAGGTGTTCACCAAAGGTACTGCCACAATGAAGGCTATTGCGAAATACCAAACATTCTCATTCGGTACTGCCACAATGTAAACGAATGCGATAAACATCCAAGCTAAGTATCCTAGTGAACGCATGAATGATGCAAATGCAAGTGGCATTCGGCCATTGGAGTCGAGTTCTTCTTCGGGATTAATTTTCCAAACTGAGAAGGAATACCAGATTGTGATTAAACTCGCTAGAAGGCCCCATGCTTCAGGAAGTCCAGATTCTGGCCAAAAGAAAGGAACACTTCCTAAAGCCAAAAGAAGTAAACAGTAAATTTTGGATTCGATTAACGTCCTTTCTGCACCCTTTACATCTGGTAGCATTGGCACTCCGACTTTCGCATATTCTCCACTTCTATACAGTGCTAAAGCCCAGAAATGTGGAGGAGTCCACAAGAAGATCAGAACAAATAGCATCCAAGGAATTGGTGAACCTAAATCAAACGGATTCATATTATCTGGAATTGTTGCTGCAGATGCTACAATCCATCCAATAACAGGAGGTGTTGAACCTGCAATACCTCCAATTACAATATTTTGAGGTGTTCTACGTTTAAGCCAAATCGTGTAGACAAACACATAGAATACTACAGAAAAGAACGACCAGAAAGCGGCTTTCCAATGGAATGGAAGGAAAATTATGCTACCGAGAATGGAGATTATTATTCCAAAGACCAATGCATGTTTCGGACTGATCCATCCATTTGGTATTGGTCTGGTTCTAGTTCTTGACATTCCAGGGTCTATATCTCTATCATATACCATGTTGATAGCATTTGAACCACCTGCTGCAAGGGTGCCTCCTACAAGGGTTACAATACATGCTTGAAGGGTATCCATCCAAGTTCTATCGCCTTGAATCGCATCACTTCTAACCAACAAATCATGAGCTACTATGGCGCAAATTGCTGTTATCTGTAATAGAATTACTACGCGCAATTTCATTAATTGCAAGTAAATCTTGAGAAGGCTTGGTTTGTCACTCATCTTCTCCACCTTCTTCACTCAATTTGAGTAACATTAAGCCTACTGATGCAGCCAAGAAACTCGCAACACCCAACAGCAAATGAAGCAATGAAAGACTCTCTGGGAAATCTCCCATTTTAGCCTCGACGATGTACATTCCTCCAACAAAGACATTCGTAAACCATAATGCACCAGCGATATCGAAACTTCTGAAAAATCCATTGTGTACATCATGCTCTAAACAACTTTCTCTATACTTCATACCGCCTAAGAAAAGGGCGATTCCTACAATACCTGCTCCAATACGATGAACCATCTGAACAAGAATACCGCTATTATCTAGGCTTGGGAAGAAATCTCCTTGACACTTTGGCCAACCATCAGGGAAGCCGACAGAGCAGCCTTGATTCCCATTTGGAGATGATGAAACCCATGCCCCTAAAATCAAGAGAAGGAAAATCGCAGAAGTCGCAATTGTAACACGTTTTATTTGACTTTCTTTGAAACTCTTAGGAGCATAAAACATAGGCCATTTCGCTCCTTCCAATTTTCTCATAGCGAAGTATTGCCATAGTAAAATGAAAACAAAACAAGAGGCTAGACCAAGGTGTAAAGCAACGGACCAATCGGCATTATCGAACCTAACAGTAACTGCGCCTGCTATTCCTTGGACGGTTAGAAGGATACCAGTAAAAAATGATATCTTGACCAGAGAATCTCCATACAATTCTTTCCGTTTCAGAATAATCAAGAAATTAGCTAATACAGGAATTGCCATCAATGCTGCTAACAAACGGTGAACCCATTCAATGAAAATCTCAAATGTGGTATATCTATGGTCTGGACCTCGGCTATCATATTCCTCAGTTTCATCATACCATTCTCCCTGTTCTTGTTCCGATACATCAAAGCCCCAAGTTCCGAAACATTGAGGCCAATCTGGACATGATTCTCCAGCATCATAAATACGAATTGTCCCTCCAACTGTAATAATCATCATCGCCATTATTGCAATTGCAAGAGGCAACGTGGAAGGACGGCGGAACCATTTGGTTTCCATCAATCCTAGGGGGCTGGAGGCTCCCTTTTAACAAACCGGACTTTATGGGCACAAACATGAGGGCAAGCATACTTGCAGGACTGTTTATCTTGACCCTGCTATTTTCTGGTTACTCAACGGGTCATGGAATTGAAGGAGCCCACTCTGAAGGCTACATAATCGATGTAATCGTGGTCGATTTGGAATGTGAAGAAAATGACACTTGTGTTTCAAGACCAAGCAATATCGTTGAGTATTTCGGAGCAGATTGGTGTACGGAATGTCCTGAAGTTGAACAGATTCTGAAAGATGTGCCAAATGAATCTGAAATAATCCTCAGCCATAGACCATCCTCAAGTGATGATTTTTGGCTACCTGCATCACGAGATAGATTCCTTGACGTGTATGGCCTGTGGGGATATCCTACCATCGCTCTAGATGGCCATTACATATTTGCGGGCCCAACTCAGTCAAGAGAACTCAATTCTTTGCTATCCGAGTCTGAATCTAACTATAGCAGCATCACGAATGTCAGTTTGGATAATGACACACTGATATTGGACGGTAATTTCCTAAATCTTAGTGTAGATGTATGGACGGTTTCTTCTAATGACAATTTAACAAATATCGCTACTAATCATACCAATTACTCGGAGTCAAATATTGTAGATTTAGACGGTGAAAAATTGATCATAGTGGTTTCAAATCCAGGCTATATCGCATTGGTATCTGGTTCATCAATGCCTGCCAATGATTACATTCCTGATGGCGGCCTCGATAATTTGGGAGAAAGTGATGGTCCTGTCAAAGGTTCAACCATTATAATAATCACAATTTTGTTGCTAATTATTACCCTCCCTGCATCATATCAATTGTTTCAATTGATGCGATTTGAGGACCCCACAGAAGAAGAATGACTGATTTCTTTGTTGCGTAGGGTTCAATAACAGGTCGATGGTCGCAAACTTCGCACGAAGTGCGCATGAGGTGTCAATATGGTAAAGCCAAAGAATCCCCACACTCGCTTTGAACGCGCTAGAATCATCGGTGCACGTGCTCTCCAAATTGGAATGGGAGCTCCTCTAAATGCACCTGAAGATGTTCTACGTGAAGCGTTTAAGGAAGAATTAATTTCTCTATATGGACTTGAAGAGGCTTCGGTTCGTTTCGTTCTAGACCCTCTAAAAATTGCGATTTATGAGTATGAGAATGAACTCATTCCAATCGACACCGACCCTCATAACGAATGAGTTAGTTGTCTGAAGCATATCCGTAGAATTCTGAATTAGCAGGATCTGCTAGCGCTTCTCTTTTTACCAACATAGTTCTAACAGCCCATAGGTCTGTGAAAATTCTGTATTTCAGAGTCATATCAAGATAATCTACGCCACTGGAGCCACCTGTCCCCATTCTGCGTCCAATCATTCTCTCAACCATCCTTGCGTGATGAGAACGGAATAACAACATTGATTCTTCTAAATCTACTACGGTATCAATCAAACGACGAGGCCAGGACAATAATGGTAGTTCGCGATAAGACTCTATGAACAATAATCCTGCTCTTGCAGGTACAACTTTGTCATCAGGTAACAAGAAATCTCTTGCTGAATTAATGCCTGATTCAATTCGAGGCCGAATTGTTTCTTCGGAACCGTGCCCGATTTTTATCATATGAGCAATGACTGATTCACCATGCTCTTGCATCACCTTGAGATGGCCTTCAACGAAGTCTCGCATCACATTTTCATCACCTGCAACTCCATTGACTGGAGTTCTTGCAAGCCACCTTAGCAATACTTCATTCAATGATGGCAAAGAATCGATTCTGTTCATTTCAGTCATTACAGAGTCGCTTAACTTACCCTCTGAATGCAATTTACGGTTATGCTCCATAGGGTCCATTCCCCCAATTCGTTGCTCTGATTCAAGTCCGAGTAGCATTTCGAGTGTTCTCATCTGCCAACTTTCAAACCCAGAAGAAGTGCCCAATCTATCTCTAAAAGCTAAGAAATCTTGGGGTGCTAAGGTTTCCATGACTTTCCATTGAGATGCTAGAAGTCTGAAAATTTCTGAGCATCTTTCCAAATGACTCACTATTACTGGAATATTTTTTTCATCCACTTCTTCGACATTCAGCAAAGATAGTGCCTCTTCTAATTCTCGGTTAATCTGTTTGAACCATAATTCAAATGCCTGATGTACAACGATAAAATGCATTTCATGATTAGAAGGAGCAGGTGTGTGGCCTTTAGGACCAGATTGCAGAGATAGTAATTTGTCCAATTGAAGATAGTTGCCGTAGGTCATCCTAGTGTCAGGGGCATCTTCGCTCATGTTCCTTGCAGATAAGGCAGGGCTTGAAACCTTGACGGATAATTCAGTTCGCTAAGATTCAATTATCATGCAAATTGAAAAATCGATATTCTATTTCCGTAATGGTCATTAACAAGACACTGAAGCCCTTCGTATGGGCGTAAGTACTGAACTGCTGCGGAAATGGTTAGATTCCTATGACCCAGCCGAGATTACGATCGGTGTAGTTGCCTCTCATTCATCTCTTCAAATCCTTCACGGAGCCCGCCAAGAGGGTTTCAAAACTCTAGGTATAGCAGTTGGTGAAAACCGTAGACGCTTCTACTCCGCCTTCCCTGGAGCAGACCCTGATGAGTGGCTGATGCTAGACAATTATCGTGAAATGCTAGACTATGCTGAATGGTTTAGAGAGAAGAATATCATTATCATCCCACACGGGTCTCTTGTTGAGTATTTGGGTAGCACCAATTTCAAGAATCTGCAAGTTCCAACCTTTGGAAATAGAGGTATTCTACACTGGGAAAGTAGTAGAGAAAGACAAAGACAGTGGCTTGAAAAGGGAGGTTGCTCTATGCCCAAAGTGATTGATGACCCTCATGATATCGATGGTCCTGTAATTGTCAAATATGCAGGAGCTAAGGGCGGTGAAGGATATTTCATCGCTAGAGATTACAGAGATTTCAAGAGAAATGTAAAACTCGATGAAGAGTTCACCATTCAGGAATATGTTTTGGGATGCAGATACTACTTGCATTTCTTCTTCGACCCTACAGCCGAAGATGGCTTCCAAGTACAGGGAAGAGGTGCTAATGCTGGCAAATCTCTTGGCCGCTTAGAATTGATGAGCATGGATAGAAGAGACGAATCAAATGTTGATGAATTTTACAAATTGGGAAGTCTCAGAGATTTGCGTGAAATGAATTTGGAACCTTCATTCGTTGTTACTGGAAATCAACCTGTAGTAATTAGGGAAAGTCTGTTGCCTCGTGCATTTGAAATGGCTGAAGGAACGGTTGCTGCTTCATTTGAACTGGAAGAAGGCTCTAGGGGAATGATCGGTTCATTCTGTTTGGAAACAATCGTAACCGACAAATTAGAATTTAGAGTATTCGAGATTAGTGCAAGAATTGTTGCAGGTTCTAATCCATTCGTTGGAGGTTCTCCTTACAGCGATATCAATGAACCATTTATGTCCACAGGTCGTCGTATTGCACGCTCAATAAAGAAAGCGATTAGAGACGGTTGCTTAGATAAGATACTATCTTAATCAGTCATCTAATAATTCGTCAAGTGCATCCAGAACTCCTGGAGACTCTACTACTTCTTCTTCTTGAGAACCGTCCCATTCGCCACTTTCTAGAGCAGCAAGTTTCTGCTTAGCTCGCTCAGCACTGGCAGCTCTTGCTTCTGGGTCTTCAATTGTGAATTCACAGATTAGCATGATTGGGTCGCCGTTAGAAATCTCGCCTTCATACTCAAGGACATCTCCGCCTGCATTACAAATTACTTGGAACTTAGTTGGGTCTTTGGAGCGTCGCTTCTTATGCTTCTTGTAGTGGTGAACATACGCCTTGTATGTTCCACCTGGAGCTTCTCCTTCTGGCCAAACAACATTTTCGACCGGCTTCTTTGTCTCTGGTTTGACGTTCGCATCGACATCCAGTTCGCCACCACAAGCAGATTCACGGTTTCCACCATGGATTCTTTCACCTGATGGACAAACAACGTGCAGATCTAGGTCGTTGTAATTGTTCCAAAGCAATGAAATTTGTACATCTGATGATTTTGCACCTTCTCTCTCAAGGCGCTCTTTCAAATCCTTCAATGCGACTTCAGTTGCTTTGATCGATTCCAATTCATCGGCTTCATTAGCAACAATTTCAGCTAACCTTTGCTCTTCGGCTTCTGCTAATTCTTCTTGTCTTTGCTCTTCCAATTCGATTGAGAGGCGTTCTTCTTCTGCAATTCTTTCAGTTTCTGCAGCGATCAATGCTGATTCACGATCTTCATCTGTACCTCTTTCTTCAGGAGCTTCTAATTCGAATTCACAAACTAGCATAATTGGGTCGCCAGTGGATAATTCACCCTCATAGTGTTTGATTTCACCACCCGCGTTAACTACTACACGGAATTTTGTTGGGTCCTTAGAGCGTCGCTTCTTGTGTTTCCTGTAATGGTGAACATATACTTTGTAAGTACCAGGAGGTGCCTTGAAATCAGGCCAGACGATGTTTTCGACTGGCTTCTTTGTCTCAGGCCTAACGTTTGCATCAACATCCAATTCTCCACCACATTCGGAGATTTTGTTTCCACCATGGATTCTTTCTCCAGATGGACATAGTACATGCAAATCCAAATCGTTGTAATTGTCCCACAGTAGTGAGACTTGAACTTCAGAAGACTTTGCACCCTCTCTTTCTAGACGCTCAACCAATTCTTGTTCTGCCTTTTCTGAGGCCATTTGTTCTTCGAGAACTTCGGATTCTTCAAGTGCTGCGATTTGTGCTTGTCTAGCATCTTCCTCTTCAGCCAATTCACGTTGTCTTTCATTCTCACGTTCTTCGGCAAGTCGCTTTTCTTCGGCAAGGCGTTCTGCCTCTCGCTCTTCAGCAAGACGACGTGCTTCTTCCAATTCTGCTTCTCTGGCAGCCTCGTACTCCGCTTTCTTGCGGGCCTCTTCTGCTTCGATTTCTGCAATTCTTCTTTCCTCTTCTTCGACCAATTTTTGTGCAGCTTGGTCTGCAAGAGCCTTGCGTGCTTCTTCTTCTGCAAGTAGAATTGCTCTTTCATCTCTGCGCTTTGATTCTAAATGTCGCTCGACTTCAGCTAATTTACGATCAAACTCATTGTGGGCTTGACGGAAATCAGGTGCTCCTCTTCGAGTTAAATCCTGACGATGGATAGTCATAGAACGAGTACTACGGTCATCTTCTCGAACTAACATAAACCAAATCCCGAAAAGAAAAGCCCCTCCTAGAAAGCCAATCATCAACCAAGAACCAAGGTCCATGAACGGGGCTAAGCCAAACTGGGACTTATTACCATCGGCTATCACTATCGAAAAAAATCTTCAAAATCTCAGTTTGACAAATCTTTCACTTTCTCGACTAAATCCATTTTTCGTAAGCGCCATACACCAATAGGAGTCATTGCTACTGCGATGATTATGACTCCGATTAATAGCTGATATGCAACGCTTGGTACCAATACTATTGGAACATAAAATTGCCAAGAGGAAAATGATGCTGCAAGGCCCACTGCGCCACCATAAGCAAATATCACACCCACTATTCCACCAATTATTCCTATCAACAGACTTTCGAATAATAGCATGGTTGCTAATCTTCCAGTTGAAGCGCCTAGAACTCGTAAGGTAGCTAGTTCAAAGTCTCTTTCAGCCACATTCATTATCATGGTGTTGAGCATTACTGCAATAGTGAATAATAATCCAAGATACATTATGGCTTGGAATAACTGGGTTTGTTGTTCTATCAAACTTTTAATCCCGTTCAATAGAGTCTGTCGCTCTACAAGGCCGACTGAAATTTCACCTAACTCTGAATCAACCTCAACTCCTTCAGGAAGTTCAAGGTAAACAGAAGTTGCATTTACTCCAGTCAATTCTGTCAAATCAGCGCGTAGGAAATACATTGTTCTAGATAACTCACCTCTGGTAATTCCAACAATCTCCACCTCTGTTTCTTCACCATTAAGCAAGACGGTTTGTTTGTCACCAATTTCCCAATTCAAAAAGTTCATCGCTCCTTCATCCATCATTACCTGAGGTAAATCGCTTCCATCACCGGGAGTGTTTCCTTCCAAAACATTGACTGAACGCATGCCTGAATCATAATTATCAAGGCCAACCATCACGAATAATCTATCGACTCCATCAGAATCTTCAACCAGTCCCAACGGCATTTCGATGATCAACTCCGCAGTAGCAGAATTGTTTTCAGCCCAAGATAAGACCTCATATTCTCCTCCTGCTGAAATGTAAACCTGGGCATCCCAAGACTGGTCATCTTCAATGCCTCCAACCAGAGTATCCTCAAATCCAGCAGACATCATCTGTATTGAACCAAACAACATCAAAGAAATTCCAACAGCCAAGAATGTCATTGCGAGACGTATTGGCTTACGAACACTCGACCTAATCGAAAGCCCAAGAGTTGTTGGCATCCAAGAAGTCAGCTTTCGTAGAATGTTTGAGCCAACTCGCATCTCACTTTGCCCACTTAATACTTCCAAAGGATCCAAACGACTTGCTTTCCATGCAGGGAAGGTTCCTGAAATGAAAACGACCAGCATCGTTGGTACAACGACTGTGGCGTACAATGAAAATGGAACTTCTCTTTCGGTTATTGGAAGACCTACTATGTTCTGATAGAAATCTAGCATCCAATTCATTCCCCAAGGCCCAATCAAACATCCGATTATACATCCTATTGCACCTATCACAATAGGAGCTAAAAGATAGCCCTGGAGGAGAGAAATACGGTCGACCCCTAAAGTTCTCAAAACTGCAATTTCCTTAGATTGACTTTGAACCAGTCTCTGCAAACTCAGCACAATAGTAATCGAAGCGATGGCTGCAATCATTACAGTAAATGGAACTGTTGTTCTTTTTGCACCTTCTAGATCTTGGCGCATCACTTCAATAGGTTCATTTTGACCTCTGTCACGCACTCTAGCGTCAATTTCTTCCGATTCTAATGCGGAGGAAACCAACTGCTTGATTTCATCGATTTCATCTCCTTCATATTCTTCAGTATCAGGTAGATCAAACGAAGGAGTTCCTTCAACATCTAGGAGGATAGTATTGCTGGAACCTATTTCTTCACCAGTTAGCCTAGACATCCCAAGTTCTGAGAGATACCCAACTACATATTCGCCCTCTTCAGGCGGGAATAGTGATCCTTCTGGAGCCATAAATACGTGTAATGGATGATACCCAATACCCACTAATTCGAACTCGGCAGAAGAACTGCCAGCTCCAATCTTTACAGTATCTCCAATACTTAATTCCAGAGCATCGGTGACGTGGGCATCGATAACAATTTCATTTGCAGCTATGGCCACTCTTCCTTGAGCATGCTCATCTGGCATCCACACCCTATCTGCATTAGCATCTTCAGGAATTCCATGCCACATCGAATTGATTATTTCTTCACCATCTTCACCTTGGGAAAACATCACACCTTGAACAATGGTCCTTCCCTCGCAAGAATCTAGATCAGCCATAACAGAGGAATCCCAAGATTCTACTAAAGATGAACAAAAACTCTCAACTTGTTGTGGAGTCCATGTAGCACTACGATTATCAATCCACAAATCTGCTAAATTTGCCCCATCTTCATCATCTCCCTGAATTGTTTCATACATTCCATCAAGATTGTGAGAATATCCTCCAAAAGTAATTCCAGCAAAAACTCCTACAGAGACCATAAGCACTACTGCTAACAATCTCAACTTGGTTCGCCATAGGCTTCTAGCCAACCTTTTATTCAGGAGTGCAGACATTCTATCACTCACTCTTCAGAGGTCGAATCCAACACAGTATCTGAGATGATTTTTCCACTATCGATTCTGATTACTCGCGTGGCATATTGAATCAATCCCTCATCATGCGTAACAAAAACTGATGTGATATTCTCTTCTTGACAAGCCCTAACCAGGGCAGTCATTACTTTCTGTGAAGTTTCGGTATCTAAATTTCCAGTTAACTCATCCCCAAGAAGTAAATTTGGTTTTTTAGCAATGCTTCTAGCAATAGCAACCCGTTGTTGTTGGCCGCCACTGATTTCACCAGGAAATCTGTTGACTTCAGCTTCTAGCCCAACTAATTTCAATAATTCTAGTGCCCTTTCTTGGTCTTTATTTCCTGCAATCTCTTGAATCAGTAAGATATTCTCTAATACTGTCAAATCCTGTAGCAAATTGAAGAATTGAAATACATAACCAATGTTTTCTCTTCTGAAAGATGTCATCTTTTCAGAATGGTTTCTAGGTACTTCACCATCTTTGAAATTATAACTTCCATCAGTAGGACTATCTAGAGCAGACAAGCAATTGAGAAGAGTAGTTTTACCAGATCCTGATGGACCGAGTAAGATTACTCTTTCACCCTCAGATATCTCAAACGAGACACCATCAAGTGCTCTAACAACCCCTGCTGGAGTTTCATAATGGCGCTTCACCCCGGTCATTTTCAACAATGTCATGATAACAAATGGGGGTCATACTTGATGTAGATAACCTTTCACTCTTAAGGGACACTATCATTAATGAGAAACCCAAGAAAAGACTGTGCGCGAAGTTCAGTTGAAGTGGAATCAAGTTTCTGTTTCCAAGTCGGATATTTCCTTAATCACCGATGTAGCATCGGTTTTCGAAGTTGTAGCACATTTAGAAGTCACTAAGGACGGAGTCAGACAATTAGTGAAAATTGAATTCAAGGATGATAAGGGTGTAGATGATTTGAACAACGTCCCATATCTAGAGGTCGAGGGACCAATGAATCCCTATCCTATGCCCGAAGTGGGAGACGAAGGATATGTCGTAGTCTGGAACCGACATCCACTTTCAGTAACTGCAATCAATTTTGATAGTCTTCACGTGATTCCTCCGTATGTGATTGGAGAAGATGGCGTTCAGATAACAATCAGAGGCCTTCCTGAAGGAGTTAGTGGTTTTCTAAAGGCTGCAAGAGTGATTTTCCCACCAGACAGTGTTAACGTAGTTGATATCGAAGAAATACAAGATAGTATTCTGAAGGTTTTAACTCCTAAGCAACTCGAAGTTGCAGTAATTGCTGTAAGATCTGGATATTATGAAAACCCTAGAAAAATATCGAAAAAAGAGCTTTCTGAACTTTCAAATATTCCTCGTTCTACTTTGCAGGAACATCTGGCTAAAGCAGAAGCCGCATTAGTTGAGTGGGCCGTAAATACACATCTCTCTAAGTAGGAAACACTCCTAGCATTGTACATGAGGGGCATTGATTCTCTGTTACCTGGTGGGAAAGGAGTTTGGATTCCAATTGACCACGGAGTATCTGATTATCCGGTTGATGGATTGGAAAATCTTGAGAAATTAATCAAAGATATTGCGCACGCTGACGCAATTGTTGCCCAGAAAGGCGTTGTTTCCAAGTATGCTCAAATCGGCGCAAATATGGTTGCTCACCTATCGGTTTCAACTAGGCATGCTGGTAATAGGTCCAGTGACAAAATATTGGTTGGAAGTGTTGAGGAATCGATGTCTAGGGGCGCTAAAGGAGTTAGTGTTCAGGTGAATATGGGTAGCCCAGATGAGCCTGAAATGATCGAAAGACTGGGTTCTATAACCCAAGACTCTCATTACCTAAATTGTCCTGTTTTAGGAATGATTTACCCAAGAGGAGAAAATTTGCAGATAATGGAAGGAGATGATACTCAAGGAGCCGCTCATGCTGCTCGCCTAGCATTCGAAATGGGATGTGATGTTGTAAAGACAAAATGGACTGGCTCAATTGAATCATTCCGTAAAGTAACCTCAGCAGTACCAATTCCCGTTCTAATAGCTGGAGGTCCTGCTGGTTCATCCACTGAAGAAGTGCTAACAATTGTTCACAAAGCAATGCAAGCAGGTGGCGGAGGTGTTTGTATGGGCAGACACGTATTCAGTCATCAAAGTCCAGGTAAAATGGTGACTGCATTGAAGATGATTATTCACCAAGGAGCCGATGTAAAAACCGCTATGAGTGATTCCGGGCTGTGATTTTATGCAGATTTGGTTAGATTCTGGAGAAAGAACCTCTGGTGTCGATTTGGTAAATGGAGAAGATTTGCAAATTGATGGAGATGCCATTTACATCGATGATAAGCAGGTTGGAAGAAGAGTTGATGTCAGTAATTCAGATGGACAAGCTAAAGCCCGTTCTATGGCGGGAAGCATTGAATGGATTCTCCTTGATTTAGGTGAATGGAAGATGATTCCAATTGAGAATATAATCGCAGCATGCGATGGAGGTCCAACAAAAGTGGCCGCTCGCATTTCTTCAGCCGAACAAGTCCTAGGCGCTGCATTTGCTCTACAAATTGGAGTCGATGCGCTACTGGTAACTCCAGATATTTTGTCTACAGCATTAATCGCAAAATCACAACGAGGTGAGCGCACAAAAGATGGTGAGATGCCTAGTGATAGTGAAGACATATCCCTTTCAGAATTGGAAGTTATTGAAATCAAAGAAGGAGGAGTTGGCGACAGAATTTGTGTTGATTTGATCGATCTACTAAACGAAGGAGAAGGGATGTTAGTAGGTTCAAGTTCTAATTCACTGGTATTGGTTCATGGTGAAACCGTAGAATCTGAATTTGTACCTACAAGGCCATTTAGGGTAAATGCCGGTGCTGTTCATTCGTATGTTTTGATGGCTGATGGAAGTACATCATACCTGTCTGAATTGAAAATGGGAGATGAAGTAATGGTCGTTGACCAAGAGTCTTCATCTCGTTCTGTAACTGTTGGTAGAGTTAAAATTGAGAAACGGCCATTTATTTTATTCAAATGGAAAGATGAAAAGAATAATGAATCAGGTACATTTCTTCAACAAGCGGAGACGGTAAGACTCATCACCACTACTCGCGGACTTGTTTCAATAACCAATTTGAAGATTGGAACTAAGTTACTAGGATGGAGCGGTGGCGGAGGAAGGCATGTTGGGCAACCAATAAGCGCTGAAGTAACCGAAAAATAGGTGAAAAAATGGCGGTACTAGGAACCGGGACTGCTAATGGAGGATGTAGCCTACTTCATGCAGCCGGACTTGGTTATGGGGCATCACTTGCTCTAGACTTACCAGTCAAGGTCAGAATCTTAGATAAAAAATCCAGAAGGGATGTTGAAGACCCAGACGGACTACTCGAACAAATTGTAATCGCATGGAAAAATGCAGGACTGAAATTACCTACAGACGAAATTTTCTGGTCGATTAAATCTGAAATCCCTCCAAGGCAGGGATTAAAATCTAGTTCTGCTATTTCAGTGGCAGCGATTAGGGCGTTGTGTGATGCTACTGATTCGACATTAGATAATGCAGATATCGTCGATATTGCTGCTGCTGCACAATTAGCAGCAGGAGTATCCATAACAGGAAGTTTTGATGATTCATGGGCTGCTATTGAAGGTGGTTGGAAGTTAGTTGATACTAATGCTGAAAGTGCAAGGCAAGGCCTTCTTCTAGAATCTGAAGGGCCAAAAAGTGAGGATTGGAAAGTTTTGATTTTATTGCGTGGTGACCGTGATGAAAGACCTGCCTTGGAAGATTTCACATTCCATCAACAAGCATTTTCACAAGCTCTTACCGCTCTACAGGACGGCAAGGATTTGGTTGCTCTTACCTGGAACGGTAGAGGAGTGGTTGGTGCATTGAACGATCAAAGTGGTAGAAGATTGACCAATGATGCCTTTGTCAACGGTGCTAGAGCCGCGGGAATAAGTGGTTCTGGGACTGCAATTGTGATATTTGCACCAGCGATTAGCACCCCTACAATTGAGCGATTAATCAGATGGTATGAGAAATTCGACGACATGGAAATTATTGAGACATCAGTAATCAATGCCGACTTTTCCTCGGGAGAGGAATAACCACACATTCTTGAATGAAAGCCTGTTCAATGGACTGATACTCATGCGTATGAGTCTAGGGGAGAACATCGTTGTAACTCTCTTTGGAGAGTCTCATGGCCTCGCAGTTGGCGCATTAATTGAAGGAATGCCAGCAAATATTGATTTGGATCTCGACCAATTGATAGAAGATATGGTTTCTCGAAGACCCGGTTCAGGTCTTGCCAGTAAAAGAAAGGAAACCGATGAAGTAGAAATCATGTCAGGAGTGCATAATAACAAGACTACAGGCATGCCTATTCTTCTTCTAATTCGGAACAAAGATGTACGCTCAAAGGACTATTCATTCCTACCATATCAGCCTAGACCTGGTCATGTGGACCATCCAATAAATGTGAAAACAGAGGGTGCCGCAGATTTACGAGGAGGAGGTTCATTCTCAGCAAGGCTAACTGCTGGCTTAGTTGCTGCATCCTCGCTTTCAAGGAAGATAATTCCTGATGAATGGAAAATTGAGGCAACCGTTGGAGCATTAGGGGGACTTGAAGGTGATGAAGGAATTGCTCTAGCAGAACAAGCACGTAAGGCTGGAGATTCGCTCGGCAGTAGAGTAGACCTAATCATTTCTGGACTACCTGTAGGCTTAGGTGAGCCATGGTTTGATGGCATAGAACCCGCATTAGCTAGAGCATTGATGGCAATTCCTGCTGCCAGAGCAGTAGAATTTGGCAGAGGGGTTGGTGCTGGAAATATGAGAGGAAGTGAGCATAACGACAAGTGGCAAGAAGATATGTCGCTTTCAGAAGGAGCCGATGGGGCATTAGGTGGAATGGCTAGCGGCGCCCCAATACATGTCCGAATTACATTCAAGCCTCCAAGTGGAATTTCACTACCTCAAGAGACTTTCAATCAAGTCACAGGAATGATGGAAGAATTAGCCATCAAAGGAAGGCATGACCCAGTTATCGCACCAAGAGCCAGACCGGTTGTAGAAGCAGTTGCAAGATTGGTAATCGCAGACCTTGGTATTCAGGGAGGTTACATCGATGGATGAAATAATCGTCCATAAATTTGGAGGCTCTTGCCTTAGGGATGGCGAAGACATCGACCGAATTGGAGAAATAATTAGCAATAGTAGTGGAAAGCCCATTATCGTTGTATCTGCTCTTTGGGGAATGACTGATAGGCTGATTAGGGCTTCTCGAGAGCCAAGATATGCAGGAAGATTAGTCCAAGATTTGATCTATCAGCATCTACGATTTGCTCCTGGTTTAGATACCGGAGAATTTGGACCTCTTTTCAACAAAGTAATATCTGGAATTTCAAATCAACTACTGAATCTATCAAGTGGAGAAGTATCATTGCGCTCTGAAAATCTAATTTTAGCAGCAGGTGAGAGACTTAGCGCACTTGCAGTTGCCCACAGACTGCGAAGTTTTGGATTGAAAAATGCCCATCCTGTTGGAGCAGAAGACATCGGATTAAGACTCAAAGGCAAAGGCCGTGCAAAGGAAATTGACATATCGGCATCATCTGAAAAATTGGACCGTGAAAAATTGGTTGGTATACCAATACTCACTGGATGGTTTGGTGAAGGTGAAGATGGAGATATTGCTCTATTATCTAGGGGTGGTTCCGACCATTCTGCTGCAGCATTTGCAAAATTGACTAACGCGAATAAATTGATTCTTTGGAAAGATGTTGATGGAATTAAGAGACTAAATCCAAGATGGGGGATTGAGACGCCTGCAATTCCATATTTGGGATATGGACAAGCTGCAGAATTATCTATGCACGGCACTCCTGTAATTCATCCAGCAACTGTTCTTCCACTAATTGAAGAAGGCATCCCTGCTGAAATTCGAAATTTCAACAAGCCCTTTTCCAGCACCCCTACCATTATTGGTCCAGATATTGACACTGATGAAACGATTGCAATCGGTTGTCATCCAGGTGTTGCAGTAATCACTGAAAACAAACCACTGGACAGTGAATTACTAGCCAAAATTGAGCAGTTGGATATCGTACCTTGGTTGATGAATTCTACTCCTGAAGGAATGAAATTGATTATACCAATTCATGAATTTAACCAGTTAGAAAAATATGTTTCTGGAAAGGTTGATTTTAGAACTGCGATCATCTCAATAATCGGTAGATGTACAATTCCTATAGAACACGAATTGGTTTCAAAGAATCAATACGGAACTAGAATAATAATAAATTCTGACAACTTATCTAGTACAATACTAGAGTTGTATCATTCCTTGTTTTCTCTCCAAGACTGCAAATGAGTCGGAAGATCAAGGGCGAACAATCCGCCTACTACAATGAATACGAATAGTGTTCCAAGAGCAACACCATATACCGAAATCAATTCTACTGATTCTTCCATTCTGAGAGCCATTTGTTCTGAGAACAATGATACAAAGGCTGGAAGAATTGTATTTACTGACAATACAATCATTGCAAGTGTACCTGCAATTAGTGGGTTTATTACCAATGAACGGTGATACTTACCAATAATTTTCTTGACATTCATCACATACACTTCTCGTGTCCTGATTGAAGTATCAAGCATACTGAATCTCAAAACACCGTTTGATAATTCAAAGTACATTACCAGAAGAACTGCATAGATGACGACCAAAATTGTTAGCAAGAATTGACTATCGCCAAATCCGAACAAATCTTGAGAAAGTGAAACCTTTGAGGATGCGAAGCGCATTACTGAAAGGATGAACAGGATATAAGAAGCCAGCATAAATCTAGCATCACGAGTCATTGTACCCCAGAATCCAGTACCGATTGCACCTGCTACGACCATCAATTGCAGAACGTTTGCAATTGCCATAGAACCAGTCAATGCGAACCATAGAGTCCCTACTGCAGGAGTTACGATGTAGGTAAGAATTCCTAGAGCGATAAGAACTCCATAACATCCCAATTGTAAATTCTGAACCATCTTATCTGCTGGAAGGAACTTCATCTTAGGGACCAGTGGTCCACCGAGCAAACTCTCGATAAATGTAGGAATTTCAACGGTTGGAATTGCATCTTTAGGGATCTCACCTGTTGCTGAAGCCTGACCTGCTAACTTTTTTCTTGAGGGGGCTGATGACCTTACGGTCTTACCATCATACAAGTGAGCAGTGTCGCCTGATTTTGTTGCCATAATTTAACCTCCTTAGAATCCTCTTGCACCTGCTAGTGCGGTTGATAGTAGCATATCTGGTTCCCAATCCATAATGTTGACACCCAGTCCACGCAACTCGCTGATTAAGACGTCCCTTTCGGTCTTGAGAACTTCATATCCAGTTCTGTCGAGTCTCTTTGCATCAAATTCGAATTCAAGGCTAGAAGGTGACAATACTGTCACATCGAAATCTCTAGCTCTGAAGTCTCGTAAAGCGGTTACAATAGTAGGGTCGTCCTCAAGGTTTGAAAGTACAATAATTGGACTTCCTTTGTTTATGTGAGGCAAGATTCTGTTGACAACAACCTGTAGAGGGACGTTGCCACGAGCCATAGCGCCCGCCAACTTAGTCAGAATGACATACAGTTGCTTTTTACCAGTATCTCGGTCAACACTTACCACTTCATCACCATATGTGATTAATCCTACAGAGTCACGGCGACCAAGGAAATACTTTGCAAGGCTTGCAGCCGCTCTGGTTGAATAAACCAAAGCGTTTCTAGAAACAGGTCCTGTTTCGGAGACAGCCCGAGAATCAACAATCAGAATAATATCGCTGACCGCATCTCTTTCACGCTCGTTAACCATCAGCTTACCACTTCTAGCATAAGCTGACCAGTTAATTGCCCTGAATGAATCTCCTTCGAAGTACTCACGAAGAGAGTAGAATTCAGAACCGGGTCCTGGTTGACGGATGTTGACTGCTCCAGTGAAAATCTTCGGAACACGAGACTTGACGAATGTATCTTTCAGATCTTCCATCTTCGGGAACACAAGGAAATCATTGTAGACATGCAGTTCCTTTTCCTTGTGGAATAGTCCGAATGGGTCTTGGACACGAACAGCGACCGGTCCAAGACTGTAAAATCCTCTAAGAGGGCATTCAACAGTGTATTCGATGAAGGTTTCACGACGAGGTCCAAGTTCCATTAGTATGTAGTTCGCACCATCTTTGATGCGCATTACTTCAGGAACTCTATCCTTAACTTCCAGAATCTTTCCTAAGGCAGAATGATTCTGCATCCTGAGCGTTACAGAGACTTCTCCGTCTTCGAAAATTCGAGCACTAGATAATTTACGCATAGCAGACACGTTGGAAAGAGATACTCCTTCCTCTCCTGCCCACTCCTCTGCACGTCGGCCGCTAGCAGCAACATCAGCATGACCGCCGAATAACGCTGCCCAAGTTAGGAAGACGAAAATCACTACAGCAATAGTAACTAGTTGCGAATTCCTCAATGTTAGTCCTAGCAAGTACATAGCTACCGCTAACGACCCTAACATTGCACTCTTACGACTCCACATGCTACGCACCTCATTCTAATTTCTTGAAGAAACGATCAGACGGTAGGTACTGGAACTTCTCGCAAAATTGCTTGAATTACTTCTCCAGATTCCAAACCTTTGATTTGGTGTTCTGGCTTTAGAATAATTCTGTGAGCAAGTGCTAATTCCGATACTGTCTTGATGTCATCAGGTGTTACGAAGTCACGGCCACGTAGAGCTGCTGCTGCACGTGAAGTCTTCAATAGAGCCTGAGAACCACGAGGAGAAGAACCGACTAATACACGTGGGTCTTCACGGGTTCTGGTAACAATTTCTACCATGTACATTCTCAAAGCAGGGTCGACATAGATGTCTTCACAAGCTTGTTGCATAGCGATAACACGTTGTGGGTCAGTGATGACGTCGACATCGACTGCATCCTTTCCACGGTTGATACGACGTGCTAGGATTTCATCTTCATCCGCACGGTCTGGATAACCAACGCTCATCTTGAACATGAAACGGTCCAACTGCGCTTCAGGCAGAGGGTATGTTCCTTCTTGCTCAACAGGGTTCTGAGTTGCCATAACAATGAACGGTGCTGGTAGTTTGTGAGTGACTGTTCCGATAGTCACCTGCTTCTCCTGCATAGCCTCAAGCAAAGCAGCTTGGGTCTTAGGAGGAGCACGGTTAATCTCGTCAGCTAGTAGCAGGTTACAAAATAGTGGACCTGGCTTGAAGGTGAATTCTCCCTTCTTAGCATCATAGATGTTGGTACCGGTAATATCTGCAGGTAGCAAATCCGGAGTGAACTGAACACGCTTGAAATCACAACCCAACGCATCTGCGAAGGTGTTGGTCATCAATGTCTTAGCAAGTCCTGGATAATCTTCGAACAGAAGGTTTCCGTTCGATAGAATATTGATCAGTACATTGTCAATAACGTGGCTCTTTCCAATAATTACCTTTTGAACTTCGGCGCTAATCGCTTGCGATATAGCTCCGACTGCTTGTAGGCGTTCTCGGACCTCTGGGCTACTCTGGTGTCTAGGCTGTGCCTGTGCCGGTGCTGGTGCTGCTGGTGCAGGTGCTGCAGGGGCTGGGGCCGGTGCAGCTACTGGCATAGGTGCCTGTGGTGCTGCTGGAGCAGGCGCTGGTGGCGCTGCTGGGGCCGGTGCCGGTGCTGGCGGTGCTGCTGGTGCAGGTGGTGCCGGCGCAGGGGGGGCTGCGGGTGGTGGTGGTGCTGGCTGCATGTCTTTTTTACCTCCTTAGGTTACTTTCCCCAACGTCGAATTTGTTGCAATAATTGCCTTAATTCTTCGTTGGAATATGAACGCTGTTGTGAATACAACAACTCGATGAGACGAGGGTCCTTCACTAAGGACTGGATCTCGCCTGGTGTTTTCCTGGCCATTTCATCACGGGTCAGGTCGTTAAACTGTCGTACTTTAGCCATCATTGACTCTCGTACGCGTTGAAGATATTGATTAGGATCGACTTTGTTTGGTCGCTCTCTAAATCGAGTTAAATCGAAGACGTGGCGCCAGTTTTCTTTTTCTGGGACAACCATGATAGCGATAGATAACAATGCCATCAAATTGAGGATAATCAACCACTTTAGCAAGGTATCACTAGTTAGCATAACTATTGCACCCATAGCTTCTGTGAATGGAGAAGACATTGCGGAGGTTACGTGGCGAGATTCATCGAAAACGATGTAGAAATTTCTGTTCTCGCTAGTAATAACTGTTGAAATTTCGTCATTTTCATGCTCCATCATATCTCTGATTAGAGTTACGAAATAATCTTCATTTCCGTTCCAATCGGTTCCACTACCATCGGTAGAAGATAGTAAGGAATCCCAGCATGAACGCTCACCATAGTATGGTGTGTCACACTGTTGCTTTCCGGTTACCTCAGCATCAGCGATGTCCCAAAGATGGTTTGCAAATACTGAATGGTCTGAGATGAATACAATACTACCCGTGACATCTACTTCACCTTCACGAATACCCTTTACCTGGTCAATTGTCTCAATACCTGGATAATCCATTCGAACAATCAATCCAGTATTGTTACCACCAAGAATTGGATTATCTGGGTCATTAGCATCCATGTTCTCACGAGCAATGAATGCAGAACCAGATGCATGTGCTAGAACCTTCACGTTTCTTGAAGTGTCTTCATTATCTAATACCTGAATAGCAGTAGGCCTGTGGAATAGAATAGGTAATGCACAATCGTCGTATCTTTCACTATCTTGCAATGCAGAATCGCTGCAGTATGGCCTTCGCTCGAATTGGTCATCCCAGACCTTGTTAACGCCAGCAACTGCCCAAAGTTTTCGAGCATCCGGTTGCTCTGCTTCACCAGTCGGTGAAGCAACCTCGTAGAAGCGATTAGGATCTACTACTGGAGCATCGAAGAATTTGACATCGAATTTGTCAGCAACAGTTTGAGCATTTGTTGAGTTTGCAGCAATGATTACCTTTCCACCTTTCTCGGTGACGAACTCATGTATAGCATCAGCTTCTGCATTATCGAATGGCTTCTCAGGGGCAGCGATAATCAACATTGTTCGATGAGGCTCTCTCCAATCATTGACTAGCATAGGGGTTGACATTGTATTTGCTACAACGTAATCCTTGCCATCGTCACCAAGAGAACTTCTCATGGTTGAGATTTGTTGATATTGAAGATTGGTCTCCTCATCGGTAACATATGCAGAATAAACTGTATCCTTGTTAGCAGAGGTTGCTATGATTACAGTAGTAGAAAGGAGCATTGCAACTAGGAAACCTACGAGTAGCCAAGTTTCTAACTTGACACCAGTTGTTTCTGTTTCTGCCATTTCTAGTCACCTGATATTCGGCTACGGGCAAACGTAGCACCTTTCGCAACTTCACTCCACTCATATAGATTATCGTGGCTTGCTCAAAAAAAATATCGGAATATCATTAACAATAATTCAGTATCATTTCCGAAAGAAGGCTTTATTGAAGCCCTTTTCTACTGAAAACTGCAGAAAATATCATCGTAAATATGCACAAAAGTGAAGAAATTGCTGGAAGAGAGTTATCTTCGACTTCCAAACCAGATGAATCAGAGATTGATTCTTCCTCATCTTCTACTTCTTCTTTCACCTCTGGAGCATCAACGGTAAATTCCAACTCACCAGAATATGAATTTCCATTACCTTCACTAGTGATCGTAACAACGAATTTACAGTCCTTATCTGGATGACTGGAAGGAGCCATCAAGTTCACTTCTCCAGTTGCTTGAGATTCAACAATACCTCCACTAAAAATGGGATCAGAGGTCTTGTAATCCATCTGAGGGCACCCTCTGAAAGACATGTCTGTCCTCAATATTGAGTCTCTAGTATTCCCTGCCAGTTTTATCACGACTTCGATATTCTTATCGGAACCTGATTTGACTTCAGGTCCTTTTCCGTTAAACAGAGGCTGGAAATCAATTTCAAATCCATACACTTGAGAGAATTTGATTTCTTTTTCGATTTCTTCTTGCCCTGTGCTTTGTTCACCCAGCATCAAATTTGCCTTGAGTGTAACTTTGAATATATTCGTAGATGGAAGCAATAAGCCATCGCTATCGATTCCGCTTCCAGTTAATACCAATTCAAATGTCTCGTTAGAATTAGCTGGCACGGTTACTTTACCAGGGTCATCTACAATGAATGATTCAAAAGTTTCTACTTCGAACTCAATATCTACTGGAATCAATCTAGAGTTTTCCACCCAGAATTTGATGACCAATTCGAAATTATAATTCGAATTCAATTCCATAACCATTGGTTCAACATCGCTATCCCATCCGATTTCAACAGAGGTTGGATCACTGGGAAGTTGGGCATCAGCCAGAGGTGCAAAGGCCGCCATTAGTAATATGATTACTAAAAATCTCTTCACAATTATTCCTCGCATGCTCTCTTTACCAAGACCTTGATCATATTTCTGCGGTACCTAGGTGGAAGTGCAGTATTGTTTACCGGCTTGGTTGAATCATATATTGCATCACAAATTGTCTTAACGTCTCCATTGGAGTTAGCAACCTCTTCATCGTGTCTTCTAGGTATGCTTTCAAGGGCTGTGGTAGCAACTCTAAGTGTGGACCTGTCGCCTTTTTTCCAAGCTGCGGCAGCGCCTGCTTCAGGGAAATCCCATGAATCTCTAATCCTTAACTTACGATAGGAGCCGACCCAATTTCCTACATCCTCAGGGAATGTAATCTTCAGCATAAATTCTCCAGGCTCCAGAACATTTCTCGTCATTCCATCCAATTGGTAAAACTCATGAAGTGGCATTGACCTTTCTCCATTTGGACCAATCAAATGTGCTGTGGCATCAAGGACCATCAGATTTGGAGCCATATCTCCTTGGTAAGTAGCCACACATAATTCATTTTGATTTGGAATAACTCTGCAATCAGCACCTGTACCACAATCACACTTGTGACACCAATCGATACTACTCCTCCATTCTTCTGCTTGGTTGAACCAGAAACAACGAGTGTCCAAGCATAAATTACCACCCAATGTAGCATTTCGTCGAATCAGCGAAGATGCTACTTTGCTAGCAGCCTCAGCGATTAATGGATGTGCATTTCCGCCTTCAGCAATATCATGAAGTCTCGCCATACAACCTATTTCAGTCATTGAAATATCTGAAACCCCATCTATTCCTGCTAATGAGATTACGTGAGGTTTAGTATTGATATGCCATTTGTAATTTGGAATCAAATCGGTTCCTCCTGCAATCCAGTCAAATTCTTGACCACTTTCTAGAAGTTCAGCAGCCAAATTACATGCTTCTTCAACCGATTTAGGTTTGTGAAGTTCAAACGGTGGCATTAGCATCAGTTTTCACCTCCCATGTGACGTTGCTCGTCTTTTAGCCAAGCCTTACCGGCCAATCCTAATTCAGCCAATTGTTCAGGTTCTGGCTTATCTGCGGATTTCCATCCATCCACTTGTTCCTCAAGAGGAACATTGGGGTCAAATCCAAACAATACTCCATTCACATATGCATGAGTATCTTCAGTAGTTTGTCTTCTCTTGTCTCTAATTTCATGATTAGCAGCACGTTTTGCTAACTTTGATTGTAATTCTGAGAAATCCAAACGTGGAACTGGTAGACTTGATGGGTCTTCTATACCATCAACTTTCATTTTCTTTGCGATTGCTGCCCAAACTTTGTCCGGAGTGAGAGGAAGATCGTTAATCCTAATTCCAATCGCATCGTAAACAGCGTTTACTACCGCTGGAAGTATTGGTAGTAGCGGGCCTTCTCCAGCTTCTTTTGCACCGAATGGCCCTTCAGGGTCGCATGATTCTATGATAATTGGAGTGACGTTTGGCATTTCATGCACGCTTGGAATTTTATATTCCAAAAGATTGGGGTTTTGCAAATGCCCAGTTCTTCCATACACCATTTGCTCAGTCAAAACTTGACCCAATCCCATGTGGCATGAACCGATTATCTGCCCTTCAACGGCAAGAGGGTTCAATGCTTTACCACAATCGTGAGCAGCCCATACATCGGTACATTTTATCATGCCAGTTTCGACATCAACCTCTACTTCGGCAACATATGCAGAGAAGGAATATGCAGGTGCTAAACCAGCTGCTGCACCTTTGTGAACACCGCCCATTGGAGGTGAACGATATGCTCCTGATGAGATAAGTGCACCTTTGTCTTCTTGCGCTTTGTGAAGCGCCTCGAGATACGACATTCCAATTGCAGGGTCGTGTTTGTAGTAGATTCGCCTGTCGTTGAGAACCAGGGTATCTGGATGATAACCTAATGTGTCCCATGCAGCATTCAACAACTTCTCTTTGATTTCCAATGCTGCACGTATTGCAGCATTTGCATTCATGAAAGTGACTCTGGAAGAATATGAACCAAGGTCTACAGGGCTAGTATCTGATTCATGACTTCGAACATGAATCATTTCGATAGGTAGAGCAAGAACTTCGGCGACAACTTGTGCTACCGCTGTAGTAGAACCCTGTCCAATGTCAGCAGCACCTGTATGAACTGTTACTCCTCCATCCATGTCGATTTGGAGATGGACGGTTGCATGAGGGAATTTGTTCGGGTCCCAATGAATTGGCAATCCTGAGCCTGAAATGAAGAAGCCACAACCGATTCCAATTCCTTTACCCAAGGGTAATTTTCTGAATTTGTTATCCCAATCACTACCTTCTCTGACTTTCTGTAATGCTTGACGCATTCCATTTGAAGTGATTCTGAATCCTGAAATTGTTCTCGAATGAGGGGGTAGTAAGTTAGCAAGTCGTAAATCGATTGGATCAACTTGCAATTGTTCAGCCATGTCATCTAGTCCAACTTCGACTGCGCATCGGGTATTTACTGCCCCATGACCTCTCATCGCACCACTTGCTGGTTTGTTCGTCCAAACCCTTGCTCCTGTGTAATGGAATGAGCCCAATTCATATGGAGCGGTGGCTAAAACTCCGTTGTAATATGAAGTGACGTGTCCAAAAGATGCGAATCCGCCTCCATCGATAAGAGCATCAATGTCAAAGCCAGAGATTCTAGCTTCTTCATCTGCATACATTTGAACTTCAATATGACTGGGGTGCCTTCCACGGTTGACCCAAAATACCTCTTCTCTGTCAAAGGTTATTCTGACTGGTCGCCCTGCTTTTCTAGCCAAAATAGCAGCACACATTTCGTGAGGGAATGGGTCAGACTTGCCACCAAAACCTCCTCCTACAAATGTTCGAATCACATTGACTTGATGCATTGGAACGTCCAGAACTGTTGCGAGTGCTCTGTGAGCGTAATGCGGAACTTGCTGAGGAGTGTACAACTGTAATCGACCGTTTGAATCCCAATGGGCCACTACTGCGTGTGGTTCAGTGAATCCGTGATTTACTCCCATGAACTTCCATTTACCATGATACATGGCATTCGGGTCCTCAATCATTGAGCGATCTCCGAACTCCTGGAAAACCCTTTTCTGAACATTTGTAGTACCAACGTGATACTTACCTCTCCAGTGAATGGGTTCGTCAACATCTTCCAATCCCTTACGCATGTCGTGAATAGAATCTAACACCTCATACTCTACATCGATTAACGCTGCTGCTTCTCTTGCTGTAGCTTCATCAATCGCTGCAACACAAGCCACCAAATCTCCTACGTGTCTCACTTTTTCTACTGCCATTGCGTGTTCGTCTTTTGTAACTGGTAAAACACCAAAACTGTTCGGAGCGTCTTCTCCGGTTGCAATGGCTAAAACTCCAGGGAGTTTTTCGGCCTTCGAAGTATCAATGCTGACCACTTTAGCATAATGATGAGGTGAGCGGACAATTCTGCCAATAATCTCGTTGGGTAACCGTACGTCATCTCCATACCAGGCCTGCCCAGTAACTTTCGCATTAGCATCGACTAAAGTTGTCGGCTTTCCTACAATGGTGCCGGTCCTAGCACGGTCGTGTATGTGAGCACCTGCAGGTTGCTTCTCATTCCCACCTACCATCTCAGGAATGAAATCCAAATCTCGAGGTTTCATTACAGGGTCTGAACCACCAGAACCTGGTGGAGCGAATTTCTGCTTACCAGCAACTCTCTTTCCATCTTTACGGATAGAATTACCTCCGCTACCGGGTTGCTGTTTGTAACCGCCAGACAAAAAATCACCTCGCATGGCCCGGAGGCATAGTCGGTTCATCAGGACCACTCGGGTTAGGGTCAGGATGAGCATCGCTGGCAGGAGCTGGCAGTTCGCTTTCTCCACGATGAATTGCAGCGGCCGCTTGAATGGATTCTATGATTTGTTGATACCCTGTACATCTGCAAAGATTTCCTTCAATTGCACATGCTATTTCTTGGTTAGAAGGATTGGAGTTTTCATTCAAAAGTGCCTGTGAAGCGACCAAAAACCCAGGAGTGCAAAAGCCACACTGCGAGCCTCCATGGTCTGCGAAACACTTCTGGATTGGAGCAAGATGTGCACCATCTGCTAATCCTTCAACTGTAGTGATGTCACAGCCTTCTGCATCTTGGGCCATTGTGAGACAAGATAGTCGAGGTTCGCCATCTATCATTACGGTACAACATCCACATGTTCCCATGTCACAGCCGCGTTTTACACCCAAACATCCTACCTTGTCTCTCAGGACATCTAACAAAATCGCATTAGAATTTACCAAAACCTCTTTTGGTTGGCCGTTTACATCAGCAGCCCAGATTTTGGAAGGGGCTGCAGGAACCATAGAAACATGTTCTTCGCCGACCATAGTTTACACCAACCAAACAGTGGGAAGAAGAATCACCCTTTCAGCATTGGCCCTAAAATATCTGATTTTGAGTTTCAAAATTGAATAAATCTAATTTCTTGAAATCACAGAACTGATGTCATCAAATCCAGGTTTTGGTTCTACCCAATCTGGGTCGCCAGGCAATACTAGATTGTCACCGATTAAGACCAAGTCTGATGCTAATTCTTGTTGTAACTTACACAATCTATCCCAATCGAATCTAGGATCTCTCCACTTCATCCACAATCTCATCCTTCGCCATGAGATTTTACCTCTTGAGTACAGTATCATCTGCAATTTCCCAGAAGTAGGCATCCACCAAAGCATCAATGGGAATACTGCATATGCTGGAATTGAGAATAAGAATTCCAAAATCATGCTATAATCTGCAAGACTAGCAATTGGACTTGAATCAGATAACAATGCCCATGTGAAAGCCCATGCCGACAATATCCACCAAATTGGATAAACTATGAATGAGACATACAATTTCATCGCTCCTCGTTTAGATTGCTCGAATTTGGAGCCGAATACTCTATCGAAAAATACGACCGTTAGGAATGGTGGGAATGAGCCTATTATTGCACTAATGGTAACGAAACCTAGCATGAATGACCAAGCATATAGCCATTGAAATATAGATTTTACAAAGCCTTTAGTTGTCACTGACTTAGGGCGGCTATCTATATCATAAGGTCTAAGATTGTATGAATCAATTAGTTCCATATGTTCTCTAGTTCTAATCTCTAATGTTTGGCAACTTTCTTTGTTGTTAACCGCAAACCATTCCCAAGCAGCACGTACTCTTCTTGCGCCTAATACCGCTTCTCCATAACTTGGTTTTGCATTAGATTCATCGCTCATTCTCTTTCTTTCGGCGCTGATGATTGAACGTGCTTTCCAAATTAGTTCTCTATCTTTCCAGTCATCCTGTGATTGAGATGCTCGAGATATTTCTCCTGAAATTATCTTGCTTAATTCGTCCACTGAGCCCTTTACTTCAATCGGTCTTTCGACAGTTATAGCAGCCCTTTCTCTGAAGTAATATTTCTTGCTGTAATGGATTCCTACGGGAATGATTACCGGATCTTTACCGTTTGATAATTCGACTGCCCGTAATGCAATTTTTGCTGCACAATCCCTAATCTGTTTAATCTTAGGAGAATTATGTGATTCTCCTTCGGGGAAAACTACAATGTTCTCTCCTAAAGCAACTCTCGAAGCTAATTCTTCAAGTTCTTCATCATCGCTTAATTGACCATCGAAAGTAACTTGCTTACCGGGAAGCAATCCCTTTGTTAGCATATTGTCGAATAAGCCTCCGGGGTGCCATGAAACAATCACGCTGCCTCTGTCGGTGGGAAGGTTTTCGACATCGATTACGCTGATTTCTCGAAACCAAGTGGACATCAAAACTCGACTGAACCAGTTCTGAAGCCCCATGTTACCTCCTGTTGACAATAGGTTTTGACATCTATCCCGATTTAGCATTAATACATAGGATTCAAACACTATCAATGTCTCGAGTCACCTGCCGTGAGAGATATGAGTAACTACAAGCGTATTTTCAGTTTGTTTGGACTGGCAATTCTTCTAGCACCTTTAGCTGTGGCAGCAGTACCTGTATCTGCATCTGATAACGATGAAGAAATTCCTCAAGGATGGTGGACTGAAACCACTGTTGACAGAAACCAAAACAAGATTGGAGACATGGTTGAGTTACATATGGATAACCCAATTTTCCTAGATGCTCAAAATACACTTCCTCTGATTATTGATTTCTATTACACGCCTGGACATGATGAAATCGAGATGTTGGAAAAGAATGTTGATTATCAGCACCAATTCATCTTGCATGGCATTGATGCATTGGCAGGAAGAGTTCCGGTAACCGAACTACTAACTCTTAGAGACCTTCCAGGAGTAGTAATGATTGAACTGGATGGAATTCTAACTATTGCTAATGCTGATGCAAGAGCTGGTCATGGAGTTGATACCGCGTTCTTGGAGACAGGGTACGACGGTTCAGGTTCCACTGTTGCAATTATCGATACAGGACTAGATGGTAATCACACAAGTCTTGATGATCAAGACGACGACCCCACTACCTATGACCCGAAAATCATTGGATTCTACGACCCAGTAAACAACCCGGGCAATACCAACGGAACTGATTTCGCTTACGATGACCAAGGGCATGGTTCTCACTGCGGTGGAACCACTGCGGGCACAGGCGCGCCTACGTATGAGCATCCTGGAATGGCTCCACAAGCCCACCTCGTAGGAGTTAAGGTACTAGATGCAGGAGGTTCCGGTTCATTTGCTACTGTAATGGCAGGAATGCAATGGACGATAGATACCATGCACCAGTATAACACAAGGGCTGCTTCAATGAGTCTAGGTGGACCAGGTGCAATAGAATGGACTTCTTCAGAAGAAGACAGTGTCAACAGGCAAGCAAATGAAATGATGCGCTCGGGCATAGCATTGTTCATCGCAGCAGGAAACAGCGCTGTTAGCGCTCAAATAGGAACTCCTGGTTCAGCAGAAGATGCAATTACTGTTGGTGCGCTAGATAAAGACACTTCAATTGCAATTTATTCTAGCCAAGGCCCTACAGAGGAAGGAAAAATCAAGCCAAATATCGCATACATGGGAAGCAACATTATGTCGGTTGAAGCAAATTCAATCGACCAATATGTTGGATTCAGTGGAACAAGTATGGCAACTCCAGGGGCTGCAGGTGTTGGAGCATTGATGCTGCAAGCAAACCCAGACCTTTCCCCCTTCGATATCCGAAATATCCTTCAAGAACAAGCTACATATCGTCAATGTCACTATATGTTTGCAAATGAGGCATGTCCTGAAGATTTGATTCCTAAGAACAGGCAAAACAATGTCTATGGCCACGGCCACGTAAATGCACTTGAATCGGTTTTAGAAGCGGCAGAGTATAACCAAGTTTGGAGTTTTAATTCGAACATCTCTCTAGTACTAACCAATCAACTAAACTCGAATAGAAATGTTGAACTTGGCCCAGGAGACTCGATTGTTGTTGAGTTAAGTCAAGGAGTAGATACTGTTCAGTGGATGAGTAATGATTTGCGAGACTCATGGTCAAATATACATTCATATGACCATGAAATGAAGGTCACATTAGATTATGAGGACATCGTTCACGAGTTAGAACATCTTCCAGGAATTGAACTACTTGGCAACCATACACTTTCGATGCGAGGTATTGAAGGAACAAGTTCTAGCCCATTGATTTCTATTGACATCATGTTAACCGATAAATCCAGTGTTGATGAAAGTGAGAGTTCATCCTCCGATTTGATACTTTACGGATCTGTTATCGCTGCTATACTACTAACAATTATTCTTGTTGCATCGATATTGAAGAGTGACCAAGAAAAAGAAATCAATTATGATGACTCGGATATTGATGAGGTTGTCGAGGCTGAAATTATCGATTAATTGACGATTTGAGCCAGAGTTCCGGCTCAACATTCAAAAGTACTAGGCCTAATTTACCACCGATTGAAATGGCAAATCCACCATCTCGGCCAAGAAGACCGTCTAACACAAAAACGCTTACTGCGAGGGCAGGCACCCTATATGCCAACACTCAACCAACACCTAATGTAAAATTAGGTTCAATTGGAGTTGCACAAAGTAATGTTGTCAATTCGTCTTTACAAAAGTTCGCTCAATTGATATTATTTGGAATTGCAATGGTTGCAATATGGGCAGGATTACTGTCGATCGCATTTGGTGGAGAAGATACTGGACAGACTGAATATCTTGTACTCGGTTTCGGAGGACTTCTGTCTGGTTTCCTTGCTATTATGCTAGTTGAATTTCAAAGACGTAAAGGTGGTAATGAACTACAAAATGTTCATGACTATATGTTAGGAGTAGGTTTCTTCTTCCTTGCAGTCGGCGTTAACTATGGTGCAAGATGGCTAATTGGACATCTGGCAGGCGAATATGATGTTGAGTGGTTAATTCCCGCCGGTACAGACCCTTCAAGTATAGATTGGATTCCAACTGCTAATGCAATTTACATTCAACTAGCAGCTACCCTAACTCTTGCACTTGCTCAAACAATGTATTTGATGCGACTAAAAGGAGTTACTACCTTTGGATGGTCGGTTGCGACATTTACTCCACTTGTTGTTGCACTGATTGGTTCAAGCATTTGGATGGAGTGGTCAGAAAACATTGTATCATGGGAATTAGGAATTACGATGATTGCATTAGCATCTCTTTCGATGTGGTTAGCACTACGGGCAAATAGTGGAATCATTTTCTCAGTAGTTGCCGTAACCTCTGGATTGTTGCCACTATTGTACGAATATAGTAATGAAGGAGGTGCTGGAGGAGCGATTTCACTTCTTGTATTCATTATTGCAGTTCAGGGATTACTAGCTGCAGATCGAAGATTGAGACAAGATCTGATGCAATGGACCTCAGCATTCCTTGTAGGTGAAGTAATCTTAGCAATGCTAATTGCAAGAGATGCCGATTTTGAATTAATCCTGGGACCGATTAGACAATTCGATTTGCCGTCTCCACTAGGAACTTATCTAACCGTACAAGTTGCATTATGGTTGGCTGTTTTGATTGCATATTTCCCAGCCACATTGAAGCGTAGAATTCCATACATGCCAATAGGATTGGCTGCATCATTATTCATCATCACTCCTAGCTCTGGATTGATTCCTTGGATGGTCACTCTAATTATGCTACCATACTTGCTTGTAATATCTAAGGTTACAAGAAATTGGGTTGCAAATATGACTATGATTGCAACGGGATTCTCATTCTTTGCACAATCCCATTTCACTGGGGGATTCGAGCCATGGTGGTTGGAAGCAACAATTCTAATCGCAGTATTAGTGAGTGGTGAACTTGGAAGACAGAAGGGTCATCTTTCTGATTGGGCGCACTTCGTAACATTAGGATTGATGGTATTATCTGAATCTGTGCTATTTGGTGACGATCCATTTATTCCTTGGACTTTATTCTTGTATGCTGTTATTTCCGCATACATGATGATGATGAACGCTGAGAAAGAAGGTGACAGTAAGTCTGCATTCGAGGGTTCAGCTGCCACGGCTGGCTCAATGGTCATTGCAGTAATTCTTTCACTATTCGATAGATTAGAAGTTCCTCTTCCTGATAATATATCAGATACACTTCAAGGATTCAACATAACATTAGCATTAGTTGGATTGATTGTTTATGCTTCTATGAGGAAATTTAGAACAATTGAATTAGATATTGGAGTAATGATGAGTTGGGCTGAAAGTACTAGGACTAATATGATGCCAGTATTCGATACCACGAAAAATGCGTGGATAGTTCCCGATAAAGCGCAGAATCAAAATACCAATGTCATGGATTATTCTTGGGGCCCTCTAGGAAGAATGAGTCTAATTGGCCCAATGGTTCTATTCACTGTTGCTTTAACATCGGTAGGTGTTCAAAGTCTGGGCGATGATTTGCTTTGGACATTGTTACTAGTGATTCCTATCGGAATAATCATCAAAGAAGTAATCGATGAAGAAGAAGCATCATCAACTGGAAGAATGATTGCGACAATCACATTGATTGCAGTTGCTGCACCAATGGCATTTAGTTTGAATCAAGCAAGAGCAGATGCAGACGTTATTCTGAATACGACTATCTTGTTTGACTTGATCCTTCTAGCAGGACCTGTTGGAATTTCAATACTTCTTGCCAAGAAAGGACTCAATGATGAATCGTTAAACAAGGCTGCTGATGTTGTTACATTAATCGGTCTACTAATCATTGGATTATTCGACACTAGCGGAGGTATTCTGTTCCTCTCAATGTACATATTGGTGTTCACTAGAGCGTTAAAACACAGACTGAATCTAGTTCTATGTATAGCTCCAATTTCATTTATTTTGTACGGAGATGTAAGCGGTGATCGTTTCGTAACTGATGGAGCAGTCGTTGCTGAAATTCTCTCGATGTTTGATATAATCTCTTACAACCCTGCTGAAATCACATTACTTGATTTGAGCAGATTCTCCTTCATCATAATTGGAATCACAAATCTAATCATTCTAGGTAAAGGCATCCTTGATAGGCAGTATGGTGTTGACGAAGGTGTAGAAGAAATGCCGATGACAATTCCTGCATTTTGGTTGACATTGGGATTGTTCGGCATATTACCAGAAGCAAGTTGGTTAATGCTAACAATCACAATATTACTGACCATGTACTCTGTATTGACTGGAAAGGTGGAATTCATTCCTTGGAGTGCTCCACTAATTCTAGTTTCATTCCTAATCGGTTTCGGCAATGATTCAAACTTCACACATTTCGATGGCATAGACCAATTAACTCACAGTTTACTTGGAACTGGTATTTTCACATTGATGCTGAATCAAGCCAGTGAAAAGGGATGGATTTACAAATGGGCAGATCAAGCAGTAATGAATCAGAAATCAACTGTTTCTTCATTCGACCTTGAAACTATCGAAGGCCGTGAAAGGTTGACTACAGTAATGCGCATTTGGACTATATTCTGTCTAACATTCTCATGGACAGCGTTCAAGGGAATTGGAACTCTCGTGGGTGCTATATGGGCGACATATGACAGTTTCATCAATGGACAGAAGTATGCAATCTTAGCATTACCTCTACTGCATGCATTCGCAGTGTGGAATATACTGGAAAGGTTAGACCAGGTAGGTACTGTACAAGATGTTCTAGTAGGTGCGGTGTTGATATTGTCTGGAATCTTGATGACCTTGATTGCATCTAAGACTGAAATCGCTTGGAACTGGAAAATATTCAATTGGCAAGACGAAATTGAATATTATGGATGGATCGATAGAATCGGCCTCTTAGGAATTGCTTACTTCTTATCCGGTATTTCATGGGCTATTGGAGAAGCTGAACAAGATACTATGCTATGGGCAATATGGGCTACATTCCTATCTGGAATTGCAGTTCAAGGATTCCGTGATGAAACCGAAACTCCATGGAGAAGAGGTGTTGGTTCTATGGGATCGATATTCTCATTATTCATGATGTCTCTAACATTTGAAACCGACCTCTATACAAATGTCACATGGATGTTCTTAGGAGTTGTAGCACTTGGATTCGGGTTCGCATACATATCCCGCATGGGAGAAATTTCAACGGTTTTCGATGAAGGATATTCTCAGGCTAAAGACGCAATTACCCAAGCCCTAGATCAAGGAAATAGAAATATTCCTGAAGCGGTCTTGGATGAATCCGACCTTGAAGATGAAGAAGAAATCGAAGAAGTCGAGGAAGTCGAAGATGAGGAAGATGAAATCATTGACCTAGATGAAATCGAAGATGAGGAAGAAGAAATCATTGACTTAGATGAAATCGATGAAGAAAAATACGTTAATGAAATCCCTGCACCTGTATTAGATACAAGTGATTTCGATTATGATTTACTTCTAGACCCTAGTGTTACTGCAGCAATTCAGAATTCGTTGGCCTCGACTCCACACGATGGATTTAAGCCAGTTGTTTCTATTGCTCCAAATGGAAACTTGAAGATTGATTTCGTTGAGATTTGATATCGCCATAATCAAACGCTGGATTATCATCGGTTGTTCATGGCAGACGAAATGGTTTGGATTGACCTCGAGATGACTGGCTTGGATATCGAGACTGAATCGATTATCGAAATTGCAACCATCATTACAGATGCTGAGCTGAATATAATTGCAGAGGGGCCAAACCTTGCAATCAAAGTAAGCGATGAGTTACTAGATAACATGGATGAATGGAATACTACTCATCACACCGCTTCTGGACTTGTAGACCGTGTCAGAAATCAGGGAGTAACCTTAGAAGATGCTATTTCACAAACATGCTCTTTTCTTAATCAAAATATAGAACCTGGAACCGCTCCTTTATGTGGCAATTCTATCCACAATGATAGAGTATTCTTAGCCAAAGAAATGCCAGAAGTTTTGGAATTGCTACATTACAGAATTGTAGATGTTTCAAGCATCAAAGAGATCGCAAGAAGATGGTATCCTGACGCACCAAGATATGCCAAAAAAGAGGCACATAGAGCATTAGATGATATCATTGAATCTATCGAAGAGTTACGACATTACAGAAAAACACTATTCAAGGATTAACGCCCTTGTGAGCCGCTAGTATTTCTGCTAAAACTGCGATAGCAATCTCTTCAGGACTCTCGGCACCAATGTCAAGTCCTATTGGGCAATTTACTGTGTCTAATTTCTCTTGAGAAATACCTGCATCCAGTGCAACTTTGGTGAAAGCATTCCATTTTGATTTTGAACCAATTACTCCTAGACGACCATCATAACCTGAAAACAAAAGACCCAGAAGTCTTTCTTCGTCTTCCTTCCAATCATGACCCAAAAGCAAAATATCGCTAAAGCGTGATAGTGAACTACTATCTTCATTCATTAGAAAATCCTTAGGACAAGAATGATGTGTTTCAACAGAACCTTCCAAATCAGCAAATTCTGCTCTTGAATCTTGGACCGAATACTTCCAATCAAGAGGGCCACAAGCCTCAGCTATCGCTTTTGCACAGTGACCTCCACCCATCAGAAGAATATGCGGCATAGGAATCAGAACCTCTAATGCGACGGTTACTCGGCCGCCACAGAGACTGTCTAGAGGCCTTACCTCATAGCCCTTGGCCCCTTTATTCAAACCATAGGTCACAATTTCTCCACATGGTTTGTTCGCTTGTGATAACATTTCTCTCAGTTGAGAAATTACCTTCATTTCGAGGCCTGCTCCGCCTACCGTCCCATTGATTTCTAAATCTGTCAATGCTAGCCTAGCACCCTCTTTTCCAGGAACTGAGCCCGCTGTTGAAACTACGCTGGCGATCGCAACTTTGCGATTGAGGCTCAATTGTTGTAAAGCCCATTGCAAAGTGCGCGCAGTCATTGCAATGCCTCCAAATCTGCGGGAGTGTCGATGTTCATATGTTCGCCGGGTGCTTGAATTCGGTTTATTTCGATGCTATCTCTCAATGAGGCATCCTTAGGCAAGGAGAGAATTTTTTCTATTTCACACAATAAAAGTGGATGACCACTAGGCATAGGTGAGGTGTTTTCGTTGTATTCTAAAAGTCTTGAAACCGTTTCAACTGTCCATCCACAACGGTCTACTGGAGAAACCAAAACTCTTCTTGGGGTGCGACCTAATTCGCTGATTAGAGAAATTAATCCTACTTGTAAAGAACCAGTTCTACCATGTTCAGGATTAGGGTTGACAACGATTGTAGAATCTGGACAAGATAACATCACATCGATTTGTAAATCAGATCGAGTGACTACTACTATCGGAGAACAATTGCTCTGTTTCAACAATCTAACCGCACGTCCCACCAAAGTTTCTCCTTGCCATTGAACCAATGATTTGGGTTGGCCAAGTCTTGAAGATGCCCCTGCAGCCAAAATAATGGCTGGTACGGATTTAGCCATTGTAATCACAAGTCCTTGGTGATTTCACGCCCAATAATCATTCTTTGAACTTGGCTGCTTCCTTCGTAGATTTGCATAACTTTAGCACCCCTCATCAATCTAGCAACAGGATATTCTTCAGAATAACCGTATCCGCCATAGACTTGAACTGCATCAGTAGTAACTTCCATTGCAGTATCTGAGGCGAACCTCTTAGCATGTGCCGCTGACTCAGTATTACTAATTCCTGCATCTGAATCCGATGCTGATTTCCAAGTTAACAATCTTGAGGCTTCTATTTTTGTTTTCATGTCTGCAAGCATAAATTGGATTGCTTGATGACGATGAAGGGGTTTTCCAAAGGTCTGCCTCTCACCTGAATATTGCAAAGCATGCTCATAAGCAGCTCTTGCTAAACCTGTAGCGTGTGCTGCAATATTTGGCCGGCTCATGTCGAAAGCCTTCATTGCATTCATCCAGCCTCCGGATTCTGAGCCTCCACATAGATTCTCAGCGGGCACTCTCATGTCATCAAAGGTAATTGAACGAGTGTCTGAACATCTTTGACCCATGTTATTCTCTTTCTTTCCTAGAGTTAATCCAGGAGAATTGGCATCGACGATGAATCCTGACATTCCTTTGTATCCTGCATCAGGATCTGTTTTAGCTAAAACAAAGAACCAATCCGCTTTACCAGCACCTGTGATCCACATTTTCGAACCATTGATGACATAATCATCACCATCTCTAACCGCTAAGGTCTTACAAGCTGCAACGTCTGAGCCAGCGCCTGGCTCAGTAACCGCATAGGATGCTAGAGCACCATCTTCAGCAACCATTCGCAGATACTTGTCCTTCTGTTCATGTGTTGCACCTGTAATCAGTGGAGCACAAGCCAAACTTGTAGCATAAGCCGCTGTAGCAAATCCAGGGTCACCCCATGCTAATTCTTCGTTGACAAGAACTTCTTCCATTGAACCGAGCCCAGGCCCTCCATATTCTTCGGAAATGTGTAGGTTTAGTAATCCCATTTCATGTGCAGCATTGATTGCTTGTTTCGGGTATTCGGAATTGAGGTCCCAATGCTCGGCATTTGGACGGATTTCATCGATTGCAAACTCATGTGCTAATTCACGCAACATCTCTTGCATCTCATCCAACTGGAAGGCGACCATGTTTGCCCCACATAGCCATGAGGCATAAGCAGTACTATCAAACTCAAATCGTCAAATAGCCTTGCCTTTGCAATTCAATTAAGAGTAAGAACATAAGATAGAAGCCAATCAGTATACTACCTTCCAATCTGCTAAACTTGAATCCAGTCCACATCATTCCCAAACACAACGATGCTCCCAATATGGTTGCTGGAATAATAAGATACATTGTAAGATCATAAGAGGCAGGGGTTAGGGAGATTGGAGATACTAATGCTGCGATTCCAATAGACAGTAGCGGGTCAGTGATATTGGACCCTATCAATGTACCAATCGCAACACCTTGACTCTTCCTAACGGCAACCATAGCCACCGTCAATTCAGGCAGTGATGTACCAAGCCCAGACATCGTTGAACCTACAATTGCATGAGGAACGTCCAATTTGTAGGCGATAGCACAAGCATATTCTACTAATTGATTTGCAGAATAAACGGCTAAAGAAAGGCCAATGATTACCATTACCAGATAAGCAGTTCCAGTCCAACTAAATTCTGTAGTCTTAATCTCGTTCACAATTTGTTTTTCGTCTTCACGAATCTTTTCAGTATCATTGAGTAACCAAACCAGATAAAGGGCATAAATCAAACATAGAATACCTCCTTCTATTCGACTAAGTCCGTCTCCTTCCCAGAGTAAAGCGGTTAGAACCAATACAGAAAGCAACATCAGCAATCCATCTCTTCTTAGCCATGCTGGTCTTATTTCTAGAGGTTTGAAAGCTACAACAATACCAAGCACTAGTGTAATTTGTACCAGTACTGAACCGTAGATATTTCCAACTGCAAGGTCCATCAAGGCTGGGTCATCACCAGATGATGCTGATGCTGTTGCAGTGACCAAAATCTCAGGCAATGATGTACCGATACTTACGATTGTCAATCCAATTACAACTTCTGCCATTCCTGCTCTACGAGCCAAGCCTTTGGCACCTTCAACAAAGAAATCCGCAGAAGTGATCAACAATGCGATGGCAATGATGATTAGAACCAACAAAATACCAATATTTGTCCAATCGTTCTTGGCAGTAATTGTTCCAAGTAATGCAAGTGTTACGAATAAGGCGAAGGATATCAGTAACGCATTCCATTGAAGTAATTCTCCAATACCCTGCTGATTAGGGCCCTCTCCCATATCCTTAGACAGAAGCAATCCCCCTTTCAGGGTTACCTCGGCATATATAGGCAAAAACAATCAATGTGACTCATTTTGTACCAAATATGTGGAATCGATATTTCGCCGAATTCGGTGGAACATTTTTGATGGTTTTACTGGGTTGTGGATCAGTTGCTATGAACTGGCCGCCATTAGCCATCAGTCTAACATTTGGATTCGCGGTTTTCACAGCGATAATGATTTTCCAACCAATTTCTGGAGCCCACATTAATCCTGCTGTTTCAATCGCTTTTGCTGCTAAAGGAAATTTGGAGACCAGGGCACTTCCAGGATACATTATCGCCCAATGCATGGGTGCATGGCTGGCGGCAATGATTGTGGTTTCAGGAGAAACCATCCCAAGTGTTCCATTAGAACAAGCATGGGGGATTGAGATTACAATAACACTACTTTTGATGTACTCAATTCATGTTCTAGTTAGAAGGAATGCGAGTTTGTTTACATTGGCTTTAGGGGTAGGATTGATGGTTTCAATTCTATCCTTTACATTTGGAAAATTCACAGGAGCTAGTATGAATCCAGCAAGAACATTAGGTCCAAATATTGTAACTGAGAGTGGAGATTTAATTCTATATATCGTAGCACCAGTAATTGGTGCAGTACTATCTAACTTCATCCCTGAGCCACTTGACGAAGAGCTTTAATCACATGCTCAAGGCTTGGAACTGTATGATTCTCTAATGGTGGAGCAAATGGAACTGGTGTATCCAGTGCTCCAATAACCAAAGGTGCTGACTCGAGAGCATAGAATGATTCTTCCAAGATTCTAGATTGCATGGAATGAGCAATTCCTCCAAACCATTGTCCCTCCTGTAGAATAACCAACCTTCCTGTTCGAAGTACGCTAGACACACACGTCTCTGCATCGAAAGGTATCAAAGTTCTGACATCGATAATTTCAACTTCGATATCTTCTTTGGATAATTCATCTGCTGCTTGCTTAGCAATATGTAGCATAGCGCCCCATGTGACTAGAGTTAGATCTCGACCCCCTCTGACCACACCGGCTTTGCCTATCTTGAGGCGTTTATTTTCTGCAATAGCGTCATTCACAGGTTTAGTATCGACCTTTTGATTGATATTTTGGCCCCAACCAGTCAAGCCTCCTCGCAGCCCGTATAACCCAATATGCTCAAGGAACAATACTGGGTCATCTAACTCAGCAGCCTCTCTAAGCAGATCATATGCATCTTGAGGAGTACCTGGAGCAACTACAACCAATCCTGGGTCATTCGCATACCATGATTCAATCATATTTGCATGGAAAGGGCCACTTCTAGTACGGGCGCCCAATGGGATTCTGATAGTTAATGGCACATTAGCTCCCCATCGCCATCTAAGCATTGCTGCATTATTCAATAGAGCATTGTGAGCCAATGCTGCGAATCCACCAAATTGAATCTCAGCCATTGGCCTCATTCCAGCCAATGCCGCTCCAGTTGCAGAATGGATAATTACAGCTTCACACAGAGGCATATCAAGCAATTTTTCCTGATGGCCATTCGCTTTGAGCGGTATGTTCATTCCAAATGCTCCTGCAACTTCCATGTCTTCTCCCATGAAAATTGTCGAGTCGCCATAATGTTCGGCAATATCACACATTGCCTGTTGAATAGCTCGTGAATATGTCCAGCCTCCGCTGTCAACATATTCAAGTAAGCATTCGCCTACTTCTAACACTGGAGGTGTTTCTTTCAGAATTGAATCACCTGTCAATCTAATCAAATGGTCTTCATGAGAATCAGCATCATGAAGAGAGGTAATTCCTTTTGTTACCGTTTCAGGATTAGCCCAACCCATGTTCTCAACATGTTCTCTAGCCTCATTTACCAAGGTATCTTCTTCAGATTCCATTTCGTTTATGTCTTCTTCAGAAAAACCAAGGGAAATCATCAATTCACGGTGAGAAGGAATTGGATCTTTAGCTTGCCAATACGATAGCAGTTCTCTATCGACATAGCCAGGAGGAGTTCCAGATGGTGCACCAAGATACAAATCGTCATGATGGTGAGCATGGCCGCAGCCCCTCATTGTCTCAACATGGATTAAAGTTGGACCGCCTCCAGAAAGTGAAAATTCTCGGGCACATGCTACAGATGAATGCCAAGATGCTGGGTCTGAACCATCTATTGTCCATGATGGCATTCCCATTGCAACTGCCTTATCTGCCCACAATTCGACATTGGATTGATTCACAGGAGGAGTGTCCAGAGCAATCTGATTATTCTGAAGAATATAGGAAATTGGTAAGCCACGAGTTGCTGCAAGGTTCAGGGCTTCCCACCATTCACCAGAAGATGATGAGCCTTCTCCTATACAGGCCACATGGAATCTCTGTTCGCCTTTTTTCCAAGACGATAATGCCATACCGGTCAGTGTTACACTAGCGATTGGAAGAGGTGCTGTTGGAGGTAAAACGCCACGGTGGAAACAACCGACGTGTAGGTCTCTTCCACCCGCTCCATCAATTCCTCCATTCATCACAGAATCGATTTTTCCCATTTGTGCAGTCATTATGTCTGCAGGAGTATCTCCCATCGCCATACACAATCCAATATCTCGAATCATTGGGGCAACAAAATCACCATCATAAGGTGAATCCGGAATGTTTTCTCTATTGCGTTTGAGTGCTGTAGCAACAGCGACACAAGCCTCTTGCCATGTAGATCTGAATCCTTTTCCTCCAAACTTTCCTCCGTCAGGAGTGTCCATTCCTTCAGTAAAAATCTCTTTCAGATGGCTGTCCAGATTACGAGTTCTGGTCATCATGCGTTGCCATTCCATACGCATATCATTAGTAACAGACATGTAATGTGCTAGCCTACGTAAGCAAAGTGATATGTCGATGAGAAACCGGTCTCCTCTTCTTTCTAGATGAGTGCTTGAATCTCTACGAGGAATGATTTCCCCTTCGGTGAGGCCCTTTACTTTCAATCTACCAGTTAGGCCTTGACGAAGAGCATCAGCAAAACGATTAGAAAAATCGTGCCAAGCATCACCATCGAATGATTTCTCATCTCTGTGAACGAAATCCCAAACAGCTCCAACCAGTTGTAAATGTCCATCATGCCTTTCTGCTGTGAATCTTAACAATTCGGATTTAGCAGCCTCGGAAGGTAACGGATTTACGAATTCAAGAGCGCTTTCTGGGCTCCAATTAGTACCACGAATCGTAGGCATTTCTCCCTGAGCCATGGTCCATCCCATAACTCCGAGAAGGATTCTTCTTATCAGCCATGCCATTGAGACATTATTCGGATTCTAAGCGTTTAGACATCTCTGAATTATAGCAATCGGCTAACAATTCCCTATTCTTTAGTGTAATAATCAGACCAATAAACATCGGTATAGCAAGTATACCAAGCGTAATTCCCCAAGACCCAGTATAATCGTATACCGGGCCAATGACCATTGGGCCAATAATCGTTCCAGCAGCCCAAGCGGTGCCAAATGCTCCGAACGCAAGACCTGCTCCACCCTCTCCATAAACTTGCGAAGTTGCAGTATCGACCATAGGGAGCATAGGAACCTGGGCCGCTGATATCGCAAACTGGAAAATTCCAAGAATTACAATTATGCAATATGCTGCTAGAACAGTATCGCTAATTGAATGAGCAACATATCCTGCTGCAAGCATAGCAGCAGTAACGATATACCAACCAAGTACCATGTATTTGACGGGTCCATTTTTGTCGACCAATGCACCCCAGATCCATCCTCCAAGACCTTGAGCGACTACCATTACCAATAGAACTGCACCAATCCAAGCAGCATTTAATCCAAGATTGTCTTCTAGGAACAAAGGAATTCCAGCTTCTAATGCACCAGTGGCTAAAGTTGTCATCATAACCAATAGTCCTATTCTGAATAAGACAGGGTTTTCGATGAACACTTTCAGAGGAACCGAACCTTGAGCAGGCTCCCCACCAACTCCAAGTTCTTTGGTTGTGACATAAACCAGTGGTATGATTAAGGCAGTGATTATTGAAAGCCCTATGAAAGCATATTCTGGCCCGATTGTGTAAGCAACTCCTCCAATAACAGGACCAAGTAAGCCTCCAATGGTTGCCATTGCAATTAATTTACCAGATACTTCTCCAAAATTAGTCGGCCAAATGTCGCTTGCTGCAGCAAATCCCGCAGTTAAAATCGCTGCTCCAGAGGCACCATGAATCAATCTAGCAAGTGAAAGTACGATGAAACCGTCTACAAATGTTACTTCCATTGCTGCAAGATATAGTAAAGAGGCGACTGTAAGACAACATAGTGAAAACAAAATTGTCCTACCAGCCCCTAATCTGTCAGTCAGCCTACCGGTTTTAGGACCAAGTAAGAAAAGAGGCACTGCCCACAGAGAGACAAGCGCTGTTGCTTCAGTATTTGATAACGAAAACTCAGCTTTCCATGAAGGTAGAATGGGGACAATGAATGCATAACCCAAAAAATCAACTAAAAACGCACAAGATAAAGCCCAAAAAGCCCATTTCTTTTCATTCTCATTCATTCTTCTTCACCACTTTCTGGCAGAGAGGATAAAACATCACCTAACATTTCTGTTACATCTTCAATTCTAGTTCTCAAAGTGATGTCTTCAACATTACCTGGTCTACCGATATCCCACATTAATTCATGAGCAGTTTCAGTAACTAATCTAGTAAATTTGAGAACTTCAGGATCGATTACTACCTGTTCATGGTTAGGCAGAATTGCGATTAAATCTGGCTTTTCATCGAGTATATCATCCATGATGCCTTCTATATCATCAGCGATTCCATCGGCTTGATTTTGGAGAATGTCTTCCATTGAACCGCCTCCAATTTTACTTGCTTTGGCTTTAGAACCAAGTTTAGCACTCTTTTTTGCGCTAGGTAAAGATGCACCTGCGACCCCATCTGTAGGTTGTGGAGAAGATGAATCCATATCTCCAACAATACTATTCAGAGCAACACGCAACATGTTTGACATCAATGAAGGGTCTAAGCCTTCATCGACATCTATTCCCTCTTCACCTAACTGAATCAAAATCTCATTAATGAAATCCACATTTATTTTTTCAGGAGTGACGATTCCTTTCAACATTGGTAATGCCCATTTTCCATCACTCATTACCATAGAAACATCGAATGTTCCGCCTTTTCCTGTACCAGTGGCATCTGAAACTTCTGCAGGAGGTGGAACAAATTGTTTCTTGGAATGTTTTTCCAATTGTGCAAGTAGTTTGTTCATATCCACTGGTTTGGAAATTACTTCACAGATTCCAGCCCTAGCTGCCGATACTAGATATTCTTCGCTAACATTGCGTGAGAGGATAACTATTCGACACTTGAAAGCAAATTCAGGGTCAGACATCAATCTCTGAGAAGCATCTATTGCATCTCCTGAGCGCCATTCACCATCGATTAGAACCACTTCAGGCATCGTGGCAAGTGCTGTACCTTCCGCTTGCCGAAGAGTCCCCGCCCTTGTAACATCGTAACCTGAACGTTCCAAAGTACCGGCTAGAAGGTTACGCCGGCCTTCGTTCTCGTCGGCTACGATGAGTTTCGGCACAAACCATTGCCCAACTAGAAGCAACTTGAAGGTTGACCCACTTTATGCTGATTCAACCCTGAATTATATCCTCAGGTTTGGATTCTGCCCATCCAATAATGCCACCTTTCAGATTAAACAGTCTTTCACCATTGAATCCAGCTTGGATCAATTGCATTATCGCCAGTTCAGACCTCATGCCTGAACGGCAATGAACTAGAACATCAGAATCTTTTGGAATCTTATCCACAGCAGATAATATCTCATCGTGTGGACAGACATACTCGGCAGAAGCAATTCTTGCTTGCTGCCATTCAGCCATTGAACGTACATCGATAAAATATGGTTCCCAGCCATCATTCATCTTAGCAATTGCTTGTGCGGAATCCACTGCTTGGAACATTGTTTCTTGATGGGAAGGGTTTGGCTCTTGAACATGTTCATTGTTCGTTGAACCAAATTTCAAGATTCTTTGAGTTGATTCTAGAGAATCATAAATCAGCAATCTACCAGAAAGAGGCTCCCCTATTCCAACAATAATTTTGATCGCTTCAGTTACTTGTAAGCACCCAATTAAACCAGGTAAAACGCCTAATACACCAGCTTCCGAACATGATGGAATCAAATGTTCAGGAGGTGGGTCTGGAAACAAGTCTCGATAGGTTGGACCATTGTTAAAATTGAATACTGACACTTGTCCTTCAAATCTATATACCGAGCCATATATCCATGTAATTCCTAATTTCTTACAAGTGTCATCTATCAAATATCGAGTGGGAATATTGTCGGTGCCATCGATGATAATATTGTGTCCAGCAAATATTTCAGAGGCATTTTCATCACTGATTCTTTGAACAAATGATTCGACAGAGATATTTGGATCTAAATCATTTACGAATCGTTTTGCAGACTCAGCTTTTGGAGTTCCAATATCTGAAGTGCGGTGAATTGTTTGTCTTTGTAGATTAGAGATATCCACAGTATCATCATCTACTATTGTAATGTGACCAATTCCTGCAGCTGCTAGATATTGAATAATTGGACTACCTAAGCCTCCTGCTCCAATACAAAGAATTCGACTCTCAGAAATCTTTCGCTGCCCTTCAGCACCGACTTGTGGTAACAATACATGCCTGGAATGGCGTTCAAGATTGACCATCGGTATGCCTCAATGAACGTTATCCTCTAACCATCGCTCACAATCGATTGCTGCTTGACATCCTAATCCTGCTGCTGTAATTGCTTGCTTGTATCTTGTATCGACTACATCTCCTGCTGCAAATACTCCTGGAATGCTTGTCATTGTGTGTTCTTTGTGAATCAGATATCCTTCATCATCGGTTTCTAACTGACCTTCCAAGAAGCCTGTAATTGGCGTGTGTCCAATTGCAATAAACGCTCCTGTAACTGCAATCTCTTCGGTTGAGCCATCTCTTGGATCTTCTAATACTGCACCAGATAGGCCCGAATCATCCGACAACCATTTCTTGACTTGTCTAAATGTCTTGATCTCTATTTTTTCATGATTTGCTGCTCTATCATACATTACTTGGGATGCTCTGAAAACGTCTCTGCGGTGAACAAGGGTTACCTTTGATGCGAATCTTGTAAGGAAGGTTGCCTCTTCCATAGCTGAGTCTCCGCCGCCTACGACCATGATCTCTTGTTCTCTGAAAAATGCCCCATCACAGGTAGCACAAGTTGAGATGCCTCTTCCTTTCTGTTCCTCTTCTCCTTCTGCGCCAAGCCAAATGGATTCTGCTCCTGTTGACACAATTATTGAATGGGTTAGATATTCGTCACCTTCAGAATAAACTTTGAATGGCCTTTCAGACAAATCTACTCTGTCCACATTTCGGTCTTGGACCTCCAAACCAAATCTCTCGGCTTGCTCTCTGAGTTGCATCATCATTTCAGGTCCACCGATTCCTTGAGGATATCCGGGGAAGTTTTCAATATCGCTGGTTAACATTAGTTGGCCCCCAGACATGTAACCTGCAAACATCAACGGCTCTAACATTGCTCTTGAAGTATACAAGCCCGCAGTATAGCCTGCAGGTCCACTTCCGATGATAATTACATTGCGTACGCCGTCGCTCATGCTCTCTTCCAAGGCGATAACCTCCTTGAACATTTTCTCTCAACATTCATGAGTATAGTTAGATTCCAAGGCATATGGACGTATTTTCTCATTGGCTTTGGGGAATGGCATTGACCAGAGGAAAGATCTCTTGGAAAGTCAGTGGACCAATGAGTGTTCTCCCTGATTTACTAGCATTTATTCCGGCTTCTATTTACAGAATGATATACGGAATTCCTAGAGTAAGCGTAGACGACAGTACAGTAACATCTGATATGCCAGTGGCTTGGGAAATTTATCAGTGGACTCATTCGTTTGCAATTGTTGGCTTTTTGTATTGCTGCGGGTATTATTTTTTCAAATCCAAAGGGGTTGAAAAACCAGGATACAAAGCTTGGATTTTCGTTTTACCTTGGTTGTTCCACATATTGATAGACATACCAGGTCACACTATTCGGTTTTTCCCGACCCCGTTTTTACACCCATTTAGTGATTTTATGTTCGATGGGGTTAGATGGAGTACGTGGTGGTTATGGTTCCCACAATTGTTTGTACTGCTAGGTATTTGGTGGGTGATTTTGAAAAGAGAAAATCATATTCTCATCAGGCCTAGAGCATGGAAGATATTGCAGAAATAGCCGCTCTAGCATGAGGTTCCATTCTTGGAGTAATGTGTTCTGGTTCAGCACCAGGACCTATAATTCCCAAACCGATAGGCTTGTTGGTTTTCAATTGCAAATCAATGATCGAACGAAGAACTGCCTGACCCATCGCTAAACCGTGTTGTGTGCTTCCTTTCTCAATAATGCCCAAACAGGCTGCACCATGAATATCATCTCTCTGGATTAATCTTGACAATGCAAGAGGAACTTCCATTGCACCTGGCACCCAAACTACCTCAGTAATTTCTAGGCTCTCCTTTGAAGACTGGTCTCTAGCAAAATTAAGCATAGTCTCAATCTCTTCTTTGTGATAACTTCCACAGACAATTGCAATATTTGTCATAATCTCTCCTCCAAAATTCTCTCAACTGTTGATACAATGGTTTGAGTCATTGAATCAACTTCGATATTCACATGTTCTCCCAGTTGCTTGCCACCGATAGTTGTCAAAGCCAATGTTTCAGGAATCAAATGTAAAGCAAAACCACCATCATCAACTTTGCCAACCGTCAAAGAAATACCGTCGATTGCTAAGTACCCTTTCTCCTGAACAAATTTCATCATGTCGCTAGGGCAATCGATTAGAAGGTCTAGGTGGTCTTCTCCTTCTGTTCTTCCAACAATCTCCCCAACCCCCATTATGTGGCCTGAAAGAAGGTGTCCTCCCAGTTCGTCTCCCATCTTCAAAGCCCTCTCGAGATTTACCCAATGTCCTTCGATTTTTTCGCCTAAGGTAGTAAGCCTCAATGTCTCAGGGATTACGTCGAATGAGATTTTAGGTGAATTGATTTCCACGACTGTAAGACATACGCCATCGACTGAAACCGAGGCACCAGTCTCTAATCCCTTTGTTGAGACCATCGAGAAATCGATTACCAATCTGATTACATCATCACCCGAAATACTGACAATTCTGCCCGTTCCAGCGACAATTCCTGTAAACATCAAAAACGCCTCATTCTCTTTGTTGATTGGATAATTCTAGAATTCTAGCAATAATTTTCCTAGTGCCATCTAAGTCATCGGATAAGCCTTCAACTCTTACAACCTTGATATGACCTAATCCTCTGTCGCTTAAAGAAGAGCGTATTCTCTCTTCAGCATGTTCTTGGTCGTATCCTAATGCAATTATATCGGGATTTACTTTAGGAAGAATATCGAAAATGGGTACATCTGGAGGGTTACCAATAACCGCTTCATCCACTGGTTTCAGACCTTCAACCATTCTACGTCGCAAATCTTGACCTGTGACAGGTTCATGTTTTCGCTTTCTTACTGTATCGTCGTGTGCCACAACCACAACAAGGTGATCACCGAGCGATTTGGCTTGTTCCATGTAATGAAGATGACCTGCGTGTAACAGATCGAATACTCCTACTGCCATGACTCTTGTCAAACAATCAACTCCGTTTCAAATTACTAAATCAAATCTCTAAGGCTGAAATCAACTCTTCTCCGGTTAGGAAAGGAATATTTCTCTGTGCCGCCCAATCTCTAGCATCAGCTACCGGTAGGGCAAGGTCTCCGTCAGGTTGTAGCATTTCAGCGCCAATAACAACCGGGGTCATACCAGAAAGCCTTGCAAGACCTACCGCTAATTCTGTGTGTCCCTGCCTTCTGGATAATCCACCTTCTGCTTCTCGGCAAACTGGAATGTGGCCTGGTGTTCTGAACTCATCACCCAATTTCTTCATAGCATTGTCATCCTCGCTAAGTTCAGAATATAGTTCTGCAAATCTTTTGGTGGTCAATGCTCTGTCTCGGTCGGTAATTCCTGTGAACGTATCTCTGTGATTCAGTGAAAGAGTAAACGCTGAGCGAGCATCATATTGCAAATCATTGGTTTGCAATTCTTTCAATACAGGATAATCTGCCATCAATCTAGAATCCATATGAAGATCTTGAAGATATGGCAAAGAAAATCTTTCTCCAACTTCATGTCCTATCGCTAAAAATAGTAATCCTCCACAATCGAATCTTAATTGCCTCATTGTGGCCGCTGTCGCACATTGACCAGGGAATAACAAATCGGTTTCGCCTTCCCTGTTTTCGGCATCAAACAAGCAAACAGGTTTACCTGCGCGGAAAGCTTCCACCGCAGCCTCAACATGTGGCTCCATGATTCGCGGGCTGGGTACTCTCAAATGAACCCAACCCCTTCAAAATCGATACGATTTTTGGTCACTTTACGGAAAGGGGTTAACATAGGACAGCCCTTCGGCCTGTTCTGCGGGGAGTGGGTTATGCCAGTAAAGTTAGGTCCAGCGGGAGTACCACTATCATGTAAGGGACGTACAATCGTCGAAGGTATGGACGATATTATATCTCTAGGGTTAGAGACTATGGAAGTACAAACCGTGCGAATGGTAGCCCCTCAGCACTTCGAACAATATTGGCAAGCAGGAGTGCTTGCACACAAGACTGGATTCGAGATGAACATTCACGGACCATACTATTCCGAGTTATTGGGTGATAGACTACAAAGAAACCGTAGTCTCGCTAAGATTGAAGCGGCTCTACAAGCTGCGAAAACAATCAATGCGAGACATGTTACTCTTCACGCTGGCCATTATGGAGACATGAGCCGTGGCCAAGAAGCAAATTCACAAGTCGCCAGCGTTTTCAAAGGAATTGTCCAAAGGATTCATGACATTTGGAATGACGATGAAGATATCTATCCAGTATTTCCTTGGTTGAAAGAAGGTACTCCTTCTAAAATCGGTGTAGAAACAAGTGGAAGACAGGAACTGTGGGGTAGTTTAGAGGAAGTTCTTGAGGTGGTAAATCACGTTGAAGGAACAATTCCTGTTCTCAATTTGGCACACATACATGCTCGTGGACACGGCAGACTTCGAACTTCAGAAGATTATGGAGAATTGTTTGACCAGGTTAGAGAAACTATTGGAACTAAGGAATTCTATTGTCACTTCTCTGGAGTAGAACACAGAATGGGTAATGCAATGCATTATACTCAAATCAAGAAATCTGATTTGAATTTCGAGCCTCTTGCTGAATTTATTATCGAAGAGGGTGCATGGTTGGATATGACACTGATTTCAGATTCACCGCTGCTAGAACATGATGCAATGTACATGGTTCAAAATATTGAGAGAGCAAGACACCGTCAACTCGAAAGAAAGGCTAGAGAAGACCGTAGAAAGGCATTGGCTGCTCAAGCCAATATCTCTCCTGAAGAAATGGCTGCTAGAGAAGCAGAAATCGCTGCTGCTCGTGCCAAGGATGCACTTGCTAAGTCCCAACCTCCAGAACCTGCCAAGAAAGAAGAAAAGGTCGAAGAGCCCAAAAAGAAGGCTCCAGCCAAAAAGGCAGAGAAGAAAGAGGAAACTAATGATGACTTATTTGAAATTGAAGAGGAAGACGACGACCTCTTCTGATTAAACGAGATTGATTGCATGGAACTTCCCATTCTGTATTCTTTCAGAAGATGCCCATATGCTATGAGGGCAAGAATGGCGATTGTTAGAACAGAATTCAAGGTTGAACATCGAGAGGTAATCCTTAGAGATAGACCTCAACATATGATGGAAATCTCACCTAAAGGCACTGTACCAGTACTGCAATTAAAAGATGGAACTGTAATTGAAGAAAGTTTGGAGATCATGGAATATGTGCTATCATGGGATTTAACTGATGATGAGCGTAAATGGGTTGAGAGAAATGATGAAGAATTCAAATTCCATCTTGACAGATACAAATATCCCAATCGTTACGATGACGTAGATCATCTAGAGCATAGAGAAGAGGCTAGCAAATTCATTCATGATTTAGATGGCGAGATACCTAAAGGAAGTCTCAGCGATGCCATCTTCCCATTCATTAGACAATTTGCAAATCATGACAGAGATTGGTTCGATTCACAAGATTGGGAAAATGTACATTCTTGGCTAGAAGAAAATTTGTCTAGTGAAGAATTCAAAATTTGTATGACAAAATATCCTCAATGGATTCAAAATTAATTGGTTTTGGAGATTTCATAAGAGTCGAATAATGGCCTTGTAACATACATCTATAGGGAAATCCCCTAAAGGGGATTGATTGGCCACAGGAGTTTATGGCTCATATTGCAGTTCTTGGATTGGGGAATTGGGGAAGCGCTATTGCCCGTTTATGGCTTCTTGAAGGTCACAAAGTGAAAGGATGGACAATTGAGCAGGAAGTTTACGAATCAATAACGATGGAAGGAATGAATCACAAGTATCTTCCAGACCACTCGCTTGAAGGATTAGAAGCAACTATGCATGTTGAAGAAGCACTTGAGGGAAGTGAAATTATTGTCCTTGCAGTTCCATCATCTGTAATCTTGAATGTCGTTGAGGATATTATCCCACACCTTAGGCCGGGCCATGTTCTACTGGATTTGGCAAAAGGTTTAGCTCCTGGAAAGAGGCTGATTAGTCAGGCTATTCATGAAATGCTAAATCAGAATGATATGCATAACCCGCTTGCAGTTTTGACTGGACCAACAATCGCTCCAGAAGCAGCGGGAGGAGTAATGACAACTGCATTAGTCGCGAGTGAAGATGTATCTGTTGCAGAGAATTTAGCCTCGACATTGACGACTCCTACTTTCATTCTTCATGCTGCATCAGATCCTGCAGGTGCAGAGTTATGGGGTGCTTTCAAGAATGTTGTAGCACTTGCTTGTGGCCTAGTTGATGGTCTGAAATTGACCGGCACTTTGGGTGGTGACAACCTGAAGGCTGCTATTTTCAATGCTGGATTCAGAGAAGGATGTCTCCTTCTACCTCAATTAGGCGCTCGTGCAGAAGTTGCATTTGGGCCAGCGGGTCTAGGCGACCTGTATGTTACAGCAACATCTCCTCACGGTAGAAATAGAAGGATGGGAGAGAAATTGGGTAGTGGCTTATCCTTAGAGCAGGCATTGGAAGAGATGGTTATGGTTGCCGAAGGAGTACGTGCCGCTAGAATGTTTAGAGATAGGGCTATCGACATGGCGATTGAAGTTCCATTCGTCAAAGCACTAAACACTCTTTTAGACGGATATATCGATGCTGAAGAGTGCTGTAGAAGAATGGTAGCACTTTCTTGAGAGTAGTAGTATTGATTTGCTTAGACCGTGTGGCGTTGTTATGGCAGACCTTTCTGAATTTGAGTTGCGCCTGTTTGAATGGATTAGGCAATCCGATTTTGAAAAGGTTGCATGGTCAACCAAATCTGCTGCTAAGTCATTCAAATGTAAAGAGAGTGAAATCTACGAAGGAGTAGCATCACTTACTAAGAAAATCCCTAACCGTATTCAAATCTATTACGAAGATGGGAATGTTCACATCGCCGCTGAGTGATATGGAAAAAGATGTACTGCTGATAGACGGCCTATGCGGTCTATGCACCAGAACTGGTAAATTTATTTCCAAGCGACAAACTGCTGAATTAGAGATTTTAGAACAAGACTCTGATTTTGGTAAAACGGTCATTTCAGAGTATAATATCAATGCTGATTCACTAATTCTAATTCGAAACAAAAAGAAGTATCTACATTCATCAGCAGCAATAAGATGCTTATTGTACATGAAATGGAATTGGAAATTGTTGTACCCATTTGCTTGGATCATTCCACTTCCAATTCGTGATATTGTTTACAAGATTATATCGAATATGAGAAAATAACTACTCCGATTCTTCAGAGTCCGAGTCTTTGGATTTGTTATAATAGTCAGCTGCAAATCCAGCAGGTAGCAATACAGTCCACCATTTTGGTCGCTTTACATCACCTTGTTCAGTAACAAAAGAGCGTGCGAACATCGACAATAGATCGATGATTACTACAACTACGAATACAACAATTAACAACGCGAAGGCTTTGTCATAAGCAAATGGTGGATTGATGTAATTATCAATATACATTCCAATTCCGCCTGCACCTACTAATCCTAGAACTGTTCCATGTCTTACATTATATTCGAACATGAACATTAGTTGGCTGAGAAGATCGTTGCTGGACTCAGGGATAACAACATGGACTAGTCGCTCAGAATGAGTAAGGCCCATCGCCATAGCCGATTCAAGAGGAGCATTTGCAATGCCTTCCATTGCTTCATACTGCAATTTTCCTAGATAGCCAATAGTGTAGAGAGTCATAGCTAGAATACCTGGCAATGGACCAAAACCTAGGGCGATTGCGAATAGAAGGGCCCAGATGATACTAGGCAGACTTCTCAACCCTGCGAGAACTATCCTTGCAGGTATAGCGATTGGTAGAGGAACCAGATTATTAGCAGATAGAGAAGCAAGCGGCACTGAAATAATGAAACCAATTAAGGTTGAAATAAAAGCCATTTTAATCGTAATTTCCATTCCAGTCCAAGCCTTCGAACAGAATATTTCGTAACTCTCTGTACAAAGTTCACCGTTTGGTTTGTGAAGAGTTCCATCAACCCATTCCTCTGCTTCAAGAACCGACCAATCAGGCGGCCACAAATCTTCGTAGAAAAATGTCTCAAGTCTATCAGGCGCACTTTCGATTTGACCCCAATCATCAACTAAATCATCTAAGAAAACCCAGGTCAGGGAAAGCAAGATTACCGAGGCAATAATGAATTTGTTATTCATTGGCTCACCTCTTCGACAATCTTACCATCCTTAATTCGCAAGATTCTGTCTGCAATTTGGTATGCTCGAGATTCATGATGTTCAACCATGATGAGTGTGGAACCTGTTTCAGAAATCAGTTTCTTAGTTGCCTGAATTATAGAATCTACATTCTCTTTATCTAACTCACCCAAAAATTCATCAGCAAGTATCAGTTTTGGTTTCTGGACCAATGCTCTTGCAATTGCAACTCGTCTCTGTTGTCCACCTGATAGAATTCTTACAGGAGTTTTGGCATATTCTCCAATACTCAATTCTGCTAATGCTGAATCTATATCTGAGTTCAATTCACTTCCAAGCGGGAATAATGCAGGATACCATTTCGGTTTTCTAGTCCGAGCACCAATAGCTACGTTGCTTCTAACGCTTGAGTGCCTGATCAGTCCTAGTCTTTGAGGAATATATCCGATTCCACTCCTCTTAGGGAAATCGTGAATCACTTCTCCCTCAAGAGGGCGAATCAAGCCTGCAATCGTCCTCAGCAAAGTGGTTTTTCCAATGCCAGAGGACCCTAGAATTGCTATAGTTTCACCTTGAACTATACTAACATTGATCTCCGAAATCAATGCATCAGCATACCCAACGGATAGATTTCGCAATTCTAGGGCACCTGATTCAGATGTACTATCCGAATCCTCTGTTTTGTGGAGGACTTCTTCGCTGCTCGACAAATTAATTCCCCCAAACTTAGCCACTATTATCGCGTATTCAAAACCTTACAATTAAATTGTGATAAACTAAGTGGGGTAGCTGGCTAGTGGTTGGCGTTTTAGCCAGCCACCCCTAGATTTTGAGTTATGTGAGGAGGACAATCTCACATTGAACCAATATCTTCAGCAGTGATTCCTTAGAATTATCTTATGTAGAGCCGGCATTTTAATCCTGCTGCTGACCTGACTCTGCATCAGAGATTCCATATTTGTCAGAAGAATGGTAGTACTCAGACAGACCTGGGATCGACCCTAATAGATCAGAATAACTACCTAAGTGATTCTGGCTGTTTCCAGCAACTAATCTGTATCCTTTCGAAGTTACTTCCGAGATTATCTCACTACCACACTGATTGGATGGAATATCTGCAACTTGATGAGTTACGACATTGTAACATCCAGTATATGTTTGATTGCCCATTGGATAATCCTCAACCCACATTTCGTCACCCCAACTTAGCATTGCATTTAGAATTGCATTTCGAGTGTATACATCCAACATATCTGGGTTGTACATTAATGGATGGCTAGGAGATTGTCCGAAAGATGGCAATTGAACGTATTCATCCATTTCAAGACACCATTCTTCATTCTCTGATTCATCATCATTGTCACAATACTTGTGTGGAGTACTGAAATCATCTCCTTTAGCAAAGGCTACATCTCCGTATCCAGAACTTAGACACTCTATCGCTCCACTGTAACCGGAGTAAAGTGCTCCAGAATCAGGAATTGAGGCAGCATTACCATTGCTTGTAGAGCCATCAAAATGGGTGTCAATGGTGTTTCTCAAGGAATTGATGTCACTTGTATCGCCAACTGGAGTAACATAACCGTTCTTGATTAGATAACCCATAGGCATCAACATGCCCGCAGACTTCAACCATCCTGTGTGACAGGAGGTCTTTCCATCTAAAAGAGCGAAAGGATCTGTTGAATCATCGCCGTCAAGATGCGCGTTAGCAATATCCGACCCGTTCAGAGCCCATGCTGAGGCATTGTAATGTGTAGCACCATCAGAAGTTGTAGTTTCAACGGCCATTACAGATAGCCCATATTCCTTCCATCCAATCCATGCAGGACCGCCCTCAAGGAAACCTATATCCACATTTCCAAATCGAAGCGCTTGGATAATCATACCCTCAGATGAAACATCATAAAGATTCACAGTTACCCCTAAATCTGCCTCAAGTCTATCAGCCATTCCTTGTGCCTGTGCGTTAGATTCCGAATCATCTGCCAAATAATATGCAATGTTAATTGTGGACTTTATCGCACCTGTTTGTGTACCGTCAGCGAAGGCATTTCCGTACTTACTGGAAATCCCAGGGATGTTCATCAATGCTGCACCATAAGTGCCCAAATGAGTTTCAGTATCTGTAGCAATGATTGCTTCAGTACCAAGCACATTATTCAATATGGATAGACCTTCTTCATTATCATTCATTGCAACTAATGCATCCTTGATTAGAGTCTCCTTATCGTCATCCAAAACATCGTCATTAAACATAATCGAATGGCTTGGTGATGAACCAAACTTTGGAAGTGCTACATATTCAGACATGTCAAGACACCATTCTTGATTCTCTGTTGCATCTTCATTAGCGCAGTAACCTGCTGGAGTTGAATCCTTAGCAAATGCCACATCTCCATAGCCAGAACTTAAGCACTCTAGAGCGCCATCGTATCCTGAGTATAGAGCTCCACTCTCAGGAATTGATGCAGCATTTCCTGCACCAGTACTTCCATCGAAATAATGGTTGATTGTAGTCCTCAGGGTTTCAGTATCAGACATATCACCTTGAACGGTAACATATCCATTACCAATCATGTAACCCATAGGCATCAACATTCCAGCTGACTTCAACCATCCTGTGTGACAAGAGGTTTTGCCTGCTAGTAATGAGAAAGGATCTGTCGAGTCATCACCATCTAGGTGTGCCTCTGCAATTTCTGAACCTGCTTTTACCCATGCATGTGCATCATAGTATGCACGGCCATCGCTCTTTGTATCAGCAGCCATAACATCCAAACCGTATGCATTCCATCCGACCCATGCTGGACCACCATCGATATTCATTGCAATGTCCGCATTGCCAAATCTGAGTGCTTCCATTGCTAATCCTGAACTCCCCACATTGTAGATGCTGACATCCATGCCTAATTTTTCACATAGATAATCTGCAATTTGCTGAGGGTTCTGAATATCATCAGCATTCATGTCTTCTTTTACCTCAAACGCAATCACCAGTTCATCACCAGAACACTTGCTTGTAATTTCTTCTTCGTTTTCGTCACTACCTAAACAGCCTGCTAAAGATGCTGTGCACATTAGAAAAATCATCAAAATTGTCTTCGTATTTGTCATCGTATCGTCACCGATTTAGGGTGCCCGAAAAGTCGGACATACATAAGGTTTAGGTTGCCCTAAAAATTAATATTTATGCTCATGCCAATTTATAATCAGCGTACTGTATCACGATTTTTTCTTCGAATACATCATTTTGTGAAGATGTGATTGGCCTTGTGATTGAAAGAATAGTTAACTCTCCACCAGCATTTGGAAAGCCTACAACCAAAACATTTGCAAGAGTTGCATCGAAACCATCTCTCTTAACATCAAACCTTGCGATGAATAACTCTTCATCCCCATAGAGGTGTTCACCTTCGGTCTCGACCTCGTACAAAGTAAATGTATCTGGATCGATAGAAACTCCAGGAATAAACGAATTCATAGATTCGATTGATTGGCGCATTCTTTGATCGTGGACTCCCATCATAACTCCTAAAGAAATACTAGAGGAGTCTTGTCCCCATGAACTGAAAGTATGTGGAGTTCTGATATTTACAATGCCAATCACTGCACCATCGTGTAGCCAAGTGAATTGCTCACTAGCTGGCCACGCTGCTGCATGGGGGTTTTCGGTTGCAATTGGTTCGCCCCACTCAGGAGGTGCTTCAGGCGTAGAAACCGGATAAAGTGCAAATGAATTCAAAATAATTAGCAATACCAAACTTATCGCTATTCGTCTATTTTTGAATCTGGACCATTCTTCCCTTCCTGCAGGGCTAACAAATGAAATCGCAAGTGCTAACGGAATTATGATGAACATCCCCCATGGAATAATCCATAGCATCATTATACCGATTGAGAGAGAAATTAGAGAAGTTCTGTCAAACTCCTCCGCTCTCCACTTTAGCATACCAAACAATGCTGCCAGAAGGACAACGGTTGCTATAATTCCCCCCAACACAGCATGTCGTATCACTTTACAAGCATAAGTCCAACCCATCAATACATGTCAAAGCGGCAGATTGTAATGGGGGAATCATGACTCGGGCATGATGGAGACCTGCCTGACTCTAACCGATGTGTCGTGGCGGCACAAAGTTCGAGACTATTCCACTTGGAAACCTTGGGCTACCAGAGATGGTGCAGGAATACACTCTATCAATTTGGAAATCAAAAGTGGAGTTATTCTTGGTCTAATAGGTCCAAACGGTGCAGGCAAGACTACCCTGATGAGAACAATTTGTGGCCTATATGACTGCGAAGGTTTTGACAAAGACTGTTCCAAACGTAGGAAAAACATTGGCTACATGCCTGAACAGGTTAGATGGGAAGGACGAGTAAGTGTCAGAAATGCTTTGAAATCAATAGCATTAATGCGCAATCGAATTATTGACATTGACAAGTTAATTCAAATCGTTGGTTTATCAGCAAAATCTGACCATTTATTGGATAACTTGTCACAAGGAATGAGGCAGAGATTATCTCTAGCATGTGCGCTTATGGGTGACCCCAAGGTTTTGGTCATGGATGAACCTTTGAATGGTCTTGACCCATTGGCTCAACGTGCATTTTGCAATCTGTTGAAAGATTTGGCATCCAAAGGCGTTGCAATTGTTATCTCATCGCATCAAGTTACAGATATGGAATCGTTAGTCGATGAAATCGCACTTCTCCATCAGGGGCAATTATTGATTGAAGGTTCACTTTCAGAAGTTCGAAGAACATTGGATTTAGATAATGATTCAGGACTTGTTGAGATGATTTGTTCGGTTACAGGAATAGACCCTAGCGACGTTAGTTTAGACTTATCATCAGACCATATGATGCCTTTCAAGACGATTGGAGGTGAAGAGGAATGAATGCATTTTCTCTGGGCGTTCATATCATGAAAGAGCGGATGACTGCAGGAAGGATGCTCGTAATTTGGCCACTTCTTGCCATGTTCATTCTATTCTCAAGTTGGGGTTTGTCTGACCCCAAAGCAAACCTGCCCTCGAACATAGTAATCGATTCTGCCTACGATGTGATGTTCGCATCTACTGCTTTCATTATATTCTCAGCGACCATGGGTGCTGTCCTGATATCATTTGATGGTATCAGTAGAGATCGGTTGTCGGGAGTTCTAGAAATCAAATTATCTCAACCGGTTTCTCGTTCTATTTTTGCTAGGTCACTTCTCTTAGGCCATTGGGGTGCAATTTTCATTCCTGTTTTCATTCTAAATTTGATTAGTCTTGGAGTCATTTGGATTAGGATGGATGATTTTCCCTCTGCTGAAGAGTTGTTTATCCACACATTAGCTAATGCACTACTGTTGTTGTGGTGGACATCCATTCAATTGCTCGCTTCCTCATGGGCCAGAGATATGGGCTCATCAATAGCCATTGGTCTTGGGGCTTGGATGATTTTTACTCTTCTGTGGCTAGTTATGACCACAGTGATTGCAGGATTATCGGGCGTTGGTGTTGAAAATCTAAATTCATCTGAATATATTCGAATAGAAGCAATAGTCGATTTATTCTCACCAAATGGAGTATATCATCACCTATTAGAAATGCCAATCGAAGATAATAGTAGAATTTCTCCGCTTTATTCTAGCATAGCAGCGATATTGTGGAGTATTATTCCATCATTATTGTTCATTCGTAGAATAGAACGCATTCAACCGTGACAAACATAGGAACACACTAAGAATAGCCTGCCCTACGGGCAGGTATGAAGAGAAGGTTATGTGCACTCTCACTTGCCATTTTAATGGCAACAATGTCAATGACAAGCATTACTGTAGCTGAAGAATCTGGACGGCAGATGGAAGATGATGTTGATTGTACAGGATTAACATTTGAAGATTTATTCGAATACGATAACGCAGTCTTTATGTTTCAGATTTTAGATGACTGGGCTACAGCTGACCTTTATGCAAATTCGTGGGTCAATGAAAGTCGTGCCTCAACTGTTCGTGAGAATTTAGACGGATTGTTTGAGGGATTCCCTGGTGGAAATAATTCTTGGATTTCAACTGATGAAAGAGAAGCAGTTAGGGAAATCGGAGCAAAATGTATCGCAGATATGTACACCAGAATCGGAATTAAAGAAAATTTAGATGGAATTGCACACAGAGAAGGTGTAAGTTGGAATAATGCCACTTTTGTAGAGGAAGGAATCGGCCTAGAAGAAGTGAATCTTATTCCAGAAGGTCATCCGGAAGAACGCGATTGCCAAGGTGCTGACCCTCTCGGCTTACAGAGCGAGAATTGTAGAGAAATACCGGTATCTGCTACCAATAATCTAGAAATTTCGATGTTCGTCAAGGATGATCAAACACATAACACTAGATTCAATCAGTTACCTAACTCAGGTCAGAGTAATTTTACCGTGGCAATGAATGTTACTAACGTAACTAGTGCCACCATGATGTTTACATTCCCCTATGTAGATGGTCTCAGAATGGCAAACTGGACAATACTAGACGACGGAGTTGAAAACTTAGATGTTGGTTCTATTGATGAGATATTCCTACCAGATGGTAGTGTTCGAGTAAGTGTAGACATTCAATACGATAAAGCAGATTATCCTATGATTCGCAACATTTTCTTCGACATGACAACCACTCCTCCAGAAAGCAATGATTGGCCGGTTTGGACTGGCAATCAACCTGCTGACGATACAATTATCCCTATCATCAAGGACGGTAGTGAAGTTGTTGCAATAACTGCAGAAGCGATGAATGATTGGGCATCTGATGATGATGCTTGGGGACTAAATTGTTCCTTCACTGAAAATGGTTGGTCTAGTAGGATGAATTCTGATGGCGAGTTATTGGTAACCTCGGGCTCTTCGGATTCTGGTACTGCAACATGTGGTTTGTTAGACCCTTACCAAGCCATCAGCAATTCCACAATGACTTGGAGATTTGGCCAGCCAGCAAGTTTCTCTGCTATTGCAGGAGAATACAGTGACCTGGTAAGTATTGATTCTAATCCATCATTACTAGTTCAGAATCTTGCTGTTAGCATTGCAGCATCGCAGAATGGAAATGATGGTCCGGCGACCAACATCAACCTTGGTTCTGCATCTTCAAGCGATGCGGTCAGCCTATCAGGATTATCTCCTGGAGAATTTATGATTCACATAACTGCTACATCGCCTGGAATGTTAGATTGGGATGTAATGGTTGACCTTTCCTTAGAAAAGACAAACACTCCACCTGTTCTAAGTGTCGATAGTAATCTCGATGGTTCCCAAGCAACTTGGTCATCAGACCAGTACTCGTTCAGTCTATCAGGTACTGCAATAGATCCTGATGGAGGAGAGGTAACTCTGTCTGCATCAATGTGTGGAGAGACTACAACAAGTTTCATTCGTACTGGAATAAATTGGGATGTTAGCATATCTATTGCTAAGTGTGTTGCAGATGGATTAACCCAGTATGATGTAATTCTAACAGCTACAGATTCAGTAGGTGCGATTTCAACAGTTGAGGTGAGTGTTCCAGATCCATATGCTAGCGATAATACATCACCAGATACTATCGATAGTGAATCAGAAGAAGGAGGTTTACCATCTTTAGGAATGTTTGCTACCATAGTTTCTATGCTTGGCGCTGCGCTTTTGCTTCGCAGAGATTAACCGTCAGTATGAAAAGTAACACGCCGAGGGAATGTTGTGTTCAAAGGTAGAGTCGAGGAGGTCAGCCACGAAGGTGGGCTTCTGGTCAGTTACACGGGTGCATGCCCTGCACTTGGTTCTGTAATGGTAGATTCTGGTGAAACTTACATCGGTAAAGTGGATGGAGTCATTGGCAACTTGAACAATTCATTAGTCCATGTTGCTCACTTAGATCGAAAAGCAAATCCGCAACAAATGTTAGGACTTGAAATCACAATTAGAACTCGAAAGCCTCGAGATAATCAGCGCTCAAATGATGACCGCAGAAGTCGTGATGACCGAAGAGGTGGCGACAGAAGAGGTCGTGATGACCGAAGAGGTCGTGATGATAGAAGAGGTGGCCGAGACAATTCCAACAATCGTGATTGGGAATGCTCGAAATGTAATAACTCAAACTTCGCATTCAGGACCGAATGTAATCGCTGTGGAGAGCCTAAAGGAAGAGGTGGCGACAGAAGAGGTCGTGATGATAGAAGAGGCGGCGACAGAAGAGGTCGTGATGACCGAAGAGGCGGCGACAGAAGAGGTCGTGATGACCGAAGAGGTGGCCGAGATCGCAGAGACAATAATCGTGGAACTCACTCCAACAATGACTGGGAGTGCTCCCAATGTCAAAACTCAAATTTCTCGTTTAGAACTGAATGTAACCGCTGTGGTGCTCCAAAGGGCAGAGGCGGAAATAATCGTTCAGATAACTGGAAGGGTAATGATAGAAGGGCTGGAGAAAGAAGAGATGCTCCTCAGCCTAGACCAGGCGATTGGGATTGTCCACAATGTGGTAAATCCAACTTTGCGAAGCGAAATGATTGTTTCAGTTGCGGCCGTTCTAAAAGAGTAGGAGGTCCTAGAAATCGTGGCCACCATAGAAAACTGAAAGATCCACCTCCCCTGCATTCAGCCAAATATGGCCGTGGTAAGCGGAGGGATGATCGTTGAGTGCTGAAAGTCATTACTTGGATGCAATTGAAGCTGAAGAGAATGAAGACTTAGAGGGCGCACTAAATCATGTCGAACTGGCTGTGAAAGCTGACCCTAAGGATTCTAATGCTTGGTGGATGATGGCAACACTTCTAGCACCAGATGGGAAATATCCTGATATTCAACAGGCATCAAGGGCATTGGTTGCCTGTACTAAAGTTGTAGAAATCGACCCTTCTAGAGTCGATGCTTGGGTCAAGGGCGGCAGAATCATGGTCGACCATTTGGGCCTTTACGAAGATGCATTGGATTGGTGGCAAAGATGTAGAGAGGCTGCTCCTCTGGAATCTGTACCAATTGTCGAACAAACCACTATCTTATCCGATATGGGGATGTATCCTGAAGCTAGAGATAGACTAGGTTCTCTTTTCGAAGAAGACCTAGATATCGCTAATTCTCAATTAGCAAGAATTACTCATCTTCACAGAACTCTAGAAATGTCTGCTCAACAAGACCAATCTGTTCATTTCAAACCATGGCAAAGGAATCATGGTGGATGGACTTCTATCAAGATGAGGTCAAACAAGGCACCAGTCTCTGAAAACATGTTGTTCATGATGACTACAATTCCTTTCCTGATGATGGAAGTATTTGCATCAAGAGCATTATTTGGTGAAGGTTGGGGCGCTTTTTGTCTAACCAGTTTACTAATTCTAGTTACGGTAATTATTGGAATGTCCTTTACTCGTAAATTGTACCAAAGAGTGAATAAGCCAGGATTCAATTTACTTCGTGCAATTCAGTTCGAAGCGAGTTGCGGCTGTGTTGTTATTCCAGATGACATTCGTTCATCTAAACTCTACATGTTCTTATTTTCGAGACACCCTCCTGCTTTTCAGCAGAGACTTGAGAAAATCATACAGTCTAACAAGAGGCTTCCAAAGAACTGGAAAATGAAAATGCCAGATTTCGATTCACATCTAGATGAAATTGGATACATCGAAGAAGATGAAGAAGAATCAGAACTTTCTTCCTATGAAGAAGAATGATCATGTTCCAGCGGTATAATCCGTTGAATACGAAATTTGTTCTTCTGTTAATTCATCAATAGAGAAGCCTAGGGTACTGAGTTTGGTAGATGCAAGGTCCATATCTTGCTCTAGAGTGATATCGTAAACTTCAGGACCCATTTGCTCGCTCTCAGCAGCAATTCGGCAAAGTGACAAAAATTGGTTAGCGAAACTCATGTCCATCACTTCAGAAGGGTGACCTTCAGCGGCTGCAAGATTGACCAGTCTGCCATCGGCAAGCAAATGGATACGGCGGCCATCTTGCATAGTGTACTCATCATTTTCAGCACGAATTGTTCTTTTCGAAACAGACCTAGCCATCAAATCGTCGATATTAATCTCACAATCATAGTGGCCAGTGTTTGAAATCAATGCGCCGTCTTTCATGACATCCATATGTCTCCCAACAATTACGTCCTTCATTCCAGTAGCGGTACAGAATATGTCTCCAATTGGAGCTGCTTCATCCATTTTCATTACTCTAAATCCATCCATCACTGCTCTGAGACCTGGTAGTGGGTCTATCTCGGTGATTACCACATTCGCGCCCATGCCTCGAGCACGCATGGCTAATCCACGACCACAATGACCGTATCCTGCAACAACGAATGTTTTGCCTGCAATCAATACACTTGTGGAACGAATAATTCCATCAATTGTAGATTGCCCTGTTCCGTATACATTGTCAAAGTCCCATTTGGTAATCGCATCATTGACCGCAATAACTGGATATTTCAAGTCACCAGCCGCAGCCATTGCTCGAATACGATGAACTCCGGTTGTGGTCTCTTCAGTACCTCCGATGACTGTATCAGCGTATTCTGATTTTTCACCATGAACTCTGACGATTAGGTCGGCTCCATCGTCCAAGGTAAGAGTAGGTTTGAACTCGAGAGTCTTGTCAATGCACCAATAGAAATCCTCTACGGATTGTCCGTGCCAAGCATGAACTGAATATCCTTCACGAGCAAGCCATGCCGCTACATCATCTTGAGTGGAAAGTGGATTACATCCTGACCAAGAAATTTCAGCACCAGCTGCAGTGATTGTCTCGATTAGAACTGCGGTTTCTTTGGTTACGTGAAGGCAACCAGCAACCCTCATTCCAGCGAGAGGTTTGTCTTTCTCTGCTTGTGAACGTAATGCGGCAAGTACTGGCATCCTAGAACGAGCCCAGTCTACACGAAGTGCACCTTCATCGGCCAAACTCAAATCGGCGACGGTATATGTTTCACCTTTGTCCATGGACGAGGGCGAGTGAGCATACCTCATAGGTCAATCGGTTTCAGGACCCTGCCCCCTAAGGGGCAGAGCCCAAAACGATCGCTACTGTTGCTGTTGGAAATGCCCGGCATATTGCTGGGCATATGCTCTGGCAGTTTCCTCAGGGTAACCCTGGGCAATCAGTTGCTGGACGTATTGCTCCATTGGGTCCATCTGAGCAACACCAGCATATCCTGCTGCGGTTGCACCGAAATCTCCAGCCATACCAGTGTCGACCATATCGTCGTCATTTCCGCCACGAAGAACGAAGAATAATGACAGAAGTACAACCACAAGTAGTCCAATTCCTCCGCCTATGATTAGCATAGAACTGTCTTCCTCGCTTTCGGCTTCATCACTGACTGGGGCCTTATCTGGTATACCATCATTATCTGAATCGGTATATTCACCAGACCACTCACACGCACTTGCGTCGCCGTTCCAAATCCAGTAAGCATCAGGCTCAGCATCTAGAACTTCAACCGGCACAGTCAATCCTTGACATGCTGGTAGAGTAATCTCAATCCAGTAGATGATTGGCCAACGCTTGTCATCTCCTTCATAGACCTTCAAGAAGACTCTCTTGGACTTTGTTTCATTGTCGAATAGGTCCTCGATGTTCAGAGTTAACTCGAAACCATCACCGTCGCCAAGAGCGTCGGACTTAGCCCACTTTCCTTCTAGTTGAAGTGTGTACTTAGCCACTGCAGTCTCATCGAATGTGGTATCTACCAATGCTGCTTCAACGTATACATCGCCTTGCTCTGCACCGTCTACAACATTTCCAGCTAGTGTGATTGTGTCACTGTCTACCTTAGTTCCATTCAAGGAAAGGTCGATTTGGATAGTAGGTTCAGCATCACCAAAACCTTCAGGAACTACTGAGAAGTACATCTTGTACTTGTCAGAACTCTTACCTGCTTGGTCATAAACAACTAATTCGATACGAATTAGCGATTCTGTCTGGCCGCTAGGATCTACTGTCACGTTACTGAAGGTGTAAGCCCATGCACCATCGCTTGAAGATGGAGTTACGAAGTTGTGTCCTTCGAGTTTGTAGTTATCCTCATTGTACGGCTTGTCGAACAATACTGTCCATTCATAGGACTCAATTCCATTTCCAGTTAGTGCATCAGCATCTGATGAGTTACTAGCATCAAAGTGAACTGTCAAAGAACCTGAATCATCCAATAGGATTCTCTGGAGAGGCCAATCAATTCCAGATACTGTCTTGACACCACGGTCTTCAATCTGGTCTTCATATTCCTCACGCATGTCAACCATTGCGTCTGAAATCGGGCGGTATTCGTCAGCCCTTGTATCATCGGTCATGACCGTTACAGAGATTGTTCGAGAGTGTCCTGCAGCATCGTGCAAGTACAGAGTAATCTCCCATGTTGCACCCTGGAGACATCCAGTTGCAGACGAGAGGTCTACCTTACAGAAGTTGACTGTTGGACTTGCAACATCTGTGTGGTCTGTACCACTTGCCATTGAGGAGCCTGCCCAGTCAGTAGGACCGCTGATTACCCAATCGGTAGACAGAGTTTCAGTAGTCGAAGTTGTATGAGCAAAGGTCACTTCTGAATTACTCTTCATGTAGTGATATGCGTATCCTCCGGTTGAAGGGTCGAATGATGGAACTTCACCATTGATGGTCAAATCCAATCCGTTTCCAAGTGTACCGAATCCGTTAGGGTAAGGTGAAACTTGGTAGGATAGCATGTTTCCAAGTAGAGGGAATGTTGCACTATCTGCTCTATCAGATACGCTCGCAACATCGATTGTAGTAACAATCAATCCACCGTCAACATAGCTGCAGACACCCAATACTGTGTCTTGGACATCTGCTTCAGATTGTAGTAATCGTTGGAAAGAACCGCCTTCTTCAGAGTATCCGTTACATGCACGAGGAACAGATGTTGCAGAAGCACTCTTTGTGTTGATAATTGCCTCAGTAACAGTACCAAATTGGTCAAATCCTTGGAATGCTGCAAGATCGACGCCATCCATGATTGGATGGTATGGGTCTGCAACGTCCATGTTACTGTAAGTTACACGAGTCTCTGGCGTATTTCTTGGCTGGATATCCATATCGAATGGTAACAAGCTTTCACCAGTTGATGAAGAGTACTCGTAGTAATCAGTAGCACCTGAAAGGTGAATCTGTACGGTACCACCAGATGACATGAAACTCTTCAGGACATTTTGGTTAGAAGAACCACCAATCAATTCATAGTAGCCTTTGCCACCTTCATCGCTTGGCTTTGCAGTGTTTACTTCTTGCCAAGGCATGATGATCTTGTCGTAGTGAGTCATCCATCCAAGGTCTAGGTAATCATTCCAGTCCTTGATATCATACTGAGTGTAAGTCATTCCTAAGATGACCATGTCTTCCTTGATTGCGGAAACTCTTGTAGAGTCACCGGATAGAATTGCTACATCGATATGGTCTGCGAAAGTTGCATGGAAATATCTGACATTTCCAGATGTACTTCCGTCAGGCAAAGTCGCATGGAAACTAATGTTGTAGGAATGTCCATCCACCCAACCATTCCATGGAGTGTAGGATACTGTTGTTCTCTCATGTGCTCCCAATGTCTGACTTGGGCCAGCAGTGGTAGTGTGCACTTGGCTTCCATCGGCTTCATCGACAACTGTCATGTGGAATGTGTAATCTCCTTGTAGAACACCATTCGTAGCAGATAGAGACCAATCGTGCATCTTTGCACTATCGATTGGAAGAACACAATCCATAACCACGTCAGATAGACAGGAAATTTGGTCAGGCTTTCCAAGAGTAATATCTACACTTTCAACCGAAAAGATCACTCTTCCTAGGTTGTTTGCTAATGAAATCTCATCATATCCGAACCATGGAGTACCTGCGGTAGAGTTATCGAAGATTGATTCAACTTCAATCTTGTAAACACCAGATACGAAATCATGGTTTGAAATTGCAACTGTGCGGTTCTCTTCAGCATCTAAGTCAGTGACTGATGTTGTGTAAACTGCATCTTGGCTGAATGTGAATTCCTCAAGAGAAATATTGTCGAAAGCAACTCCACGTACTCCATCATTCTGGCCATTGTGTCCGTCATCATTAGAACGGAATTCAAAGTTGATGTCTACAACAGAACCTGCTAGGCTGATACATTCATCAGTCCACAAGTTGGAATCAGGAGAAGTTGTGTTGACAACATACAGATGCGTCAAGTCAATACTTCTGCTCTGAACTAGTCCATCAGTGTTGAAGAATACGTTGTAAGAGCCTGAACCACCGTTAACGTTAGTTGGGTCACCAATGTATTCGATTTCAGTATTGTCAAGAGTGGTTTCATTGACTGGGTCAATAAATCCATTTCCGTCTTCGTCAACAATACAGAATCCATCTTCGTTGTAGTCGATCCATTGTCCGTAAATTAGACCTTCGTAATCGGTACCGCCCTTGTTCCAATCAGCAGTGATTGCTGCGTAATCATTGACTGAGCTTGTTGCTCCAGATTGCTGGATTTCGAACCAAGTTTCAGCGAAGTATTCGAAGTTAAGAGCAACATAGTCTCCAGACATATTGGTCAAATCAATTCCAGGAATTGTCAAGGTTTCATTCTCCCAAACATCTCCGAAACTGTTTGCTGTGTCACATGGATGACCGAACCAATATGCATGAGAGCCGAAAATCTGCTCTGTACAGGATGAATCATCAAGAATTCCACCGTTTGCATTGCTGTCATCAGTATATCTGAATCCTGCAGAGCCTCCTTCGAAGCTTTCTTCACAAACTACAAGCGGAGAACCACAGTAAACATCTGTTGGTAGAGCGCTGTATACCTTGGCTTGTACATCAAAGGTAACATTTGTGTTACCTAAGTGTTCGACCTTCACTTCAATCGGGAAGTTACCTTCAGCATATAGTCCACCTGGTTTGAACGAATCTATGGATAATATCGCAGGATCGTAAATGTTGAATGCAGTAATGTATCCAACGATTTCATCGTTTGCAGGTTGTTCATCATCGCCATAGTTCAACACAGCAGAAATCCTGTATGTAGTTCCATTCACGAAATCCGCAGCAATTGCGGTTGTGAAATCCTCGTTAGGAGCCAAATTGTTCATGTTAATGTTTGACTGCTGAGTTTGGACATTAGATGTGAAAGCAGTATTTTGCTTCCAGATTGTGATGTTATCGATTGCGAAACCATCACGTCCAGACCATAGAGTTTCATTGGATCCTAGTGAACCTTCCCATCCAGATTTGAATCTGAAGCGAATATCTACTGTTTCACCAGAGAAACGGGATAACTCGAATGCACCTAGGTCATCTTCAGTGAAGTTACCCCATCCATATTGAGTTCCTGGAATTGCGCCACCATATCGGTAGATAGCAGCCTCAAGACCTGTGTTTTGCTCGCTCTCGATTCGGCCATTGTCATAGCCTCCCCAGTAGGAAGTACCAGAGGAACATTGGTTTGCGAAGTAAGCAGATGTTGGGCAGGAGATTGTAACCCATCCTGTATCCTCAGAGAATACTTCAATCATTGCTGCATCATCCCAAACTTCAGCTAGAACAAATCCATTCTGATCTTGGGTGTAAAGGTCGGATAGACCTAGATGTCTGAAGACTTCTATGCTCATCCAAGCGCGGTCTGAGCCGGTCAAGTCAACATCGTTCAGAACAAGTCCTTCGTCCCAGTTTGGTTCGTATCCGGACCACTTGTCACCGCTTGAGTTGGTCTTCATTACTCCAGACCACATGAAGTCAGTTGGGTTGTTTGCATTAGCAGATTGTGCCGCAGCATTGTTTCCAGAGGTATGGCCTTCAGAACTGTTAGCTGCAACTTCTTCGTGCCAGTGACTGACACCGTAGTATGCTTCTGTTGTCCAAGAACAACCTGTTCCACATCCACTCTTATCTTCTGGATTGTCCCAATCCATAGCGTATACTGTTACGTTGCTAGAGGCTGCTTCATCAACTTCTTTGATCTCAACATCTAGAGTGGCTTGTCCGTTCAAGATATCCATGCCTGTGTTAGTAACAGTAACCTCAACTTCACGAGTACCTTCTCCTAATGCTCCGACATAAGCATCGGTAGGAGAGATGTCAATACTGGAAACCGCCAAGTCCTTGTTATCCATTTCAATAACAACGATTCTGTCATAGGAACCATCCCATCCAAAGTTGTCATCGTAAGTGAATTGGTCGTAAGCACCATGTCCAACAATCAAATCAGGAGCACTGTTTGGTCCTCCAATGACTTGTCCTATTGCGACAGTAGTCGGCCTCATAGCACCGAAGTACTCCAGAGGATTCATGTGTCCACCGTTTCCGTTAGACAATGTAACCTGAACACTCGTTGGAAGGTTTAGGTAATAATTGGAAGTAGTATCTCCAGTAGATGAAGTAGAATTTGACTGCTTGAATTTAGCAGCGTGAACGAAATCAGGTTCACCATCGCCATTCAATTCACCAACAGTAACTTCCCAAGCGATGTACGGTCCGAAATAAACCGTTTTCGTTTGACTGAATGTATGAGTGGATTGAGTTATCGTCGCATAAGATACGTTCTCTGTGTTTGCATCGTTAATTGCAACGACGTCGATAATTCCGTCATCGTCAATGTCGCCAATATCGAATCCACCGAATTCTGGACCAAGGGCATGAACGTGTAGTTCGCTACCAGTTCCTACTTGACCACCGGTTGTTGTCCATGTGAAAGTTGCAGGGAAAGAATTGGTTTGACAGTCGAATTCTAGAACTGTAACGTTATCTGATTTACCAGGGTTGGTTGCTGCTCCAGAGATGTAGTCTACCCCTTCGGAACGAACCATCCACAAATCATTGTCATCACAACTTCCTGATAATCCGGTTTGACTAGGTTCTCCCCAATCCCCTAATTCTAATTCTCTATACGCATTTTGAGTTGAGTCACCGAGGCTGGTGATTTGAGCTTGTGTAGATGATGTGATTGGGCCTCTGTAAGTAACAACTCGCTGGTTCTTTAGATCTGCTAGTAACTCTAGAGTGACGATATCATCGTTACCATCTTGATCCAAATCTGCGACTGCTAAGTCCCACATCCAAACAACATCGAATTGTTGTCCGATTGTGAAGGTATCAACGCTGCATCCATCGTTTTCGATGACTGTTACGTTACCTGGCTTGTCTACGACAATAGCTCCTGTAGCATCCTGTCTAAGTGGCCTGTTACGTGCATAAATTACGATATCTATTGCAGAATCGCCAGTGAATTCACCGACTTCTACCTGCTGAGTGTTTGAGTGATCTTCGAAATCTGCATCCTGATTAGGATTTCCAGAAGTCCAAATATCTGTTCGCTTCTGGAAATGTCCATTTTCATTCCAAAGAACTGAAATTTTCGTACTTCTATCGTTCGCAGTTACAATATCTAAATCACCGTCACAATCGAAGTCACCTAATGCGACATCGACAGGGTCGGTGTCGGTAGTATAGGTCCTCGAAGTCGAAGCCGATACAAGGTTCGCTGCGGTTGTTGAAAGTAACATTATCAGAACTAGCGAAATTGCTCTTGCTCGTCCATCTTGGTTCATACTCTTCCAAAGCATCATCATCACTCGCTTCTGCGGAGTCCAACTACCACTTTAATTCCTTTGGGAAGGTGTGTTTTTAAAAAATAAAAATATAGCCCGCAGTACGCCATTTACAACTGAGAGCGAAATCTAAGCGATTTCGGTTACAAACCAGATGCTAACCATGCAGGAGAGGGGCCCCATCCAATCGCATTTCCACCGTGAACTTTGACAATTTTTCCAGCACGGAACATAGACTCTAGGAATAATTCCAATTCTAGCCCTTCTCTATCTCCCAAATAATCACTCGCAGCAAGTGCGATAGTCTCGGTAGTAATTGCAGTAACTCCATGCACTCTTACCACGATTCTTAGTAGTTCTTTCAACCAAGATTCTGCCATTGGATCTGATACCATTGGCCCTTGGGCTGGATGTGGAGTTTCTATTTCTTGCAATTGCTCTCTCAATTCATCAGAATTTGGGCGTTGAGGTGTCTCAAGACCTACTTCTGCCAACTTTTTCCCCAAGTTTAATTCCCCAATTGGCCTTCTAATTACTGGAATTCTAGAGGGGTCTGGTTCAGGTCCCATATCTTTGGGCTTGCCTGAGGACTGAATGGGGTCACTACTTGCTAATCCAGAATTTGATAGATCTGTGCTGTTCACTGCTAAAGGCATCATCCAACCAACTTTGGTTAGACCAAGCTCTGAAACGATAGACCGAACCCAATCCGCTTCACCTTCTAGTAAAACGTCGACATCGTCATCATCGCTGCGGAAGCGATAACGAACATGACCACGTAACTCCTGCATGTAACCACCCTATTAGTTGAAGGAAATCAAATCACCGGTTCTATTGAGCAAGATTCCTCAGCACTGTGTGAAGTATTCCACCATTGCGATAATAGTCAACTTCAACAGGAGTATCGAGCCTTACATCCACAGTGAAATCAATACTACTTCCATCCAATTTGTTAGCGGTGACTGTCAATTCTTGTAGTGCCTTAACCTCATCCGTCACAGGAATATCAAAAGATTCTGTGCCATCTAGACCCAACGAATCTGCATCTTCTCCTTCTTTGAAAGTTAGAGGCAGAACTCCCATTCCAACTAAATTTGAACGATGAATTCTTTCGAAAGAGGTTGCAATTACCGCCTTAACTCCTAGAAGATAGGTTCCTTTTGCAGCCCAATCTCTACTGCTTCCAGTACCGTATTGTGAGCCTGCAAGAACGACCATAGGGCCATCATTATCCATTGCGGCTTCGAATACTGATGTGACCTCACCTGTGGAATGATTCAATGCGTATCCACCTTCGGTACCTGGAGCCATTTGATTTCTTACTCGTACATTGGCAAATGTTCCTCTCATCATGATTTCATGATTGCCTCTTCGGCTACCAAATGAATTGAAATCGCCTTGTTGAACTCCTCTCTCAGTTAGCCATTTTCCAGCTGGCCCGTCAGCAGGGAATGCCCCTGCTGGAGAGATGTGGTCTGTAGTGATCGAATCTCCTAATTTGAGCAATACCTTGGCTTGTGATATTGATTGAATTGGTTGTGCTTGCTTGGATAATCCTTGGAAGAAACTCGGAAGTCGGATGTAAGTAGAATCCTCTTGCCAAGGATACAACGGTGAGGCTTCACTTGGAATTGAATCCCATCGTGGCTCTTGCATAACAGTGGAATATCTCTCTCTGAACATTTCAGGTGTGATTCTCGACATTGCTTCAGCCAGTTGCTCATCATTAGGCCAAACATCGCTAAGCATAACCGGATTACCGTTATTGTCAGTACCAATCGGCTGAGTAGTTAGGTCTACATTCAGACTTCCAGCAATTGCATATGCTACAACTAGAGGTGGACTTGCAAGGTAAGATGCTTTCACCTTTTGGTGAACTCTTCCTTCGAAATTTCTGTTACCTGAGATGACTGAACCTACAATCAAACCAGATTCATCGATAGCAGCTTCTATGTCATCAGGCAAAGGACCTGAATTTCCTATACAAGTAGTACATCCATATCCCACATTGTTGAATCCTAACGCAGCAAGATCTTCGTCTAATCCATTAGCCTCATAATATTCAGTAACAACACGTGAACCCGGTGCGAGGGAAGTCTTGACCCACGGCTTGACAGTTAAGCCTAGATTCCTTGCATTTCTTGCCAATAATCCCGCTGCAAGCATTACTCCAGGATTGGAAGTATTGGTGCAAGAAGTGATTGCTGCAATAACTACATCTCCATGATTCAAATCATATTCATTTCCAACCAATGAAGACTTGGACAAATCATCATCGCTCAACCCATGACCTTGGTGGCCTAGTTCATGTGTCAATGAATCTCTGAAATGGGACGACATGGCAGATAAATCAACTCTGTCTTGAGGCCTCTTAGGTCCTGCCAGTGCAGGTTCGACTGTGGACAGATCCAATTCTAATAAAGCGGTGTAACTCTTTTCTGGTGTAGATGAATCATACCACAGACCTTGGGCCTTACAATATGCTTCAACTCCAGCAATATGCTCTTCCTCTCTACCAGATAATCGCATGTATGCAAGAGTGTTTTCATCAACTGGGAAGAATCCACAGGTTGCCCCATATTCTGGTGCCATGTTTGCAATAGTTGCTCGGTCAGGAAGAGACAAAGCTGCCATTCCTTGCCCGAAAAATTCTACGAACTTTCCTACAACTCCATGTTCACGAAGTAATTCTACAATTCGTAATGTCATATCGGTTGCAGTAACTCCTGGATTTAGAGAACCTATCAATCTGAAACCAACTACATCAGGAGATAGCATGTAAATCGGTTGTCCCAACATTACCGCTTCTGCTTCAATTCCGCCAACACCCCAGCCTAGAACTCCTAAACCGTTAATCATGGTAGTGTGAGAATCAGTCCCTACCAAGGAGTCTGGTAACCATACGCCATTTTCTTGTCGAGCAACAGTAGCAATCCACTCTAAATTTACTTGGTGAACAATACCTCTCGAAGGTGGAACTGCTCTAAAATTCTCCAATGATTGCTGACCCCATTTTAGGAATGTATATCTTTCCATATTTCTGTGATATTCTATGTCGAGGTTCAATTCAAGAGCTTCAGCATTTGAACCTGAAACATCGACTTGTACTGAGTGGTCAATTACCAAATCGACAGGAACTTGAGGATTGACTTTCTCAGGATTTCCACCCATCTCAACCATTGCATCTCTCAATGCTGCTAGATCAACTACTGCAGGAACTCCTGTAAAGTCCTGAAGAATAACCCTGGAAGGTCGGAACGGAATTTCTCCTCTATCCCCATTTGCAGTCCAACCTGCGATATTTCGAACATCTTTCTCTGTGATTAAGAAGCCATCACAGTTCCTTAATGCACCTTCTAGAAGAACTCTAATCGAATATGGAAGTGAAGAAGTATCTATTCCAGATTCATCTAATGAATCTAAGGAATGATAGTGTCCGCCTAATGCGAATTCTCTCTTGGATGTGAATGGGTCCGACTCGCTCATGATTTGTTGCGGATGGCCCAATCATATCAACATGCCTTTCGATATTGAAATCACCAGAATTGGTACCAAGGAGTGCTATCCTTAACTCCGTCATCGGTTATCTCAATTGACTTGATAGTAACATCATTGACTGGCTTATCGTTTTGTCCAGTATCTACTCCAGCGATTGCATCGATGTGTTGTAGACCATCAGTGACAGTTCCATAGACTGTGTGACACGAAGAACTTGAACAATCCTTACCTTCTTCCCAATCCAACCATGTTGGCTCTGAGCCAGTTGGAACTATGTAAAATTGAGAACCATCAGTGTTCAGACCTGCATGAGCTGCTGCAAGAGCGCCAGGTTTGTGCTTGAGACCATTTTCATGCTCTCCTGGAAGTGACCATTGGTTGATTTGACAGGTGTCTCTGGTATATTCTACACCATCATTGTTTGTGGTCTTGCCATTACAGTAACCGTACCACTTAGCAGTGTAACCGCCTGAGCCAGTATTATATTCGAAGTCGCCACCTTGAATCATAAATCCTTCAATCACACGGTGGAAAATTACGCTGTCATATTTTCCTTCTTCGGCTAGTAGCATGAAATTTTCAACATGCAGAGGAGCTTCTGCTCTGTGTAGGGCAATGGTAATCATTTCATCGTGTAATACTCCATCACTATCTGTCCAAGTTACTCTCATGACGGCTTCACCATCTTCGAATTCATCATCTGATTGTGCAAATTGCAAAGCGGCCAATATTAGAAGCAACCCTGCAGTTACTGCGAATAACCCCGCTGGTGTCGGCACTCCTTCGTTGGATAATCTAGGGAATACTGTAACTGAAATTCTTTTGTCTTGCATCTCATTCAAAATTTGATTGTTTAATGCATTTGATTGCTTGTCTCTTGGGTTCATTTTGACAGCATCTCTCAGTAATTTAGCGGCTTTGCGATATTCAGCATGTGAGCCACTTTTGGATGCTTGCATGTATGTTGCTTGACCTGCAATTCTTAGCGTAGTTGCCTCTTTACCTTCAGGGTCAACATCTCTTAATAGATCTAGAGCACCTACTGTTTTACCCTTGTTGAGAAGTTTCTCTGCTTCCTTCCAAGCATCGGCAATATTTTCATCGGCCATGATGTTGCCGAAAGTGAACCATGTTTTGAGACCTGCCCTAATCTGAAATGAGTTTTATCATCAACACATTCAAAGAGCGTAGGCTATCGCAAGGGTCGCACTGAACATCCCCCGTAGGGGGCTTGGGCAAAGGGGACAACCCGAAATGGACAAAATTGTAAACGACTTTACAATCAATATCGCAACAGCAAATGGTACAGGATCTCAGTCTGCAAATCTCATTCTTTTGCAGACATTATTTGACATGGGTATACCGGTTAGTGGAAAGAATTTATTCCCTTCCAATATCTCAGGATTACCCACTTGGTACATCGTTCGCTTATCTGAAAAAGGCTATCAAGCACCTGGAGATAGAACACATATTCAGGTCTTGGTAAATCCTGCAACTTGGGAAGAAGATCTTGCTGCTTTGGAGCCGGGAACTGTAGTCATTTGGAATACAGATTCGAAGATGGAAATGAATAGAGATGATGTCATATCTTACCCAGTTCCAATGACAAAAATCGCCCGTGGCTTGAATCCTAAACTTGCAAGGATGATTGCTAACGTTGTGTATGTTGGAGTGATTGCAGAATTGCTAGGAATGGACCAAGAAGTCCTCGAGGCTTCAATTTCGAAACAATTCGGAGGAAAGGCAAAAGCGATTGAGTTGAACTCAGAAGCTGCTAGATTAGGAAGAAATTACTGTGCTGAAGAATTATCTGAAGTCTGCCCATATGCTGTAAAAGCGAGGGATGTAGAAGCGGGTGGATTCTTCGTTGAAGGTAACGAAGCCGTTGCTCTTGGATCGATTTTCGGAGGAGTGCAAATGTTATCTTGGTATCCAATTACACCATCCTCCAGTTTAGCTGAAGGAATTATTGCATGGCTTCCTGAATTGAGAACTCATGAAGGGAAGGCAACTTATGCAGTTCTACAAGCAGAAGACGAACTAGCTGCTGCTGGAATGGTAATCGGAGCAGGATGGGCTGGCGCTCGTGGAATGACCGCTACATCTGGACCGGGTATTTCTTTGATGCAGGAATTCATCGGACTGTCCTATTTCGCAGAAGTCCCATCTGTATTCTGGGATGTCAACAGAGTAGGACCATCTACTGGACTACCAACTAGAACTCAGCAAGGCGACTTAGCAATGTTGTACGAAGGCAGTCATGGGGACACACAGCATATCGTGTTCATTCCTGGAACTGTTGAGGAATGTTTCGAATTTGGATGGAGAATTTTCGATGCTGCAGAAAGATATCAAACTCCAGCATTTGGTTTCTCAGACCTTGACCTTGGTATGAACCGATGGGCTTGCCATGGATTTGAATATCCTGATGAACCGATGGATAGAGGAAAGGTTGTTCTGACCAAGGAGCAAATGGATTCCATCGAAAACTACGGCAGATACAGAGATGTTGATGGAGATGGAATACCTTACAGAACTCTACCAGGTTCTGGATTAGACCCTATACTGTACCGTGGAACAGGTCACGATGAAGATGGTACATACTCCGAGAAACCTGATGTCTATTACAAGTTGATGGCACGCCTAAAGCGTAAGATTGACGGCGCTAGAGACCAACTTCCAGCACCAGTTCTACGAGAAGAAGCAGAGCAAGATATTGGAATTATTTTCTATGGTTCAATGGAAAATACAATCGAAGAAATCGATGACATACTTGAGACTGAAACAGGTAAGAAAGTCAGTACTTGTAGAGTAAGAGCATTACCACTTCACAGTGAAGTTCAAGCGTTTGTTGAGAGACATAACACTGTAATTATTCTAGAGATAAACAGAGATGCTCAACTAAACGGTATAATGCGCAAAGAATACCCTAACCATTTGCTAGATAAGATGCACAGCGTTGCATATAGCGATGGAATGCCGCCTCGTGCGAGGTTGTATGCTGAGCGAATTATGGACGTACTAAAGGAGGTGGGTGCATGAGCGATAAACCAGCAAGAGCGATTAAACTGAATGTCATCAATGAACCTAAGGATTCCTACACTGGTGGTAAATCTTCACTTTGTCCAGGTTGTGGACACGATCAAATTTCAAGCGTGATTGTAAATTCGGCTTGGGAGAATGGAATCAAGCCACATCGTATCGCTAAAATGAGCGGTATTGGTTGTTCATCTAAGACACCAGCTTACTATCTGGGACAATCCCATGGATTTAACACAGTTCACGGAAGAATGCCTTCTGTTACCACTGGAGCGAATGTGGTTAATGCTGACTTGACCTATCTGGGAGTTTCTGGAGATGGGGATTCTGCATCCATTGGAATTGGACAATTAATCCACGCTATCCGTAGAAATGTCAACATGGTCTACATCATTGAAAACAACGGTGTTTATGGATTGACTAAAGGACAATACTCAGCAACTGCTGATGTAGGTTCCAAGAAGAAGAAAGGTACTGTAAATGAAACTCAGCCAATCGATTTGTGTGCAATGGCAATCAACCTAGGATGCTCATTCGTAGCTCGTTCATTCAGTGGTTCAAAGAAACAATTGACCGCTATTATCAAGGCGGCTATGTCTCACAAAGGATTTGCATTAATCGATGTCATCAGCCCTTGTGTAACATTCAACAACAACGATGAATCACTTCGTTCATATGGATACGTGAAAGATAATTCTGCAGAACTACACTCTGTGGGATACATCCCTCACTTCTCTCCGCTAGAACAAGTGGAAGTTCCAGCTGGTTCTTATCGTGACATCACTCTACACGATGGTTCAACGATGAGACTTGAAACCATTTCAGAAGATCACAACATCTCTGATGCTGTTGCAGCATTGACCGCTTTACACAAAGCAGATGCTGAAAGAAAACACGTAATGGGATTATTGTACTTTGACGGAGATAAGCCTTCATTAGATGCTGATCTAAATTTGCATGACACACCTATTGTAGAGATGGGTGAAGAGATATTGAGGCCATCAGCAGCTCAACTCGATGATGTGATTTCGGCCCTTAGAGGATGATTTCTACTACCGTTTAATTGAAGAATGAGAGGCCTTTGGGCCATCTGCTAGTCTCTTAGTGTAGCGGTCCATCATTGTGGGTTCTGGTCCCGCAGACCTCGGTTCAAATCCGGGAGAGACTACCTCTACTACAATCAACTACTAGCCGTATTCTCTTTGACATCGACTAGTCATGAGAGGTTAATTGCTTGATTTTGTTATTGATTTTACGTAGTATGTGAACAATAGCGGGTAATATCAGAATACAAACTGCGAAGAAACTGCCAACGATGAAAATTACAAATCCTCCTCCACACTCAAGCGGTTCTGGAATTGTTATGATATATCCAGATGCAGGTTCACAATTTCTAATTCCTTCAGTTGTCCATAGCAATATAGCACTAATTATTGCTAATATGAATGTGGCAAGACCCAAACGAGAACCCCATTTTACGAAATTATCTGCAGCCTTTGTTGAGGGTGACCTCCAAGAAAATTCCTCTTTACAATATGGACAATCAAATAATCCAAAAGCACCTTGATCCAATTCAATATCTTTTTCACAATGAGGACATTGAAGTTCAACCATGTTAGTTCGAGTAATTACGAAGGAATAAGGTTTGAGCAGGTTTCCAATTCCAAGGACTCCGTAGAGCATACCCCTCAATTACAAGGGTACCCCCTGATTAGTACTACTTAACCAGTGGGATTTTCACCTATTTCAATGGTATTGCATTGGCTTCAATGGGTTGAAGTATATGAATCGAATAAGAATCCTGTTTGCGCATGAATATTGAGAGCACATCTAAACCCCATGTCTTAATCACTGGTGGAGCTGGCTTGATTGGTACAGCATCAAAAACATACTTTGAGCAGAGAGGTTGGACTGTATCCACTCTCGATTTGAAACAGTGTGACTTAGATGGACGTCCAATTGACCATATAGGGGATATCGTTGAGTTCAAACTGTTCCAAGATATTCTGACAGATATCGATGGCATTCTGCATTTAGCGGCTGTTTCCAGAGTCATTGATGCTGAATTAAACAAAGAAGAATGTACTAGAGTAAATGTAAATGGGACAAAGCGATTGTTAGAGGCCGCATCTACTGCCAACTGCCGATGGTTCATATTCGGTAGTAGTAGAGAAGTGTACGGGGAGCCTCCTTCATTACCAGTTTCTGAAGAGCATGGAGTCGCACCGATAAACCACTATGGACATGCTAAGGTTATCGGCGAGAATATGGTCAAGAAACATTGTGAAATAAATGGGATGGTTCACTCAAATCTCCGCTTTTCAAATGTGTACGGCCATTCAGGTGATCACCAAACTCGCTTAGTAAACGCATTCATTATACAAGCACTCAAATCAGAAGCACTT
>QQSK01000008.1 GCA_003602415.1 Candidatus Poseidoniales archaeon | reverse complement strand
TACCCTTCGTACACCCATCAATACAGAGGGGACCCCTTTGAATATAGTTCACTTAATTTCCCAAACATTAACAAATAAATTCGAATTAATTGATTCAATGGAATCTGAAATGCCAGATTGGATGGTCCTCCCACTTTGCATGGTTTTCGGTTTCATGCTTTTGGTTTCTGGTGAAGAAGTGGGTATAGACCACCCCCTAATTACAGCATTAATTGCTATTGGATGCTTTCTTTTTCCCTTGTTGATGCTATTTGAACCGATTCTCAATCGCAAGGACACAGGTAAAATTAATCTAAACGAGGAAGAACTGATGAGTTGTTATCATTGTAATGTAGAACATAAAGTAAAAAATAAAGAAAAGCATTTGAAGAAGTGCATAGCCATGGAAAAAGAGAAATTAGCAAAATTAGAAGAAAAAAAGAAGGAGAATGGTCCTAATATAATAACTGCAAAAAGGAAATCTCAACTTGAAGAAATTGCTGATAGAGTTTTTCCAAATGCAAGATATTTCAAATACAAAGGTGAAAAGATGGAACTGACTACTGATATTGGCGGATTCAAGTATAGTTCATGCAATTCGAGAAGTATCGAATCTATCGATAAACAAATGGTCGCAGATTCATTAAGGGGATATAATCGCAGGAATAAGCCGAAATCTAAGAATAAATCATCAGTGGCCAAATCTTATTCTGGAGTTTGCAGTCAACAGAAAAGAAATCATTCAACCTGTGGCTCACCCACGGATTCTAGATGCCCAAGATGTTCGCGATATGCCTGTGGTTCATGTCGTGGTTCTAGAACATACAACGGCAGAAGAGTTTGTGAAGCTTGTAATAGAAATATGAGTGGTGATTGACGCTCAATAACTAAACAACCGACATATCATTCCTACGGAATCGCAAGGGGTCATCCGAAACCCCTTTGCATTTTATTATCCGATACAAAGGGGATTCAGTGGGTCGATACAGACGCTACGGACGCGACAGACATCTCATGGTAGGGTATACAGAGGATATCGTAACCTGAAATGTATAGAATTGGTAGTCGGATATTCGCTGGCGTGTGATTTAATTAATTGATTGATGTAGTGTATTCGATGACCGGCGAGGAGAGAGTTGAACATAATTTCCGAGCAGCCCCACTCCGGAATATTTGGTTATCCCTAATTCCTAAATCTGAGAGGGAGAGGTTGTACGATGGTGCAAGCGCAGAGTTCCCCAGCAATTTGGTTTCAACAAGTATTTTTTGCCTTGACTTTTGGGAAACATTGAGTAAAAATCAACGTTCAATTAAAACTACTGGAGGTAGGGTTGAGTTGCTACCAGAAAGAGCTTGGTTCGGAATTAGAAGCCTTCTGAAAGGCGGTAACTTGGGCTACGAAAAAACAGAATTCGATCCCAGCGATTTCGCTCAGTTAGTTAAAGGCAATAAAGACAAAAAACAAATTCCAAGGAGATGGACTAGTAATCATTTTTCAAATGAAGAACTTGAGTTAATTCTTTCAATACACAGTTTGTATGAAAAATGGAAAACCAGCAAAGAGATGTATGACGACCTAGATATTGTAAGAACTGCCCTCAAGCACTGGGATGGAATTAATGCAAAAAATATTGACAAAATATTACCAGACATCAAAGAAAGAGCTTTAAGGCTGAACATGACCTTAGATGATATTATAAGGAAAGGGATGAGTTTTGGAAATGAACGATTCCAATTCAAAACAGCATTTAGGAAAAGATATGCTGGCGCAACCGACGAACATAAAAATCGAGTTTTGAAATGGTTGAAGAAATGGGAAACTAAAGAACATAAGTCTACAAGAATAGGTATTTCAAAAAATGGATACAATGTTTGGAAGCAAAGACTTTCTCACAAAGGTTCTGAAGGTGGGGGGAGGATTTTCTTTACCCCATTAAAAGACCCTGGCCTGAATAATGGTAAAGTACATCTACAGATTTATGATTTTACGTTTTCTCATGATTACCAAGATAAAATAATTCAGGAAACATTGAATTTAGAACCGGACCTCGAATCGGAAAACTGGAACGAAGTTAATCTGAATATTCAAAAGGGTTCTACCTTAGATACGCCTGGAACTGGCCCTTCTAAACCACTACCCGGGCCTATTACTGATGGTGCATTGGAGCATTTGGATGATTCTAGTAACATTTCATTAGATATTTATCAAAAAAGAGCGATTGCAGAATCTCAACCCTTGCTTATTGATGGACTTGCAGGAACTGGAAAAACCGCAGTTTTATCGAAAAGAGGAGCATTCAGAGCAGGATATGAGCAAAATACGGGACTTGAGATACTTATCTCATCATCCAAAGCCCATGTTTCAAAAAGATTGATTCATGATATCGAAAGTACGATTGAAAATACTGAATGGAAAGATATCAAAAGAAAACGTAAATTCAATTACACCATTAACGGGTTTGGGAAAAAGAAGGGTTCCAGTTGTAATGAAATCAACCTGACAAAATTTTCTGACGAATTTCCTGAAACAGGATTCGATGAAATAATACTTGATGAATGTCAAGATCTTACAGCCCTTGAGTTTAAACTACTATGTCGATTATGCATAGGTAACGATCCAAGGCGTCTTACAATTGCTGGAGATCCTCTTCAGACACTTAACCCAACAGGTTTTGATTGGGGTAGAATTACTGCAATGTTCATTGATGCAGAGGTCAAGAGGGATTATGTTGCGACCACAGAATTCCATCGAAATTATAGGTCTCAAGAGCATATAGTTAAATTTGCGAATGCTATTCAAAATCATAGAAATAAATTGTTTCCTAAAGAAAAACATACTGTGATGGAACCAGATAGAGACGCTGGAGAATTACCAAAATTATTGGCAATTGATAACTCTGATAAAGGTAAAGAAGCATTAACCAACATAATTGAAAACGCTGAAGCAAATAAAATTGCAATTATATGTTGGGCATCTGATGATGCTGCTGTAAAAAGGTTGCTTGAGGGGGAAGATTCGGATGATCTATTGTCGGAGATTTGGGAGAAGGTAGAGAACAAAGAAGATGATGAACATTTCAGAACAAAAATTGGGATTCACTCATCTTCTTCCATCAAAGGTGCAGAATATAAGAATGTACTATTGTATAAGTTTGCATCAAACCCAAATGCTCGTAAATCATTAGAGTCGCTTCTAACCGAGATTGAGCAGCTTAAATCCGGTAAAATCGATGAAAAGATTACAATCTCCTATGCATATAGTAGACTCTATGTTGCAATTACAAGGTCACTGGACAAAATTTACTTCATTGAAGATAAGGATGGTTTTGAATTTTGGGAGAACATGAGGATTACAGATGATGAGGCTAAATCGAATCAGAAATTCTTAAGCCCTTGGAATGCGGAAAAAACCACCAAATTGTTTAAAAATATTGGAGAGCAAAAAGATGCAAGATATGATACATTCAAAGATAACAAATTTGATTGGGAAACGCAGGGAGACATTATCGCTCTTCAGACTGCTATTCGCATGGGCAGAGAATTGATGAAGCGCGGAGATACAAGGGTCAAACATAGTGATATGTGCATTTTGAGAGCAGAATTGAGTTTAAGGGAATCAAAAGAAACAACTGATACTACCATAAGGCAGAAAAAATTAGAGAAGGCTGTAACATTGTTTGAAGAAGCTGGAGAAATAAATAGAGTTGCTCCAATCAAGTTTGAGATGGAAGATTGGGGAGGTTGTTTAACTAGTGTTTCAAAATCAAAAGATCAATTCCTCACAATTGTTGGTTATTATTGCCGCATGAAATTGGGAGATTTGAAATCAGACTTTACAGGTGAGAAATCTTCCATTGAGAGAATTGTGAAGAATGTGAAAATTGGCTTGCCTGAAAACAACCCAAAGTATTGGACGAATGTTGATTTGCAAAGAGCATATGAAGAACTGAAGGATAGAGTTTTCCAATACTTGAAAGAGCAAAAGCAATATGAAATTCTCTATGAAAATGTCAATTTCTTCCGCGTGATAAAAGTCTACAAAGCACTGCCTCTCTCTGAGCATGTAAAACTGGTTAAATTGTTCGAAGACAAGAAGCATGCATATGAATTCAACAATAACCTCACAGAACAGATAACTAACAAATATGTTGAATCTCTTGTTATGAGTATGAAAAATGAGACTGACTACGAAAAGCGAATTGAAATTCTAGAGAACAAGGAAATTAGACCAGGTCTGAATAATGCAATTAAATCGAGGATATCAGAAGAAATTGCCAAAACTAGAATTGAGTTGCTTAAAAATTCGAAGAAAATAAAATCCCCTGCTAAAAATGTCTTTGATGGGAAAAGAAAATGTCGAAGAGGATTAACTAAGCCTACTGAAATAGATACGATAGTTGGGTCACAACTAAATGCATTCCATCACCTTTGTGAGATAAAGTCGAAGATTGGTGAGGTCAAATTTGTTGGATACTTTGGTCATAGGTTAAATTCATTGTCCGATGGAATTCAAGATATTGATGCTGGAGAAATTGGTTCTGCAATGAAACATATTTACCAAAGCAGAGTCATTCATAAAAACGCTTCAGGGTCAATACAATGTGATGGATTAAATTGGATTGATGACGATGAAATATTAGATAGGCTAGTTAAATCATTATTCGAAAAAATACAAAAATTGGAAGATCCAGAATTGTATTTTGCTTTCTTTGATTACGCACAGGTTATCGAAAAATCCGTTTATCCATTGTATGAACAAATAATTCAGACGTTGATCAATGATTTACCTTCTGATTGGTCGCAATCTAAAACAAATGATATGCAGGCACTCAAACAGATTTTCACACACTTATGTGACCACATATGCTCTAAAGGTAAGAATGCTAAGAAGAGCGAGTTATCATATATCTCAAAATTCATCAAGAATATTGCGTGCTATGACACTGCAAACAATATCGATTCTGAATCCGTAAGCCAACTAAAACAATCTAAGTTAAGATTAGATATTGAAATAGATAAACTGCTTGATGTAATGGTATTTGAAATTGAAAATCCAGGGCTCATCAGAGACATCAATTCTGGGGCCATCGAACAAGAATCTAGAAGTAAAGCAGAGCAATATATCGAGCTGCTTAAAAAATCTGATTTTGATTATTATCTCAGCAAATCAGAAGAATTCAATGATCTTATTCCAATAGGTGCCGACGAATTACTTTCTGATTTGAGGCAATGTAATACTCTCGAGCAATTCTATTCCAAATTGAATAAAGTTATTGAAAATGACAAAGAAACTGCTAAACAAATTATACAACTCAAGTTGTTCACCGAAGTATTTGATAATATAGAAGCAGAATTAGAGGATTTATCAAGCAATCTAGGACATGCCTCCTGGGAATTCCTTTGCAAAAATAAAGATGGAAGTAATTTCGATATGCTATTTGAGTTGTGTATTCAAACAAAGAATCCGGTAAACGTGATTACTGTTTGTAAGCCTAAATGGTCTCTTCTTTCTTTGACCAAAAAGTATGATGTAACCATTAAACAGTTGGAAGAATCTTTTGCAGGGGTATTTGTAGAAACAAAAATACGATCATGGTCAGCAAAAAATATGGACAAAATACAGTCTAAAATTACAACTGGTAAAGCAAAGGGACAGAAATCTCTAGGCGAGAAAGACAAATTGACATTAACTCAACTAAACGATGTGCAAGGTTCGATTTGGGGCAATGAGTTAATCGATAATATAGTTACTTACTTGGTAATTTGTCTGTACGATTGCGATCTAAAACAATTGGAAAACATTCTATCAGAAATAGATCTTCCAAAATCTGGGATTAAGATAGCTAAAATCAAGAGATTGATTAATTATTGTGGCTACGAATGGAAAGAAATGTTTGACAAAATTGTTTCACTGAAATAAGTTAGTTAGATTTTCATTTTCTAAAACGCATAAGCATAATGTCTCTTAATGTTGTAATAATCTAACTCTTGTTTCTAAGGGAAGATACACACAACCGACATATCATTTCCACGAAATCGTATGGTTTCTAACAAATCCCTCAAGACATTATGGAAGAGTACAATCGGTGTTCAGTCCCCCAGTACACTCGCTACCCTTTGCAAATTAGTCTCTACCAATGGATTCCATGTGGGCTCGTGCAGCAGCTAAAACTCCTCTACTTTCCTGATGTGTCAATTGGCTCATCGCACTAGCCCAATCTAGCCAAAGATGCTCTCGATGTTCATGGCTAATTTTTACTGCCATGGTTTCAGTTTCTGCAATATACCAGAAAACCTGTTTGTCGATTCTTTTACCTTTATGGCGGAAATCATATGCCGTTCTGTACTCGAAATCTTCCACAAATTCAACATCAGTAATTCCGGTTTCCTCTCCTAATTCTCTAGCAGCGGTTGCCATTCTGTCAACGTCACTCTCCTCGACGTGACCTTTAGGGAAATCCCAGTGGCCTTGAGGATATTGAAGCAATAATATGGAGCCGAAGTTGACCAATACAACACCACAAGAGGTCTCCATGAATCTTCGGCTATACTTCCCATGTATAGGCTCATCGCTTTTTGACCCTAAAGATTCAAGAAAAGTAGGCTCTCGCCAGTTGTTATGTCGCCAATGGAGGGGATTACTCGGGTAGTCGCAGATTCGGACTTGGATGGTTTGATGGCAGCAGCTGTTCTCAAGGCTAGTAAGCCAAGTATCGAAGTTCACTTCGCACACCCTGCATTACTGCGGGCCGGCAGTATCGATGATTTAATCGATAGAAATACTGCGATATGCGATCTTCCATTTCACCCAGATTGCGGATTATATCTTGACCACCATCTCACAAACCGACCATCGGCTGAAGAACAAACTAGGTTTGAGGCCGAAGGAGGAATCTGTCATTGGAGAGACACACCTTCAGCAGCCAGGGTAGCATATGATTTGATGAAAGAAGAATTGGATTTATCTCACTTGGAAGAGGTGATGCCGATAGTAGATGCATTGGATTCTGGAGGGATTTCACTTGAAGAATTCATGGCAGATGGGCCAATCATTAGACTATCTCGCTCCTTATCTCTTTCAGACCCAGAACATATGCAAGTTGTGATGAATCAATTCGCATCTGGTATACCACTTAGAGATATTTTGCAAAGCCATAATTCTCGCCTAGAAATACTTGCTAATCAGCGAGAATCTCAGGCCAAAATGGTGAAAGAGAGAACTCAAATTATTGACCAATTAGCAATTTGTGATTTGAGTGAAACTGGAGTAAGAAGTAATGGATATTTGGTTACTGCTTTAGCCGGACCTGAAGCGATAGCATGTTGCGTAATTCATGGATATTTGGACGGTAGTATCGAAGACCCGAATCGTCACGCATTAGGAGCCTCGTTCTATGCAAATTCATTCCGCGATGAAGAAAACCCGTACGATCTTTCTCTCCTAGCAACTCTGCTTGATGAGACCGGAGGTGGACATGCAAATGCTTGTGGATGTCGGGTCCAGCCATCGGATGATTACAATAGAAAACTAAATTCTCAAGACAAGGAATATAATCTTGAAAAATGGTTAGAATTATGGGGGAAAAGGGAATCTGAAATGATTCGATAATTATTCTTCTTCGTTAGAATAATCGTCTTCCGGCATTTTCCATTTAACGATAAATGCAGCAATTAGAGCAACACATCCTGCTACAATACATGCGCCAATCATTCCTTCTACGAATGAGTCCTTAGCACTTGCAATCAATAAGGCACCTTCTGAATTACCTTTTGCTAGCATTTCTGAACCAATCTTAATGGCCGCTGGAAATGAACTCTCAATCAGTTGAGAATTTGCAGATGCTGAACTAGGGATGGAGATATTGCTTTGATAGATTTCATTGAGAACACTCCCTCCTATTGCAATACCTAGCGCTCCACCGATTTCTCTACTAGCATCATTTGTCGCGCTTCCTACACCAGCTTTTGATTCAGGTATTGCATCCATAATCGCAGTTGTTGATGGTGCCATAGTCAACCCCATTCCTACTCCAAGTAATACGAATGTAGCAGCAATCTGCCAATAATTTGTATCAACCTCTACCATCGTGAAGAGAAACAATCCTGCAGAAACCAATACCAATCCTGTCGTGATTACATTTGGTCTACCAAATTTAGCAACCAATTTGTCACTATTTGCGGCCGCCGGCATTAGACCCATTGGCAGAGGGAAGAATCTGATTGCAGCCGATAGAGCAGAATGACCTCTAACCAACTGGAAGTGCAACATTTGCATGAACATGAATGAGAACATTACGAACATAGCCAGTGCTATTGCAACCAATCCCAATGTGAATTTCTGATTTTTGAAAAATTCCAGTGGCAAGATTGGATACTCCACCTTTCTTTGCCATAAGACGAAACCAAATCCGAAAACAATAGCAATAACAAATGAAACCAAAACTTGAGAATCATACCAACCAAGACTTGGACCTTCGATAATTCCGTATAACAAAGACGCTAGACTGACCACCGATAATATGGCTCCAATTGCATCCAATGGTCTCTGGTTCTGATCCTTGGAGCGAGGTACAATAATCGCACCTACAATTAGTGCAAAAATGATAATTGGAACATTGATTAAAAACACCATTTCCCAGTTATAATTCTCAACAGCCCAACCTCCTAAAATTAGCCCGATGGGTGCTCCGATTCCAGCCATTGCAGCCCAAATTCCGATAGCCTTTCCTCTTTCATTTGGAGGGAATACTACTAGCACAACCGACAATGTAGATGGCATCACAAGAGCAGCACCAAGGCCCATTGTAGCTCTAGCAAAAATGACTTCAGTAGAGTTTTGAGCATAGAAAGCAGTCCATGCGGAAGCACATCCAACAATGATCAAACCGATTTGTAAAGCACCCTTTCTCCCAAATCTATCGCCCAGGGCCCCCATTACAAGCAAGGTCCCACCAAATACTAACGCGTATGAATCCATAATCCATTGTAATTCAGAATTATCTGCTTCCAAATCAGTAGATAATTCGGGTAATGCAACATTTAGTGTTACATTGTTCAACATCACGATTACAAGGCTCAAACTTAGAACTGCCAAAACCAACCATCGATTCTTTGGATAGTCAATGTGATTGGAATTGACTTCATCCATAGTCCTCCATCTATTTCAAGCACTTAATTTCATTGCCATACGAGGAATACATCAAATGAAATAGTAGATTTCTAGCGGTGAGCCATGGAAAGCGTAACCGACCCTGACAAAATCAAGCATCGTGCGTTTTTCAAACTTGGATTATTCACTTACGATAATCGCAAATCGGTCTTAGTGATTGGGATTCTTTCCTGTCTACTGATGTCTTCATTGACATTGATGGGGGCAAATTGGGCTGAGTCATGGGGAGAGGGGGACCTCGAATCTGTCGAAGCAGGAGATGCTGTTGAAGATGCCTTTTTCGGCGAGGAAGAAGATGTGCAGGGCTTCGTTTTCTTAGTTCACCATGACGCCTTGAACGATTCATCCACCGAATGGCAAAATGCTGTACGTGATGCTCTTTCAGATTTTGAAGAATTAGAGGAGGTTTCCATCGAATATTCATGGGACAAATCCGGGGATGAGAGAGAAGAATTTGTAGTCCAAGACGAAGATGGTTTTTGGGCTAAGAATGTGGTAACCATTAATCTGGATAGAAAGGAAGCAAAACAACTCTATGCGGAAAATTATGAAACCATAGAACTCGACTCAGATTTCGAAGGATGGAGAACAGGGGCGGTCGCCATAGACGTCACCTTTGATACAAGAATCCAGGACGACTTGATTACTGCTGAATTAGTATCAGGGCCTCTTACTCTGATTATTCTCGGTATTGTATTCGGAACCATAATTGCAGCATTCTTGCCATTAGGGATTGCGATTCTTACTGTATTGTCTGCGATGGGTCTCACGATTTGGCTTTCAAACACGACTGATGTTACTCAATACGCATTGAACATTATCACACTTATCGGAATTGGAGTATCAGTAGATTATTCATTATTCATGGTTAATCGATTTAGAGAAGAACTCAATCGAGGAAGAGACATTAGAACCTCCACTGCAATGACAGTTGCAACGGCAGGTAAAGCAGTATTCTTCAGTGGAGTAACGGTAGCCATTGGATTAATGGGAATGCTATTCTTTGAGAATACAGGCCTTCCAAGTTTGGGGATTGGAGGGACTCTTGCAGTTACGGTTGCAATGATATTCTCGATCGTTGTTTTACCGGCGGTCTTGGCCATGTTAGGTCATAATTTATTCAAAGGAAAGATTCCATTTGCATTCAGTACTGATAACGACGATGGAGATGGGGTTTGGGCTAAGATTGCAAATTTCGTAATGGCACGACCTTGGGCTGTTTTGATTCCAACGTTAGTCATACTATTAGGGGCAGGATTGCCATTCTTACAAGCCGATTTCTCAATCGCCTCCAGAGATGCATTGCCACCTGATGACGAAACCCGAGTCGGGTTCGAGCATATGGACGAAAAATGGCCTGAATCAGCGGTCAATTCTGCAATGATTGTGTTAGATTTTGATGGAGAAGATCCATTATCTGAAGACAATATTCGAACGATGTATCAATGGATGGAAAAACAGATTGAAGATGAACGTGTAATCGATGCATTTGGTTATGCTATGCATCCATTAGTAGGTATGAACGAAACTGCAGTCGTTGATTTCTGGTTGACTCCAGATGAGAATTTGACGGCCGAAAAAGTAGCAACAAGGGAATACATGCGCAACCAATTTATTTCTGATGATGTAACTTACCTAATCTTCTCATTAAACGGGCCAATAACTGGAGAAGATAGTCGTAATTTCGTTTCAGATGTAAGGGAAGATCGTACTGAATTACTCACCGATTTGGAAGCCGGAGAAGATAGCAAATTGATGGTAGCTGGATTTGCTGCATACAGTTTGGATATACTGGATGCCATTGTTGAGAATTTACCGATTGCGATTGCATTCATTTTCATATCAACAATTATTCTAATTTACATTCAAGTCAAGAGCGTAATCATTCCAATCAAGGCTATTGTAATGAATATTCTATCGATTTCAGCATCGTTCGGAATGCTAGTATTTGTATTCCAATGGGGCAATGGTGCTGAACTGCTAAACTTTACACCTCAACCTATCGAAACAACAAATCCTGTGATTATGTTCTGTATTGTATTTGGATTATCGATGGATTATGAGGTTCTAATGTTATCTCGAATCCATGAAGAATGGGAAATTACAGGAGATAATACCAAGGCGGTAGCCAATGGATTGCAGAAGACAGGCCGCCTGATTACTGGTGCGGCAGCCATCATGGTTGTTGTATTCATGGCGTTCGGCCTTTCTTCCGTAGTTATCTTGAAGCAAATTGGACTCGGATTAGCACTCGCAATTTTATTGGATGCAACAATCGTTAGGGCACTGGTAGTACCTTCCACAATGAGATTGATGGGTAAGTGGAACTGGTGGACACCAAGTTGGCTAGGTGGCTCAAAGGACATCAAAGATGTAGAGGAACCCGAGGAATGAATGGAACACCATCAGAGCAATTAGCAAGTCCGCAGCTCTTCCGTGCTTTGTTCTTTGAATACGGTCCGTTCTAGAATTCCTTCCCCATCTTGCAGTTATCCAAAGAAGAGTAATTCCAAGAGGTCCTGTAAATCCATGAAGGCTACCAGGAATTAGACCTAATCCTGTGTACCATCTTGCTGCGAAAGCGATCATAACCGATATTATTGCAGCAAGAAGAATCCTTTCTCCGACTTTTTCGTGCCTTTCACGTTCTTCGGCACGGCTAACTCCTTTCAGTTCTCGGCTTTTCTTTTTCCAGCCATATTGCCACCACATCCAAGCTAGTATTGCTACCGCAGTAATGGGGTGCAGCAATAGTATAACCGTGTCAATAGTGGACATTATGCTTGTGCGAGAGGCATCAACATCATGGATGTTTGGAATAATATGAAGCCGGTGGCTCTAAAGAGGTCCAACATTCGCCTCACCCCGGAGGGGTGAGTATGCTGCAAGAAAACAACCTCCTCTCCTGCCTAAAAATTGGAATGAAGGATAACCTTCCTCCAGCAACTCGTCAAAGGATCGTTGCTAAAGCTCCAGAATGGAGAATGCTAGAAAAACCTTGGAAATCTCTGTTATTGATTGCCATTCATGAACTACAAATTCCAGGTGACGACGATTCATCACCATCTCCTAACATGATGAGGGGGCGAAGGAATGTTCGCGGTAGACGCGGTGCTCGAGGAGCGGGTGGTCCAATGGAGTGGCTACCTGAAGCAAGTGACGTATTGATTAGCGATGCTTCTCCTGACTCATTCAGATTAGCAATTCTTCTAATTCGTAAGACTTTATTCTCCGATGACTGGGAAGATTCCTGGGATGAAATTTTGGATGGTTTGCGAGAATCTGCAAGTACCGACGGAGTTCATCCCGTTTGGTCCAAAATGGCGGAATCAACACCAATTCTAGCGCAATTCGCAGCGTTTCCTCAGAACGAAATAGTAGAGGAGGAGGACGAATCCTTTGACCTGAAGAAATCGAGAATAGACCCAGCCAACTCAAAATCTATGGCGAACGTATTGTCGGTTTTTGAGCCAAATATTTCCAATGCCAAGGTCAAAATGGCAATTCAGAAAGCGAAGGCCCAAATCAATGGTAAGCGCGGCCTTAGAGAAATTGCAGGCCTAGAAGATCTTGAAGGAGATGCAAGTGTCATCAGCGCTCTATTGAAGATTCATCTTGGAATAGATGCTAAGGATTCGCTCAAAGAGTTGGCCAAGACAGATTCTAAACTCGCAGATTCGTTGACAGATTTGATTCAACTTAGATCAGGTAAAGCCAGTGATTGGAATAAATCACGCTCTCTAAAAGGAGATGATGAGTTAAGCAGAGCGATAGTCGAATCTGCATGGAATTTGATGCCTTCGGAAGCATCTAAATTATCCAGTGAAGAATTACAATCTGGAATTGAGATAGTAAAATCACCTCAACAACGAGAGACTTTGACTTGGTGGAAATTGTCTGCATTAGTCAATGAAGGGTCATCAGAAACGGCTCTTGAATTATTGAAATCACTCACAGTCGAATCAGATGCAGATATGGAAATTCTAATCCCAATCATCAAACAATTGGGAGAAGAAGCATTCGAATGGTTAGCATCTCAAATTAGCAATTTGGCTGAAGAATCACTTTCTGATATCATCGTGGATGAAGAGATCGGCTCTACTCTTCGCCTTGCTGCTGCAAAGAGGATGCACGATATTGGAGCCTCTATTGGAATCGAAGCCTCGATTGATTTGTTCACTAGTGGATTAGACTTAACCCGTTTAGCTCAGGTTCTATTCGTCGATGAACAAAGGTGTGCTGACCACCCATATGCTACTCTATTAGTTGCTCATCTATTGCCTGCTAAAACAAAAGGATGGGACTTTGAAACAATTAGAAAAGCACGTCGAAATGCTCTTTCGACAGTTGAAGATGCAGAGGTTCCAAATTCATTCTCTTCCGCTTCTAGAGGACTAATCTTGATGTTAGATGGTGCTGCGCAAACCAATGACGATTGGGTTGTTAAAACACTTGACAAACCTGGGCTAAAAGCATTCAACAATTGTAAACAGGCATTGAAAGATGGCGGAGATGGACTGGCCGATTCCAAAGTCCTAGACACTCTTGCAAAGAGCGTAGAAGAAGCGGATTTAGGCGATGTCGAATCAAGGCTATTTGATGCAGTGATCGATACATTAAGACTTAACAGAGCCTCTTGGTTATTGCAAACTGGTAAATCGAAAGGTGTTGTTCAATTATTGGATGGATTGCTTTCTGGAGAAGTGACTGCAATGCCAATGATGCAAGCAGTCAGACATCTTGTATTAGAGTATGATATTGGTCTGCCAAATCTCGTTTCTTGGTATCAAGAGAACGACCCACAATCTCCTTGGCACACATTAGCTAGAGCTGCGGTACACGTTGGTAATGATGACGAGTTGAATGCTGCTAGAGATTACAAGCGAGCTGGAGACCACCCCGATTTCGATTATGAACACAAGATTTTGCTATACAGAAAATCTCTGATTCATCTTGCTCATGCAGAACAATGGTCAGAAGCAGTTTCATTGCTTGAGCAGGAACCTGCGCTAAAGTCTGCTTTGACAAAGAGATTCCAACTCTATCTCAATGTATCTAAACTCGCATCCAACAACAAGACCACGGATGAAGCAACTAGGGCTCTCAAGAATTTCGTTAAGAGAACCGTAATGGTTGAGCAAGAAGATCAATTTGGCAAGATGCAGTCTGTCGAGAGGACAAGACATTCTGAAGAAGAATTAGATGTCCTGCGCAATTACCCAAGTTCACATCCAAGACCACTTCCAAGAGAGCCATTCTCTGGTAGAGTTAAAGCGGCGTTCAATACATTACAGAGAGAGCGAAGACGCAATCGCCATACCTTCGAAAATAGATATGCTCAGGCCATGATTCATGACCCAACGGGTGAGGAAATTTACGAGATTGCTCTTGAGGCATCTGCGGTGAAGCCATTGGAAGGGCTTATGCTACTGGAAAGAGCTCAAAATTCTGGAAAGTTTTCAGTTCTTGACATCAAGCGTTTATCAGATGCTGAAAGAGGATTGTTTGCAACATATCGGCACAATTTGCCAGTGAAAAACCGTTCGTATCTTCGACATCTAGCCCTGTCCCCTCTGGTCATTATCGACACCAATATCTTGATCGATGAACTTCAATATCGTATTTCAGAGAAATTAGGAATTAGTTCTGAAGCCTCACTTGACATTGGAGGAAGAGGCCGCTTCCACCGCGTACTGAAACACAGGGCAGAGCAAGGAGTAATCCACATTTGGTTACCAAAGATAGTCCAAAATGAATTGTTTGGTATTGCAGGAGATGTTGAAAGAATCAGGTCAAGATTTGCTGATACATTGGTAGGAACTCAAGACTTAGATGAAGTCCTGACCAATGAATCATTGAAGGAAATTGTAACAGGTATTATTTCTGATTTCTCAACATGGAAGCCATTAGACCTCCATATTGAAGATGAGGCAAATGATGAAACAATCAAAGCAGAACTCCAGACTTTCTTACTTGAGCATAGCGAAGTTTACGATGAGATAACTGCTATGAAAAGGCTACATAGCGAACCTATTCGAACAGTTATTGACAAGAAGGACATCTATCCAGAGGTCGCAGATCAGAAACTGATGTGTTTAGCGACTGCAATGGCTAATCGGCCATTGGGTGAACTGGGATGTATTCTAATTGCAACCAGAGATTCAGATTTCACATTAGTTGCTAGAGGAATTGAAGAAAAGTTCGGCTTCGGAGTTATTGCAAACAGCCGAAACCTCAACTCTTGGCTTCCTTGAATGGATATTCCATTCACATGTGTGCGATAATGGCATCTCCAAATGCTGAGCAGGATAGTAATTCAGCATCGTCCATCAATCTTTCAAAGTCATAGGTCACTGTCTTTGCAGAGATTGCACCTTCCATGCCTTTGACGATTAAGTCTGCAGCATCGCCCCAGCCCATGTGCCTCAACATCATTTCAGCTGAAAGGATAAGAGACCCTGGATTGACCTTGTTTTGTCCAGCATACTTAGGTGCAGTACCATGAGTTGCTTCGAAGATAGAGATTCCAGTATCATAGTTAATGTTAGCACCAGGTGCAATTCCAATGCCACCAACTTGTGCTGCTAATGCGTCAGAAATGTAATCACCATTGAGATTCATAGTTGCTAGAACTCCATATTCAGCAGGCCTTGTGATAATTTGCTGAAGCATTGCGTCAGCAATTACATCCTTCACTGTGATAGTGTTACCAGTTTTCGGATTCTTGAAAGTACACCAAGGGCCCCCATCAAGTTCAGTCGCTCCAAATTCATCTTTAGCTAATTGGTAGCCCCAATCTCTGAATCCTCCTTCAGTGAATTTCATGATGTTCCCTTTGTGGACCAGAGTAACTGTATCTTTGTCATTGTCAACTGCGTACTTCATAGCCGCACGCACAATTCTTGCAGTACCTTCTTGACTAATCGGTTTGATTCCGATACCAGATGTATCAGGGAATCTAATCTTGTCAACTCCCATTTCATTTACCAAGAAATCAATTACCTTAGCAACGTCTTCAGAGCCGGCCTCCCATTCGATTCCAGCATACACATCTTCGCTGTTTTCTCTGAAGATAATCATGTCAACATCTCCTGGAGATTTAACTGGAGAAGGTGTTCCTTCATACCATCTAACTGGGCGAACACAAGCGAATAAGTCTAGCTTCTGCCTAAGTGCAACATTCAGTGATCTAATTCCGCCACCGACTGGAGTTGTTAGAGGCCCTTTGATGGAAACCAATCCGTTTCTCATAGCATCCAATGTTGCTTCAGGCAACCATTCACCAGTGTGGTTGAATGCCTTTTCACCAGCAAGGGTTTCACTCCAAGTAATCGATTTCTCTCCGGAATATGCTTTGTTCACTGCGGCGTTAACTACGTCTATCATCACCGGCGTGATGTCGACTCCTATTCCGTCTCCTTCGATGTAATGTACGATTGGATTATTTGGGACAACAAGTACTCCGTTTTCCATTGTTATTGGGGTGCCTGACATGGTGCTCATTACGGGCCAACTTGACTCCCTTCATGAACACAACGGTCTACGGTGGTTTCTTGTCATGATGCTGATTGGGGGTTTCATGAAAGGACTTGTTGAATGGACGGGTGGCAATAATTTAGTTGGAATCAATTCCAACGGTCAACGTATCGAAATGAATTGGAACGATGGACCTAGCCCCATGCAAATCACATTACAGATGGTAGGAGCATGTTCAGTTGTCGATGTAGTAGTAGGTCTCAAAGATAGAGATTTTACGAAGGTCTGGGTTGAATTAGACTCAACTAGAAATGATGAGCCACCAAGATACTTCAAATCAATGCATTTAGTATTCCATATCGAAGGCGATGTTCCAATTAAACTCGCTGAAAGAATTGTTGACAAGGCATTTGAAAAGTACTGTAGTGTATCGAACAGTCTAAGACCAGACTGCAAAATTACATCTGAAGTATTTGTTCATGAATCCAAATCGTGAACAATCCAACCTTCTTCTATTCGAACAGATTTTAGATTTGAGTTTGTACCTGATGCTTGAAGCAATTGCCTTGGTAATGTTTCCAAAGCGTGAACCAATACGTTTCCTAAAGCGTCGTGAATCTTCACCCAATTCGGTGCCAATCCTTCTGGAGCTGAACCTACTTCGATAGATTCTCCTATTGTGACACTAGCCCATGGGCGAACTAAACCATTCTCTCCAAGGTCGACAATCATCGACAGATTTAGAGTATCTTCCTTTCTTTCAATCTCGGTTGATGATGGCATTACCTGAAGTCCATCAGGTAGTCCATCAAGACTACTTTCACCTCTTTGGTGCCTCATAGTAATTAGACGCCTAATCCATGCTAACAATACCGAATTACAGTACACTAAATCCCCGTCAGGAGCCTCAGTTGTTGGGGTTGCACCATTTTTCCAACCCCATGCGCAATTTTCATTTTCGACAGGGACTAAATCTGGCATCCAAGAGAGAGGGGCAGACTTTGCATCTTGATTTCTAATCACCACAAATGCGGAGCCATCTGCCAGTTCGAAATCCTGTTTCGATGAGACTTGAGGCAATGCGATAACAAGTCCTAGAATAATTGCAAGCGGGTCAAGAGCAGGAGGCCATCCATCAAGCGGTTCTGCTTCTTCTTCTAACCATATTCCGTTAGCCAATTCTTCACCTAAACCCAATCCATCAGCGAATCTGAATGCTTCACTCCATGCGGATTTTGATAATCCAACATCTAATGCTGCACGACCCATTGAACGAGTAACCGGCTCTAGGCTTTGTCTATCGTTCAACCCTTCAAGCCATTCTCGCAGAATTTGGTCTCCATCTCCAAAAGATCTTCTTTCATTTTTTGAAATATCTGCTAACCACAACTGCTCTTGTTCTGCCCTCTCTGAATCAGAGAGGCCCAGTTGCTTTTGTAGAGTTTCGAGCATTATTGCACCATCTCGAGATAGTGCACCATCGGACCAAGCTAATGCTAGCCCGTGCTCGAAAGGAGTAGGAGCCATCAATCATCCTCCAATAATTTCGCGAACTAATTGGAGGTGTCTTTCGAAGGTTAATCCGAGTTCACCTCTTTTTCTGGCAAGCAATTCTACTTCTGATGGGTCTAGAATATCATCAACCCAAACGGTTTCAAGAAGTAATTTGTAAGTAGATTCTGAACCGTTGGATTTAGCAGGTCTTGCCTCTTGTATCTCAGGAGCATCATCTTCTTCAAAAGATATTACAATATCTTCCACAATATTATCATCTTCCTCAGAAAACGCTGACAATAAGTCGTCATCATCCTCGAATGCAGCAAGTGCATCAGTATTGCCTTGGTTAACTGGTTTTGAACCAATTTCAAGTTCTGCAAATGGATCGATATCCTCTTCATCTTCTTGCGGCATTTCACTAGTTTCGAATGGGAACATTCTGCTCACCTAAATTAACTAAAACACCTCATAGTTATTGAAACCATGTATTGAAGCATCTTATGGTCAAAGCCATTTACCATGAATATCTAATGCTATTACAAGAAGGAATACCTATGTTTGGGAAAGAGGTGTGGGGCTGGAGAGCATTGGCACTCTTGTTGGTCATGCTATTGGTTCCTACGATTCCTGAATTGGACACATTGCAAGATGAATGGCAAGAATCGATATCCGCATCACAAGAAACCGAGGCTGCAGATTCGAACAATGAAGCCAATGATGACGATTTTGCTACCGGAGAGGCTGCTCCATTAGAGTCCGAATCTCAGGAAGGAGATGCTAAAGCAGCTGAAGATTCAGCCGATGATTCAGAAGATCAGCCACCTGAATTAGCGAAGGAATCTGCTGAAATGGACGAAGAATCTCGCTCAGCAAGTCCATCTAGTGGAGCTCAATCTGAATGGATTTTACCTGCAACCCAAGTGATTGTTCTAAGCATGATGGCTATTATGGCAGTTGGCTTACTAACATCAACTGCTACAGCAATTTTTGCTAGCGAGGCTGCTAGGTTTTCCATTCTTTTAGCGGCGCTAGGTCCACTAATTGCCGTTACTCAAAGAGGAGAAAAAGGCGCTTTTACCAGAGGCAGAATCCTTGGTTTTGTTGAAGCACATCCAGGAATTCATTTCTCGGCACTGAGAGATGCTTTGCAATTAGGCAATGGAGTGACTGCGCACCATATTCAAATCCTTGAAAAGGAAGGTAGGATAATTTCATGGATGGATAGTAGGGTTCGCCGCTTTGCATCATCTGGTGTAGATCAGAAAAGGTTGAAAGAAATTCAAAGCCCTGTAACCGGTATGCAAATTGCAATACTGCAAATTTTATCTGAAAATGAAACGATTGGAATAAAATCTGGAGATTTAAGAATTAAACTTGAAACCAGTCGTCAACTGTTATCATATCACATGAAACAGTTATCCGAGAAAGATTTCATCAAATCTACAGGTAAAGGTAGGGCTACGAGGTGGTCATTGCTCGAAAGAGGTAAAGCCCAACTTGCAAATTCATCCCATCTCATCCTGACATCCAATGACTAAGTTTGAAACTTAGAGCCGCCACCACAACCCATGAGGCGAGTATTATCTCTAATGCTGATTCTTGTTATCGTTGGACAGAGCAATGCTTTGCCAACCGGCATAGATAGCAGAGGAGATGATGGTTGCTTGTGCCATGGTGGTGACGATGATTCGACTACTGTTACATTGAGCGGTTTACCTGAGGTCTACAATTCATCTATCCAGTACAACATTACATTGACAATTGACTCACCCGTTGAAACTAACGACGTACAAGGCGGATTCAGGATTTTGATTTCATATGGAGAAATAGTCGGAGATGGTTGGCAATATCTCGATAATGGCTACACTCATTCAGAAGAAATCAATGATAGAAGGGAATGGAATGCCGTATGGATTCCTCCTCAGTCTGATGATGAATTAGCAACATTTGTCATCCATGCCAATGCTGTTAATGGCGACGGCTGGGCAACCAATGACAAATGGAATTCACAATCCATTGCAGTACCGGGTCCGAATTATACAGGAGAGGTCAATACACCAGATATTTCCAACTCTCTAAGCAACGCTCAAATGGCTGTTGGAAGTATTGCCATCCTACTTTTGGTAGGATTAACAGTAATAGCGATTCGAGATTAATTTACGAATTCAATATTCCTAGATTTTAGAGCTCGTAATTGTCTATTCTCACTTGCACCATGAATCTGTTCTGAGCGAACTCCAGTTAGTACTAGCATAACTCGGATGTCTTCACCTAGACTCTCATCAACAGCAGCTCCCCAGATGATTCTTGCATTATCCGATATTCTTGCTTGAATCAATTTAGCACACTTTTCTGCTTCTCCAAGTGTTAGGTTTGAGCCACCTACTACGTTGATCAATGCGCCTCTAGCATCGGATACATCTAAATCGAGTAGAGGAGAATGCAATGCCTCAAGAGTTGCAGCTTCTGCTCTTCCTGGTCCACTTGCTGCACCTAATCCAATCATAGCTACACCTGAACCTGAATCGATTACAGCCTTCAAATCTTCAAAGTCGAGGTTGACCATTCCATCAGTGGTTAGTAATTCTGTAACTCCAGTAATTGCACGAACTAGTAACTCGTCACCAACTCTGAAAGCACTTGCAAGAGGGAGGTCTCTAACACCTTCAATCTCTAGCAATCTTTCGTTTGGAATAACCAAAATTGTATCACAGTATTCTCTCAACCTCTCTAATCCCCATTCCGCATTTTGCTTCCTGAGAGTACCTTCTGAATTGAATGGATAAGTTACAACTGCAACCGTAAGGGCGCCTTGTTCTTTTGCTAGTCTAGCAATATGTCCTGCTGCTCCAGTTCCAGAACCTCCACCCATTCCAGCAGTGATTATTGCCAGTTGAGTATCTTCGGTGATTTTCCTTAGATTGTTTTCACTTTCCAATGCTGCTGCTTCACCTTTGGTTGGATCTCCACCTGCTCCTCGTCCTCTTGCAGTCCTTCCGATCAGGACTTTATTTTCCAAGGGACTCATCAGTAATGCTTGGGCATCTGTGTTGATTGCGTGCCCAGTAACAAATCTATTTTCGAATAATCCTTCTTCATGAAGGCGGCTTACTGCATTGCATCCTGCACCACCTGCACCATACACTTTGATCCTTGGTTGAAGGGATTCTAGTAAACGACGCAATTCAGCGTCATTAGATTCCATATCTTCTACACTGGTAGGCCTAATGCTAGGTCCTTCTTCTTCTTCAGCAAGCTCGAGTACACGCTCGATGAGGTGTCGCATAGCGCTCATCCAATTTGCACCTAATTTGAAGGTGCCGCCCTACTAGAGGGTGGAGAAGGCGATTAGAATACCCTAAATCAGTCACGGAGACCTTCTTCACATACCTGGTAAACACACTCACCATCTGGTAGGTTTGGAGAGTCGACTAGGCGTGCGATTCTTCTGCCGCCCTTTGCCTTGCGAAGGTATAATCGGAACGTAGATGCGTGAGCTAGAACGTGTCCTCCAATCGGCTTTGTTGGGTCTCCCCACATAGCGTCAGGCTTGCTCATAACTTGGTTGGTAACCAATACTAGTGCGTTGTTAACATCAGCCAATTGCTTCAGATCCTTTAGGTGCCTGTTCAATTTTTGCTGGCGGTTAGCAAGCATTCCTCTTCCAACGAATTCCGCACGGAAATGACTGGTTAGAGAGTCTACGATAATCATCTTGACATTGACTCCTCTGCTCATTCTCTTGATTTCCTCAGCAAGCAACATTTGGTGTGCTGAGTTGTATGCTCTCGCAACGTGAATCCTTTCAAGAACAGCTTCAGGATCTAGACCATGCCCTCTTGCCATTTGAGTAATTCTTTCAGGTCTGAAGGTATCTTCAGTATCGATGTAGAATACATCTCCATCAAGTCCACCTTGCTCAATTGGCATTGTGCAGTTGACGGCTAGTTGATGACCGATTTGTGTTTTTCCAGAACCGAATTCTCCGTATACTTCGACTAGAGACTGTGTCTCGAAACCACCTGCTAGAAGGTCGTCTATGGATTGTACCATGCTAGATAACTTCTGAACTTCTCTTCTTCTTTCTAGAAGAGCTGAACCGGATACGAAACCACCGATGTTTGCCATCTTCTTTGCCGCTTGAATTATTTTACCTGCTACTGCCTCACCTAGTTCGGCTTGTTCCGCTAGATCTGGAGGGCTCATTACCGCTAGTGCTAGTAACTCATCAAACCCTGCTTCGCGTAGTTTCTCAGCTGTTGCTGGTCCTACACCAGGAAGGTCTTCGATACTGACCTCAGGCTCCAATTCTTCCTCCATTGTGATTACCTCTGCTTCAGGGGCTTCTTCATTCTTCTTCTTGCTCGACTTGCTTTTTGCTGCCATGTCCTGAACGATTGAGCCTAGGTATATGAAAGAAAGAAGGTCTCCTTACCTACCGCTTGAAAGTGGTAACTATTGAACCCATGTATTGAGTTCGTGACACTGCAGACTTGCAGATTACTTTCACTTTACTTTCACTCTGGACGAGGGTT
>QQSK01000007.1:8066-116086 GCA_003602415.1 Candidatus Poseidoniales archaeon | reverse complement strand
CCCGGCACGAGCATCTAGACTTCGAATAACTACTAGTGATGCTGTGCTGGACACGGTTTCGCCGTATGTCTCAGCATGAGAATCCAGACATAGAATAAATACTAGAGATTTTGATATCGATTTGTCATCGATGTTCCAGAAGGGTACTATATGCGAACTTGATAATCGTAATTATGTGGACGGATCAACAACTGTTGGAACAAGGATGGACTCAAGAGCAAATTTCACAGTATCGAATTGTGGCGCCTAATCTTTTCAAGACAGGTAACATTCGTTTGAGTTATCTTCAACTTAGATATTTGCTAGTTTCATCGAATCCACCTATGAAAATTGGGTTTTCTCCGCGGTTATCGATAACTACTGGAACAGTTCGATGTCCAGTTTCGGAAACTACTTGATAACGTAAATCAGGATCTTCATTATCAAAATTAATTTCGAGATAAGTCAACCCTTTAGAATCAAATAGGCGTTTAACTGCAGTACAATATGGGCAGAAATTGCCAGAGTAGTAAAGGAAATCAGCATCTGTTGATTGAGCATCACTAACTACTCGACTCATGGCTGGTCCTCCAACTAGACCTTCTTCAATCTGCTCATCAATCTTCAACGATTGTCAAGCCGTCGAAATCGATTTGCCAATCGAGAACTTCCCAGGGAATGTTCTCTCTAGTAACATCAGGGTTACGAGATATAATTCCGACAAAACCACCTGCTGCTGCCCCCATACCCTTCCATGCCAATACTTCTGGCATCTCGTTCAGAATCAAATATGGCTCATTCAAGCTCGAATCAAGTTTGCCCACTGCTTCTGTATAGGCTTTCATTGCCTCGCAGACATTGAATCTGTCATCACGTTGGACCGCAGAAGCCATGTCTCTACCACTCTGCCTAATGTCCATCAAATGCGGTAGAACTTCTTCATAACGAGACCACACATCACTGTGCAAATCTCCTGAGGTATGTCGTATACCAGTATCTGCTAGAATCAAATGTTTCTCAATCCAACGATTGAATGATGGGGGAGGAACCAAATGAACACGTTCAACATCTTTTCCTATGAACTTGAGATGTTGAATCCCACCATATCTGGCGGCCCACTGATCTTGACGGCCGCCGTGATTCCCCAGTAACCTCTCAAACTGATATGCCAATTCTTCTGAATTTTCAGCACCTTTAATCACAGACATCAATGCCACATTTATGGCGCCTGTAGTTCCCAGACCACTACCAACTGGAACATCACACGAATAGGAGACACTCAACTTTCCAACTTCATCGACTTGTAAATCAGCATGAGCATATTGGTTGATTGCAATGTTGACAACATCGCCTCCAACCTGTTCACAAAATGGAGGAGCATCTGACCATCCTCCAGCAAGGTCGATTCGAACTGGAGCTTTTGCAGAAGGCATGGATAGAGCGAGATAGCCATAACTTATCTCATCTACCCAATAATCAGAAAATATGAAGTTTGAAGAATTATTTTTCAATTGAAAAATTAAAAAATCAATTGAAAAATTAGTCACAGATTTTCAAGCCATTCCTTAATCGAAAAATGAAATTCAATTGGAATCATGTGACCTTTTGAGTGCTGAATCCTGATAACATCCCAACCAGATTCCTCGAAAATCTCGGCGATTTCAATACCCGCATCTAGAGAAACACGGTGGTCCTTCTCACCATGCATCCAAAGCAATTTTGACTTAGGAATCTCCTGCAATCTTTGACGTATTTCCATAGGTCTTACCACCCTTGTTCCAATAGCGATTATTCCTAGCACATCCAGATTAAACTGAAGAAGTTCTTGAGCCATTGCCCCTCCCTGACTAAAACCGCCCAATACCAATTGGCCATCAGGTAAGAGATTGGATAATTTCAACAGCGAATTATCAACATCTGATAATTCGGTTGCAGATAAGATTCTGCGACCTGGCTGATCTCCACCTTCATACCTCCACCAGGTATATCCTCGATTAGGATGTTCAAACTCAGCCTGTGGAACGAGGAGGTCCCAGCCTGAAGGGAGTATCTTTTCAGCAAATGGCCTCATCATTTCAGATGTACCCGTCATGCCGTGCATCATGACAAGTGTAGGCATGTTGTAACCTCACAATGTCCAAGAACGGACAAGAGCGCCAGCAACTTTGAGATGAACAAATGAAGTTTCACCTTGTAATGTTAGAGTTATTCTATGCTCGCCTGTCTTAGATGGAATAGTACCAAACGAGCCTTTTTCGGTTGCTCCAGTACCCCAAGCTCTAGATAACGGAGAAGTGCCATCTTGTTGGTCGCTTATAGTCAATGTTCCAGAACCTCCTTTGTCGTCGATTTCGACATCGAGATACCAAACTAGAGTATCCCATGCTTCATTGGGAGAATAGCCATCATCAAAGAATGAATCATAAATTTCTTGATCATTTTCTTCATACAAGTTATCGTGTAAATCTCCAGCACGGTAGAAGAATACATCACCTGTATATCCTGTTTGCTTCTGAACGAGATTCATTTGCAAGTGATTTACACCTTCATTGTCCGTCCAAAGAAGACTCATGATGAAACCCTGGCGACCACTAAAGACGTAGCTAAGTTGGTGACCTTCACTCGAGGTTGCAGAAACTGTGACTTCGCCATCATAGATATTATCAGTAGTTGCACTCCAATCTTGGCCTAAGAGTCTGAACGCCCAAGTGTTGCCAACCTCCCAAGGGAAATTGAAAACTGGCTGAGGCTCTCCGTTCTCATAAACTGACAATCCATCCATAGTAACTCTGCCCAAAAATGGATTGTGATTGATTACCGCATGCCTTTGAGCCTCTCCTTCCGAGGATATTCCTAGCATGAATAAGCCATCATCCTCACGAATATCTGCTACGACTAAGCGAGTACTATCCTCTCCAAACTGTGGAGTGATGAAAGTGTACAACCATTGATCCCCTATTTGCCATTCAGGCAAAATCAAATCATCTTCAGTAGTATCACCAATACCAGAGTCAGAATTATCCTCATCATTAATACAACCGGCAAGGCTGACAGTTATCATCAATAGAGACAACAAGTAAGCACGCATGTTACACCCACAATGGCCTTATTTTTCATTGTGAGGGTCTACTGCTCAAAGCCAACCAGTAATTGTGAGTGCTGGTGCGATAACAACCGCAACGATGCTCATCAATTTGATTAGAATGTTCAGAGATGGACCACTTGTGTCCTTGAATGGGTCTCCGATGGTGTCACCAATGACTGCTGCATCGTGGGCTGCATCGCCCTTTTCTGCACCTTCAATATGACCTTGCTCAATTGCTTTCTTTGCATTGTCCCAAGCGCCACCGGCGTTAGCCATGAATAGAGCCATTAGTACTCCTGTAACCAAAGAACCTGCTAGAAGTCCACCCAGTGCAGGTGAACCTAATGCGAATCCAACAATCACTGGAGCGATAATTGCAACCACACCAGGGCCTACCATCTCTCGTAGAGCCGCATCTGTTGAAATCTGAACACACTTTGCACTATCTGGTTTGACACCTTCTTTGCCTTCTAGTAGACCGTCGATCTCCTTGAATTGGCGGCGGATTTCTGTAACCATTTCGTTTGCAGCCTTACCGACTGAAGTCATTGTCATGGCAGCAACTACGAACGGTAGTGCGCCTCCAATCAACAGTCCGATAACGACCTTAGGGTCTGAAAGAGCCAATTGATCAAGTCCTAACCCTGCTGCAGCAGAATATGCTGCGAATAGTGCAAGTGCTGTTAGAGCAGCACTTCCGATTGCGAATCCCTTGCCGATAGCAGCGGTTGTGTTACCAATTGAATCTAGGCTGTCGGTGATGTCACGTACATCCTTGCCAAGTCCACTCATCTCTGCAATTCCACCTGCATTGTCTGCAACTGGTCCGTATGCGTCTACAGTCATTGTAACACCAACAGTTGCAAGCATTCCCATAGCTGCCATAGCAATACCATAGAGTCCGAATTCTGGCATATATCCGCCAGCGCTTCCAGAGGTGTGCCCGTCCATCATGAAGTGGTTAGCACCGAAAATTCCGAAACAGATTAGAATAATTGGGATGAATGTAGACATCATACCTACCGAAAGACCAGCGATAGCATTTGTCGCCGGTCCAGTCTTGGACATTTGTCCAATGTGAGGGATTGCTTTAGTCTTAAGACCAAACACATCCTCAATTCCAGTGTAATACTCAGTTACTAATCCAATTAGAATACCTACAATTGAACCAATAATTACTGCAATCATAGGCTCTGTACCTGTATCAAGATCCATGAATCCAATTCCGAACCATCCAACTACCCAGAATAATCCTGCGCCGATGAATGTAGTATTCCTCAAAGCAGCACCAGGTTCGCTGTTCTTCAGTAATTCCATAGAGAACACACCGACCAAGGAAGCCATGTAACCGACTAATCCCAAGAAGATTGGTAGGATGACATAATCTGCATTCATGTTAGCACTTGAGTCAGCAATAACCATTGCAGCGATGATTGAACCTACGAAAGATTCGAAGATATCTGCACCCATTCCTGCAACGTCACCAACATTGTCACCAACATTGTCTGCGATAACACCAGGGTTTCGAGGGTCGTCTTCAGGGATTCCTGCTTCGACCTTACCAACCAAGTCTGCACCTACGTCAGCCGCCTTGGTGTAAATACCACCACCCACACGAGCGAAGAGTGCAATAGATGATGCTCCCATTCCGAATCCTGCAGCGTGTGTGATATTGGTTTGACCTGCATCACCAGCACCTAGGAAGTAAGCGACTAAGGAAATACCCAGTAGTCCCAGACCGCCAACTGAAAGACCCATTACGGCTCCACCATTGTATGAAATAGCCAATGCTCCTGCTTGGCCATCCTTTTGAGCAGCCATTGCAGTTCTTCCATTTGCAGCAGTAGCAGCTCTCATACCAGACATTCCTGCTAAAACGCTAGCAAGTGCGCCTCCAAGGAATGCCAAAGAGGTCAAATGACCGTCGTCTTCTGTTACGAAATACAACAGAACGGCTACTACTCCAACGAAAATTGAGAGATATTTGTATTCAGCCTTCAGGAAAGCCATAGCTCCATCCTGAATCTGCTGAGTAATATCCGCAACAGTCGGGTCGTCTATTTCTACGCTAGTTACTTTTTTGTAAAGCAGTGCAGCGATAGCAAGCCCTACTAGAGATACTATCACAGCGATTAATGCAATGTCCATCATAATTACACCTGTTGCCCGCCGACCAAAGTCCCCTTCATAAGGACATCCCTATGAAAATTGACGCTATGAGTCGTTTTGGAGTCATTGTACGGTGAAGCCGACGCCATTTATCGCGTCACTAATTGTTTGGGAATCCACACCTTTTGCCTTGACAACTACAGAACCTTCGCTAGCAGAAGCTTCGACTTTCTTGACTCCTGTAATCCCTGTCAATGCAATCATTACCTTTCTTTCACAGCCACCGCAGTCCATGCCTGCAACTTTGAATTCAAAGGTCTCCGCTTTCGAAAATAATCCCATATATTACCTGATATTGCATCTCGACTTGAATACGATGGTTGATAGATGAGTGGTCAGTGCCCAGATACATGGCCATCACTGCAGAGGAAGTTCTCAAAGAGATCGGACCTGTTCAAGAGATTCTTGATGCACACGATGGAGTAGTTACCGTCATCGATACAGCGGATGGAAATGTAATGCTATCTCTCGATGGAGGATGCGTAGGTTGTTCATCTACTCCAATGACTGCAATGCAGATTTATTATTCTTTGAAGCAATTAGAATCGGTTAATGATGTAGTATTCGTAAATGGAGAATTACCAGAATACATGCGCACATTCATAGACCAAAAAATGGCAGATGAAGCGAATAAAGAAGGCGAAATAATCTGATTATTCCTTTTCATCATTCTTTCCAATATTGTGAGGGTTTGCCCCGAATGAGATATTTTGTCCTTTGATATTGAGCCTAGCCGCTATGGCTATGATAATACAAACAACCGAAAGCGGCTTTGGAAGATAGTTTGAGCCCCATAATTCACCCCCAGAGGAAGATAACCACCACATGATTGCTGCGGTGATCAATAATGAGACCATAATGAAATTCTGCGCCATTAATTCCAATTTCTCGCTTCGCGAAAATGTAGCGATGAATATGAACGCAGTCAACGAAATAAAGCACATTGATTGTGCAAGAATCTCGATGGTTTCGACCTCGACCATACCTATGCCAGTAGGCAGGGGTTCTTCAACCATCACGCAGTGGAATGTGCATGGCAGGCGCATCTTGGACTCTACCCAAGCCGCGGATGAATGGGCCGCCTTTCTTCAGTAGAAACCAAGTGAGTAATGCTCTGCATCAGATGGCGGTATTACTGGAGTTGTCTGGAGCAAACATGTTCAGGACCCGTTCCTACCAAAATGGTTCGAGATTGATTGGTTCGCTCTCTCAAGATTTGGGAGAACTTGTTGCCAGTGGTGAAATCTTCGACTTGAAGGGTATTGGCAAAGGCCTTGGCACAGCAATAACACAGGCTGTAGCGGAGGGTGAATGGCCTACAGATTGGGTCGAGTTGCATGAAAATACACCTGCTGGACTAATTGAAATGCTAGGTATACCTGGTGTCGGTCCAAAGAAAATCAAGATGCTACATGATGAACTGGGAGTTCTTTCAGTTGCAGATTTACAAGAAGTATGCGTCAAGAACGAAGTCGCTCCAATGAAAGGATTTGGAGCAAAGAGCCAGCAAAAAATACTCGACGGAATCGATTTACTCGCTAGGTTCTCAGCTCGTCGAAGATTGGATATTGGTCTAAGATATGGACAGACATTCCTGTCGATGATTATGGATTTAGATGGTGTCGAAAGAGCGGAATTGGCAGGTTCAGCACGTCGAAGAAAGGAAACGATTGGAGATTTGGATATCGTTGCAGCAGTACAGCCTGAAGATGTTGAAAAGGTAACCAGTGAGATTCTATCTTTGAAGGGTATTGCTGATGTCAAAGGTGCTGGAGATTCTAAGGTATCAGTGATTTTGGACACTTCAATATTTGATGGAGGATTTAGTTTGGGACATTTAGATGCAAATGTTCTGGATGCTATCGGAGGAGAAAGTTACGAGCAACTTGAATCTGGTGGAACTATTGATGCTCAGGTCAGATTAGTCCCTCCTCACGTCTTTGCTTACACCCTAGCCTACTTCACAGGCTCAAAAGAGCACAACATACGAATGCGTCAAGCCGCTCAGGACAAGGGGCTAAAATTGAATGAGTTTGGATTGATGCCTGAGACTGAATTAACTGGAATTGAGGCTGCAGCAACTTCTCTGCCTGCTTCAACCGAATCAGAAATTTACCAACATTTGGGCCTACAATTTGTAACGCCAGAATTGCGTGAGGATATGGGAGAGATGGAGGCATCAGCCACAAACAGTTTACCGGATTTAATCACTCTTTCAAATATCAAAGGCGCACTGCATAATCATACAACTCTTTCTGACGGAGAAGCGAGTTTAGAGCAAATGGCTGACGCTGCTCAGAGAATGGGATGGAATTGGCTAGGTATTGCTGACCATTCCCCTACCCTGACCGTTGCACATGGAGCTAGTGCTGAAGATCTCTTATCGCAACATGCTACAATGCAACAATACAATCAGAACTGGAAAGATGAGGGGGTCGATTTCCGATTATTCAGTGGAGTTGAATCCGACATTCTAGAAGACGGTAAATTAGACCATCCTGATGATGTTCTAGCACAAATCGACTATGTAGTTGCCAGCGTTCATGCAATGGGACGTTGGAGAAGCCGTGATGAGTCACAGAATACCGAGGACCTTCTAAAGTGCTTAGACCACCCTGCAACCACTGTATTAGGCCACCCTACTGGAAGAATCCTTCAGGGCAGAGATGGTTACGAAGTAGATTTACACACTGTTTTGGAATACATGTCTGAAGCAAATAAGGATGGCACGCTGAAAGCCGTTGAACTAAATGCATCACCATACAGATTAGATTTAGATTGGAGACTCTGTAAGAGGGCCAAAGAATTAGATGTGCCAGTGGTAATCAACCCTGATGCACATTCAATACAAGGGCTTGGAGATATCGACTATGGAGTTATGGTTGCTAGAAAGGGCTGGCTAGAGAAGGCTGATGTTCTGAATTCTCTTTCCGCTGATGAGTTAGTATCGAGGTTGGGTGATTGAATGAGGTTTTTGAGAGCATTAATTATTGGATTCTTATCGATATTCCCTGGGACTATCGTTGGATATCTGGGATGGCTAGCAACTGGTGGAGTCGAGGACAATTATTCGCTCGAAGTAGTATTTTTCTGTAACATCGTTCCCTTTGGATTTGTGTTCATAGGATTCTTATGGTCATGGGTAAATGGTGAAGAATACGGTGTAAAGTATCAGGGATGATAACATGAAGCGTTCTGAAAAGGCATCGATCATTTTGGAAATGCTCGAAGAGTATTATCCTGAAACGCCCGTGCCTCTAGACCATGAAAACCCATTCCAATTGCTTGTCGCTGTACTCATGAGTGCTCAAACCACTGATAAGAAAGTCAACCAAGTCACTCCAGAACTTTTCCGCCAAGGCCCAGATGCACAGAGTATGTCCAAACTATCACCTGAAACAATTCAAGGAATTATCAGAGAAGTAGGTCTAGCACCTACAAAAGCTAGAAACATATCCAAGTTATCTAAAATTCTTGTCGATTCATACGAGGGTCAAATTCCTAACACCTTCGAAGGACTAGAGGGGTTGCCAGGAGTCGGTCACAAAACAGCAGGTGTTGTGATGGCTCAAGCATTTGGTGTTCCCGCATTCCCAATCGACACCCACATCCACAGACTTGCAGCACGATGGGGATTATCCAATGGGACAAATGTTGTCAAAACTGAAAAGGACCTCAAGGCTATTTTCCCAAAGGAATCCTGGAACAAATTACATCTTCAAATTATATTCTTTGGCAGAGAATACTGTCCTGCTAGAAATCATGACCTAACAAAGTGTCCAATTTGTTCATGGGCAGCAACTAAGAAGAGAATTGCTGAAGAGATGAACTCTCGCTAACATCTTCAAACCCTCTCATTGGGTCGATTACCCCCGGCCCACCTAATACCCAAAGTAGGACATCCGCCATACCTTTTGCTCTGGCATATTTTGCAGCAGCCCTTCTGCAACCGTCCTTATCCTTGACTCTTTTACGATGTTGGAATTTTGATTTTTGTTCATACATTTGCTCTTGTGCCTCAGCGAGCATCCATTCAATCTCAGTCCAAGAACGAGAATAGGCAGGAGTAAATTCATCGATCATTACGCCAACTTCCTTTGCTGAATCCAACCTTCTTTCATTAACCTGAATCCCCAAAACATTAGCAATCCTGCAATTAGCAGTTCTACTGTGAAAGCAACCCAATGTACAATTTCTGCCATGGTTGTGCACAGACAACATAGAGATGTCATCTATCTTAGTAGGATAGATACTAGACTATATTCTATTTTCATGTAGTGAACAAACTGGAAGCGCCATCCAAGATGAATGATGAAACTAAACTGGCTAATGCGGCAATCCAAAGCAACTGAATCATTTGACCAATAGCACTAGTGAATCCTCCACCTCGTAGACGAGTTGCAATAAAAGAGACGGCTAATACTTGAATCAAAATTAGTATTGATGCTATGACTTTGAACATGAAAATATTGTTTTCAACCGCACTGGGGTCTTCCATAACAGGTAACACGAAACCACCCGCTGCATCTGTTATTGAGCCGATATCTGTTGATTCTGCAAGGCTTGAAGCAACTCCTGCGATGGTTTCTCCCAATTGAAGTACAATTGATATTGTTACATTCAAAGAAACAACTGACGAGATTAGCAATCCAAGAGCAACACCCCACATCGTAGATGCGGATAGACTTCTTCTTCTGCGTAATGATAGAAGGTTGGTAATCGAACGAGAAACCAAATCTGCAGTTGCTGCAGGTTCACCTGAAGATTGTGAACCTTCAATGTAAATTCGATTGTATCTGGAAATTACAGCAGAATTTGTGTCAGCTGCGAAATAATCCCATGCTCTTTCACTATCGATTCTAGTTGATAGCCGCTTCTCTAAGCGATCTATCGATGCGTCTAACATTCCAAAGTCGATTCCACGCAATGCTTTGATTGTGGCGCTTGGTTCAGCACTTCTAGCCTGAGCAGTACCGCCAAGAGCACGAATAAAATCAGGATATGCTTCATCTCTTCGAAGAACCTTCCTTTCTTCTCTTTGAACTAAAGTAGAAGGTATGAGTAAAGGAGTAAGCGGTATTGCTAGCAAAATCAAACCATATTTGTCCCAACTCAAGGTCAGTCCTTCCCAATACGTGATTACTACACCAATGGTCAGCAACAGAAGGAGAATACTAACTATTCCTGCACCTAACCATGTTTGCCTAAACAATAGTCGGAACGGAGTTTCAAACTCATCTCTAGCGAATGTCTGGTCATCTGGAATGGTGGCTCTAAATGCAAATAGTGCACCGATTTGAATAATCACGAACAAGAATCCTGCAAGCAATAACCATCTAATGCGTGTTGCAACCTCGATTGGAGTCTCATCCCCTCCAGTACCAATCTCGAACAAGACCAAGTGAATACCAGCCACTACCAATCCGAATAGACCTGCTGAAACCAAAGAAACGTAGATTTCTTTCATGGTGTCAACACTCTCTAATCTAGTATCGTAGAGTGTATTGTACTGTTCAGCAACAGTTTCCTGCTCAGCACGCATGAAAGCATCGATAGGCTGACCTGCTTCAATAGAGAAAGCCATTCGATCTAGGAAATCAGACCATAGTGGTGAAGGAGATTGCTGAGCAACTATTCTAGCAGCTTCAGGAAGAGATGTATGCCATTTGTCTACAAGAGTTTCAATTCGCTTGACCTCTTGTGCTAATTCACCATAATCTTTCATCTGACGTAAGATATCGAAAATGGTACTTGCTCCAACTTCACCTAGAGATAAAATACCCATTCTTGTGATGAACATGTGCATTTCTTTCTCAATCTTCAACGCCGAACGATTGACTTCAAGAACCGGGAAATAAATCGCAGCGCCACCCGTTAGCAAAGGAAGTAGAATCAACAAGAATATCCCTGTAAATCCAGCAAATAGGCCGCCTTCAGAAAATCCGCCTGTAAGCCAAATCATCAAAGCCGCAGAGATTAATCCTGCTAGAGCCGAAGGTAAAACGAAGAATACTAAGAATCTGGAAACAGGCATTTCCAAACGGCGCAAGGCGATTTGCCATATCGCCATTCGTTCCATTTTATCATCTCCAAATTCAGCGTTCAGTGATACTGACCCAAGTGTCTATTGCGGCTCGGAAGGCTTCCCAGCCACCATTGTAGTACAGATTCAGCAAATCGAAAACATCGTCATAATGAGTCAAACCTCTATCGACCATTGTTTGAATTGCCTCGGTTCTACGCATCACTTCGTCATACACATCTCTCTTGTTTTCAAAACCAGCTAATGCAGCGATTTTGTTCTCTAACAAGTGAGATTGGAACATACCACGGAAGTAGTGCTTGTCTTTGATTGGGTCCCATTCGAACATACCTCTGGTCAATACACCATCACTGTGCTTATTGTAACCAATAACCTCGTCAATACCGGTAATACGCCTTGCAATTCCACCATTCAATTCTACAACTTCTTGGAAAATTGCGAAGTTTAGGTTATCGAAGAAACGGATTGGAACATTGATTGGGTCACCGGTAAATCTCTGAATCATTTTGACGATGGAGGATGCGTGGAAAGTTGCAATAACTGGGTGACCAGTCTGCATAGCCTGGAATGCAGTTGCACCTTCTACACCACGTATTTCACCGATGATGATGTATCTTGGTCGAGAACGTAATGCCGCTTTTAGCAAATCGAACATTTCAACTCTGCTCTCTTCGTTCTTAGAATCTCGAGTGACCAATCGTTGCCATATTTTGTGTCGTACTTTTACTTCAGGAGTATCTTCTGCAGAGTATATCTTTACGTTATGGTCAATGAAAGGAAGTATCGCATTCAATGTAGTAGTCTTACCAGACGCTGTTTCTCCACTAACCAATACCGACATACCGAATTCTAAGCACATCCAAATGTATGCAGCAACCTGTGCACTCATAGTACCCCATTGGACCAACTGAGTTACAGAAATTGTTTCTTCAGCGAACTTTCTGATAGTGAAAGATGGACCTAGCATAGATACATCGTCTGAGAATATGATGTTGATACGAGAACCGTCAAGCAATGCACCGTCAATAATTGGTTTGTTATCGGAAACTGGGCGTCCAATACGCTCAGACATCGCACGCAAATATCTAGCAAGCAGATCTCTTTCTCGGAATCTGATATTGGAAGTCACCATTCCAAACACTTTGTGATCCATGTGAACATGTTTCAATCCAACCGAGTGAATATCTTCCAGCATTTCGTCAGAAAGCAAAGGCTCTAACGGTCCATTTCGGATTAAATCTCGAATAATGGTATAGCGCAATCTATCTCGCTGTTCTTTGGTTACGGTGATTCTTTTGTCATCCATTCCCAAGACTTCCCATACACGCCCTTGTCGACGTGTTGCAGACCTTGCATCGCTGTCTAGAATTGTATATCTATCAATCATTCCAGACAAGATATTCTCGAATTCATCGTCCGTAGTAAAGGAAGGAGCACTTGGAGCTTCTTGAAGTAGAACTTCGATCAATGTTCTGCGAATATTTTCTTCTTCATCTGTGAGTTGAGGTTCAAGACCAAACCACAGCGTTTGCCCTTCTGAACCATCAGAATCAACAGGGCGATACATGTGAACAAAAATCGGTTCTTTAGTGATATAAATCAGATTCATTGGCTCAATTTTGCGAGCGTCACGGTCTAGAGGGCCGTAGTAATATGGACGACTACCATATTTTGCCTCAAAATCACTGACCCACTGTGCTACGTGAGGATGGGCAGCCATGACCGATTCAAGGTCTCCCCTTTGGAATTTGAGTTCCTCATCTGGCATCAGCTCACCGCCGTGATATCTACGATGAAGCCCATGTATGGCTCAACACGCCATCCAACGCTTGATTGAACAGGCCCTGCCGCCCTAAGGAATCTGGTTACAACAATCGTTCTCTTGATTTCTCCACCGACGAATCCTGATTGCATATCGAGTAATACTTCACAAGAAGAGCGCATCTTGTGCAACAATTTTTCATCCATCTCGGTTGGGTCAATGGTCAATAATAGAGAGCGAGATTCACTGCAAACTCTTCGCAGTTTTTGTAGTACTTTCACTTGTTCAGAGGATTCAAGTCCTGTAGGCATCAATGCCGATGCTGAATCCACAACAACAACATCTGACTTCTCGATCGCTTCAGAGTCAAGGACATCGAATAGATCCACGCCTTCTTTGGCATCTGCAATAACACCGAAGCGGGAAAAGATGAGTAATCTGCCACTAGCGATTGATTCGGTTACAGGGTAACCAATGGATTCCATTTGTTCAATCCAACCACGTGTGGTTAACTCGGTTGTTACTACCAGGACTTTGTAGCCATTTTCAAGCAAACCGAATACCAACCTTTGGCTGACTAATGATTTACCACTACCTACATCTCCTTGTATCATCCAAAGACTGCGATTGGGTAATCTAGCACCCATAGCATTTGCTAGGCTGTCCTGTTCGAGTGTAAATTCATACCCATCTTCTACGGGTTTAGGAGGCTCATCAAACACTTAATCTCACCTCGGCTGTTTCAGAATCAGTACCTTGAACACCATCGCTAACCGTAGATTGAACAATGATTGTGACTGTTGCTAAATCATTATCTAAATAATTGAAACTTGAATCGGAAACTGTGACTTCTAGGACATAGTCTGTAGCCCATACGCCGTTAGCAGGATAAAGTGTAGCAGCACCAACTACTGAGGATGATACACCATCTACGAATATAGTGAATGATGATTTATCCAAAGGTCTGATGCCTGTATTTTGGAAATAAAGGGTGATTTCTTGGTTTGCGCCAGAAGTATCTAGCAATGTGTCTCCTCTATCACCACTAAAGGAAACATCTGTTTCAGCATCGGCAACCTTACCACGGTTATTTTTGCCATTCGCTTGGGCAACATCGCCCCACGACTCCAGTAATACGACTGAAGCTGCTCCGCTGATCAATAGAGAAGTCACAAGCAAAATCATTGTACTTGCACCACCATCTGCCATCAAATCACCTCAAACAACTCTCGTGGCCTTGGTTTGGCCATCGATGGTTACAGCGATTCTGGTCGCAGTAACATTTGCATTATCGTATATGAATTCAAAAGTCTCACCTGGGAAGATGGTATTCGGAGAATAACCATCAATCCCAGATGAGAGGTTGATTGGAGCACCACCGTCGGTAAACAGCCACGAAAAATCAGTAACAATGTCTGTACTTCCTTCATTGGTGATATTGGTAAAAACCAATTTCCCAATCGTTGCTGATATGTTCAGGTTGGTGCCCGTGTTTGGACCTACTACCTCGAGATAGTATAGTGAGGGAGTGTAGAGATACGATGATCCGTAGTTAAGGACATCTAATCCAATAACCGTACCTCCCGAGATTTGTAGGTTTGCGAGGAAAGAGCCTGCGCTACCATTCACTTCAACTTGGCCTGCCGAATAACCGGTTCCGCCATTGTTTATTGTAAATGATACCACTGCTCCATCAACGTTGTTCGCGTTCTCAATAGTAAATTGAGCGATGGGTTCAGCAGTTGCCTCGATCTGTGCGATGGAATCATCCACCTGAGATTCGAGAGTAGCCATTGCTAATGCAAATACTACGAGCAAGGAAGTTCCTACAACCATTGCTCCAACTGCTACGCTACCCATTCACTCTTCACCTCTGAGAGCTCGTGCTCTTCTCCAATTGGAGATTAGAGCCGAGAATGTCAGCAATTCTCTGTGTGGCAAGTGGTCTTCTAAGGCACTCTCTGTATCACCAGGAGCGGCCATTTGGACAATTGCCAGCACATGCTTTCCTTCATCTGATGTTAGCATTCCAGAACTCATAGCCTTCTGAGTGAAGGATACGGCTGCCATGCCAGTCAAATTGTCAAGCAGAAGTGCTGCAACAGTCGGCGCACCGACAGTTCCATCTCCTCCATCTCCTAGATGCGCTGGCGCAACTAGGAATGGATTCGATGCTAAGGCTTGAGCTTCGTACAACTCCAACAGAGGAGCTGAATCTTCAGACATCATACGTTCAGAAGCTTCTCCAGAGATTATCTCACCAGAAGATGTGACAATTGTGTCACCTTCCGCAAGTTCGACTTCTCCAGAATCGCCATCTGAAGCAGCACGAGTTACCGCACCGCCGTCATCAATTCTAGATTCAACTCTGTTCAGAACATCTTCAACCTGATCTAATCGACTGGATATCAGGCGTTCTATGCCTGATGTGTCAAGATTAGCCTGCACTGGTGCAGATGCTGCTCCTGCAGCGGTTGGCAATGATCCTGAGCTGTTGAGACGTGCTCTAGTCGGTCCAGGGGCAATAGTCCATGCGTCCTCTTCAGTTAACTCGCCTTCTTCAGGCATTGGAACTTGCTCGACCGCTATGTTGGACATAACGCGCAAGCGCTCCTCTGAGAGGTCGTCTTGGATTTCCCCAGACTTTTCACTGCTACCGAATGGCCAAGCCATTTCAGTACCTCCTAATTCTCAATGAACCCCATCGCTCCAAAGAGCGAATAATTGGGGTTCAATTCGAATCAGATAACCAGCGTTCCTCTAGTGGTGTCTGAGATGTATAGCGTCTCGTAAGTTGAGCCGCCGCCTTCTACGTGAATCCACAGTGTGATTTCTGAGTTGATCCCGACAGATGTTGCAGAGCAATCATCACCAGGAGCAGCGTTCATCACAAGAGCGTATGTCACACCAGGTTCGAGGTTGTCAGTTACTGCTGCTCCTCCGACATCATCGACATCGGTTGCTGCTGCAAATGTTCCCGAAACATACTGGTAGTTACCACCTGTATCTTCACAAGTCATCTGGAAATCAGTTGTAGTCTCATCTAGAACTTCAGAACCTGGAGCGGTTTCGAAGTATACTAGGTAAGATGCTGAATCATCAAAGACAAATATAGAGTTCACAGTAATCTTTCCTGAGATTTCTTGCTGTGTATCAGAACCTGTCTGTTGAGCGTTTTGTTGTAATTTTTCACCGGTTTGGATGATAACTGCGGAAGCTACTGCTGCCACAAGAATTAGTGCGATGAATACAATCATTGCACCGATACCAATTGAACCGATTTCATCATTCTTAATTTCGTTTCTCTTCATCATAATCACCTCAAACAATAGTGTCTCCCTGTGTTATACTCTGGTAGAATAGAGTCTCGTATGTTGAACCGCCACCGTTAGCGGAGATTACCATAGCGTGCTCTTCATTCAAAGCTGGAGCGCAAGAGTTTCCTGCACCGCCACCGACTGTTAGGTCGATCATGTAGGTCTCTCCTGGGTCAAATTGTGCAACAGCGGTTGCACCATCTAATTCAGTAGATGCGGACAGATCTCCGTCAACAACAGCAGGAGTACCTGCACCATCGTCACAGATAACAGCCCAATGGACTGCGTCATCTGCAATTGGTTCAGACCCTGGAGCTAATTCAAAGACCATTGTGATCTCTTCAGCACCAGCACCTTGGTCACCGACCCAGACAGTAATAATCGAGATTTTACCCGATATTTCCTGTTGTGTGTCGCTTCCCGATTGTTGTGCGTTCTGCTGCAACTTTTCACCCGTTTGGATGATTACTGCGCTTGCAACTGCGGCAACCAGGATAAGAGCAATGAATACAATCATTGCACCAATTCCGATTGAACCCCAATCGTTTGTTTCTTCGTTCATATTTTTCTTCTGCATTGGTTTTCACCTCATTTTTTTTCATTTATCGTATCTCTACAATCCTCCCTCACGGCTAAACCGCCGCAGGTTGGAATCTGATTAGGCGGTGGATTCACCTCCATCGCCCATGTCTATGACCAGTGGCATAACCACCACTCCTGTTTCATCTGGAGAGAGTTTCTGTACCAATGGTACAACCTCTGCTTTGTATCCAGGTGGCATCCAAGGTTGCAACAACAGGTCACGAATTGTCTCCATGCTTCGATTTTGAACACGCATGGTTACTTTGACCTGGCCTGCTGAAATCTCATAGCCGGTTTGTATTGCTAATTTTCTTGAAAGTGGAATCTCATCTAGAGCAAATCTCAATCCAGGTTTCACTTCGAATCTAACCAAGATGACATCGCCTGGTCGAATGATTGGTAGATCGATTGATTCTGGAACACATTGCCATCCTTCTGGTACAGGAGGTGCTAAACGCATCTCAGGAATTGGTCGAGAACCATCATTACAGATTCTTACAATCATTATTCCATTATCTCCACCAGCTGGCCATCGAGTATCGACTCCCAACCAGAAATTCCTGAATAAGAACGGGTTCAAAGCAACTGCAGAATCAACGACCAAGTCTCCTATCAATTGTTCTACTTCATCCGCAGCATAGCCTACTTCACCTATTTCTGCAGCACCTGTTGCATTGCGCAATCTTCGAAGAATAATTTCTAACTCGGCCTCAGTAAGTGTCTTTTCTTTGAGAAGGCGATTTAACATCGCAATATTTCTTCTCAATTCTACAACGTCTGATTCGACTGTTGCTAGGGCCTTCTCAGCTCTTCTTACAGACCTCTTAGCACGCATCAGTTTGTGTTGCTCAAGACTGGTTCTTGCATCGTTGATATCATATTCCGTGGCACTCAGGGACGAGTCGTCACGAGAGACACCGTACACTATGTGTTCTAACTCTCTACTAGCCTGAATCAATCTGTCAGCACTTGTTTGAGAGTCGCGAATAACTCTTCGAGCGTCTTCAAGGTCAGAAACTCCAACATCATATTCCTCATCAGTCATCGTCTTTCACCTCCTCCTCCTCGGCTTCATCTTCGAATAAATCTTCAATATCTATTCCCGAAACAGAATCTTCTTCAGAACTCTCTGACTCTTCAGAACTCTCTGACTCTTCTGAATCATCTGATTGTTCAACATCCGAAATTGTTTCAGATTCGTCTTCGACTAGAATGTCAACATCCTCATCCCAATTGATTTCTATCGATGCAGAGGCGATGTTTTCAGCAGCAACATTTGGTTTAGGTTGAGAAATAATCGAAGTAATATCCAAACCATCACTAGCTAATTCGGTCAATAGCCTCGCAGGATCTCCCAAATCTCGCTCGATACGACTTGCTTGTACCTCGACCTCAGTAAGGCGCCCGTACAATGAACCATACATTCTATTTGCATTCCAAATCAAGAATACAACACCAACGATTACTACTGCAAGATATCCAATTAATGAAATCATATTTGTCGAATCAGGATTCATTTGTGGAGGGAATCCTAGGATTACACCAATCATTCCCAGAACAGGCATTGCAAGAATAATCGAAAGTTGGCGCTTAGCATTAGATAGAACATCAAAGTGGTCGCTGTATAAGGTACTGATTCCCTTTCTTGCGCGCTGATAGTCCTCATGAATAAGTTGGAATTCAACCGTAGATTTCCAAGTCATCATCCATACCCAAAGGGCAGCGATAACCAAAATTGCAGGGCCTCCCCAATCACTTGAAACTAATTCCATCAGGTGGAAGGCGAAACCTAAGGCCAATACTCCTGTGTAAATTGCTGCTAATCTGAATTTATCGTTCTGACCAACCAGTCTTAGCAGACCGACAGATGCACCGATTAATACTAACAGGGATATGAAAGACACAGTAATTCCTGGTGACCAAGATTCAACAGAGGTCTCAATGGTTCTAGATTTGGTTTCCAGAGATGAGCCATTCCATGACTTCCCATTAAGTTGCAATTCACAACTTGCACTTGTCGATTGAGTCCACCAGTCTAAGTGATCATTTTCAACTTCCCATTGCAATGTATATTCATCCCCTGCCTGTAATAATCCGTACTCTTGAATTCCAGAGTTCACGTTTATCCCTTCACATCTCAATTCGGTAGAAACACCCAATGCGATAGATGTACCAACATTTCGAATGGTTGCGGAAATGATTGAGTTTTGTCCTTCAATTAATGTGCCATCTTCAAAGGAGAAATCCGAAATAATCGGCTCTGCTTTAGTAGTGAAGTAGAATGAGAATGTAGCCTCTGTGTACTCAGTAAATCCATTATTGTCATCTGGATGGTACAATCTGAAAGTCAAGTCATATCCATCATTCTTTAGAATGTGAGGGCGGTCAGGAGTATCTACTACTACCATAAGTGGATTTGTAGTCTCCCAACTTGGCCTTTCTGGTAAAGAAATCACTGAATGTGAACTTCCTTCACAATCATTTGCTAGATTCAACTCTTGATTTTCACCACCCACTTCTAGTGCAAAGCCCCACTTGAAATCGGAAGCGTCCAATCCTAATTCAGTGATATTCACTCTGCGTTGAGCATCACATAATTCGATCATGTAGGATACAGATGTATCGATTCCTTCAGGAATATGTGACCAGATTATTTCTTCAGTCAAATTAGAATTATCTTCAGGTGGTAATTCGATTTGGTAATCTTGATACGAGAATAGCCGAGACATTTTCAGGGCTGTTTCTGCGATTGCAGAGCCATTAACATCTGGGTCGATAGGAGTCATTTTCAATCGTAACAATGCCTCAAGATAGATGTCTGGTTCGAATTCTTTAGCCTCGACAGTGAATCTTAGGTCCACCGATTCTCCAACTGGAAGGTTGAGAGAGTTAGGGGCGGCGGAGTCAACCTCCCACGCAATCGAATTAAGTTCCAAACCTGGTTTTAATACATCGAAATCAAGGTCGACTGTGACATCCTTATTCCCTACATTTGTAACGGTAACTTTCCAATCCCTTTCCCAATAACGATGGTAAAACATCTCATCAGGCCAATTTTGCATCTCAACTAGGAAAAGAGGTGCTACTTCTAGAGTAATTGTTCTGGAAGCCAAGAAAGCACCGCTATTGGAATGATAAAGGGAAATGGTAACATTATGGGTGTCGCCATCAGCAAGAACATCATCTCCTCCAAGAGATGGAACTACTATTGTCAAATCATTCTCAAGACTTCCATTTATTGGTAGTACCATTTGACTTTCAACCCAGCTCGCTGACCATCCGCCTTCAACAAATGCAGTTACATTCAGTTGCTCTTCGAGATTACCAGTATTGGTGAATAAAACATCGATAGTTTCGTTAACACCAGGGGTTACAGAAATAATTTGATCAACGTCGATAGTAAGGTGGTGGTCTGCTGAAATATTTGCTACAATGTTGGCTGACAGATTCATGCCATTAATGGCAGAAACCCATAGCGTGGTCATATGGACCTCATCTGCACTAGCCTCCAAATCAGGGCTAAGTCTGATCTTTACAGATTCAGTATAACCTGGGGCGACAATAATCTCCGTGGCCGATTCTAATGAGAAATCAACATCATTCTCCAAACTATCATCTAACCATATTGTGAAAGTGGTTGCCACGTTACCGGTATTATTGATGTAGACTCGAGTTAGTGGAGTTTCGTATGGAGACAAATCAATCGAATGGTTTGTTGGATGTAATTCGAAATTGATAGACTCCTCTACGCGAATTAGAAGTGTATTCAGAGATAAGATTTCACCAGTATCTCTATCTTCGACTCTAATGGTTAACGGTTGAAGTGTATCTGCAGGAGCCTGAGGGTCGGTTGTGACCTTGAGAGTAACATTGGATATGTGCTCGTTTCCAGTCACTGGGTGGTCTGCCATTGAAGGAGATAGATTTGCAACTATGGAGGGATTGTTAGCATCGGAGGTTTCTAGACTTGCAGACCAAAGATCTGGTAAGTCATCTTGAATGACTAGCCTGTAAGAGGAAAGGTCGTTTCCTGTATTTGCAAACTTGATTGAAATATTTGTGAGATTTCCAACATCTGCATCCAATGGACCTTCGGTGATGATTTCTCCATCGATAACACTAGGGATTATTACGCTAATGTTTCTTGTTACGCTGCTAGCGAGAACACCGTTCGACTGTTGGCCTGCTGTCAGTATAGGAGTTGCTGTAACCCCTATGACCAATTCTCCTGCCAGAGGCATTTCATCGCCAGGGCCATCGATAGCCAACCAAGATTGGAAGATTTCACCAACCTCTAATCCGGAAACTGAATCCGGAGTTACGATTGTGTTCCATCTTACAGCTTCGTTATTTCCGCCTGTATTAGAAGCACTGAATATAGGTGAGTCCGCAGTGATATTAGCATCAACCCCCCCAGTAACTGCGCCACCTAAGTTGTGCCTTACTTGGACAGATAGAGATAGAATTTCGTCAATTCCTCCTGAGCCATTTGCTTCTAGTACTTGTTCAGGAGTGAGGATTATTTGATCTGTTTCAGGGCTAGGGTCAACAGCAATAACCGCTCTAATTACCAACTGAGTTGAGTTTAGAGCAGGGATGCCGCCTTGAATTGGTGTTGCTGAAACCCAAGCATACAAACTATCTCCTGCCGCATTTCTTTCTCCAGAATCTAGAGGAGAAGAGATTGGAGCTGGTGTGACTTGGACGAAAACGGTGACGTTCGCACCCACTGGAATTACATCTGTTGTAGTAGATGTCAATTCAATGTCCCAATTTTCAACAGCTGCTGAAAGCCCAGAATCTAAATTGTAAGCTGCTGGGACGTTACCTGTATTCTCGATTGTGAATTGAAGAGAAGTTGTTTGAGCAGGAGTGACTGTAATCGGACCAGTAGGCGCAATTACAGTCGCCTGATATTGGTCTCCAACCAAAACATGTGATACACTTCTAGCAGTGTAAGGAGCATCAGGATTTGAACTGCTTAGATTTAGATAGATGTTCTCCAAAGTCGGCTTAACAGCATTTGTAGGTACCGAAACTGGAACTGCTACTGAAGTTGATTCTCCTGCATCAATACTCAAGATATTTCCATTTTGTGAATTATCGTGCCAACCTAAATCTGAACCTAGTTCAATTGTCAAATCATCAGAACTTCCGATATTGGACACTATCCAAGTTAATGTGGTTGTTGCGCCTGGTTCAATAGCCCGATCTCCGGGCGCAGATACATCGATTATGTAGTCGGAGAAGGTGAACGTTTCAACAGAAGTGACAACAGTATTACTCCACATCGTACCATTGAAGATTACTTTGGAAGCCATTGTCCATGAGCCTAGCATCGATGTTGCATCGAAAGATGCAGTGAGTGTTCCACCTGCAGCAGGATACAACAGACTTCCAGGTTCTAATATCAAAGTATTAGACCAATATGAAACTTGATTTGAAGGGTTATTTGTGTCTGTGAAATTTAATTCGAATACTGCAGAGACATCCATTACTCCATCATTTCTTACAGTCGCATCAAAGGAGTGAATCGAATGATTTAGTCTGACATCAGAGAAACCTCCTGTTGGCCCAGGTATGTTGTCACCTAGAACGGTCCCAAGATGGAACATTGTTACATCAAAGAACAGGGACTTCTCGTCATTATTCGTATTAGTATCAGCGCTTGATACGACACGAGCAAACAAAGTTTGGTCGTCGCCAGATTGTGCAGTCCAATTAATCAAAATAGGATTTGATGATGAAGCAGCAGATATACTGCCTAAACCGATTGAAGTTACTACGACTTCGGCTGAAGAAGGTGAGGCCTGATGAACTAGGTTAAGAGTGGCTGTGCCTGCAACCTGGCCATTGTTTCCAACAACGATTCTCACGATGTGGTCACCAGGTGCCAGTTTGTATTCACCCGAATTTTCAACCGAGCCCCCTGAAGATAATGTCATTACGGAAACGGTGAAGTCAGGAGTGGTGCGACCGCTAGTAGCATCAGCCGGAATGATTGGCAATGTGACTTGCATCACCAACAGCAAAAGTACAGAGAATGCAACTTTACGATTAGACATCAGCCATCCCTCCCTTGAATGCATGAATTTGAACCGATTTACCCTGCCTTGTCCAAGCAGCTAACAATTGCTCCATCAATTGATTGTGAATTTGATCTCCGATTCCCAATCTCCTTCTTTCTTCCCAAAGAAGCAATTGTTCTGCTTGTGTAAGAACTCCGTCTTTGAGATACAACTCAAGAGTTCGGCGGTATGAATCTCTATCAGATACTGCATATACAATCTCATCGCCAGGAAGTATATCCGCTCTATCCTGCAAGATGTTACCAAGATTCAATGCTTCTTCGTAGGATAGATTGCGCCTATCCAATTCACCTTGGATGTTAGAAGCGATTTCCTGCAAGCCATATTTGGTCGTAGCCTTGTGAATTTGCCGCATGAACTTACGGCATCTTCGAGACATACGGCTGGCTGCCATGACTATTGTTAGAACCGGGCGGGTTATAATACAATCGAAGGCATAACCCATTTTCATGCACTATGCAGTCAAAACTATTCATTTTGCATAAAGAATGAACTAGTATTTATTTTCATAAAATAACACAGGATGAAAGCCTTGATTTGCTATCACTATCTGGCACAGCCATGTCAGAACCAGTGACACTAGAAAATGGAGACAAATCGCCAACATTTGACACCCTAGATTCAAAAGGAAATCAACATAAACTAACAGATATCTTAGATTCAGGACAGAAAGTGATTCTCTATTTCTATCCCAAGGATTCAACACCAGGTTGCACAGTTCAAGCATGTGACTTTACAGAAAGTATGGCACGATTGTCAAGCCATGGTTTCCAAGTATTCGGCGTCTCAAAGGATTCGGTAAAGAGCCACGAGAACTTCATCGATAAGCAAGAGATTTCATTCCCATTATTGATGGATGAGGATGGAGCGATCCATGAGGCATTCGGAACTTGGAGAACTAAGATGAATTACGGTAGAGAATACATGGGATGTGCTCGTTCAACATTTGTCATCGGCGAAGATGGTACTCTGATTTTTGCACGCTATAACGTCAAGGCAAAGGGCCATGTTTCCATGCTGATGCGAGAGTTGGGAATCGATGAGTGATATCGTCAGCAAGATGGTAGAACTAGCAAACGGAGCCACTGCTTGGACTCCATGTATGATTGGTAGTGAGATGATTGGCTCAGGAACCAATATCGGCGCTTTATCTCACATTGGAAAGAAGGTCAAGATAGGAAATGATTGTCGAATCCAAGGTTCGGTATACATCGCAGATGGTTGTATGATTGGAGATAATGTCTTCATTGGACCAAATGCTACTCTGACAAATGATAGATATCCACCCTCAGGAGGAGTTTGGTCTCCAGTTGTGGTAGAAGATGGAGTTGTAATAGGCGCCAACTCTACAATTGTTGCAGGTGTAACTTTACACGAAGGTTGTATCATTGGTGCGGGCACTGTGGTAACAACCGACATTCCAAATAATCAGGTTTGGGCAGGAAACCCTGCCCAATTCCTGATGCACAGGGATGAATACGAATCAAAGAGGGAAAGAAATGAGTAAAACTGTAATCACAGATTTCCTTCGAAGATGTATCGAATATGCCGATGCGTCGATTAGCAGAAAGATTGACAGAGGCGATGATTCAGACATTATTGCTGAATGGAAAGCTTATCGCAATTACACTCAATACTCACTAGAAGAGATTGAGAAAGGAGATTTGGACCATTGGCTAACAAGGGATATTTCCAAAGCTGAAATGGAAATAGATATGGAGGAACTGGATCACGTTACTCGAAGTCAATGGCTTGCAGCCTCAGTTTCACCTAGACCTTTGGCCCTGGTGACAACAAGAAGTGAAGGGAAAGAAAATGTTGCACCTGTAACAAGTTTCTCCGTAGTTTCAAACTCCCCCCCTTTGGTAATCATGTCCTTATCCCAGAACAGAGAAGGCAAAAAACGTGACACATATCTTAACTTGAAAGAGAACGGCGAATGTGAATTACAGTTTTTAGCAGCAACAATGGATGCAGCAAAAGATGCCGACCTAACCGGTAAAGCAACTGAGGAAAGTGAATGGAATCTACTGGAAAGCGATGGACCAATCCACCCTCTAGCGGCGGTCGTAATGAAATGTAGATTGGTAGAGGACAATCCACTTCCTGAAGGAGCCGTTGCAAGATTGCTAGTTCTCAGAGTCGAGAGTATGATCGTTCCATCTTACCTACCTCCCGAAGAAGGCCTGTCGCTCTTGTGTCAACATGGCATGGATAGGCTTACTCCCAGCCCAGTTGATTGGGGATATATCGCAACTCATCACAGAAGCTGATTCAATCCTTGCTGTAGAGAAGTAGTAGCCTTCCAGTCAATGACTTCATTCATTGAAACATCTGGTAAACGACGTTTACTATCTCCATGATTTGATTCACCGAACTCAACATCTATTCCTCGCAAATTCGATATGGTTTCAGCAAGTTCAAGCATAGTAACCTCATTGGTAGAGCCCAGATTGAATGCATGCCCGGATAGTGATTCAGTATCTGCAACCTTCAATACTCCCGCTATTACATCTCCAACCCAAGTGAGACATCTGGTCTGTGACCCATCTCCGTGAACAATAATCGGGTCCGCTTGAAGCATCATAGATACAACTTGGCCATTTTCATCACCGCATAACCTAGGACCATACACATTGCAAGGTCTTACGATTCTGATATCTAGACCGTTTCTTACTTCGAATTGACAAAGTAATTCACCAATGTGTTTGGAAGCACCGTAGGAGTGTCTTTGATGAAGATGTGCGGGTGGGAACAGACTGTTAGAATCGTTGGTAAGAGGCATTGATTCCTGCTCTCCAAACGCTTCAGGAGATGAATAAAAAATCAACTTGCAGCCAACTTTTTTGGCGCTAGTAATTGCGTTAATCGTACCGTTGACATTTACATCTACGACTAGATCCGCTTCCTTGTGGAAACGTCTAGTACCGTTAACTGCGGCCAAATGATGAATAATTTCGGGAGTGAAATTTTCACATGCCATTTCCCAATCATCAAGAGAACGGACATCACCATGTACAAAAGTTGCATCAGGAGAAACTTGAGATTTAGAGCCTCGCGATAAATCATCTAACACAACGACTTCATCGCCTCTGGCAACTAGAGCATCCACTAAGTGTGAGCCGAGAAAACCAGCACCGCCGGTCACCAATACCCTCATTCATTCACCTGCTCTCTCTAGGACTTCTAGAGTCACCTTGTCCATTACCTTGCTAACTCTGACCAAATCTCCATCATTGACAGATAAACAAGGGTCGTTCTCAAATCCATGACTGTATGGTAGATTAAGAAGACTGCATGCTGGCAAAGTTAGTGAGCATACGTCTCGGTTCACTATTGCTTTAGGACCCTTTCCTGTGTAAATTAATCCCATTAGCACATAGGGAGCGACTGTCGAACCCGAGCCTTTAGGATAAATCAAAATTGAATCTTCGATACCTCTGCCATCCAATGGGTGGCCAGTCTCTTCAATGACTCCAGAATCACGATTCACGTATCCAAGATAGGTGATAGGGACATCAGTCACCATTGCTTTTCCTTCAACTACCCAATCATCTTGGGAGTTAAGTCCGCTACCATCTATCGAACATTCACCTGATTGATGGACTTTTGAGGAGGCATGTTGAGGTTGTGCTTTTGGTTGAAGAGGTACTACTTCACCCGCACTTAGAGAAGGATCAAACGCATGCGCGACGCAATCAATAATCGTTCCAACAGAGGTTGGTATTTTGTTCAAGCCACTGGTAAGATAGTGTTCTGCTTTGAGAGAGTTAGTCATCAGGTGATTGTAGTGATTTCTGTTGTATGGAGTAACTTCTGGACATGTGTCTCGCAAAATTACTGCGCCTGCTTCTTCTAAAATCCCAATCGAGCCATCTGCTTCAGCCAGCTCGTAATTATGACCGGAAGTGAAAACCCACAGTCTTTCGTTCGGGATTAGCATACCCATCTCACTACGAGAGCGTACTGCTGCTGCTGTGATTCTAATTTCTTCTAAACTGGCTTGAGGACAACCTATTACAATTAGATCTACTTGGCCTTTAGGAGCTAAATCTTCATACCTAGAGGCTAAATCTTTCTCGGTGAAAACAAGCGATTCTTCGTCTCCTGTTAAATCAGGAGTTGGAGTATGTCCTTCTGCCCAAAGCATTGGGCACCCGTAATTTGCGGCCGCTGCTGTAAGTGCCTTTTTGGAAGCAAAACTGACGTATGAAGGAAGTCCTCTGATGAATGGCATCGGCCCATATGGGACATTCCAACCTGGTCGAACTTGTTTTCCAATCCAATCACCAAGAATCGACCAATCAGCAAGAGTGGATAATTCACATTCCACATCTACTACGATATTTGGAATCCGATTCTGTTCCAGATGCAATCCCCAGCGAGGAGCATATCCAGTTAATGCAGTTGCCAAAGCAGAAAGTCCCGATTCACGATTAGTAACCAAATCGGTCCAAGAGTTTGAGAACGCTACAGCATTAGATTCAGCCCATGAAGCATATCCAGATTCGTTCTCAACACCTCGGTCATAGGGGGTGCATGAAAGGGTTGCTTCGATTCCGAGATTTTCGTATGCAGATATGATTTCAAATTGCTGTTCTAAGAAATCAGGATAATCAATATCCATTTCTTCCATCTTTCTCTTGTCGCATCCCGCAGAATTGAGAGTGGTAGGAATTGCCACCGAACCTTCTCCTGCTAGGTCTGCAAGAAAGCGTCTCAAACCATGTCCTCCTGTAATTACAGAAACTCCAGAAACGTGACTATGGTCTACTTCGATGAAGCCATCCGCACCTGCGGTAATTGCAAGATCTACAACCAGTCGAGCTGCCTTTTGTCGAGTCAAGCCTTCTTCGCCCGAGAGCATATTTGCTAGTCTCTCAGGTAACTCCATGTTTAGGGGGTAGAGAAACACACCCATGAACACTTTGTAGGGAATATCCTCTAATCACAGATAATTCTGCTTCAGGCATGACGGAACAAAAACCTTCAAAAAAGCAGAGAATAAAGAAAATAATTTCAATTTCAACTATTGTAATTTCTTTAATTTTAAGTAGCGTAGCAATATACCAAACCGGCTCGATCAAAGATTTGAAATCGGGTACAGATGGTGAATCATCTCTAACCACAATAGGCGAGCTATACGGCACCCATGGATGTGAAAAAGGAGGATTCAGCATACAGATTGGAGTTGATGATAATCAAAATGATATTCTCGAAAACGATGAGATCTCACAAATCAGGAATATCTGCCATGGAACTCAAGGAGAATCAGGACCGATGGGGAATAGAGGCTATTGGGGATACAATGGTAGTGATGGAATCGATGGGATAAATGGCAGTGATGGAATAATTGGCCAATCCGCATTCATCAATTCCATTACTGGTGAATATGGTGCCTGCCCTAATGCAGTAATTCTCGAAATGGGGAATAACTCAACCAGTCAATTGGTTGAGTCAAGTATCAAAATTTGTTTCTCTGAATTGACCAGTGGTATACTTACAGATATAAACGAAAATACTGGAGATTCATTTTCTACAGCCTGTAACGGAGGCCTAGCTACTGACTACCTATTCGTTTTTGCAGCCGCAAAGGATGGCAATTGTTTGCTATACAAAATACAAAACCATGAGGCTGTACTAGTTTCTTCTAATACCGATTTCTTACCAGGAAAGCATCTAGGATTCATTGATTATCAAGATAGGATTTGGTTTGATGCAAACGATGGAACCGGCACCCAACTTTGGTCTGTCAACAAGACAACAATGTGGAAAGAAAGTAATCTAACAAGTGAAATTGATGCTGGAGATTCTTTCGAAATTGCAAATGAGGAGTTGGTCATCTTAACTGAGAATGCCATTTTGATTAAAGGCGATTCTGAAACCATTATCTCAGGTTCTTTTTCCAATTTGACTACTGCAAATGATGAGTTGATCTTCAACACGGCCAACTCTATATCAGTAGGAGGTGATGCTTTCTCTGGCGAAATTCACTCCAATGCATTGTTCCATCAAGATTACTATTGGTTCATAGCCACTACAGATGGTAACGGCCCTGAACTTCATCGTAGCATGGGCAATAGCCTTGAAAGGTTGACAGATAGCATTGGAAATTCTGCTGCAGCCAACATAGAGATGACATTGCTAGGCGACAACATATTGTTTGATTCAATCGATTTGGTTTCATTCAACACTTCATCACTCACACTATCTATTGTCAATTCATCAATTCAAAACCCTGGAACTTATTCTAATTCTGTTGTTCATGAGGAAAAATTATGGTTTAGTTGCGGAATTTCTGGAGCAGGATATGAGTTATGTGTTAGCGATGGAGAAAATGCATGGCTACACTCAGATTATGCACCAGGTATTGATTCGTCTAACCCTTCACAAATGACGGTTATTGGCAATGATTTGGTCATGATTGTAAACCATCCTCAAGAGGGTGGACAATTGGTCAAAGTTTCTGATGGAGGACTCGAATTACTTTGGGACCATTCTTCAGGAAATCTAGAGGCCGGAGTTCATGGAGAATTATGGGTTGGAAAGGACACTGCCTATTTCATTGCAGATTCGGCCAACTTAGGACTCGAAATGTATGGGTGGGCTCATGGAGTATTGAGCGATGAATGGATAATCATTCATTGACGCCAATCGTGTTTGGCAGCAAGCGGTTGGCGCCAGCCTTGACCGAATGCACGCTTTGAGACCCTAGGCGCAGGTGGCATTTGCCAACGCTTGTGTTCATTTCTAGCTAGGCGCGTCAGCACCTCATTTACAATGTTAGAATCATGACCCTTATCTGAAATTTGAGTGGCATCAAGACCGTCTTCAATGTGTAGGCGAAGAATCTCATCTAGTACAGGATAAGGAGGTAGACTGTCCTCATCTTTCTGATCTGGTGCCAATTCTGCGCTAGGAGGCTTGGTCAAAGTAGATTGATTTACAACTTCTTTCCCTAATCTCTTGTTGAATTGCTTAGCCAATGAATAGACTTCCATTTTGTATAAATCGCCTAATGGAGCATATCCTCCGGCCATATCACCATAGAGAGTGCAGTATCCTTGACCAAGTTCTGATTTGTTACCGGTTGCAATTGCCATTGCCCCGTTAGCATTAGCATGAGCCATCACGATTAATCCGCGTAGTCTTGCTTGTAAATTCTCACCAGCAACAGGGTTTCCATTCGCAAGAATGCCAGCCAATTCAGAATCTGCTGCGCTATGCAAATCTGTAATTGGAAGTATTGAGAAATTAATTCCAAGGGCCTCTGCTAATGATTTTGCATCATCAATACTGTGCTGACTTGAATGTCGTGAAGGCATAGAAATCCCAGTTACATTCGTTGGGCCAACCGCAGCACTTGCAACACATGCTGCAAGAGCTGAATCAATACCACCAGAAAGACCCAACACGATTTTTGATATTCCGCTTTTTCTACAATAATCAGATAATCCGATGATTACCGCATCGAGTAAATCATCATCTGTCTCTTGCAACTCTTGGCCAGACTTGAGAATAGAAATCTCTCCTTCGCCAATCCACGTACAGCCTTCAGGATTTGATAAATCAGTCATCAAAACTCCTTCAGACCATGCAGGAGCAACCACAACTTCGCCATTTGGCCAAGCGATTATTGAGCGGCCATCGAATAGAAGGTCGTCATTTCCTCCAACCTGATTTGCTAACAAAAACGGATGGTTTAGTGATGCTGCTGCACTACGTGCAACTGCGATTCTAATACCTGATTTGTTAGCATGATAAGGTGATGCTGAGAGATTGACTGTTGCATCTAAAACGACACCTTGGCGGCCCCATTCAACGATTTGTGCTATCGGGTCATTGTCGTAATCATTTGGTGTAGCACCGCAATGCTGCCAAGCATCTTCACAAATAGTCACTCCAATATCTAGCCCCGCTATTGTGCGAGCAATCCCTGGTCTTTCATCGGCTTCGAAATAACGGGCTTCATCGAAGACGTCGTATGTTGGCAAAAGTTGCTTTCTGGTTACTTCACGAACTGAATCACCTGCTCTAACAACTCCATTCCCCGGAAGAGAACGATTTGCTGCAGGTGGAACCGGTGTGCCAACCAAGACCGGAATTTCTGATTTCAACTCACTAGCTATTTTGTGACATGAATCAACGAAATCCGATTGAAGCAACAAATCTCTAGGAGGATAACCACTGATCGCTAATTCAGTGGTTACTGCAAAACTAGCTCCAGAATCTGATGCCAATTTTGCTAATTGGCAAATCATCTCAGCATTGCCAAGAATGTCTCCGACTATTGGGTTGGATTGCAATAAGGCGATTTTGGTAGCCATCTCAATCCCTCATTTTTCGCCAAAAGTAGTTAGTTACTATGCTTTTGCTTATCATCAATCTTCAAATTCTTCGTCGAACTCTTCATCCTCTAAATCCCATTCGATATCTGATTGACCGTGTTTGGCAGTGGCCGCACGCATCCAAGAAAGCAAGAAGAGAATACCTGCACACAACATCACAATTGTCGTACCCAAAATCCAAGAATTGGCAGAACCTATCGTATCTTCTAGGAATGCTCTTTCTTGGGTAGGCTTAACATCGATGAACTCTGATTTTTCGGTTTCTTCATACAGAGTGACTTCGATTCTCTGAATTCCTGGAACTGAAGGTTTCCAATCAACGACTAATGTTGATACAGATTGTGATTCAACGAAAATTGTAGTTCTAGTCAATTGATTTCTTTCTCCGTTAAGGTCAACCACCTCAACCAAAACTTCTGCATCTCCGCCTAATTTACCATCGTTGCGAATGTGAATCTGCACGATGGTTGGCTCATCGACTTCAAGATTTGACTTGGACAATTCGATACCGCTTCTTTCGATTGAATAATCTGGAACATAATGCTCCAAATCCCAAACGCCTGCAGGTGAATTCTCACTATTGCCTGCAGTAACAAATTGATTACCAGCAATATCTCTTCCCTCGAATCTCATCTTCAACACTGTTTGCTCATGAAGGAACTCTGGAGAGATATCCGATAGGTCTACTGAGCCGATGAATTCTAAACGAAGACCTGCATTTTCAACACCGTCTAACTGAAGATCGGTAGAACCTGACACAATAGCCGAATTTTGGCCTTTGGCAGTAACCCACCAAATCAATTCAACAGAGTCAGCATCAATTCCATAATTTTCAGAAATAATCACTCTTACGAAATGAGATTCAGTTGCTAGAATTGAAGATTCCCTAGGTGATGAGAACTCAACCACTTGAGGACCTATTGCATCAACTAATATCCATTTTACAGCCTGAGTAGGGCTGGTCAAGTCAATTCCTTGTTCAGGCATACAATCAACATTCCAAGTCATTGCATGCTGACCAGAATTCAATGGTGCGTTAAGAGCGGCTGTGAACAATCCATCCTGAGCTATTGCTGAGGTTTTTACACCGTTTAAGCGGACTTCAATATCGCACTCGAATTGAGGTTTTTCCATGCTTCTGAAAAAGACAACCTCGCCCGATAATTCCATTGAAGAGCCCGGAGATACTCTAGCGCCGTCATCTGTTACAGCACCATTTTCAGCCCACAAAGATAACTCCTCAGGAATCATCATCTCTGCCGAAAATCTCCAACGGTTTTGCGGGAACGAATCTACATCTTGATTACCAGCACGGTCATAGATTCTCACCAATGGCTCTCTTCTGATATCACCTAAATCCGGCAGTGTCCATTGAGGAGTTATTTCAAGATACAATACTAAATCTTGGTCGAATGGGTCAGGAGTGAACCCATTTTGGTCGAGTACGATACACGAAACAATTGCGATATGATCTGTTTGACTACTACAATTCCTAGATATTGCATCCCATCTCAGAATCAATTGATCGCTTTCGATATTATCTGCAAGAACTATCTCAATCTCACTAAGGTCCGAAATTCCATTGGTCTCAGTAAATGAAATATTCAATCCATAGGTTTGACCTGGATGAAGCCATGCCCTGCGACCATCTGTCCATTCGAAACCATCGCTATCAATCACCGGAGTTCCATCTGTCATGATTTGATACATGAACAAATGATCATCAGTCATATTAGAACCGCCTCCAATTATTTCATGACCAGATGGGTCAGCTCCAACGACATATCCTGCCACCTTTTCACCAGGATATCCTGAAGTATCATCAATCAATGTCGTATATGATCCATAGGTGGCATCCAAATCGACAGGGGTATCCAAAGTTCTAGCGATGAATTCTCCTTCACTTGGCCACCCGTCGCCATCATAATCATTGGACCATTCATTCCATAACATCAGAGTAACATCTTCTGGTAGTACCGGTTGATCTGTAATATTGATTATCAATTCCTGAGTGGCAGACGATTGTCTATGGTCGAAATATCGAATGTTTGCGCCAGTAACAACAGGTGCGAGCGGGTCGATTTCGAATGTTCGATTAACCATGTATGGGTCTCCCAATTCACCGCCTGCCAATGGGGTAAGAGTTGCTCCATAAGTGACGTTTCCACTGGTGAAAGGAGTTGCAGTCTCTACAACCCAACTGGAACCATTGTATCCGGTTGTGTTCGCTATTACCTCACCATTTCGAGTGAACTCGAGTAAAAATTCTCCAGGGAATGGTTTGGCGTCTGAATCTCCATCTTCAAACCCAACATCGATTTCGAAGGTCAAATTATCTTCTGCCATCAGGTAATTTAGACTGGATGGAACCATTCCTCTATCAGAATAAACAGACATCGATTCGATTAGCATATCATTGTCGATTGCTGAATTAATCCAAGTATCTATGACTGGCATGGAAACAACTCCATTCGACAATTGAATTCGAGATTCCAATCGGAGATATGATTGGTCATCCAATTGTTGGGATGTTCTAAAACTGAGCATGATGTCATGAATATCTTGAGAATGATTGTGAATTAATCCGCCATCGTGCATAATCAGTGAATCATGATCACCGGTTCCAATGATGTTTCCTGATTGCATAGGGATAAACCACATTGCAACTTTATCTTCAGTATACATATTCAATATCAAACGATGAGGAGATGAGGTGTGGATTTGCGCTCTTGTATTGATTTCTCTCCAATTTTGTGAAGGGGTAAGAACCTGAGAATAATTATTCCAAGTTAGTGCTCCAATTGTTACATCTCCTGAAGTTGTGAATGAAATAATTTCAACTTCAAGAATACAAGATGATTCAGCATTGAATATCAGAGGAAGGCTTGATGCCTTATTCACATCCAATCTAGCTCGATTCATCGCTAACACCATTTCATCGATTGCAGTAGCCACCACCACATCCTTTGCATCATACCCAATTGTCAAACCAGCGATTCGATAGGAGCCTGCATCAGTAATCGACTCGACTTTTGCTAATACGAAATCTGAACCTCCAACCGAGGTCATTGATGCAGAATTATCTGTTTCATAATTTAGTAAGTCTAGTTCGGTTTGATTCAGAGATAAACGAAGACCGTCAACATGTCCAGTTCCTCCAGTTTGTGAAATCATAACATTACCAACCCACAAGGCTATTGTTTGAACTCCTAGACCAACAGAACCGACATTGTCAACGGTTACCTCAAACGATTTTGCATTCTTAGGAATTAGCAAATTGTGCCATTTAGTTGGGCTGAGACCAACCGAGAAGGTGGTTGAAGAATTACCATCCAAAAATACGTCTTGGTTACCCCATGAACCAATGCCATCTCCTACTACTTCCCATTCATTTATTCCATCGTTATCGATATCCATTCTAGGTTGAGAGACTACACTGCTAGGATATAGTTGGAGTTGGAAGTTTTGTAATTCCCAGTTCGCCATACCCTGATAATGGAACTGAATTGAGTTCGATGCTTCATCCAAATAAATCACTTGAGATGATGAATTTATTTCAGTCCAATTACCTCTATCAAGAGAAACTAAAACCGTAGCATTAGAAACCATATCAGATTCGAATTTGTACGCTGAGAAGGGCATATCGATGTCATATACAGGAGAGAGTATAGTTGAATTTACAACTCCAGTAACTCCAAACGAACTAGGGTTCCAAACTGTGTCATTGAGTTCCCATCCATTGATTTCTGGATCAGTTGAGAAACTATCGTAAATCTTGCCTCCTCCAGAGATTCCGTATAATCGAGGAGATTCTCCTTGTGGATTTGAACTGAAATCAACATCCAGTTTCAACGATTTATGTTTGCTCCAATCAACTACTGAAAGGTCAACCCATTGACCTGAACGATTTACAAGACCAGGTACAGGATTATTAGTATCTGCATCGATGACTGTCCAATTAAGATGTGCTCCATCTGGAATCTTAGCCTCTATGTACATCGGAGGATATCGGCCTTCTTCCAACTGTTCATGAGCACCATTTGACCAACCAAAAGAACGCGTAGTTAGAGTTGCTCCTGTTGTACCGGGAACTACAACATCGTCGAAGAACCAGTAATCGCAACAAGTCCCTGAACCTGCGTTTTGTCTAGCTCTGATTTGGAAATCAGCATGGTAAGCATTGGCTGGAAGATTGTAATTTACATTGGTTACAGAACCACCACTTGTAGAACCTGCCAGATACTGAATCTGTGACCAGCCATTGTTGGAATTCTTGTACTCTAGGTAGAAGTTTTCATTTGTATCAGGCTCTTCTCCACAACCATAGTTTCCTTGTCTAATCCAAGTGTTGAGAGATAACCCCTGATATCCAGCTAGGCTTACTTTAGGACTAGTTATGGTTACAGAACCGCCTCTAGTCCACCATGAACCTCCATTGTTACCACTCATTCCGCATGTTATGCCGGTGTTATATTGGCCGAAACTAGTACTCGAAGAACTCCATCCCTCCGTTCCATTATCGAAATCCCAAGTTATTCCTTGGAAACCAAGAATCAGAGAACCATCATCTTCCTCGACCAAACCTTGTGAAGAAAATCCTGATTGATCCCAATCCGACCAGTCGAAACCACCCGAACGAATATCATCACCAGCAGCTACGGAAAAGGAAATTGTTTGCAATGCATGTCCTGAATCCATATCGACAGAAGGGCCAATGCCCGCAGAACCATGTCCCGGAATTGTTACTTCTGTGTAATCTGAAGAGGATTGCAAAATAGCATCATCCGAATGTAGTTCATTTACTCCTTCATCAAACATCAAAAACTGTGATAGCGGACCTGATAACAGGAATAAGAGGCTAAGCGCGAACGCCTGAACCCCTCTATTTGATGTCGCCATGCGTTCACTGGATGAACTCAATGTAATTCAAAGCAACCCCTCCCAACCACTTCTACGAAGTGGAGTTTTTACGAAAAAATAACAAAAATTGGAAACGACTGTTTCAAGACATGTTCACATCTCGGATGACGCATGGCCACTCCTCAGACTACCGCCGAATTGGATTCGGTGGCTTTGGAAACTGGATTACTTTCCACTTGGCAAAACGAGAAATTATTCGAAGCAACTGTTGACAATAGAGCAGATGGAGAGCCTTTCATTTTCTTGGAAGGCCCACCTACTGCAAACGGTAAGCCAGGTATTCATCACGTCGTTGCAAGAACCTACAAGGATCTTGTTTGTAGATGGAAAACGATGCAAGGAAACTTTGTCGAAAGAAAAGGTGGATGGGATACTCACGGATTACCTGTCGAAATCGAAGTTCAGAAAAGACTTGATTTGATGAGCAATGAAGCGATTGAAGCCTTTGGCATGGAGGAATTCAACAAGGAATGCCGAGAGTCGGTTTGGACATACGAAGCCGCTTGGAGAGATATGACCGAGAGAATGGCATATTGGTGTGACCTTGATGAACCATATGTAACTCTACACAACGAATACATCGAATCATGCTGGTGGGCACTAAAGCAGATGTTCGAGAAAGGATTGCTTTACCGAGGATACAAAGTTCTACCATATTGTCCTCAAACGGGAACCTCATATTCAAGTCACGAAGTTGCTCTTGGATACAAAGAAGTGGAAGAACCTTCAGTCTATGTCAAATTCAAACTTGAAGATACAAATGCTTCAATTCTAGCTTGGACCACAACCCCTTGGACACTGCCCGGAAATGTCGGATTAGCAGTTGGCCCAGATGTTGAATATGTCAGAGTCAAGGTTACTGCGGACCCTGAGAAATGGGAAGGACATGGAGGGGCTGAAATCGGTGAAGAACTAATTTTGGCTAAGGATCTGTTCAAAGAGGTTATTCGTCACCATTGTGAAGAAGTGGAAACATTCCCTGGAAGCGATTTGATTGGGCGTGCATATCAGCCATTATTCCCTGGCGCAGTAGACCGAGGAGATTCAAAAACCGCTTGGACAGTAATTGGAGCAGATTGGGTTACCACTACCGACGGGACAGGTGTTGTTCACACCGCAGTAATGTATGGTGAAGATGACTACAACTTGGGTATGGAAGTAGGACTGCCTGCTCAACATACTGTTGCGATGGATGGTTCATTCCTTGCAGGCACCCATCCAGAATTGGACGGACGCTATGTCAAGGACTGTGATGAAACTGTCATCCAGTTAATGCACGATGCAGGATTACTATATCGTGAGAAAATGTATCTTCACGATTATCCTCATTGCTGGAGAACCGGACATCCATTGTTGTACTACGCTATGGATTCATGGTTTGTTAGAATGACTGCGGTCAAGGACCAACTGCTTCAATTCAATTCAGAAGTTGAATGGGCTCCTGACTGGGTTGGAGAAGGAAGGTTTGGTGAATGGTTACGCAATGTCAAGGATTGGGCAATCAGTCGTGAAAGGTATTGGGGAACTCCTCTACCTGTTTGGATTTGTAATGACTGTGGCCACCAACACTGTGTTGGCTCCACTGAAGAAATGGCAAATATGGCCAAAGATGGAAGCCCGGTTGCAGAGGACCTTCACAGACCATTTGTGGACGATACTATTCTTGTTTGTACCGAATGTAATGGTGATATGAAGCGTGAGCCATTCGTAATGGACTGCTGGTTTGATTCAGGATGCGCATCCTTTGCCCAGTGGCATCACCCATTCGGTGAAGAAGGAAAGTTCGAGAGTAATTTCCCTATTGATTACATCTGTGAAGGTGTTGACCAAACTAGAGGTTGGTTCTACACCCTGTTAGCGGTAAGCACTACTGTTTTCGATTCTATTTGTTACAAGAGATGTCTTTCATTAGGATTGATTTTGGATGCTGAAGGAAAGAAGATGTCGAAATCCAAAGGCAACATTGTAGACCCGTGGGACCACTTCAATCGTGAGGGAGCTGACGCAACCAGATGGTACATGGTTACTGCTGGAGCGCCTTGGAATCCACTGAAGTTTGATCCTAATGGCGTTCGTGAAACCTACGGAAAGATGTTCTTGACATTGTGGAATGTTCACAGATTCCATGCAGATTATGCAGCATTGGATGGATTCGACCCCGAGACATCGCCTGTTGGAAAGAATACACCATTAGATGATTGGGTGCTATCTCGATTGGCAGAAGTTGTCGAGGGTACAACAAAGCAATTCGAAGAATGGGATTTCCACAAAGCGTGCAGAGATATTGAAGAGTTCGTTGTGAACGATGTATCCAATTGGTATGTCAGGCGTTCCCGTAGAAGACTATGGGATGAGGCTGATAGTGATGACAAACTTGCTTGCCAGCATACATTGCACAAGGTGTTGATCACCGTGAGTAAATTGATGGCTCCTGTTTCTCCTTTCATGTCAGATACAATTCACCGCAACTTAACTGGTTCATCCGTACACATGGCTGATTGGCCAGAACCTGAAACCATCAACGCTGAAATTATTGAAACGATGGAACTGGTAAGAGAGTTAGCAGAAACAGGTCGCAGAATTAGAGTGGACGCAGATAGAAGACAGAGATTACCCTGTGCAGAAGGCTGGATTGTAAGTGGGCCGGACCTTTCTGCATTCCATGAAATCCTTGCTGAAGAATTGAATGTCGAAACCATTTCTCTTGAGAAAGACCTAGACCGCTTCCAGCGCGTCGAAGTTACTCCTAATCGTAGAACTCTAGGTGCAAAGTGTAGACAGGATTTGCCTGCAGTCCTTCAAGGAATTGCAGATGGCAACAGCGAATCGATGCTTGCGAGTATTGAGGCTGGCAACCTAGTGATTGCAGGATATGAAATCGGTGAAGACGACATTGAATTACGTAGAGTCGAAAGAGAAGGATACGCAGCGCAGACTGTTCAAATTGCAGACAGTTCAGTTTCCTTAGTTCTTGACATGACAGATACTCCGGAACTTCTCTCAAAGGGATTAGCTCGAGATATCACAAGAAGAATTCAAGCATCTCGCAAGGACCTAAATCTTGCAATTGAAGATACTATTTCACTGAAAGTTTGGATTAAAGATGCCCCGGAATTGTTCGAAGAGGATAGGGCATGGATTATCAACGAAACGAGAGCGAGCAAAGCAACATTCGATTTATCGGATGGAAGCGGAGATTCCTTCGAAGTTGATGGTGCAACAATCTGGTATGATGTAAAGAGGTCGTGAAATGAGAGTAGCAATGGCTTTTGTTCTGGCATTATCGACTCTCTTAGCGGGTTGTTTTGGCGAGGGTGAAACCATTGTAGAGTCACAAGAGGAGACTCCAATTTGGCTTGATTATGAAATGGTTGACACCATTCCTGCAATATCGCCATGGGAATTTACTACCATTGATCTGAACCTAAATGAAAGCACTTCAACAACATGGGCTGTTTTCAACAAGGATTACGGCGGAAACTGTTGTGAACATTACATTGCTACTACAATTGATGGAACTATCCTAAACATTGGTGGAGAGTATCCTGTATGGTCACACGACCGTGGACATGAATGGGACACTTACATTCCAGGAGTATTCACCGACCCTATGTGCAGAACCCCAGTTCCAACAAATCCTGGTCAAGAAGGCCTTGGAGAGGGTAGTATTGTGCAAGCAACCAATGGTGACATCATTTCTATGTCATGGTTCCCTTATGTTGGAGCAGATGGTAAACTAGACAAGTTCTATGCCATTCTGTATGATGAATCCGAAGATGAATGGACTTGGTGCTACAATCGATTGACTGAGCCTTTCTATGACCGCTCATGGCAAGTTGAAGTCATAGGTCCTATTTCCTCAAACATCGGAAGTGGTGATTGGGCAAGCCTGGTAGTTTCCAACTTCTGGCATCAAACTCAAAATGCAGGCGGACAAATCAGCGTTGACGGATTGAATTACTACAACTTCCAATTCGCTGGACGAAATTCCAATCCAGGAGCTGAAGAAGTTGACCTTAACTTCTCAAACATTGGAGAATACTACGATGTCAATAAGCCTCACAAAGAAATGAGAGCATTCCCTGTACCGAGTGGAGGATTATATTTCCCACAATACTTCAGTGATGGAACATCTGCATTCTTGGATACTTCCTTGAACTGGAACAAACATGATGTTCAATTCCCTAGCGAATACTGTCAATTGGATTCAACAGGTGCTTTACATTGCGTTAGCCTAGCGGGCAATACATTCACTCACCACCTATCGTATGACGGAGGAACTACCTGGGCCACTCAGAATTATTCTGATGAAAATTGGGCTGCTATCGAAGAATGGGAGTTCCAAGCTAATGGTGCTCTAGACCTATTCGTTCTGAATGTTAGATATCAGTCTTCAGAAGGACCGGATGTAGACACTCTATACCATGTCAGAGATTATTCACAATCAATGGCTCCTGATACCTTGACTTACATTGGTCTTGGAGACCTTGATTCAACTAGCGGCGCTGGTAACGACATACGTTTTGATTTTGCATCATTAGGAATTTTGAACGATGGCGGTGTTGTGGTTGCATATCATGACTCAAGCGATCCTGACCCTCTATTCGCTGTTGAAATTGAGATGCCAGTCTATGGGCCAATCAACTAAAATTAGTCGATTTAGCAAATACAACGGTACCGTCTAAAATGACCCGCTCAAAGCCCATCCAATCATCAATCAAATTCGCATGGGTTTTTGGGTAGGCCCTTGTGAATTACTCTATTCGGTTATGTTATTTTCTAAATCAAATCTTTCTACGATTTTGTCATCATGGTGTCCAGCCCAAACTGCAAAACCATCCTTTCTGAGTTGAATAGCCAATTCTTCCTCGGCATTATTAGCATCTTCAGAAGTTTTAAAAGGGTTCAATTTTCTGAAAAGTTTTGGTTGAAGATATCCATATTCTCCTTTCAGGAAGTCATGAATTCTGGTAGGTTTGTCTCTATACGGGTGATACAAATTATTAGACTCGTATTTGCCACAATAACAAGACCACTTAGTAGGTTTTTTTGAGTTGTAATTTCTGTGTTTGCTCTGTCTACACCTTGGTGAGCACTCACATTTCCCAACGTACAGAGCCTTTCCATTTTGGTGTGTATCAGGATTAATTTTTCTGAATCGGACTTTCTTACTTTTTTTACCAACCTTCAGACGAGGATCAACAGTCATTACATAAATGTGAAATTTCCCACATGGCTTACCTTTCTTACACTCTTTACAATGTTTTTGAAAGTCATCGAAGGCCATAAACCTCGGTAAGTGTACTTGGATATGAAGATTACATTCGAGAGGGGGCCCTTGTACATACTAAAATTGTAGAATCTGCCGGCAATAATAACATATATCTGTCCTCAGTTGAGTTCTTTATGGAGGGTATGCAATACTATCAGCAGTTGATTCAACAAGGCTACTCTCCACTGGCTGCTGCACAATATACAAAACAATACTTTCCGGAATTTCAAGATCCTAAAATCAACCCTTCATTGCATATCTCTCCTAATGCAGCCAGTATTCCACAACCATCTGTACAAAATTCAATTGAAATTGGTTTGCCAACCAATGGTATTGAATCTTCAAATAGTACTAATCTCGATGGAAACAGTTCACGAAAGAAGATTTTCATTTCCTCGATATTGATTCTTGGGCTTATTGGAACTGCAGGTTATTATGCATACGATCCTTATACTGAACCCGAATTTTATGGTGAAATTCTTTGGGATTACTCTGGGAATGGTTGGCTTTTTGAAGAAGATTCATTCTACTGGGTTAACGTGCCGTGGAATAACTCAGACTTTGATGAACCCGAATGCCACATGGATAACAATCATTTCAAGGGCAAAAATAGAGTTTATGAAATGCGAGACGGGCTCTGTTATTGGGAATGGAATACAGATAATTATTCGATTGAGTCATCGAATAAAGGTGATTATTACAATTTTTGTACGACTGAAACCTACTATGAAGGCGAACTATGTTGGAAAATATATTCTGCGGAAAGAGGAATAATTCTCGAATATGATGGATATTGTTCTACAAAGGTTAGCGACATTTCACCTCCTGAAGTATTTTACATTACATGGTATGAACCAGACCGGGATGACTGGCAATTGGAAGTTGACAGAATAGCAGATGAAATTGGAGAAGAAGTTCCTGTAAGCTGCAACTACATTCCATCGTATGAATTAGGTGTTGTTAATGATGATAGCTGAAGTGCGTTTTTACGAGGGTTCTCCATAACACCCATGTGCTCAAAATTAGTATTTACTGGGACTTGCAGTGGACCGTATGCATCGCTACCGTTAGCATTGAAACTGCTCAAACCTTATCGCACAGCAATTTCTGGAATCAGCATGGTCGTAATTCAATGTCCTCATTGTGGAGGAGAAATTGAATTGCATGTTGATGGATTCGGGTTGTTTGATTGTCCTCACTGCGAGGAAGAATTCTCATATGGAGACCAGGTTAATGCTCTTCCACTATTTGGTCGTACACGAGTTTTTATGAGCATAGGTATGAAAATTGGACTTGCAATTATAGCTATAGCAGTAATTACATTCATCGGATTCGCTATTTTCAATGATGACACCGGAGTATATAGTGGAATGTGGATTTTCATCCCAGCCGGTATTTGTGCTATTGGAATACCCATAGTTGTGATTTCATTCTTCGTCAGAGGATATCAATTAAATTGGGAAGTATGAGCGCATTCAAAAAGTAATGTGAAAGTAAAGGGGTAAGCGACCCCTATCTTCAAAACCTCTTGACATTCAATTTTGGCCATGGTTCTGAAGGCTTTACCCGGGGTGGGTGCAGGTTTAGCAAGGAAATTAACAGACCATTTTGGTACTGAAGATAAGGTTCTACAACTATTGGCAGATGGACAGACTGAAGTCATAGCCGAAGTTGAAGGAGTGTCTCTGAAAAGAGCAGATAGTTTGGCAAGATCTCTCAACGGGATTGAAGATTTCCTCGCCACCCCAGAATCACTTAGGCTGCACAAAGAGTTGGTTGCATCGATTGCAACACATGCTGTTAACGCATCGACTCGTTCTCGATTACGAAACCTTATGCCTGTTCGAGATATCGATTCGCGAAGAGAGATTATTGCACAGGCTATGGAATGTGATATGGTAATTGAAGGATTACGAATTCCAACCGATACTGAAGGAAACTACGAACGTGTTGTAGTATCCAAACAACCAATTGATGATTTGAAGCGATTTTGTAGAGTTCTAACACCTTCGGACCAAGAGACTTGGAAAGATTACAAGGTTTTCAAATCTGTAACTTGGGTTGGAGCAGACGGTCCCGCACAAACACCAGAAGGTTGGTTGGTGCTGCCTGAAAACTCATCTATCGATATGATTCTTCCAGAGAAATGTGTTGGTTGGTTTGAGCATAATCGAGATTCTCTTGAATTATTGACCAGTTTACCTGAAGGTGATGGCTTCTACAATCATTTTGATGAAATTAGAATGCCACAATTACAGGAATTACTGGACGAGATGGCCAACGAAGCTGATGCAAATGCGATTGCAGATGTTAGAGATAAATTGTGGCCTTTAGCAAAAGAACTTGAGAAGCGTATTCACGACGAGGTAGACCAATCCATGCAAAATGTCAAATTGGATCTTACTGGTTCTGATATGTTGGAAGCTTTGGCTGATGCTGCTGTTTTGCAAAGAAAATTGGCCCAACAAACTAGTGATGCAATCGAGCAAGCAATTGAATCTGCTACCGATGAAATAGCCACCTTACTAGGGAGTGTAGGAGTTAGATGCCCACGAAGTATATTCAAAACCGAGTGGCCAACTAAGGTGGATAGAACTACTCTGGATGGGATAGATTCCCAACTAGAGGAGTTGTGGAAGACAACTCAATCCGACCGTCTAATCTCTCTAGCTAGGCGATTGGCACCACTCAAATCCAGGTGTGAACGCTCTCTAAGAAAACTCGTTGAGTTAGACCAGTGGTTAACCATTGGACGATGGGCAAAATCAGTAGATGCTGTAATGCCTGAAATCTGTGAGCATGGAATATCTATCAAGGCGGGCAGACACCTACTGATAGATGGAATTCCTGACCCTGTTGATTACGGTCTAGGGAAATGTGCAAACAGTGGCGATAAGCAATCCATTGCCCTGCTAACTGGAGCAAACAGTGGAGGTAAGACCACCATGCTTGAATTGCTAGCACATTGTACAATTCTTGCACACATGGGACTTCCTGTTCCTGCAAAATCAGCAAAGGTTGGGAAGATAGAATCACTACACGTTCTTGCCAAGGCAGGTGGCACACAATCGGCTGGCGCATTGGAGCAAACATTGCTACAATTGGCACAAGTGGTATCGAATGAAAATTCAAAACTGATTCTAGCGGATGAACTAGAAGCAATAACCGAACCTGGAGCAGGTGCTAGAATCATCGCAGGTATGCTCGAAGCAGCGGAATCACATGATGGAACATGTATGCTACTTGTTACCCATCTTGCTCCTGCAATTATTGAAGCAGCAGGTAGAGAATTGAGAACAGATGGAATCGAAGCAAGAGGATTAGATGAAAATCTGGAACTGATTGTAGATAGAACACCAAGAAGGAATCATCTTGCACGCTCAACTCCAGAGTTAATCGTTAGAAGATTAGTTGAGCGCTCAAATGGTGAGGCAAAAGACGTATTCAAGTCAATCTTGGGCCGGTTTTGATTAGCAGATTCTTCCTGCTGATTCACCATACTCAATCATTGGCACTTGATGTAGATCGTCACATGAGCGCTCGACCAGTGGAAGTGTCAATGTGCTTGCAGCCCAGTTGATTGAGTAATCACCTATTGCTGCTGGGCTAGGAACATAATCCTCACCGGTTTGAGTTACAGTGAAATGAATTGTTTCACCTGCAGCCAAGAATACATCTAGTGGCATAAATTCCATCTGTGCAACTACAGTGCTGAAGGCAGGAATTGCGACTACTCCATCACGACCACCAGCATGGAATCTCAGGTCCATAACAGCATGGCCCAAGTGGATTCCAGCATCATCTGTCATCTCGATGAAGATGTGTCCGTTATTTGTTGTGTGAGGAGTTGTCGAAACGTGTATTGTAGGCATTCCTGCAATGTAAGTGTCAGTTTCAAATGGCCCGTAAGAGAAAGTGATAGGAGCTTGTGTAGAGCCCATTAGAGCACCAGTGGGACCCAGAGTGTCAACTTCCAATTCCAGATATTGAGTGTCTTCTGAAGGCCAAGTAGACTCGAATCTCCAGCCTCCACGGTTGTCTTGCATTTCAACACCTAATACTGGCGCTTCTCCCTCGCCCTTGAGGTACCAATCAAACCAATACAGCATTTCATCAGCCCAATCCCATCTCAAGGTGTAAGGATATGCTTCTTGACCACGCCCTACTCCTTGCGAGCTGTGTCCAGATACCCTGTCCGGATAATCATGAGCCCATTGTCCCGCAAGAGTTTTGATTTCGATTCCAGCATCTGCAACCTGTTGGTGTATTGGGAATGCCATGTGAGGGTCTACGTTCCAATCCTGCATCCCTTGAATAATGTAAACAGAACCGTTGTAATTTTCTAAGACTCTACCCATGAACGATCTTTCAGTCCAGTAAGTATTTCCTGCATAGTCAACCATGTTGCCAAGCAAATATGCTGCAGGTCCGTTGGCGTATCCTTCAGCATATCCTTCGCAGGCATTGTCAACATCATCAGCATCACCGTCGATTCCGAAGGAACCATAGACACCATTGTGCATAATTGCGCCTCTTGCCTCCATACTTCCATTGCGCCACATTAGTTCATGGACACCGACTAAACCAGACATTGGAACGATTGTAGCAAGGTAGGGATTACCAAAAGTTGCAGCTTGCCAAGGAGTGCTTCCATCATATGATTTTCCAATGATGCCAACCTTTCCGTTGGACCAGCCCTGGCTTCCAAGCCAAGATACTGCTGCATCGATACCTCGCTGTTCATCAGTACCCATCAGGTCCATGCAGTGGTTAGATTCACCAGTACCAAAGACGCTAACTTGAGCCACGCCGTATCCGTGTGGAACATAGTTCTCAATCAGGAATCTTCCCAAACGGTCAGCAGGAGTAAGAGCGTCTACATCTCCATCATTGTAGTAAGGACCGATTTCTGCAATAACTGGAACACGACATTCCTCAGAAAGATTGCCTGCTTCCCAATCACATCCTTCGATGACCGGCAACCATAGACCAAGGTGTACTACAGCATCACCTGTCAATCCAGCCCCACCGTCTGCAGCAGTAATTGTTGGAACGTCAACATAGACGCTTCTGACCGCATCAGTACCGTAGGTTCCATTTTCCGTTACTCGGCTAAAAACATCCGAATCATCGTAAAGAATATCCGCTCTTTCCCACGGCTGTGGGTATGCAGATTCTTGCTCGGGGGTAGAGATTATCTCCTCTTCTCCGAAACAACCGGAGAACATAGCCGGCAACAAAATAACCAGCATCAACAGAGCCCTACGCATGGTTTGAGGGCATGACAACTTGGCTTTGAGGCTATCCATTAATCGTCTATGATTTTCAAATCCCGTAGTGGGTGGTTTCATGTGCTGTGACTTGTTGGGAGATTCATGCGTAGATTATTTGTTGCTCTAATTCTAATTTTAGCAACCATACCAGTTGGCTTAGGTAGTGCAGAAACTGGAGACTGGAGTAACAATTCAGATGATTTCAAGGGAGTTGTAATTTCTGAAATACTCGTTTCGCCAAACGACGCATCTCACAATGGAACCGATTGGAATGGTGACGGGCAAATCAGTAGAGAAAGTGATCAATACATCATGATTTCAAATGATGGCACAGAGAGTGTCGACCTTTCAAACTGGAGTTTGGATGATATCACGAATGGAGGAAGTGCTTCTTGCCTTATCGAAAATCTAACCATTAATGCTGGTGAGTCAATCACATTTTATCGAGCAGATACTGAAATTGAACTAGATTTTTTCGATGGAGATTCTGCTACACTAATTGATTCAAGCAATCAAGTTCAAAGTGTATTCAACTATCCTGGCTATGACTCAGATTGGGATAAAGTGTACACCGCAGGAGCAAATGGAGTCTTAGAGAAAGCAGACCCTAATCCTTCTTCAATTCAAGGAACCTGTACCGTTGGCCAAATCGACAACTCAGGAGGCAATAATACAGGTGGAGGTACTACTGGAAGCGTTGGCTCATGGTCGGTAAATTCTGAAAACTACCTAGGTGTGAAAATTTCTGAAATTCTGGTTTCATCTTCTGGTGAAGATTACGGAGGTGTTGACTTAGATGGCGATGGCGAAGTTTGGACAAATAGTGAGCAGTACATCCAACTTACAAACGATGGAGCCACTACTGTTGACATTTCAGATTGGATATTAGACGACAATGTGGCTGGCGGCAGTGCACCATGTTCTATCGGGTGGAATACCTCATTATCTGCTGGTGAATCTATCACATTTTACCGGTCTAAAACCCAAATTGAATTTGACTACTTCGAAAATGATTTTGCTGTGTTGAAGGACACCAATGGAGTTATTCAGAGTATGATTTCATATCCTGCAAAGGATTCTTTCTATGACGTAGCTTACACTCTAAATGAAGATGGAACTCTGGGTAAGAGTGATGCAAACCCTGCTGAAAGACAGGGAACTTGCTTTAGAGTGGGTGACAGTTCCGAATCCACATATATTCTCAAGGGAAGAGTCGTAACGATGACCGGACAGAATAATGTCCTTGAAAATGGTAACATAATGATTGAAGATGGAATGATTGTTGCCGTTTGGTCTGATGGAGAAATCCCTCCTATCAACACAGACGACATATCTGTTTACGATACTGAAGCCACAATTTACCCTGGATTAATCGACCTTCACAATCACATGCACTACAACCACATTCCAGTTTGGGATTTCAATGTCCATCTTTCAGAATCGCAAAAATCGGAAGAAGGCGGTTACACCAACAGATACCAATGGGGAGACAACTGGGATTATGGTCCAAGTATTACTTGGATGAAGAATAATGTGCAGGATTTCGATCGCTGGGACATGGCATCTGAACAAATGAAGTATGCAGAGGTCCAAGCGGTTGCGGGAGGAGTTACCGCAGTTCAAGGCTCTCCTAGCAGTGGAACTGATTCATGGGATAGTATGCTTTCCAGAAATGTTGAGTTATACAACTTCGGTCAAGATGGAATGTATACTTGTGCAGTTTGTGGAGCAGCAGATGATGATTACACAGGTCAGCACTTAATCGACAAAAGCAACTCAGGAACTCTGAATGCTTGGTTCGTACACCTATCGGAAGGAGTGGACCAAAAGAGCAAAAATGAATTCGATGCCCTTTACGAAAAGGGACTAATCATGGATGAAACTGTAGTGATTCATGGAACTGCATTAGACCAAAGTCAGTTTGACAAGATGGGTCAAACCGGAGCAGGTTTGGTTTGGTCGCCGTTCTCAAATCTAGTTCTATATGGTGATACAACTGATGTTGTAGCTGCGGACAATGCAGGAATTACAATTTCACTAGCACCAGATTGGGGGCCAAGTGGTACCAAAAATAACCTACATGAACTGAAAGTTGCAGACATGTGGAATAGAGATATTCTCGACAAACATTTCTCTGATTATGAATTGGTAGAAATGGTTACCAGCAACCCTGCTGAAATCAGCAAATGGGAGAACTTTGTTGGACAGATAGACACAGGAATGTATGCTGATTTAGTGGTGATTGACACATTCCATGAAAATCCATATCGCAACATGATCGAAGCAATAGACCCTGATGTAAGACTTACAGTAGTTCAAGGGAAGGCTGTTTTCGGAGATATTGATTTGATGACTGCAATGAAAGGCGATGATTGGGAATACATCAACGGGTCAGGTTTCAGTAAGGCAATAGATGTTACATCAACATCTGAAGTTGATGGAATGCAAACCTGGGAAAACATCGAATCTGGCCTAGCGATGGCTATGAAAAACGATTTCGATGACATCAAAGAACACTGGAATGACGTTGATGGGATGACAGACCAAGAAATTCGTGATTGGCTGGACACAACATTCGATGGAGATTATCGAGACAATGTAAATCACCTAAAGAGCATGGATGTCGACCCGATTTACACAATTGGAGATGACAGATTCTTTGATGTTGTTAATCGCTCATCACATGCTAATTATCACATCGATATGACGCAATTATACGATTATTATGATGTGCAATATGATGCAAATGGAGATAGATCATTTATCGAGGATTCTGATTACACCAACAACTCAAATGTCGAAACAGACCCTGTTTTAGGTTGCACTGATCCTAGTGCTCTAAATTACAATTCACAGGCTGACCAAGATGATGGTACCTGTGAGTTTGAGCAAACCGGCCCTGGCCAAGGAACAGACGATCAAAACACTACTGGAGATGAGGAATGTACCGGTATTTGCGATGAAGACTCCAGAGATGATGCCCAGTCTGAAGAATCGGACCCTGTATTCGTACTGACCATCGTGATGGGATTGATTTTTGCAGTAGCAATAGCGGTGATATTCGTATCTAGAGATAGTCAAATCCCTAGTGATGAGGAAGATGATTCAATGGATGAATTCGTCCCTGAATTACCGCCACTTGAGCCGCCTAAGGATTAGACTAAATCCCAAATCGGCCCTTCTGAAGTATCTGTTACTACAACGCCTAAAGCGGCCAACTCGTCTCTGATTGCGTCGGCTGCTGGCCAATCTTTTGTTGCACGCGCTTCACTTCTTCTAGAGATTAACTCCTCAACCTGTTCAGCAATTTCTGCTCGACGAGGATCTTCTTCTGGCTCTGCCAATGCTTGTTCTCTTGTTGGTAGAACTCCAAGAACGGCTCCAGCAGTATCTTCTAACCACTCTACACAATGTTGTGCATAGGCCCCTAAATCATCGCCGTCAAGAACTCCCAACATGCGACTCATTTCTCTCAAAGCACCCAATACCTTGGCACAAGCTTCTCTTGAATTGAAATCATCATCCATAGCGATTGCAAATCCTTGGGCCATCTTTTCTAGTAAGCCTAAGCTCTTCACCAATGGAATCTGTGAAGTCACATCTCCTTCTGGCAAAGGAGGACAATTTACGCCAACTAGTTCTAATGCTGCTTTGTAAACGCTTGTCAATTTAGAATGATTTTTCTCTGCATCCTTCAGTAACTGCTCATTCATATCAATAGGTGAACGATAATGCGCATTGATTAGAGAAAAGCGTAACACTAGAGGGTCGACTTTTTCCAGAATATCCTTGATTGTCCAAAAATTGCCTAGAGATTTGCTCATCTTCTCGCCATCGATATTGACGAAGCCATTGTGCAACCAGTGATGAACTACTGGAGAGCACCCGGTATGACACTCGCCTTGGAAGATTTCAGCCTCGTGGTGAGGGAATAGCAAATCATGGCCACCTCCATGAATATCAAACTGAGTTCCAAATGCATCCATACTCATTGCAGTACACTCGATGTGCCATCCAGGACGACCTGGGCCCCATGGTGAATCCCAAGTTGGTTCGCCAGGCTTAGCTGCTTTCCATAATGCGAAATCTTTGTGATCTCGCTTTCCAGAACCTGTTCCTTCAACTCGACCACCAGCGCCGCTACGAACTGCATCAATGTTCTGTCCAGTCAATTGGCCATATTTTTCTGGAGCGCTTTCAACGCTAAAGTAAACTCCATCATCTGAAGCATATGCGTTTCCTTTTTCGATTAAATCTTCAGTGATTCGAATCATGTCATCTACATATTCGGTACAGCGAGGATATGAATCCGCACGTAGAATGTTTAGTGCATCCATATCACGATAATAGGTTGCGATGTTATTGTCGACTAATTCTTTCCAATCCTCTCCAGTATCGTTAGCCCTGTTGATGATTTTGTCATCGATATCAGTAAAATTCTGAACATAATTTACATCGTAACCCGACTTCTCTAACCACCTGTGAATCAGGTCGAATGCTAGATAACAACGTGCATGTCCTAAATGACACAAGTCATAGACTGTTACACCACAAACATACATGTTCACAACACCAGGATTCATAGTGGTAAAATCCACTTTTTCCCGTCGTCGAGTGTCATGTACGCGCAGAGGCATTATTCCAACGGGGCCATTTACTTCTATTCAAACAATGCCATGATTCAAAGCGGTGAGGGCAATGCCCGTCTATGGATGGGCTGGTAGTCGTGACTGGTGCCAATGGCCACATCGGCAACAACCTATGCCGTCAATTGCTTGAGCAAGGTTACAACGTTCGCGGTACTGTTCGCTCACTGGATAAAGCTCCAGATTTAGACATGGAGTTTGTTGAAGCCGATGTCCTAAAGCAAGAGGATTGGCCAAGAGTCCTTGAAGGTGCAACCGGACTATTCCATTTGGCTACAATCTATGCCACAAGTGGCGATGGGCAGTTGATTTTGGATACTGCAAACCAAGGCACCCAAAACGTTCTTTCAGCGGCTGCTGAATGTGGAATCAAGAGGATTGTATACACCTCATCTGTTGCTGCAATAGGGTCTACTCCAAAGGGAATTGTCAAGGATGAGGCAAATTGGAATGACAACTTCTCAATGCCGTATACAAGAGCCAAAACCGAGTCCGAAAAAATGGCTTGGAAACTTGCTGAAGAATTAGGTCTCGATTTGCGAGTCATCAATCCTAGTGGAGTCCTTGGAGGTTCATTTTCAAGACCAACACCATCAACAGACATCATTGGAGATGCAATGAAAGGAAAGTACCCTGTTGTTCCAAAAATACCTCTTGCCTTCGTTCATGTTGATGATGTGGCCACAGCTCATCGCTTAGCATATGAGAAAGAGGAAGCCAGTGGCAGATATGTATTGGCACCATACCAAGATGGAAACATACATGATTTATTGAAAAGAGCCAAGAAATTGTATCCAAAAATGAAGTTCCCTCGTTTAGGAATCCCGCTCTGGCTATTACCTGTAGTCGTACTTCAGGATTGGTTCATGGGACTATTTACCGGCAAGCGATTGTTGACAAGGTCTGCAGCGAAGTCATTTTCTAAAGGCGACTCGAAATACTCCAGCAAAAAGGTCGAAGATGAATTAGGAATGACTTGGAAATCTTATGATGATTGTATCCATGACACTGTGGAGGCATACAAGTGATCGAGGATAGAATGGCTGCTAAATTAGGCTGGTCGTTACCATTGTACACAATTGTATTTTCATCACTATTACATCTAATCTCAGGGGATTACAGAGCATTTCCATTTTTCATCTCAGAGGCGGATTATCCTGGCCTTCAACGCTATATTTTCACGATTGGATTTTTGGTAAGTGGCATAGTTCTAATGTATGTTTCATGGAGGCTGTATGCTGTAAACAAAGACAAAACCCGTTGGTATTGGATGCATCTTTCGATGCTGAGCGGATTGTTTGTTGGAGCAAATCTCAGCATTATGGCATTCATGGATATGTACGACCACCTTGAATTACATGTTTTGACAGCGCTCAATGTATTCCACTTCAGCCTAGCATGGGGCGTTCTAACGCATATTGCAATGAAAGATGGGAAAGCCGAAGGAAAGCGTCTTCGTTATTCATCTATCACTCTAGGTTTCATTTCATTTATCGGGATGACATATTCTATGGGGTTAGGAATTGAAGCACACCCCGAGTTCCTAGAAACCGATAATTTGAACACCATTCAACCATGGATAAATTGGGCAGCTCCTATGGAATACCTACTTGCACTATCTTTCATTTTGACTCTCAGGTCCTTTGAATCTGACATCGTTGATGAGGAGGAAGAGTGATGCCTACATTACTGGTTGTAGATTTGCTCGCAGAAAGAGAGGCCTTTGGTAAGAAAGGTGTTGAAGAAATCGTTCGACATTTTCCTGGATATGAGGTTCTACTATGGGCGCCACATACAGAAGAGCCTAGAGAATATCCATTCGGAAAAAGAATAGATAGTCCGGAAGAATGTGATACGATAGTAATTACAGGAAGTCGTAGAAATGTTTCACAATGGGAGTCGTGGATGGATGACGTGGCCGATTTGATCAGAACTTGTGAAGTACCGCTTTACGGAATTTGTTTTGGTCATCAAATAATCTGTAAAGCACTAGGAGGTGAAGTGATTAGAGCAGAAGAAAGTTCAACTTTTATGGCCGAAGTTACATACAATGACGGTACTAAATCAAAGCAACTTTTCACTCACCAGGACCATGTTGTTGACTCGGGAGAAATGGGGGTTGTGGGTTCAGCCGAGCATTGCGAGATTGCCGTATGCAAACATCCTACAAGACCAATCAAGACTGTCCAATTCCATCCTGAAGCAGTAGAATCTGTTCTCAATTATTCACTAGAATGCGGCGACATGACACAGACTGAAAGAGAATCTTTTGGAGATGGTCTACAAGACCTTGATGTTACTCAATCCTTGCTTTAATCAGCAACTTTTGATGATGTAGTAATTCACTCTTCTTCAGATTTGGCAGCCTGAATCTTGGCATCGTTTGCCTTGATTTGCTCCCAAACGATTTCGGCAATATCTTTGACTTCCATTTCTGAACCGATTGAGGATAGTCCATCTGTAACCATTGTGGAACAGAAAGGACAACCAACAGCAACGGTATCCGCACCGGTTGCAGCCAACTCCTTGGAACGAATGATATTGACTCGGTCATGACCTTCATCGACATGCTCTTCCATCCACATTTGTGCGCCGCCAGCACCACAACAGAATGAACCTCTACCATGATTCTCGGTCTCCACATCAACGCCACCAATCGCAGCACGAGGCGCTTCTAATTCACCACCGATTCTTCCTAGATAGCAAGGATCGTGGTAGGTGATGTTACCATCATGTGATGGTTCTGGAAGTTTACCTTCTTGTTGTAAGTGATTAATCAATTGAGAGTGGTGCATGACTTCGATGTCTTGGCCTCCGAAGTCCTTGTACTCGGTTCCCAAAGTATGGAAGCAGTGTGGACATGAGGATACAATCTTCTTGACCCCTATTTCCTCGAATGTTGCCAGGTTGGTTTCAGCAAGCATCTGGAATAGATATTCGTTTCCTGCTCTCCTAGCAGCATCTCCACTGCATCCTTCCTGCATTCCTAAGATTCCAACATCAAGTCCTGCTTCCTTCATTATCGAGATTGTATCTCTTGCTACCTTCTTATTGCGCTCATCAAAAGATGCAGCGCATCCAGCGAAGTAGATGTATTCTGCAGGTTCTGCAACCTTGACATCTAAGTCAGCAGCCCAATCGCCACGCTCGTGCATTGGTATTCCGTATGGGTTAGAATCACTCTCAAGATTCTCGATAGTCATCATCAAAGGCATTACTGTGTCCTCTACCGATTCATCGAATTCCATTCTCTCCATCATAAGATGGCGACGAGCATCGGTTAGTTTTGGAACGTGCTCGATGTTAACTGGACAGACATCCACACACGCATTGCATGTTGTGCAAGCCCATATTGCGGATTCTCCGAAACGTGAAATTATATCCTCTTCAGGTGCCTCTCCTTTCATCAATAACTGAGAATGTTCGTTAGCGTAAGAGCGTACATCGTGAATAATTTGCATAGGATTTAGGTCCTTTCCAGATGCGTATGCAGGACATACATCTTGACAGCGAGCGCAAGATGTACAAGCCCATCCATCGATAAGACTCCTCCATGTTAGTTGAGTATACTGAGCAGCACCAAAGGTTTCCAAATCCAAATCATCTAGAGGTACGGCTGTTCCATTCTCATCAACTTGAAGTGGACGCATTTTAGCCATCGGTTCTGTGTCAAAGAAGAATACGTTAGGAAGTGCCATGACCAAGTGCATGTGCTTGCTTAATGGTATCAAGAATAGGAATGTGCATATTGCTAGCATGTGCGCCCAATATGCCCAATTTACAGTTGCCTGGGTAATTGTGAAAGTCTCGGCGACCCAAGCGCCGATCATCTCGTAAGTTGGGTCAGGGCCTTCTCCAGCCTCGATTACGAAAGCTGTAGTACAGATTGTCATAATCAAAAGAAGGATTACATTTCCTTCCAACTGGCTCTTTCCTTTCAACTTCTCAGGAGTGAAAAGAACTCTACGATTCAAAGCAAGGAAACAACCGATTAGTGCACTAGTATATCCTAATTCAACCATTGCGTTCCAAATGGGATTTAGTGCATCTGGCAGCAAATGTTCACTGAATCGGTTTGCAGTGGCCAAGTCAAACATATCGGTTGACAACATTAGGAATCCCCAGAACATGAGAACGTGCATGCCTCCAGCAATCGGGTCTTCCAACACTTTGCGTTGACCAAGCCAAACACTTGCGGTTTCTTTGAGACGCGCTCCCCAAGAATCAAAGCGATTATCTTTGGCTCCGAGTAGAACCAATCTGGTTGCTTTCTGTACCTGGAAGGTAAAGAAACCGATTGACACAGCGCCTAAAACCAGTAGAATATACCAACCAGAGATTCCGGCATAAGTGACATCCAGTGGGTGTTGCATCAAATCGACCAAGCGGACTCACTCCTTCAACCCAACGGCCAAGTACCACCGCTACGACCGCTACACATGGTGCAGGCTAGCGCGCCCGGGAAGTGTATTCTCTTTGGAGAACATGCTGTAGTTTATGGTCAGCCTGCTGTTGCTGTTGCAATCGACCAAAGAATGAATGTTGGAATTGAAACCAGCGAGGAATGGCGTATCGATGGAATGAGGTTTCATCCAGAAAGGCACCCTCATGTTGAGGCTTTGAAACAACGCCTTTGGGAAGATGGCCCCCCCCTCTCAATCAAGATTTTTGGCGAAATTCCTCCAGCCAGTGGACTGGGTTCATCCGCAGCCCTTTCAGTTGCTGCTAGTGCAGCATTAAGATGTGCTAGAGGTCGGCAGTTAATCGATGATGATTGGGCAGAAGGATGGACTGCGGCTAGGCCAAACAATGTCTATGAAGGTCCGTGGGAATTTGTAATGGGCGATTCTTTGGAAGTAGGTGCTAAGGCGGTGGATGTTGATGAATGTGCTATTCTATCTCATGCGGTTGAAGCCGTAGCTCAAGGAGGAAAAGCATCTCCATTGGATTCAAGCACATGTTCTCATGGAGGATGCATCGTACTATCTGACAAAGTTGAGAGTGATTTGAACTGGTTATACTCTCGAAATTTGAATGATGTTTCATGGGAAGTTCACTCCATTGACTTGAACATTCCAGATGATGTATGGCTGGTTGTTGGGAGTACTGGAATCCATGCTCCAACTTCGCAACAGGTTGCAAAGGTCGCATCTGTTTTGGAAGAGAATCCAGATCGGATGAGAGAAATCGAAACTATTGGAATTATATCCCGTAGAGGTATTGATGCATTGATGAAAGGAGACATGGAAGGAGTTGGCCGTGCAATGAGTGAAAATCATCTGTTACTCAGGAGTCTTGGCGTATCATGTTCTGAATTGGAGGCGCTCATCACGGCTGCCGCACCTTCCTCGTTAGGAGTCAAATTGACCGGCGCTGGAGGAGGAGGGTGTATGATTGCACTCACCAGAAACCCAAAGGAAACGAGTGAGGCGATTGAATTAGCCGGCGGAAGGACGCTAATTAGTAGATTAGCATCGCCAGGAATGAGGGTAGATAATGACGAAAACTGCCCAATTTGGGAACCTAAGTGATGTACTCTCCTTTATATAGGGCTTTATAATCGGCCCATTTATGAACGATGAGGACCGTTTAACTGTAGTAAATGTCGTTGCCAGCACAAGAGTAGCGGAAGAACTTGACCTTCCAGATATCGCAATTCAATTGAATTGTGAGTATGAACCAGAGCAATTCCCTGGTGTCGTATACAGAGTATCCGACCCTAAACTTGCAATTCTGATGTTCCGCTCTGGACGTGCAGTATGTACTGGCGGTAAGGACGAAGATAACATCCACACCGGTATCGAGCGAATGATCAACGATCTACGCTCTGCTGGAATCAAGACTTGGGACCTAAAAGATGTAGAGATCGAAGTCCAGAACATGGTTGCTACCTACGCTCTTCACTACCCTGAAGATTACGAAGGAACCCAAAGAATGGATACTCAAGAACTGAAGAAGGGAGACCCGCTTGCTGGACTACCTCGTAAGCTAAACCTGAACAACCTAACTTTCCACCTACCTTTCGATAAGGTCGAGTATGAGCCAGAACAATTCCCTGGTCTAATTTACCGACTTGACTATCCTAAGGTAGTCTGCCTAATCTTCGGATCTGGTAAGATGGTAATCACCGGTGCTCGCCACAAGGACGAAATCCTTGAGGCTGTCCAGATTATCCAAGATGAGTTAGCTGACTTGCTGTGATAGCAATGCAGCCACTAGGACCTAGTGAGGTCGATGCTGACAGTATCGATGTCTGGGTAGTTTCTCATGGCGGCGTAGCCTCTAATGCACTATGCGACCATATGCAAGCTCAAGGCATTCGAACTAGACCTGGAAATTATGGACTAATTTGCCACAAGCAACATCCAGGAATTAGTATTGGCAAGCCAATTATTGTTATTCATGGAGATTATTTAGATGCTATACGTTCAATGGATAGAAGAAAATTCTTGACTGCAAATGCTGCTAAAATGTGCCTAGGAATCAATGCACCAGAAATCCCTCTCTCGAGATTTTTGCAGTCATTCCCCAAAGACCCAGTTGGGTTCTCAATGTTCCTTGAGAGTTTTAGAAGTGCTAAGGAATCTGGATTAGACAAGGTCGCATTTTTGCGATATCCATATTCTAACGAAGAGGCACTTCAAGCATTCAAGGAAGTTGGTATTGAAGTAGACATGACTGGTTTCGCACTTCGAGAAAGAAAAAAGAAATATTCACCTCGCTCTAAAGATGTGAAATCTATTCTCGAGATTTATCAAAATTATAATTTTGAGGAGTGAGTAGTATGATTGGTTGGATTAGTACCTGGGGAATCAGGTGCGGCATCGCAACTTACTCAAGATTCTTAGTTGAGCAGATGGACGATGTTTTGGTGATGTGCCAATCTGGTGAAGGAGAAGTAGAAGGTGCAATCCCATGTTGGACTAGAGATTCGAAATTCTTTGGAGGAATCATTGCGCAAATCGCTGCAAAAGGAATCGACACTATTGTCATTCAACATCAACCTGGACTTTTGAGATTCTCTTATCTCAATGAACTACTATTGAAATTGGCTGAAATGGAAGTCAAGGTATTCATCACAATGCACAATACTAGAGACCGTTCAATTATATTCCCAAGCAAGAGAATTGAGAAAGCGGTTGAAGGACTGAAAACATGTTCAACTGTAATGGTTCATTCCAATGCAGACATTGAAAATCTGAAAGCATTAGGTATTGAAGACAATGTGGTCATGATTCCACATGGCATTTACCCTCCACCTAATGAGGATGTAGAACCCTTGCCAACCGAGGGTAGAGTGATGGGAACTTTCGGATTCCTGCTTCCTCACAAAGGGCAAATTGAGTTGGTTGAGGCTTTCGAAAGATTACCGGGGTGGGATGAATTGATTCTATTGTGCGCTACTAGAGAAGGTAGTGGAAAAATGGAGCAAAAAGTCAATTCTCTCATTCAATCAAAAGGACTCACTGACAGAGTCAGACTAGTTACTGATTTCTTGGATGATGATGTTGCAATAGCAACTCTTGCAAAATGTGATCTGTTGGTGTTCCCATATCAAAACACGAAGGAATCCGCTTCTGGTGCAGTTCGTATGGGCGTTGCCGCAGGAGTTCCAATAGCTGTCTCACCAATTCCAATTTTTGATGATATCTCAGGTGCGATAAAGCTGCGAGGAAGAAATGTTGAAGACATTGTTGCAAGCATTTCTATGGTCGATGAAGACAGTCTTGATGAGTGTAGAAAATCGATGATAGAATTGAGAGATTCTCTTCAATGGAATGAAGTCGCTAAGCGAATTCAAGAACGACTCAAATAATCGATTATCAGGTCTGCTGCCTCTTCGGCACTGAGTTTTGTTGTATCAATACGAATTTCAGGATTCTCAGGTGCCTCATATGGACTAGAAATACCAGTGAAATTAGGCAGTTCTCCAGATCTTGCCTTAGCATACAATCCCTTTACATCTCTACTTTCGCAAACCTCTAGAGGAGTATCGACAAANACTTCTACAAACTCTTCATCTTCCATTAAATTACGAACCATTTCTCTTTCTGAAGAGAATGGTGAAATGAAAGATGATATGCAAATCAGACCTGCATCTACCATCAGTTTGGAAGTTTCACCAACCCTGCGTATATTTTCGACTCTATCCGCCTTAGTAAATCCAAGATCACGATTAAGACCGTGACGGATGTTGTCACCATCCAAAGTAATTGTATGGCGGCCCATCGATTGCAATTTCTTCTCCAAGATGTTAGCAATCGATGATTTACCAGAGCCTGATAATCCTGTGAACCAAATCAAACGAGGTTTCTGACTCTTCTGCTCAGCACGGCTTTGTTTGGTTACATCCATCGATTGCCAATGTATGTTATCTGAACGACGCAGAGCGAAATCAATTAATCCCATTCCGACCGTATTGTTTGTCATTCTATCTACAATAATGAAACCGCCCATGACAGGGTCCTCGTCATATGGGTCAAATGCAACACGGTTTGATAGAGAAATATTGCATACTCCAATTTCATTCATGTCCAGAACATTTGCTGGCAACTCTTCCAATGTGTTGACATCGATTCTGTACTTCAAACGTCCAAGCGTCATAGATGTGGTTTGAGTATTGGATTTGAACAAGTACTGCCTTCCTGGCATCATAGCTGAATCATTCATCCACAATATGCGTGTTTGAAATTGGTCTGCACTACTACATGGTTGATTAGCAGTAGTGATGATATCGCCACGAGAAATGTCGATTTCATCTTCAAGAGTTAGGGTAACCGAGCGACCTGCTCCTGCAAGTTCCAAATCACCATCATAGGTTACTATCCTCTCGACCACAGACTCCCTTCCACTCGGTAAAACTCTGATTTTATCACCAGGAGATATACAACCGCTACCGATTAATCCTGCAAATCCTCTAAACTCACGATTAGGACGATTGACCCATTGAACTGGCATTCTGAAAGGTCTTGATTGGGACGTTGATGAAACCTCGACGGTTTCCAGATATTCCATAATTGATACTCCTTCATACCAAGGAGTATTTTCACTGGAAGATACGATATTATCTCCCTTTAATGCAGAAATTGGTATTGCGGTAATCTCATCCAAGTTCAATGCCTCATCTGCAAAATTCTGGAAATCATTGGTGATTGATTCAAACACTTCTTGTGAATAGTCAACCAAATCTAGTTTGTTTACCGCCAGAATTATTCTCTTTACTCCAACCATGGATACAATGAATGAATGACGTCGTGTTTGAGTTAATACTCCTTGACTAGCATCTACCAAAATGATTGCAACATCTGCAGTAGATGCTCCTGTTGCCATATTTCGAGTATACTCTTCGTGACCAGGGGTATCTGCAACGATGTACTTTCGCTTATCGGTCGAGAAGAAACGATATGCTACATCGATAGTAATGCCCTGTTCTCTCTCTGCTGCTAGGCCATCTACCAATAGTGCAAAATCGATTTCGCCTTCTTGAGTTCCTACCTTCTTTGAATCTGCTTCAAGGGCTGCAAGGTGATCATCAAACAGCATGTGAGATTCATACAACATCCTTCCAATGAGGGTCGATTTCCCATCATCTACTGAGCCACAGGTAATGAAACGAAGTAACTCCTTCTGCTCATGAGCAGCAAGATAGGACTGGATGTCCGAAGCTATCAGGTCGCTGACGTGTACCATCAGAAATACCCCTCTTGCTTTTTCTTCTCCATCGAGGCAGAACTATCGAAATCGATAACTCGACCTTGCCTTTCTGAAGTGGTAGTGAGTAACATTTCTTGGATGATTTCAGGGAGAGTGTTTGCATGTGATTCGACTGCCCCGGTTAGTGGATAGCAACCTAGAGTCCGGAATCTTACCGTCTTCATCATCGGCTCTTCACCTTCTTCAAGAGGAATTCTATCGTCGTCGACTAATATCAAGACTCCGTCTCTTTCAACAACCGGTCTCTTATCTGCGAGATATAATGGAACAATTGGGATATTTTCCAAATGAATGTATTGCCAGATATCTAATTCTGTCCAGTTAGAGAGTGGGAAAACGCGTATCGATTCGCCAGGATTTTTTCTCGAGTTATACAGATTCCATAACTCTGGTCTCTGACGCTTTGGGTCCCAACGGTGACTTTCATTTCTGAATGAGAAAATTCGTTCCTTTGCACGTGATTTTTCTTCGTCACGACGAGCGCCGCCAAATGCAACATCAAAACCATGAGCGTCTAGAGCTTGTTTCAGGCCCTGAGTTTTCATTACATCAGTATGCATTGACGAGCCATGAACAAAGGGATTCATGTCCATCTCTTGGCCTTCAGGATTGATATGTACAATCAAATCTAGACCAAGGTCTTCTGCCATTTTATCCCTAAACTCAATCATCTCAGAGAACTTCCACATCGTATCGATATGCATGATTGGAAAAGGTGGTTTTGCAGGATGAAAGGCTTTCATTGCAATGTGTAGCATGACCGAGGAGTCTTTGCCAACCGAGTATAGCATCACTGGATTTTCTGCTTCAGCGACGACCTCTCTCATGATATGGATAGCCTCGGCTTCCAATCTCTGAAGATGGGTCATCCTGTCGTGCATACTTTCACCTCAGTTATTACGTCGGGAGTTGACTTCATTCATCAAGGCTGGCATCTGTGCCTTTGGTAAAGCATCGATGCCTCCAGCAGTAGCACGACCACCTCCGCCAAACAATGCACACAACTCTCCAATCCCCTCACTACCTCTGAGAGATACCTGATAGGTATCGCCCTTGTCGATTGCGATTACATGAGGTCCTGAGCCCTGTGAATTGATTCTATGAGCAAAAACTCCTACAACTCTTCGAGCCCAAGGCAGATTTGGGAGTATGTAGGATCCATCGATTTCTTCTATTGATTCAGCATTTGAAATATCGGATGCGAATCCATTTCTCAATTTATCAAACTCTGGAGTTTTCATGAATGCTTCTGGAGTTATAGCGCTTAGACAGTTAAGCATTAACTCGTCTGGATGAAAATGGAGGTCGTGTAAATCAGCACCATATCCGTTGTAATTTAGGAGTTCACCCAATTCCTTGTATTCAGGACGGTTAGAGTGTTGTGAAAGTCCATCACCATGTAGCGCAACTTGAGCCCAATCGGATTCTATGGATAGATAGTTCTCAACTATCCTAGCTGTGCAAATATCGGCTGAAGTATCGATATTTGATTCAATTCCATCGATTGGTTCACCTGCTAAATGATGGTCAAACCATTTTATTGAGATTCCTTGCTGAGCAATTTCTGTAGCGGCTTCATGATTTCTTGCCAATGAAATATCCATCACGATAACTTCGTCACCCGGACTACAAGATACACGCTTCAGGAGTTCAATATCTCTCTTTACTCCTGTTATTCTTTGGCCATCAACGCCGTGGACAAGACCCCACTGTACCATGGAGCATATGCCATCGGCATCTCCATTGTAAGCGAACCAGCGCATGGCTCTCCGAGTTGGGCATTAGTGATGAGTCTATTTATCGCACAATCCTAAACAATGACGAGAAGTGTCATGGTTTTCGTTATATTTGTAAGATTTACAAAATACACCTGCCGCCCTTATCTATATCTATCCGCAATTGGCATAATCGCATCATGCGCCGACAGGTGGGGGTGGTTTTCATCCTCCTTCTTTCCACATTAGTGGTTCCTCCACAAGTTAGTGCTGGAGGAATGGGTAGCGTTGACCCTGGGGTCAGTGATGTCGTAACATGGAGGGTTGGCGACAAGTGGGTTTACTCTGGCGCATTCGACCCAACTGTTCTGGTTCAAAGTGCGGGAGTAGATGCCACGGTTGGTACGATTAACGGAGATTCTACAACTACTGTTGAAGGGGTTACTGAAGTCGATATCGATGGCGTTTCAACATTGGTTTATGAGACAACATCTAGGGCTGATTTCGATAAGGGAGGTGTTGCGTTAGAAGGCTACACTGGGAACTTGTATATTCAATATCAAGTCGATGAAGTTCGAAGGGTTTCCGACTTAGCAAAATTATCTTCTGACCTTTCACTGAATGTTCGATATGTCCCTTATGGCATCTCTTCACTTACTCAACAAATCGCTGATATTACTATCAGTACCACCTATGACCCTATGAGTGAAAATTATGATTTCCCATTACGAATTGGTGAGACGTGGAACACATCTTATGTTTCATCTACCGCTTGGTCAGGGTCTTCTGATTACATCACTCCATTCCCACAGCCAACAAGCGGTGCTAACCACACCAATTGGGAAATTACCGATGTCGGAAAACCGATCAATGATTTGGGGGAGCAAATAGGATATGGAGGATGTAATGCATCTTATGAATTGACATCTTATGATGACAATGGAACTGAAACTTCCTTTGAATGGTTCTGTCCTGAAATCAGAAATTTCGCATGGTCACACACCGAAGAAGACATTGGCCTAGTTATCGATTTTAGATTGAAACAATATCTACCTGTGGCATCTTCTGGAGTAGTTGCAAACACAAACCCAGGATATAGAAATATGAATCTGGATGTAGAACTTTCATCTCAAATTACTGCACTCAATACACCGATTGAGGTTTGGGCTAACGTAACCGATTCATCAGGCATACCACAAGCAGGTGAAACCGTAGAAATTAGGCATGAGGCTGAAGGGTTTGTCACTACTGTAGTAACTGGATTTAACGGAAGTGCTTGGGCTACTTTCTCTGTTGGTGATGCTACTGACACATCTGCCACTACCGTGGATTGGGCAAGTCATGGTATCATTGCGTCCAGTAACGGAATGTATGGTGTTGCCACGATTACACTGGATGAAAACATCGTAGGCCTTGATCTGGTTGCAGGGCTTGAGAGAGCAAGTATCCTTCGGAATCGGAGTGGAGACTTGACTACACTAAATTCAATATCAGGATTCAATGTATTGCCAGGAGACCACTTAACAATCCAATTACCGGTCTACAACCGTGGAATTACAACCAGCACCCCAACTACAACTCACATCACATATCCTGATGGATACGAGGTCAGTCAAACACTTCCTGCACTTGCTATGTTTGAACAGTATATCTTTGAAATCGAATGGCAGGTAGATGTTAACGAGAGCATCTCGAATCAAACAATACAATGGGATATTGACAGATTAATGTCCAACCCTAACGATGCTGATTCAACAAATAATATTGCCAATTTGCCGTTATTTGTAGGAAGTTCTCCAACCTTTGTTGCAGAAAACATGACGGCTTGGACAAACGAAAAGATACTCCTAGATGCATCTTCAAGTTTCGATGAAGATGGCGGAGATGTTTGGTGTGTATTTAGCATTGAATTTGATGATGGCTCGTTCTCGACAGCAACCCAGACCATTCTGAGAAAGAGCTGTTCAATCAATTGGACATGGATTGATGATGGAGTTTATGATGTCCTTGTGACCGTTAACGATGAAGAAGGAGATTCTACTGAGAATTTACTCGAAGTAGAAATTTACAATCGTGCTCCAAGTGTCTCTATTCATTCACAAAGAAGTCAGGTCAAAGTTGAGCACCCGGTAACATTACACGTATTTGCTAATGATTCAGATTCCGAAGATTCTTGGCCAGGTTTGGTAGATGTGCATTGGCCAAGTGCAAAATGTGAGGAAGGGTACTACACTCGAACCTGCACAACCACTGCATGGGAAGAAGGGCTGCAAACATTCACTGCTGTTGGTACAGACGATGATGGAAATCAAACAGTAGCAACAATCGACATCGAATTCACCAATATCGCACCTCACGACGTAGCGGTTACAATGTGGGATGAATATGACAACTTAATCGAAGCAACCGGTCAAATGACCTGGCAGGTTGAAGAAGACCAAGAAGTAGAATTATCTGCTCGTGCTGAAGATTCAATCGATGACTTATCAGACCTGAGTTATGAATGGTCATTCGGAGTAAATACGGATGGAAGAGAGTCTCGTGTTCCTATAGTTTGGAGCGACTCAGGCATGCAAACTATCTTGGTAAAAGCAATTGATTCTGAAGGCGAAGATAGTGGATGGGTAGAACGTTGGGTCGATGTACAAAACCTCGAACCTCAGATCAAGCCATTGCCAGAAGTTATGCCGGTTGCAGAAGGACAATCATTCAGTCTTACAGGCGAAGCATGGGATACTGTATCCGATATGGACGAAATGATTGTTTGCTGGGATATTGACCCTGGAGCAGATACAGATGGAATCGGTTCTGCGGATGATGATTGTGACATCGAAGGTTTGAACCTTACATGGTCTTGGCAAAACGCTGGAGATTACAATATTGTATTCCACGCTACAGATGACGATGGAGCAAGAAACTCTTCTACTGCAACTGTTACTGTACTCAACCTTCCACCATTGGTTAGAATCAATGTTCCAACCAAGGCTATCGCTGGTGAAACAATAACTCTAGATGCATCTCCAACCTTGGATTCTATGATAGATAGAGAATATCTAACCGTGGTATGGGATGTAGATTGCTCCGTGGATAGTGATGGGGACGGAATTAAGGATAATGATGCTGATATCGTGGGTTCGGTAGTTGAATATGAATTCCCAAGAGCTGGTAAATTCACCATCAAGGCCATTGCTTGGGATGAAGAGATTCTGAAACCGAGCAGTAAGAGCGTTGTTGTAGAAGTAGACTCACCGGATAGAACTGCGTTTGAAGAAGTGATTGAATCATTGACAGGAGATGAAGCAAATCCGTTCGTTCAATTATCGATTCTCGCTCTAATCATTGCAATTCTCGTGGTTTTCGTAAAACGTGGTCAAAAGAAGAGAGGCTCGGTTTGGGACGATGATGATGTCCCAGTCATTGAAGCACCTCTTGAAGCTCCTTCCATGGATATGTTTGGAGGCTCTGAACAAACCGGTCAAAATGCGATTAGTGCAACTGAAACACTACCCCTACCTGAAGGGGGCCTTCCCGATGGCTGGACCATGGAACAATGGCAGCATTATGGGCACCAATATTCAGAGATTCAAGAATCTACAGACGGACAGGATGAAAAGTAACGGACATACTACGTATGTCCATGCGACAAGTGATTCCCGTCTTTATTCTGGTACTTATGACGGCTTATGGCCCGTTATCAATGCTTGATGAGTTCGAAACTAATGAGTCAAAATCAAGCGAAGCCCGTTCAGGTGGCGTCCATGATGTTCCCAATTGGCGGATTGGAGATAAATGGGTCTATGAAACCCAATTCGATGTCGCCCAACTAATCCAACAAGCTAACGTTTCAGCATCCTTGAACACCTTGACTGGAGATACAACGTTCGAAGTTGTAGACATTAGATTCGAGGACATACAGGGCGTTCAAACCTTGGTTTACGAACTAGACATCGAGGGCGAGTTCAGTTCCGGAAACAGCGGAGCTACCCTTGAAGGGGCATCTGGAAGATTGGATATCGATTATGAAGGAACTGATATTTTGCGCGTCAGAGATCTGGCTGTATGGGAGTCAGAGTTCTTCTTAGGAGTTGATTTCGCACCATTCAACATCGGTTTCTTGAGCCAAAACCTTGCAGATATTACATTCACTACTGTGTATGAACCGCCTCGAGAAAAATATGATTTCCCGTTGAGAACAGGCGACCAATGGGTCAGTACTTACGAGTCTGGAACCAACGTAACCGGTTCCTCAGACTACTTTGACCCAACAGAATTCGACACACCTTACATCGAAGACAACACAACTTACCAGGTAACGGCTGATGGTAGCCCAACTGAAGATGGGAATTCACCAGCATATACAGGATGTGGTGATTCTTACAAAGTTAACAATTGGAACAATACAGGTTCCGCTGGTGGATTCGAATGGTATTGTCCTGCAGTTCGTTCATTTGCATGGTATCGTATCGTGAACCCTGCCGGATTCCAAATAGATTGGATTCTCAAGACCTACACTCCTACCGATTCAGCAGGAGGTAATCCTTCATCTTCGCCAGGTATTCGAAATGTAGTAATTGATGTCACTCCTGAATTCGTAGCAATTTTACCAAACGCAACTGAAGAAGTTGTAGGTCACATGACTGTCAATGGCGCAAATGAAGTAAATACAAATCTACAACTTCGGTACGAAATTGATGGAACCATAATGAGTCTCACTACAGATAGTGATGGAAAAGTTGCTCCTGATGTAGATGTAGGATATAGTCAGGATTTTTCACCATCATCTGATGATTGGTCTAGTAATGGAGTAATCATTTGGGACCCTGTCAACAAATATGTAGGTGCAGCTACAATTGTGATGGACCTCTCAGTTGTTGGAGTAGATTTAGTTGCTAAACCGGACTCTATGATCATAACTCGCACTAGAGGAAACGACTCGACAATTCTCTCACAAGCAAGCGGATACAATGCATTGCCTGGAGACAGTATCCATTTCTCGGTGCCTGCTCAAAACCGAGGTGTTTTGACATCTCCATCTACAGAAATGGAAATTACAACTCCTGATGGAACGACGGTTAGAGGCAATCTTCCCGCCCTTGCTCCTTATTCTGAAGCAAGGGTAGATGTCAATTGGACTGTCCCTGAAAACACTCCAATTGGAAACCAAACTCTATCGTTCATGGTGGACCCAGATAATTTGGTTACTGCTGACGCAAATCGAACAAATAACGCAGCATCTCTAGACATTTACATCGGTAGAATGCCTGTGGCAATTATGACCTTAGCAGACGATGTTTTCACTTTCGAAAATGTCTCTATCGATGCTTCGGCCTCATATGATATTGATGGAGGATATGTCGATTGCTACTTTGAAATCCAAGATGGAATTAGAACCGAATTTATCGATGCACCAAATTGTCGAACCAATTGGTCATGGGTTGATGATGGAGATTGGGAAGTGAAAGTGACTGTTGTTGACAACGAACTAGATGAATTCGAGATGGTGATGAATGCAACAATTTTCAATCGTGACCCATATGTCAACCTTACAACGATGACTCCTGCTGTAGAAGCAGGAAACCCGATTAGCTTCAATGCGACTGATAGTGGCGATATCGACACTGTTTCTCCAGAAGGGCAACACGTGACAATCACTTGGCCTGATAGCGCTTGTAACGAGGGGCTTTATGGGCCATATTGCACATTCAGTCCTGAAGAAGAAGGTGTTCATGAAATCGAAGTTGTTGTGACAGATGATGATAACGCATCGGTATCAGACACGCTTTCCTATGAAGTCCTCAACGTTGCTCCAACTATTGGAGAAATGGGATTATCGATTGACGGAATCCCATATCTACCTGGCGAAGATGGAACTTGGACCGTAGATGAAGATGTTGTTGTAACATTGGAAATAAGCGGAGATGACACACTATCCGACAAAGAAGAGTTGTTGATAACTTGGTATCCTGATGACTACGATCAAAACTGGAGCGAGACCACTGTGGGCCCAGATTCAACGATTACTGCATCATGGGGAATTTCGGGAATTCATACAATTCGTGCATTCGTAACCGATAATGATGGAGAAACAAGTGTCGATGTCTTAGGATATGTTAGAGTCAACAACATCGACCCGGTTCTAGATGTGCTTCCAGCACAACAAGCACTGTTTGAAGATGAAGTTCTGAATCTGAGTGCTATGGCAACAGATGTTGCTGATGCTGACGTTTTGAGATATTGCTGGGACCTAATCGTCTCTATTGATAGTGATGAGAACGGTATTGCCACAGATGATTGCGATGTTGAAGGAAAAGACCTGATTTACTCATGGCCTACATCTGGACTTAGAACGGTTACAGCCAATGTATGGGATGACGATAATGCAACTGATTTCTTCTCAATTGATGTTACTATTGTCAACCGTCCACCTGCTGCTAGTATTTTTGTTCCAGAGGACGGATATGTGATCACTGAAGGTGAATCTATCACATTCAGTGGAGCTGATTCAACAGACTCTCCAACAGACCGTTCGAATCTACAATTCATTTGGGATGACCCTAACACAGCAGGAGCAACTCAGGATGGATTCGGTGAAAATTACACCATTAAGTTCGATAACCCGGGCAAGTATTTCGTCAACCTTACCGTTACAGATGATGATGGAAAATCAAGCACAGCATCTGTTATTGTAGAAGTTAAAGCAAAGCCTTCTGAAGGCTTATTGGGCCTTAGCACACCTACAATTGTTGGAGTTGGGTTTGGAATACTGATAGTTGTACTACTAGTAGTGTTACTACTACGAGGTAGAGAATCTGACACAGTGCCTATCGAATCCAAATACTTGCCAGACTATGGATGGAGTGAGGCTCCATCTCAAGCAACCAACATTCCTTCTATGGAAGTGCCGGTAAGTTCTGGACCTCCATTGCCAGCATCAGGATTGCCTGAGGGTTGGACTATGGAGCAATGGTCGTATTATGGAGAACAATATCTAGCATCACAGCAACCTGTTCAGACCCAGACCTACGCAGCACCAGTTGAGCCTGTTTATTCTGCACCGGCTGAACCTGCATACGTTGATTACCAAGCTCCTCAACCAACTACGCAATTTAGTAATCCGACTCCGGTTACACCTGCTCCAGAACCTGATTTATCATTGCTTGAAAGGACGATGGTTCAAGAACCAGCACCGACTCCTGCCTCTCAAGCCCTAGCAGATTTGTTAGATGATTTGGACATTTGAGAGTGAGAAAAGATGGGGACGCTGTGGCAGTTTTTTGGATTTCCAGATCCTGAAGCTCCTGCTCAAGAAGCAGTAAAGCGCACCAAGAAAAAAAAGGTGAAGGCTGAAGAGGCGCCTGGACAACAGTTGACATTGGTAAATCCTGATGATGAAATCAACGAACCGCTAGTGGCAGAAGTAATCGAGGAAAAGGTAGAACCTGTTTCTGAACCGCTTCGAATACCTCCTCCAATAAGGAGTACACCTGTGATACCCAAAGGATGGACTGGACCTGTCACTCCTGATGGAATTCCATTCCATGACCTATCGAACTACTCTTCGAAATCTTCAGGATTCCCCGATAGAGCGCTAAGATATGTTGTACCTGACAAGATGCACAGATTGCCGATTAGGCAAATCCATGACAGACTACATCGAGGAGACACTGTAATTGTAGATTTGAATGGATTAATCCATATGGATACTCAAACAAATGCATGCCGTAGAATACTAAAACAAATGGCTGATGATATTGGAATAGATATTTTTGCATTGGATGAATCCGACAAATTACTACTAATCCCTGGAAGTGATGTTACCATGGATGTAGGTAAAAACCAGTTAGGACTTGCACCAATATTGATGTGATAACATGTCTGATGATGATTTGAACGGAAGTCCTTGGTCTTCAGGTTCATACATTCATTTAATGCTGGCTAGCGTGGTTATGCAATTTTTGTTTATGCTCACTGCGATATGGGTAGGAACAAATGGAGAAGATTTCTATGAATCGAATTTAGATGACATTAGGCTTGCATTACGAATGCAATTAGCCATGGGTTGGATGATGTGTCTAATTGCAGGATTAGGATTCAGTTTGTTGCCGATTATATATGATGTCAAAGGATTTGACAAGAGTGTTATGCGAATCTATATTGGCATGAATGTAAGTGGGCAAATTGCAATTATTTTAGCGATTTTGAGCGGTAAAGAAGAGATTTTCAATTCACTTGCAACAGTTGGTATAACATTGCTATGTGGATCACTAATGATTCTTAGAAACCCCGCAATGACAATCATCAAGAATAAAAAATCAGAGGACAAAAAATTAGGCCCCTTTTCTTATTCAATCGGAGCATTAATGCCTATTATTGGATTAATAATTCTTGGATGTTGGGTTTTGAGAAATGAGATTTCAGGCCTTGGAGATTTTGCAGAAGATTTGGTTTTTGAATTCTTCATTCCTCTAACTATTGGTACAGTAATTATTTCCCACTTCAATCGTAGATTAGATTGGGAGATTATATCTCCTAACAATATTGGCAAGGTGTTTGCGATTTACGCATTATTATTGCTACTGGCATTGTTTTCAGAACCACTTGTCGAGAGAGACGACATCTCGAATAGGTTATCTGCTATTTTGCAATTTATTCCTTACATGTTCTTCTTCATTATGCTAAATCCAAAGAAAATCATTTCGCAAATCATTGAAGAAATGCCTCATAGTAAAATGGTTATGGCAGGAGTATTATGGATGCCAGTAATCGGTTTTGCAGGATATATGGAGGCAATGTCTTACGTTCAAACTACTGATGCTATGATGTCATACCAAAGATGGATTCTGATTTTCGGAGTTGCCTTCCAAGTACTATGGGGCTTTGCAATTTATCTACATGAAGACCATAAAAAGGTGTCAATACATGTTAGAAAATCCAAAATTTTGATTTTGCTTTCAATCAATATCGCGGTGCTGATAACAGCTTATTCGATGTTTACAAGTTGGCAGAATTCTAAACCTATTGAACAATACCCTAAAATTGGTATTGCAATGTTTACTTTATCTTACCTTTTAATCTTGATTTATTGGTTAAAAGAAACATTCTTCAGTCTAGATAATTGGTATAAAACTCCAATGTTCTATGACAAATATCTATCCAATCCTAAATTGGGTTCAGGATTTGATGTAGAAGATTAATCCAACAATCTTAGAGCGCTAGGTGAAAACCCTAGAACCGCTAATTCATCACCATCAACTAATCTTGCATAATTTCCCATTTTTCCTGCTAGATCATATGAGCCGGCTTTACCTTTCCAGGAGCCGGATTGAATCAATTCTCCAATCACCTCGATTGATAATTCATCTACCTCCACTACTGCAGACTCAACAAAAAAAGTCCAATCGCCACATATCTGTACCCCCGTTGCAGACCAAACCTGATGTCGACGCCCAGACAGCCTCTTGAGCATCGATGCTGCCATCAACTCATCATCGGCTTTACCCATTGCAGCATTGGCATCATCAGGGTCACCCACCATTGTGTCCGCTACCACTACTGCATTGAAGCCATGATTTGGTGGAACCGCTTCGGATTTTCTGCGGCAAATTGTGAGCACTTGAGATGAGACTGTTCCGGTGGGTGGAGTCTCATCAACATCAGGAAGTGATTGAATATGAATCTCTCCGAATCTATCATTTAGAATCTGTGCGCGACGCTCGGAAGCACTAGCCAGCCAGATTCCCATAACTGGCCGTTTGGGGGTCACCTTGAAGAGAACATCGCTATTACACCGTACTGGTGAGACGGCGTGAGTGAGATTGAAAGGATTCCAACACACATTGCAGGATTAGATGAAAATATGCAGGGAGGCATCCCTCAAGGGCACATTTGTATTGTTGCTGGACAATCCGGTGCAATGAAATCTTCCGTGACATTTTCACTATTGTACAACGCTGTACTATATGGTGAAACAAGCGGAATTTATGTCACTCTCGAACAAGGGAAAGACTCGCTAAGATCTCACATGTCCAACATGGGAATGAATGTAGATGACCCTCGAGTCAGAAACAGAATCGCAATTATCGACCTTTCCGATTTGAGAGTTCAGTTGGATGAACAAGGAATGAGCAACAGGATTGATTGGATGGGACAACTCATCAAACAGCTGACATCATATCGACAATCGATTGGTTTTGAATTACTCGTATTCGATTCATTAGGTGCTTTCTTCACTCTTACCAAGATGGAAAACCCTCGTGATGAGATTTTCAGATTGTTCGAAGCATGTAGAAGACTAGAACTAACCTCATTCTTCATCTGTGAAATGACTGGAGAAGACCACAAGCAATTCGGTGAATACGGTGTTGAAGACTACCTTTCTGACGGAGTTATGCATCTAACGATGGAAAGAAAGGGTGACGACATTACTAGAAAACTAGGTGTTATCAAAATGCGTCACACCCACCACAAACTGGGCTACTCACCAATTCTTTGGAATTCTAACGACCAGAGATTTACAATCCAGTAATCACTCTACAGTGACTGATTTGGCAAGGTTACGTGGTCTGTCCACGTCGCATCCTAATGCTAATGCTACTTTGTATGCGATTAGTTGAGTAGGAACGACAGATAGTAGAGGAGTTAGAATTGAATCACATTTTGGAATTGCAATCGAGACATCTGCTTCTTCAGAAATCGAATCGCCTTCCTCGTGGATTAAAATTATCTTAGCACCTCTAGCTTTACACTCATGCATCGAGGAAATCGTTTTCTCTCTATGCCTATCATTAGGTGCGATTACAACAACAGGACTACCCTCTTCAAGAAGAGCGATTGGCCCATGCTTCATTTCACCAGCAGGGTAGGCTAAGCAAGGGATGTATGCTATTTCCATCAGTTTCAAAGCGCCTTCACTGGCAACTGGAGCAGATAATCCTCTACCTAAGAATAAAACACTCTTTGCCTCCTTTAGCAATTCCACTGCTTCATCGATAGGACCTGGGTTCGAAAGATAATTTTCCATCAGGTCCGGAATCTTTTGAAAATCGTCGATAATTGAGCGCCCGCGCTCTCTTGAGAATGAGCGAGTTCTGCCAATCCTAAGTGCGAATAATAGTAGGGATGCAACCATATTCGTGAATGCTTTAGTTGAAGCAACTGCTTGCTCTGGGCCACTATGGATGTATACGCCTTGGCCACAAAGTCTTGCAATGGTTGAGCCAACTACATTGACTATACCGTGTACATCTCCTCCTTTGAGTTGAATTTCTTTTACTGCAGATAATGTGTCTGCTGTTTCACCAGATTGAGACACTGCAAAGTGAATTGCATTTGGATTAATCACCGGGTCGTTGTACCTAAACTCACTAGCAACATGTGCAACTGCGGGTATACGGGCTAGACTTTCGATGGCTAGTTGACCTATTTTACAAGCGTTTAATGCAGTTCCACAACCGATCAATCTGACGTGAGGAGCAGACCTAAGGCGAACTGGTTCAAGCTTCAATCCTCCCAATTTAGCGCTACCATTTGCTCGATCTAGTCTTCCTGATATACATCTGCGGAGTGCTTCTGGTTGCTCATGAATTTCTTTTAGCATGAAATGTGGATAACCTGCCATGTCAGCTTCTCCCCAATCATCTTCAATCACAGTCATGCTGGTTGAAGATGAACCACCTTCTAATCTCGAAATATCAATTCCATCCTTATTGATGACAGCCATGTCACCGTCTTCTAGGAAGAAAATATTCTGGGTGTGACGAGATAATGCGTGAGGGTCTGAAGAGATGAAGGATTCACCATCGCCTTGACCTAAGATAAGTGGTGAGCCGTTTCTGGCACAAATAATCATGTCGTGTTCTTTGAACAATACACAAAGACCCCATGTGCCACTCAATCTGTTGAGAGTTTGTCTAACTGCTTCTAGAGGTTCTTGTCCTGAATCCAATCCGATGGTAATCATATGGACTAGCGCTTCAGAATCTGTTTCCGATTTTAACTCGAAACCTCTGTCTTCAAGGCGTTTTCTAATTCCACGTGCATTGTCAATAATTCCATTATGTACTACTGCTACATCACCATTTTCGCTCAAATGAGGATGTGCATTAGAGTCTGTTACTCCTCCGTGTGTTGCCCATCTAGTATGAGCAATACCTGAATTTCCCTCGATATGATTTGGAAGAATCTTGGACAATTCTGAAACCTTTCCAACCTTCTTGTAAACTTGTAAATCCCCATTTCTTACTACAATTCCTGATGAATCGTAGCCACGATATTCCAAGCGACGTAGCCCTTCTACAAGCAGTGGTGCCGCAGCACGGTTTCCAATAAATCCAAAAATTCCACACATGAAAAATCCTCACATGTTGATTACTTCAGAACAGATTGGACAATCCATTCTTCTCAATGTCATGTCCTTTACTGTTAAACTGGCACCACAAGAGGCGCAAGTTACCTTTCTCTCAGGTGCAGGAATTGCCGGAAGAGGTAACGCTCCCGGTGCAGGAGGCATTGGTAATTCACCTGGCAGCGGTATAGCAGGTAGAGGTGGTAAATCCTCAATCTTAGGCGCAGGAGGCATAGGTAACTCATCAGGAGAAGGTAGAATTGCTCCCGGAGCAGGTAATGGAGGAAGACTCTTTGAGATGTTTTCAAAGATCTCTTTTGCTTCTCTATCGCTCTTACGCTTCATCCTTCTTTCTAATCTCTTAGATGCTGTTCCAGCTTCTACTTTGGCTTCTAATTCAGAAGACAAGTCTCTCGAGTCATCTTCTTCCATATCTTCTAAAATCACATTAGGAATTGTTGATACAACCAACTCGGATTCACCATCTGTATCTATTGCTACAAGTGGGCCATCGTCTTCTTCGGTTTCTAATAGCAACTCTAAATCGCTTGATTCAGCAGAAACTTCCAGTTCTTCTTCTTCCCTATGAGAACGCTTGAGAACTACGACTACCAATGTGAATAGTACAACAAAGAAGGCGCCCAATGCCGCTAAAGACATCATCTTCTCTTCACGATTTTCTCCAGGCAGAGGGCTTAGCAATATGTCTAGGAAGGAATCATCGCCGTCCTGATTGTCTGAAGGGTAGAGATATGCGACCTTTTTACCACTGATTTGACCAGAAGGAGATGACATGATTACAATTGCATCTTGTCCAATACTACCTGCTCCAATGATATGTCCTTCAGCAATCAGATTTGACAAACCGATTTCAGAATCTCCAACCATATACATTCCATAACGAGTAACTGGGCCATAGATTCCAATTTCGTCATGGTAGACCTTTATGCTATCATCTGAATCTTTCATCATCACTATTTTCGTTGCACCTGGTGAAGAAACATTGCTGTATTCTTCAATATCGACAGACCATATTGAATCTTGAACAACGCTAACAATTTCTGCAGACCTACCACTTCCTTCAATCCAAGCGGCTACCAAGACATCTTCATCCTTGTAATCGATAACCATCATCTCTGGATGGCTTGCATCATCACCTGCAGGTGCTTGGAAATTGAAAGGCGTTTGAGATATGACTCCGTGAGCATAAAACAATCCTACACGCTCTATACCGGTTACATCATCACGCATTGCTTGATACAGAAGATGAATTTCATCTTCACCAATTCCAACTGCTAGCGCATCACCATCTTGTGGTTTGATGTCAATGTCTGAAAGAACATTCATTTTCGTAGTCCATCCTGAATTAGATTTAGCATCAACATTGTGAATCATGAAAACATTGGTGATGTCGTTCCATGAACCTCCGGTCAAAATATCTCTGTGATATCCTGCTAGGACAATCTCATCTCCGTTAACAGCCATGTCCAGTCCCCAATAGCTTCCCTCAGATTGCTTTAGAGGGGTTAGATGAGAGGAGGTAGTACTCAAATCTCCAAGCAATCCAATGCTTGCCATTCCCATATCTGACATCGTGTATCCTTGCTGATCATCAAATCTCTTGGTCCAAGCCAAGTGAACACGGTTATCTTCCCTTAACACGAAAGCAAATTCACCAGCCCAATTAGATTCGATTAGAGTATCTCCCGGCATTGCAAAGTTAGGATTTAATGTCCGAGCATGTAACTCTCCATCCCTTGTTGTGAAGAGTAGACCTCCACCGTTCGAATTTCCTTCACCATTAGGTATCCCTACGAATCCAAGTACTGCTTCTCCATCTGAAATTGTTAGACCTGTCTTCGCTCCAACTTCGAAATCATCGACTACGATTTTGAATCTTAATGTTGAGTATTGAGCACTGACTCCGTTTCCTTCTAGTGTCACTTTATGTTTGACTACTCCAACTGAGTCGTGAGTATTGGTAAATGTGACTTTGGCATTACCAGATGAACTGGTGGAACCTGGGATGATGGAAATCATTCGGCTATCGCCTTCAACCCATCCTGTCTCCATCCAAGTGTACAGTGTTGCTTTGATATCTCTAGCATCGGTCTGTCCTAAATTGTCAATTCGGACATTGACAGTGTATGGCTTTGGATTATCATCATCCACGCTTGGTGATGGAATTGAAGGGTAAGTTGTGACCGCACTTGTTAGGAACCTTAGTGTCGGCTCTACCGGTCTTTCCTCGATTTCAAATTGGAACGTGTATTGATTGTCGCTTTCATCGTCATTCATCAAACCATTAGGGTCAATCTGAATTGTAACATCATGGATACCTGCATCTGTTGCCCACCACCACAATATCACCGATACTGTTTCGCCTTGCTCCAATCTTGGAATTTTACCTTCGCTAGGATATGTGCTAGATTCAGAACCTGGAGCATCTAGCTTTAGATGAAGGTCTGTCGCATCTTCATCCCCTGTGTTGACTACATTGAAATGAATCTCGAGAATTGTACCTGCAACCGCCTTGTCCGCGGGTAAATCTTGATCTAGAATCTGAACCGAGCCTTGGAATCTTAATTCTGGAGCAGCAGGTTCATTGTCGATTGTGAAAGTTCTACGCACAATATCAGATTCTGAACCGCTTACATTGACTAACTTGATTGAGATTTTATGTGAGCCATCTGATACCTCTGTCGAATCCCAAGTGAATGACCAATCCTGAGGGTCATTACTCTCTTCGTCGAAGAGGTGGGCATCTCTCCATTCTTCAGAATTAACTCTGTACAATAATTTGCTAGGTTCAATTCCTTGTGCTGTACCACTGAAACTGACTGTATCGGTTAAAGTTGAACCTGAAGATGGTGAGCCAAATGAAACCATCATTTTACCGATGTATCCCCATCTTGCTTCGCTGGAAACTAGATCTTCATCGCCTAATGCATTAACTTCGACAACCACTACTGTTGCATCGAGGTCATACCAATCTTCCTTGATGAGAACATCGAGATACCATGATTCTAGTTCTCCACCTGCAGTAGTCCAATCCATCAAAATTTCTTCATCCTTATCCGATGAAGGTTCATAGTATTGAGTGAGACGGATTTCTACACTGTTCCATGGACCACTATTCGCAATAACACTGCCACTAATTCTGGTGATGTCGCCTGCTGTAAACCAAGTACCGTTTTCTGGATTATCAACAATAATACCTTCCGATGTATCATTGGTAGGAGGAACCACAACCCCTCCTCCACCATTGGTCAGAGGTGTGCAATTTCTTTCCAGTACAGTATCGACTGCACAAGATGCATCCAGTAATCCAAAGCCCCATTCGTCATTCCATCTATCAGATACGCTCGGTTCTGTTGGATTTCCTTTCAACTCGCTTGAATTTCTCAAGATATCTTTAATCTCGACCGGAGTTAAACTTGAATCTGCTTGCAACATCAAAGCTACAACACCTGAAACTACAGGAGTTGCCATCGAAGTTCCATCTTTAGATTCGTATGAACTATCAGCAGTAGGTCTAGGCGAGCCAGGGAATGAAGTTCCCGTGGCTGCTGAGGCAGAATATATTCCGCTTCCATATGCGGTTATGTCTGGCTTTAGTTCGTCCCAGTCGTCATCATCATTATCGGATACTCTTGGGCCTGAATTGGAGTACGAAGCCATGAAATCATCAGTTCTGTTGATTGTGTCTGCATTGTCTGCGGAGCCGATTGTAATCGCACCGTCTGCACTTCCAGGAGATGCAATTCGGTTCTTACCATCGTTGCCCGCAGCAACGATACAGGAGATATCGTGGTCATATGTTGCATTGTTAACCAGGCGTGCTTCGGCACCAGTTCCGTTATCTCCATTGTCTTGGTTGATTGGATTGCCAATCGAACCAAATGACATTTGACCAATTTGGATACCTATGGCACCATTGCCCCAGTCAGTATCTTTGTTGTTAATCATCCATTGAATTCCATTGATAGAATTTTGAGAATTGGTTCCTCCACTGTCGGTTAACACTTTGATATCGACCAAAAATGCACCAGGTGCTGCCCCGATATGGACTCTTGATGAGTCGCCAGTTCCCAATGCGATACCGGCAACGTGAGTCCCATGACCTTGACCATCATCTGGGTCTTGAGAGCCATCTGGATTGGCTGCCTGTGAAGTGGCATCGTAACCTGCAACCCATTTCTGGTCGTCGTAAGAATTTGGATCTAAATCTGGTTCATCGTTCTGATCATCAAAGTCATTGAGAGAACGATGTTCGTTATCCACACCGCTATCAAGAACTGCAATTACAATCCCTTCACCGTCATATCCTCGGTCATATACCGTTCCAGAATAAACATCAGAAGGTTGAATTCTTGTGGCAGGGTTTGCTGTTTCCAATGTTGGATACATGACATTCTGCATTTCCACAACTACAACAGATTCGATTGCGTGAATTTCTAGAAGTGCGCTAACTGGTACATGGTCGACAACTATTGCATCAAGTGAATCCAAAACTTGGAACCAAGACCCTTCTGCTTCCCATCCATGACTGCGCAGAATTGCAACCAATTCATCGATTTCATGTTGTCCAGGATGCCATGCATAATCGACAACAATAGCAACGGTTTTTCTACCATCTGCTCCAATAATTGCAGTAGTTGATTCTGATTCTTCGCCTGCAATGACCCTTTCCAGACGATCGTCCATACCATCAAAATTGATATCTGGGCCATATGAAAACCACCAACCATAATCTTCAGTTGAGAATTTATCGCCTCTAAATGGCATCCTGTCATCAACTTCTGAGATTATTTGTTCCTCTTCGTGCGGCATTGCGGAAGCCATTGAAGAGAATATTGAGAGTAGAAAAACTGTGACAAGAAGTAGTGCTTTGATGTCTTTCATGGCTTTCCCTCGCCCTACGGGCGGTTTTCATAACAAATGAACCTTGGGTGGAAACGAGTCCCTACGGGACTCAAGGCCACACTACATGAGATGATTCGGATTCACATCTAATTCTCATCTTTTTCAGATGCAGTTTGCCATCGCAAACCGGACACTTTGCTCGGTCAGCAATTTCCTCAAGCCATGCTTGACGTGTTTCCTTTTCATCTCCTTCTTCGATAAGTCGTTTTACTAATTCATCAACGCCTTCGAATGGATTTTCTTCTATTATTTCGGTTAGCTCAATTTCGCCTTCCCATTCAATTCCCTTCTTCAATATCGGCAAAGTGGCATATGCGAGGATAAATCCGCCAAAGTGAGCAATGTGTGCAACATGGCTAACTTCGGATAATCCGTAGACTTGCCAAGCCTTGAAAATCTCGAATCCAAAGTAGAATAATGCAATGAATTGAACAGGCCATTTTCTAATCAAAATCATTGGGAAATAAACCTCATCATCAGGCCATCCACAAAGATATGATCCAAGTATTCCAAACGCTGCACCAGAGGCCCCTAAGGCAGGAGTGAAAGACCCCCCGTTTGCGATGGTCCAAGCCAGAGATCCACCAAGCAAACCAATCATGTATGAAATGAGCCATTTCGACCGGCCTAATCGTTCTTCAAGTGGGATGCCAACCAATGCGATTATGATGATATTTCCCAATACGTGTAAAGGGTCATTCCAGGAGTGCGCAAAACCGCTGGTTATCAATGTGTGAATATGCCCGTCTTCAACTAATGCAGGAATCATGACCACTCGTAAATAGAGTTCCGTTAACTGAGACGATTCTAATGTCCAGCCCCAAATTAGCTGTACAATGTATCCGAAAAGAAGAGATAGAGTCATTGCCATAGCAATCGATGCTTTATGGTACCAAGACCAAGCAAGAGGACCAATAATCGCGACCACCCAAAGTGCGAATAATATCTCCTCCATGTTTAGGCGGAGGAGGGGTCGGCTTGAAGGCAATGCGGTTCCTCGGGAGTTTTGATGGGAATCATCGAACTATCGGATATCACTGTTCGCCGCGGGCGAAACAAGGTGCTCGATAATTGGTCTCTTTCGGTAGACAGCGGCGAAGTTGTCTGTCTTTCTGGAGACAATGGATGTGGAAAATCAACCGTTATTGAGGCTGCTGCTGGACTAATTCCTTTGGAAAACGGCTCGTGTAAGATATATGGCCAACTAATTCGTGACTCTCAAGGTCGAAGAGGACGAGCAAATTTCGGTCTTTGTTTGCAAGATGATTGCATAATGGGAGATGAATTGGTTTCAGAAAGAATACTGGATGCAGCTGGTCACGATTTTGATGTTGAATCATTACTCAAAGAATGGGGGCTAGAACATAGAATCCACGATAGAGTAGCAATGCTTTCTGGTGGACAAAGAAGACGCGTAGCCCTGCTTTGTGGATTGGTTCCAGCGATGATTTCAAACGAGCCGGTTGCGATTTTACTCGACGAGCCAGACAGTGGATTGGATGATGATTCCACAGAAATGTTAGCACGTACGATTAGAGATTTGGCTGCTGGCCAACATACGATACTTGTTGCAAGCCATGATTCAAGGATTATCTCATGTGCTGATCGTGTTATTGGTTTCCCATTTGAAGAAATCAAAAATGAGGCTTCTGAAGGTAAGTTCAAGAAAATCGAGACGCTTTCAAAAAGAAATGCATACGTTGGTCATAGAATCAATGCACGAACTCTATCGGGAATTGCAAATAATGGGATTGCAGGATTGCTGACATTAGGTGCAATGCTAGCACTCCTTGAGCCATCACAATTGGAAGATAGAGCGCTTACTGGTTTCCTACTAGCGCCAGCCTTAGCCGCTGGACTTTGTGGTAATCCATTGCACAAATTGTTACTTGAAAATCGTGCATATGCGTGGTGGAATACCAAATCTTCAATACCGCCACATGCATTGATTCATTCTTTCTTAATGTATGCAGGTCTCACTATTTTGGCATCGACAATCACCAGTGATTTTGACGTCAAAATCATACTTGCTGGAGCCCTTTTGGGAATAGTTACCGAATCTGTTGTTGGACTGATTAGTCATTCAACACTCAGGTTATCACGGCCTAACGCTGTAATGATTAGGTTACTGACTCCAATTCTAATTTTACCATGGGCGCTTGTTGTTGATACGCTAACAGCATGAACATTGAATACAGATATCTCGTGGGCCTAACATGAACATCAAGGGGGAGGCTGTGGCCATAGTCGGCCTCACAGGTGCAGCCATCACTCTATGGCTGGGAATGATGTGGGCTCCTTCAGTATCAATTGCTGCCTTCAAAGCGCCAGAGGCGCAACGTATTTTCTACTGGCACGTACCTAGTGCATGGGCTGCAATGATTGCTTTTGGAATGTTATTCGTAGGTTCAATTATGTGGTTTTTCAAGCGAAGTGAATGGGCATGGAGATTGCATGTTGCCAGTAGTGAAGCCGGCCTAGCCACCGGCTTGATGTGCGTTTGGTCAGGTTGTATTTGGGGTGCTGCTGAATGGGGAGTTCCTTGGGATTGGACCGACATACGTTTGAACACGTTTGCAATGCTGACATTATTGTCGCTTTACTTGGTATTAGGAAGACGCTCACAACCGGATGGAGTTGAAACCAGAGACACATTTGCCGCATTTGGAATGTATGGATTTGTTTTGGTTCCTGTAACTTACATCGCCACAAGATTGTGGCAGATCAGACACCCTGGTCCCGTAGTTGCTACATCAGAAGGTTCACTAAACTCAGACATGAGCATAGTGCTATTCATCGGGGCCATTTCCTTCACCGTGCTTATCATTGGTTACGTAATGGCGGGAATGAGGCTGACGGAATTAGAGATGCGTCTGGAAGATTTACAAAATCAATATGAGGAGAGAGTCCAATGAGTGGTCAAACATACCTAACAGTTGCATATCTGGGAATGATTGGAGCTTTAGCACTATGGACATGGACTGTTTTCGCTCGCTCTAGAACTTTAGAAGCCAAAATCGAATCATTAGAGAAGGCTTTATCCAAGAATGAGTCCGAATAGACATTGGTGATTTTATGGACCTTGGTGGCGAATTTTGTCTAGTCTGTGGAGCGGCTCCCCCGCTATTCACCGGCAGGATGTGCGAGAAGTGTACTCGCGACCGTGTCACATTGGTAAAAGTCCCGAAAAATGCGCCTTGGACAAAATGTGCTCGATGTGGAATTATTGATTTCCAAGGCAAGTGGACCAATGTCGAAGATGAAGATTTGTGGTATGAATTAGTACAACGAAACGTCGAGTTCCATTCTGAAATTGAAGACCTAGAAATAGGACTCCAAGCGCAAGAAGTAGATGGCAGACACACCCTTATTCACTTAGAGATTGAAGGAGTAATCGACAATCTCCTCTACACAGAGAGGCATACAATGCGTGCTAGAATGTCAAATGGAGTTTGTTTGACTTGCACCAGACGAGCAGGAAATTACTTCGAAGCAACTGTCCAACTTCGTTCTAGTGCTCGCAGATTATCTGAAGAAGAATTCCAAACTCTCAGAGTAACATTAGACAATGTCATGGCTGAAATGCCAGATGACCCTATGTTCTTCATCACAAAAGAGGGACCGGTTACTGGAGGTTATGATGTGGTGCTGGGCTCAAAATCTCTGGCTCGTGCATGGGGCCGACATTTGATTGCCAATCATGGAGGCCAGATAACCGCCACAACATCAGTAGTTGGGCGAAAAGATGGTGCTGATTTGACCAGACTAACCTTACTTTATCGCAAACCAGGGTATGAAATCGGAGATGTAATTCGCTGGAGAGGCGAATTATGGAGGCCATCTGCTTGGACGGGAGAAGGTGCGATTCTTGAAAAAATCGAGAGAAGAGAACGCACTGGAGCCACCTGGAGAGATTTAGAAAATGCGAATGTTGTCGCTAGGCTAACCGAATTTGTTTTGATCGAATCTGTAAGTGAAGATTCATCGGTCGCAGAGTTCCTCGACCCTTCGAATTGGAAAATGACGGCTGTTAGATTACCATTCGAACATGTGCCTGGAAGGAAGCTACTCTTGGCAAGAATTGATGATGAATGGTTTTGTTTGCCAAGATTAGGAGTGGATGGTGACTAAAATGCCAGAAGGAATGATTCGCCTTGCAACTGCTCTTGATGAGCAAGATATGATCGGCTTTACTCGGTTATTTGTTGAGGATATCAAAAAGGGCAGAGATGCCGTCAATAGAGAACTCCTTCCTTGGATTGAACAGGTCGATAAGGGTTGGACTGGAGTGCTTTGTCTTGGAATGGGGGGCTCTGCTGCTGGAGGAGATTTCCTCTCGGTTTTGTGCGATACAAGCGGAGCTATTCCTGTAAGATGTCACAGAGGATATGACTTACCTAATTGGTGGACTCCGGATTGGTTAGTGATTTCCACATCGTATTCTGGTAATACTGAAGAAACACTATCTGCAACCCAACAAGCGATGAATAGTGGTGCAACAATCATTGTGATTTCAAGTGGTGGTGAACTATCTGGAATGTGTGAATTATCCGATACTGTTCATTTGATTTCGTGTCCATCTGGACAGCCGCCTCGGAGTGCATTTGGACACATTTTCTCCCGACAATTATCCTTGCTTGTAGAAATTGGTATTTTACAAACTGAAATCACCTCAGATGCGTTACAGCGTCTACAAAATGCGGTTGAAGATTGTGATATCATAGCACATCCTGAAGGAGATGTTGCAAGTTTAGCCCTGAACATGATGGAAAACCCAATCGCCATTCTAGGCCCAAATGAGTTGATGCCAGCGATTAACAGATTCAAAAATCAGCTGAATGAAAACTCATCTCGATTCGCTAGAATTGGAGTTTTCCCAGAAATGAATCACAATGAAACCGTAGCATGGGGAGGAGTTGGTGATGACCAAGACCCTGAATCTAGCAATCAAGCATTGATTCTGCTATCTTGGGATGGCATTCACCACAGGGTCAATCACAGGATGGATTGGTTTGTCTCAAATTGCCCAACTGAACTTGCATGGAAGATGCATGGAGATGGAGAATCATTACTCGAAAGTTTACTACATCTTTGCATTATGATGGATTGGTTATCAATTGCATTAGCATTACTGCATGGTAAAAACCCATCATCTATCGACCCGATAATATCACTCAAAGAGTTCCTCAACTTTGTCGATTAGTAAATCGGACCTAGTACGATTCGAGGATCGGGATACTTTTGTAAAGCCCATTCTCTATCCTCTCTAGAAACAACACCTGGCATATCATTTGATTCAGGTTCTTCCCATGAAAGTTGGAAATGCAAATGTGGCTCCCAGCCACCGTTCACGCTTTTTTCGCCGACAGTTGCAATAACTTGCCCCTCTTCAACACTCATTCCTTCACTAACCATTTCTAGTGATTCCATAGAAAGATGACCGTATAGTGCCCATATTGGTTTACCTTCAAGTTCGTGTTTGATGATTATTGTTGGACCATAGGAGCCATCCTCTTCATTGACTCCTAATGAATGAACAATTCCTGCCCCAAATGCATGAATTGGCTCGCCAGCAGGAGCTCCAATGTCAATTCCAACATGCAAATCTCTCTTTCCTTCAAACAAATCATGAGTGTACATGCCGGGGCGTACTTCGTCGTAGCGTCCTATTTGGTAGGGGAAAGGGCAAACAAAATCAGGATCTTCTCCCTTGGTGAAATCAAAAACCCAGTATTCTTCTGGAAGTATGATGACTTCAGCCATACCTGTGCCAAAAGGACATGATTGATGATTCTTCGCAAGTAGGTTTGAAGGCTTGAACACATAGCCAAGCATATGGCCCTTGGTCTGGAACTTGCATTTCTTCCAGGCTTAGCAATCGCTCGCCATCTCGACCAAGAAGGAGATTGGAAAAGACACTTGATGCTCACTCCAGCATTTGGATTGTTGACGTGTCTTGGAATAGCGGGCATGTGTTTCGTTTTTGAGTGGAGTTTAGGTGCTGTAACTACCTGTTTAGTATTAGCCAATATATTGGCATTAGTTGCAATTCGGGTTGAATTGCATCCCGAATATGTCAGCAAGGATTTCGAGCGTAGTATCTGGTTCTGGATTTTTACTTCGATTGCATTATTCATTGCGATTACGCCCCTAACTTATTCTCGCCCAATGGGGGTTGATTGGCTTGGGTTCTCAACCTTGGTAGATTCATTATCCGCAGGAAGTTTCGTCTTGAGTTCCCCCTCTGCTGGCGAATGGATTTATCCGCCTGCTTTCCCAATGCTTGCCGCTTGGATGGGAGGAGAATCATACCTTGCAGTATTCTGGTTAGGAACCATCTGTTTTGCATCTTTACTGTTAGGAATATCTGCAATAGGTGACAAATTAGGTTGTGGCCACTGGACTATAATGGCCATGTTATTGGCTCCAGCATTATTCGCCAAAACCCTTGATTCGGGTTACCCAACGGTCGCAAGTCAGCTTGGCTTGATTGTTGCTCTAACCATGTTTGGCCAACGTATTAGATGGGAAGTGGTAGCGATTACGGCTGTCTTTGTTGCAATGATTCACCCCACTGGGCTGATTTATCTCACCACTTTCATAATCGCTCAAATTGTTGTCGATAAAGGACGAGAAATTTCTCTAACCGACAAAGTTCAATCTTTGCTACTTTCAATTTCAGTTTCGGTAGTAGTTATCTCGCTGGCTCCTGCTTTCAGTGGCAAGGCGGTATTTGCAGAATATGGATGGCAAGGTGGCGCACCTATGGTAATGTATGCTGGTCTATTATTGCCTCTAGCAATATGGGCTGCATGGACTCTACGAAATGATAAGAGTGCAAGGATTCTAACTCTATGGTTTTCATTGAATTGGTTACTAACCTCTGTCCATCTATTCGATGGACTCACGGGGATATCTCTGCTTTCGATGTTGTCTTATGCATTGTATTCAATGAGTATGCACGCATTCCATATCCCTTTAGCAGCATTGGTAGGGTTACGATTGTCAAAAATCGAAAATGGGATTTCATCAGACCATGGTAGGGCCTTAATGATTGCAACTTTACTACTATGCGGCATCGCTCATAGTGCGTTATCACAATTAGCAGAACATGATGAATTGCATGTGGTCTCAGATGGAGATCACGCACTGATGCAATTGCTGGAAAACCTCCCTGATGGCTCGATTGTATATACCGAAAATATGCATTGGGGCCATCTCTATTCTGTTCCCGAAAACATAGCGATTACCGCAATTCCCACTTTAGGCATTCTAAAGCAAGAACATTCGATTCAAAATGCTGCAACTACTGCGATAATCTATGATGATATTGAGAGGTTAAACAAGCTAGGAATAACCCATGCCATCGCTTCGCCAAAAGGAGTGATGATGCAGTATATCCAAGCCTCGGTTCATTGGAGTAAAATTTGGAGCAGTGGGGCTTCTTCGGTGTATGAATTGGATGATGATTTCCTTACTTCACACTTTGAGGCTGTTTCTGGAGATAATATGCGCATTGACCCTTGGGCTGAACTCAGGACAAGAGACCCGTTCGATCTGGGTGACCAGAGATTGTACCTTACTGAAGGAACTCACAATTTTGCTGTAAATGATAGCGATGCTTACCAAGTCTGTATGATGACTGAGTTTGTAGGAGATGTTTATGCTAAGATAAACTCGGTAGATGTGCAAGGTTCAGGTTGGCACAACACTTGCTTCTATGCAGGGAATGGAGGCTTTGAAATCGAATTTGTTAGCGATTCACAATATTGGATAAATCCACTTGGAGCATCCGGTAGAGGTGATGTGTTAATCGATAAAACCGGAATACGCATCCATTGGATAGAAGTCGTGTATTTTGAGTGAATTAGGCGAAAAGCACTACAATGAGCAATACCTCGAAGGTTTGTGGCATCCCTATTCATCATGTTGCCTACCCTCGATGAGGAAAAGGCGCTTCCAGATGTTTATTCCAGGATTCCATTTGCAAAAATCGAAGAATTGGGATATGAATCTAGAGTGGTAGTTGTTGATGGAGGCTCAACAGACAATACGCTAGAAGTTGCAAAAGAACTCGATTGTGAAATTATTGAACAATGGGGTGAGGGAAAGGGTGCTGGCATCCGCCAAGCGTTCAAATTATTCTTGGAGAAAGGAGATGACACACTAGTAATGTTAGATTCAGATGGCACCTATCATCCTGAAGAAATCCCAGCATTGATCTCAGCGATTCCAACATCTGGAATTGCAATAGGAGATAGATTACGAGGAAACCTCGATGCTGATGCTATGACTAGCACCAACTGGTTAGGAAATCAGTTACTGACTTGGTTAGCCGTTGCACTACATGGTAAACCAATCAATGACCTGTGTTCAGGATTCTGGGCATTTTCGAGGGATGCGATTGAGAGTATGAAACTCAATAGTATGAGATTTGAGATCGAAGCTGAGATGTATACTTCCTGTGCATATCAAAATATTCCAATGCGACATATCCCTATTTCATACTCCAAGAGAGTTGGCGAAGCAAAGTTAGGTAGCATCAAAGATGGTACCTCCATAGCAAGGAAACTCATCATAAGGAGAATCTTCCCCACACCACATGAGGAGTAAGGATGGTTCGATTTAACGTGGCGATTCTAGGATCGAGTGGCCTGGTAGGTCAACGATTGCAGGAATTGCTATTCAATCATCCATTCTTCGAAGTTGTAGCGATTGCAGGTTCACCTAGAAATGTAGGATTGATGCATGAAGAAATTGAGTGGAGGTTGGAGTCCCCCCGTCCAAATTACGACATTTTGATCTGTTCGATGAGTGACATTCCTGACATCGATATTGCCTTTTCAGCACTGCCAAATAATGTAGCCGAAGTTGTTGAGCCCTCTTTGGTAGCCAGAGGCATTCATGTGTTCTCAAATGCTAGTGCATTTCGTAGAGTAATGGGTATTCCTCTCGTAATACCAGAAGTAAATCCTCAAGATATGAGCAACTATGATGGCCACGCATGTGCTACAAATTGTACGGTAGTGCCAGTTGCAACTCCGATTGCTGGACTAAGACCGTTAGGGATTAAGTCCGTAACCATCCATACCAGACAAGCGTTATCGGGAGCCGGGTGGAGATTGTTATTCGATGAAGAGGCTTTAGCGGGGAATGTAAATCCGTTTATCCCTCAAGAGGAAGAAAAATTGATTGCTGAATTGAAGTATCTTTTGGGAATTGATGTTCCGATTATTGCATCTTGTAATCGAGTGCCTGAAAAAGACGGACACTTTGTCTCAGTGGGCGTTGAATTGAGCCGTAATACCTCGATTGAAGAAGTCAAAGAGTTGATGGATTTGCCCACTCTAAACCTACCATCTTCACCTCGACAGGTGAATCAAATAATCGACTTGTCACCAAATCGGGAAGACCACCTTTGGAATGGAAAAGGTATGACCATTACTGTTGGTAATATTCGTATTGAAAATAATATTGTGAGATTCGATGCATTATCTCACAACACGATTAGGGGTGCTGCTGGAGGAGTCATATTATTGGCAGAATTTGCAGTTCGTGAAGCATACATCACCAAATAGTCAACCTCTCTTCGCTAGTTTGGTGGTCGCATGGGTGTCACGGCAATGATTCCGAATATGACTTTTCAACAATTAAAAGATGAAGCTAATTCACGTTGGAAAGAGATCTGGGATGGTAATTCTGCAAGACTAGAAATCATGCTACTGTGCCCTAGAAAAGAAAGGAAGTTGTTGGAACTTCATGGTGACATGATAGAACATGGACAACCGGTTATGGGTATTTTTCATCGACCAAGGGCTGAAGCTGAATTGATTAGTCAGCAAGGGTTTGACCCTCGTGCTGCATCTTTCCAATTCGTAAATATTGCAAATGCAGACATGGGCCCTTGGATGCAACAATTAGTCACCCAAGAGGGATGGTTGAGAAGTACAGTTGAAATCAACCCAGTACCATTCAGCATAGATATTCCAAATCAGCGTCCGTTCGAGAAGCATTCCATTCTGTGCTTCCGACATCCAAGTCTACCTGCATTAGAGAAATATTTCCTGCCATATCCAATTCACGCTCTAGTGGGCAAGGCTTTCGTTTCTCTACCGCGCAGACAGGCTGCTGAACTCGCTAGGCAACAAGCCGAAATCTTAGGGGTAGGTCTGGCAAAACCTGAGCCTGAAATCGTAGAAGTTCCAGTTGTTGAAGCTGCACCAGAAATAGTTGAGGAGACAAATAACATCGAGGATGCTTTCATCGCAGAGATGATTCCTGAAGAGGCGGCTGAAGTTGCCCTACCTACAAGTGAGGAAGTAGAACAGGTTGCATTACCCAGTGCTGAACCTGTCGATTCGACTCCTCCTGAGCCACAAAAGGCAGATGACTTGCCCGACAAGTCGGATGTTCCACTTCCAACAGGCGTGCCAGAAATTGACAATACGCCTGCAATAGAGCGTGAATTCAGAGAATTGATTCAGGAGTTGTTGGACTCTGGAGTTGACCCTGCTGAAATGATGACTGACCCTCGATTGGAAGACATAAATGAGAGAGCATTGGCACAGAATTTCGAAACATGGCCAGTGTTCATGCAAATGGTTAGTTGAATGCGAGGGTTCAAAGACGAGTTTGGTGTGGGATTATCATGGCATTCTGTATTAACTGCGGACAGATGCAAGCGGATGGTACTAGATTTTGCCGTTTCTGTGGCGGTCAACAACCAGGTGAGCAGTTAATTGCAAGGCTTCGAATGGAAGCAGAAGCCATCAGATTCCAAATGCAGCAAATGCAAGCACAACAGATGCAGAACATGAATTATGGTCAGCAACAAAACCAGCAGAGACGTTGGTGATTGAAATGAAACTTCGCCACCTGGCGATCGCCTTGTCTAGACTTCCTGCTCACCCACACAATAGTGTAGAATTAGAGCAATACCAGACCGAAGGTAACCTAGCAGCGCTATGGCTATCGCAAATCGATGGATATGATGGATTGGAGGGGAAAACCGTCCTAGATCTGGGCGCTGGAAATGGAATCCTTGGGCATGGAGCACAATTATTGGGTGCAGATGTTACTTTCGTTGAATGTGATGCGGATGCTGCTGCCCTTTGTGAAAAACTTGGCAAAACGATTGTTGGCAGAGTCGGCGAAGTAGAACTTCCAAAAGCAGATTTGGTGATTACCAATCCGCCTTGGGGTGTTCAAAGACATGGCGCTGACAGAGTATTCATTGATTCGGCACTGGAATCTGCACCTGTTGTTCACATGATGCATAGCGCCGCAGCAACTCACTTACCTGAGGGAGAAGTAATTTTGGAAGGAGAGTTTAGAATGCCTGCAAAATATCAGCATCATACTACCAAAATGGGTTCAACACCTATCAAATGTTGGAGATTCACTCGATGAGAGGGGTTCAAAAGCAAACAGCCCGCGCCTCAACCATCTTCCCGTCACCCGTAGGGTGATTCCCCCCAAAACATGAGCGTGAAAATATGGCGACAATCGTCACCCCAGGAACTGTAGTAGGTACTGCAGACAAGAATAGCCCCGGAGCGGGTACAGCAGAAGAAAACGGCAACCTAGTCGCATTATTGACAGGTGTTGTTGTAGAAAACGATGGAGTCCTAAGCATTGAAACTCACAACTCAATGCTCAGAGTAGAAGTCGGAGACATGGTCATTGGAGAAGTCGTTAAGCTAAACGAGAAGAATGGCGAAATCAAAATCCTAAGCGTTGAAGGAAAGGCAAACCGATCGGTTATGGCTGACCAAGAATACGCACAATTCCACGTCACAAAAATCTGTGACAGATTCCTTCACAACACTGCAGATGGGCTTCGTCGCAGAGACATCGTGCGTGCAAAAATCACAGAAGCGGGTAACGTAATTCGTATCGACATGCGTGAAGAAGAAAATTGTGGAGTTCTATGGGCTATTTGCCCTCCATGTGGTGATACCTTCGAGGCTGAACTAAATGGAGATTGGAACGTGGTTTGCCGCACATGTGGCAATCAATCATTCCGTGCTCTAGCAGATGACTTTGGAGGAGAGGCTGGAAAGGCGGTAATGAACGGTTCTGGAAAGCGCTGGAGTGGAGCTGCTGAAGCACAATTCGCTAAGGGAAGTGCTGGACGTGCAACATTCATTGCAGAAGATATCCGAGAAGATGGAAGAGAAAGAACATACTTCAGATTCGAAGGAGAAGGCGGTCAAGGCGGTCGTGGAAGAAGGCAGAAAGCCGCTCCAGGATGCAGATTATTCGTCGGTGGATTATCAAGAGATGTCGAGGAAGACGAGATTCGTGACATGTTCAAGAAGCATGGAAAGGTTACTGACTTTGCACTTATGAAAGATGATGCTGGCAACCTACGTGGATTTGGTTTCGTTACTTTCGAAAGCAAAGAAATGGCAGATGCTGCTACTGCTGCACTCAATGGTCAAAAGATCAAGGGACGCAGAATCGGAGTTCGAGATGCTGATGCTCCGCGTGACGAAAAGCCACGCCGACAGAAGCCTGATGGGGCAAGATTGTATGTTGGAAATCTACCATTCAAGGCTAGCGAAGAAGACTTGCAGGCACTATTCAAAGACCATTGTGACAGCGTAGTTGTTCAGTGGGCAACAGATAACGCAGGACGTAAGAAGGCTTTCGCTTTCGTAACAATCAAGCCTGAAACAAAGGGTGAGGAAGTTGCAAAGAAACTGAATGGCTTTGAGATGATGGGCCGCAATCTGAGAGTTGACATGGCCAAGCCAAGCGGTGGAAAGCGTGACAACAAACGCGGTGGTAAATCTGGAGGAAACTCTGGAGGTAAATCATCTCGTGAACTTCGTGCACTAGCTGAAGAAGAAGCGGATGCAAAGAAGAAAAAGCGCCGCCCAAAGAAGGATTGAGGTGAATACATGAGTGAGTCGGAGGATGCCTCCTGGCTCGTGATTGATGGCTACGAAGATGAGCCTGCAGCATTCGGTGTTCCTCCATATGTCGGTTTCCATATCCGCTATATTTGCGGAGTATTAGAACAGCAAAATATCAACTATGAATATTGTTCAATAGATTCGTACAGAATCAATCCACCCTCCTTAGAAAACCGATTGGGAGTTGTGATTTTGGCAGGGGCAATTGTCCCTGGTAAATATCTCAGAGGCACACCGATTTCACTTAGAGAAACTCGTGATATGATCTCCAAAACTCCAGGAGACATTCCAGTTCTATGCGGAGGTTGGGCTATACGTGGATGGAGGCATCAAGGATGGAGTCCGTTACGACGTAACCTTTTCTTGGCATTGCAAGATACTGATGCTACACTTGCTTACTTTTTAGAAAACCAACAATGGAAGCACCAAAGAAGAACTGCTGAGCAATGGACTACATGGGCTCAGAATGGAGCACGCTCGAAGGCTGTAACAAAAAATCCTGACCTTAACGGACCCCTAACATACGAAGTTGAAGTCTACCAAGGATGTGTTCGTTACAAGCGAGGTTGTAAATTTTGTATTGAACCAAAGAAGGGTGTACCGATTTGGCGAAGTCCTGAAGACATCATCAAAGAGGTATCAATCGCTCATGACATGGGAGTAGAGCATGTACGTCTTGGCGGAATGACCGACACATACACCTACATGGCAGAAGGTGTTGTTGAAATGGAATACCCTCGACCAAATCCTGAACCGATAGCCAAATTATTACATGGCTTGAGAGATGATGAAAGGCTTGGAATACTGCATACTGACAATGGAAATCCATCGATAATCGCTGAGCATTTAGAAGAATCTGAAGAGATTACAAAAACACTTGTCGAGACACTTTCTGATGGAGCAGTACTCTCATTTGGATTAGAATCCGCAGACCCAAATGTGCATGAAGCAAATTGGTTAAATTGTAATTCTGAACAATTGAAATCGGCTATTGCCCTAATCAACAAGCATGGAAGGGTAAGAGGTGAAAGAGGCTTGCCAAAGCTATTGCCTGGACTCAATTTCATTGCTGGATTAAATGGTGAAACCAGTGAAACATACAACATCAATCTAGAATTGTTGAGAGAAATCAAGCAAGAAGGTCACATGATTAGAAGAGTAAACATTCGCCAAGTAGAAGGTGAAGGTTTCCAAGAAATAGATGATGCTGATTTCCATTCTTTCAAAACCAGCGTAAGAGAAGAATTCGATGGACCACTCCTAGAAGAAATGCTTCCAAGCGGTACAATTCTCAATGATGTATGGTGGGAATCTCATGAAGGAAGAACACGATTACCTCGCCATCTAGAACCTGAAGCAAGAGATTCTGCAATCCATGGTAAGGCAGGAATTACATTTGGAAGGCAGATTGGTGCATATCCAATTCTTGTTGGAATGAATTATCTCGCACCTCTAGAATCCTATTCACAAATCATGGTAACAGGCCATGGCGCACGCTCCATCACTGGAATAGAGACAGGAATAGATTGGAGAAAAGTAACTGAAAAACAACTAGCAGCAATACCTGGCATCTCGTCTAAGGGAGCATGGAATCTTATCGGTGCAAGAGCAAAGTCGATTTCCAAGAAGAAACAATTTGAGAACATCGAAGAATGGTTCAAATCAGCAGGCGTTCAGTTACCTGAACTTGTTCAACAAGCGAAGATTTTGGTATGATCACTCGCCAACCCAAGCATAGGTTCGCATTCCTTCTTCGACACCTTCGCCAGCAACATCCACTAGAGCGAATTCGCCTTGAGGGCTGAGAATAGATTCCTTTGCCAATCCTTTGTGAAGTGCTTCGTAAGTAACACGGTCGATTGCCATTCTACCTTCTAATCTCTCGAATAGATTCCATCGGCTAGCGATTTCTCTCCAAGTTGGTTGAACTTCTGCTTCGAAGACCTTAGCCTTAGCACCAGAACCATATCCACACAATCCGAATGTCACGTTGTCTAGGTTTGCATTTTCTTCATAATCAGCCTCAAAGGTTGACATCAATGCTAAGAAAATGGAACCTGTGTATTGGTTTCCAATCAATGAGGAAGCACGCTGACCTTTCTCGATTCTGTCTACAACGAATTGCTTGAAAGACTCGGTCTTGGAAACTGCACGACGGTAACTATCCATCTCCTTTTCCCATTCTTCAACGGTTTCGAAATCTTCTTCCAAAGGCATTTCACCGATTTCTGTTTCAACATCTTTCCATGAATCAAGATGTTGGCGGTCGTGCCGGAATACGTCTGGGAACATTCGCTTTGCTTGGAAAGCATATGGTAAATGCATGATGATACGAGCCCATTGTTCGGTCAGGATGACATCCATTTCTGGGTCAAATCTTCCTTGTGCAATTGCCTTTTCTGAGAAATGAGTGAATGCTTGCTTCACTGCTTCTCGATAACAACGATTGGAAAACTGACCATCGAATACAGGTTCATCTCTGTGAACTTTGACATTTTCTTCACCATGAGCAAAGATACCTAAGCGACGAACTGTGGATTCGGGCAGATGCTTGATCATAGCTTCTGCCATTCCATCACGAATTGTCGCTCCAGCCTCTGCAGCGAGTTGTAAAACGTGGTCGATTACGCTTTGAATTGAAACTTCTCTTCGAGGTTTGAAGAAATCGTGTACTGGAGTTGTTGAAACTCCCCAGCGGTCTGGAATAACAATCAATCGAGGATTATGCCTAACCAGTAGAGCGCCTCCTCCTGCACCTTGAGTGTATTCTCCAGAGGATTCTAAGTCATATTTTGCGTTGTCAGAGAAAACCACAATTCCCATTCGGTCATCTTCTTCCCCACCACGGGCAACCCAGTCTAGGGTATTGTGTAAAGCATCAACAGCACCGATACATGCGAATGTCATATCGACTACATCACAGCCACGAAAACAATCTTCTCCGAATCTTTCACCATAGCGATGAGTTAGCATATCTACGATGTAAGTAGCGGTAGGTTTAGCACCATCTAGAGCAGATTCTGTACCAAGATAGATTCTTCCAATTTGCCTTGGATTGATTCCATTTCTATCAATCAATCTGCAAACAGCATTTGCACCCATTGTAGCAGTATCTTCATGGACATCTGGAATTGCCATTGCTGCCAATCCTAGCCCCTTGTTCAATTTGCCGTAATCTGCTCCTCGCATCTCTGCGAAGTCCTCCATATCCATGTATAATCTTGGAAAATGGAGAGCCATATCGTCGATACCGACCTTTGCACCCATCAAACACGGGCCGTTCCATACCCTATTTGACGGCATCGCCTATATTTACTGGCAGAAGCGGTGTTGCTGGCTACACCGCCCAAGGCGAGCGGTTTTTGATAAGTAACAGGTTGAGAAGTCATATGGGAGTGATTGAATCAGCCAAGAAACTCTCAGACAAATGTGATTCTCTAACCAAGTCAATTCTCAAACAAACCAATCTAGGTCATGTTACCAATCCACTAAATTATGCATGGGAATATCACGAGTCATACCTTTCTCAATATGCTGGACTAGGGGCTAAAACTCTGCTACTGGGAATGAACCCTGGGCCGTATGGTATGGCTCAATGTGGTGTGCCTTTTGGAGCAACACATATCGCTCGTGATTTCCTAAACATCTCTGGTGAAATCATCGACCCTGAAGGCAGGCATCCAAAGCGGCCAATCATCGGCCTTGATTTTGAAAGACAAGAGATCAGTGGAACTAGATTGTGGGGATTGTTAAGAGAGATTTGGAAGACACCCGAAGAAATTCACAAAAACGTGTTTTTGGTTAATCATTGTCCGTTATTATTGCTGGGAGAGACTGGAAAAAATATCACTCCCGACAAAATCAGTGGAAATGCAGTAAAAAAGCTGCTAAAAGCATGCGATTCTCACCTCAAAGAAGTCGTTCAAACCATGGGGATAACACGGGTAATCGGCATTGGAAAATATGCTGAAAAGAGAGCATTGCTCGCCCTTAAGGGGTTAGACATCGAGGTGACTACCTGTTGGCATCCCTCACCTGCTTCACCACTTGCAAATCGTAACGATGGTGCTGATTGGCGAGCAAATGTTACTAGCGTTTTGCTGGCAGAGCATTGATAATCAATACCCAATCTGTCCGAGACATGCCACAGAAAAAAATGGCTTGGCCAAGACAACCTTCAGACCGACAATGGGAAAATCCTGAGGGTGATGACCCTAGAACTTTGTATCAAATGCTGATGGTGAGTCAGGAAATGTTTGGCAACGAGCCTTGCTTTGGTTACATACCAAGCCCAGGGATGCCAAGAACACACCTTACCTACAACGAATTCGGTGGACTTTCAACCGCAGTTGCAAAGGGACTGAGAGACATTGGAGTCGAAACAGGCGACCGTGTCGCAATCATCGTAGACAACTCTGTTGAATGGGCTGCACTATCATATGGTGCAAACGCACTAGGTGCTGCATACACTGCAATGTACACTCATCAACACGGTAAGGACTGGGCTTACATTCTAGCAGATTCTACACCTAAGGTAGTTGCTGTTGCTAACACAGAAGTTCTAGACAAGTTATGTGGCGCTCTAGAAGACGACGCATGGCCTGCTTCCGGAGTCATTCTACTAGGCGATGAGCCTGCAAACCAAATTCCTCCAGAGGGCGTTGAAGTTCGTTCATGGACCGACCTAGTGAAATTGGGTAGAGCCGGTGAAGACTTAGCGGAAATCGCTGATGACCCTAATGCTCTATCTACTCTGATTTACACATCTGGAACCACTGGTAACCCTAAGGGAGTAATGCTATCAAACTGGAATACTCTATCCAACGTACTTTGTGTACAGGGTGTATTCGAGTTGTACCCTGGTGACAAGAACGCTGCGTTCTTGCCGTGGGCTCACTCCTTCGGTTCTACCTTCGATCTACACTGGATGATTAGAATGGGAGTCCACATTAACCTCATCTCTGACCTAACCAAGATTGCAGATGAGTGTATCGAAATCAAGCCTGCTGCACTACTGGCTGTTCCTCGTGTTTGGAACAAGTTCTACGACCGTGTTAACAGTCAATTCGAGAGCGCAACCGGTGTCAAGAAACTCTTCGTAGGCAAGGCTCAGAAGGCTGCTGCTAAGAGAATCGCAAAGGCTGGCGTAGAGTGTGACGCAGTCGCTCCAAGCGGATTCTTTGACAAGTTGTGGGACAAGTTGGTCTGGGCTAAGGTCCGTGCTCGCTTTGGTGGTAACATCAGATTCTGTATGTCTGGTGCTGCTGCACTATCTCCTGACGTTGCTGGGTTCGTCCAGAAAGTTGGATTCAACTGCTATGAAGGATATGGACTTACTGAAACCAGTCCACTAGTCGCTGCTAACGGATGGATGGGCAAAGGTCAATCTCGCTTGAACACTGTAGGAATGCCAGCAAATGGTGTCCGTGTTGAAATCGATAAGAGCGCTTGGGACGACCCTGACCGCCCTGATGAAGGAGAAATTGTTGTCTATGGACCTAACATCATGCAAGGATACTGGAACCTTCCAGAAGCTACTGCTGAAGTTATGACTGAAGATGGTGGATTCAGAACTGGTGACCTAGGAAAGATGGTAGATGGCTACCTATCTATCACTGGCCGTGTCAAGAGCCAATTCAAGTTGGAAAATGGAAAGTATGTATCTCCAGCACCACTTGAGGAGAACCTCAAACTAAGCCCGCTTGTTGAGCAGGCTGTACTAGATGGTCGTAACATGAAGAACACCTTCCTAATCGTTCATCCATCAAAGGATGCACTAAGATCTGCTGCAACCGCAGCAGGTGTTTCCGTACCAGCAGATGATGCTGCTATGTGCAACGACGAGGGTGTCAAGACTTGGTTCCTATCGCATCTAAGAGAGAACAACATGCTTGCACCAAAATGGAAAGGATATGAAACTGCACGTAGCATCATTCTTGACCCAGAGGAGTGGACTGTTGACAACGATATGTTGACTCCTTCAATGAAGGTCAAGTTGCGAAACCTTCTGACCCATCACGAAGAGGCAATCAAATCACTTTGATGACGGCACTGCATTGATTAAGTCCACTAACCGTGGAATCAACATGCGCAAAGCGATTGCACTAGTATTGTTAATTGTTCTAGGAACAATGCCACTACAAACATCTGCACAACTTTCAGTACCCGCGGTTGACCTACAATGTGTCAATTTAGATGCCGAGATTACCGTAGGAGAGGACGGGCCATATGTCTTTATTGATACATTTGTGGAACCCGAATATGACAACAATAGCGAACCATGGAATCCTGTAAAAACAAATCATCAAGTTACATTAAATTGTACTGCAACAAATCCCAACTCATACGTTGAAAGAATCAGTATTGATTACGACCTAGAAGGCGTATGGGCATCTGTTTTTATTTCTGAGGGGTCGATTGAACTTGCACCAAATGGAGAGGCAGAATTCAACATAACTGTAATGGCTGACTACCGTCAAATAGGCATGGGAACTTTGGAAATTACTGCAAAGGTGACTGAAGCAAACGGTGCACCTCCACCAAATATTGCGGAATCTGGATTTGTTTTCGATTTGTATTTCTCAAGTGGATTCAAGGATTACGGTCCTAATGGTTGCGCAACATTCGCAGAATACGGATACTTCAACGATATTGGCGGCGAATGGCACTTTTTCGTATCTATGACTATCGAGCACAGATTGCCATGGAATAGGGAAGGTCCTGAGCCTAGTAATTGGCTTGAGATGAACACTCATGAGGTTGTATTCAGAATAGATTGGACTAATGCTCCATTTCATGCTGCTAATTTTTACACATTGACTGCTATGGGCTGCTATGATGATATGCCATTCCATCGAGTAATTGATAATTTTATGATTCAAAGTGGTGATTTTGAAACCGGTAATGGAACTGGCGGAAATGCAGCTTTTTGGGCAGGATATTGTAACGGGCAAACTCATGTAGCCCCAATCATAAATTATACTGCCAAGACATGTCCAACAACACAATGGACTCTTCCCGATGAAGCAGATAACGGTTTAACTCACACTCCAGGCTCTCTGGCAATGGCTAAGACCAATGCTCCGAATTCAGGTGGAAGTCAGTTCTACATTGTTCCATCAGATAGTACACCAAGCCATCTTGACGGAATCCATACTGTATTTGGTGAAGTTGCAAAAGGAATGCACTTTGTGGATTATATCTCAGAAGTTGAGACTGGACAAAATGATAGGCCAATTCATGATGTGATTGTGACAAACACAGATATTGTTTGGGGCATGGATTCTGATGGCGACGGCTTACCTGACGGCGTTGATGATTACCCAAATGATGCAAATGAAACCGAGGATTCCGATGGTGACGGAGTTGGAGACAATTTCGACCCCTCTCCTTACGACCCAACCCAATACGGTGGAGATTCAGATGGAGATGGCACGCCAGATGGAATAGATGATTTCCCCAATGATGCGAACGAAACTACAGACTCCGATGGAGATGGAGTTGGTGACAATTCGGATGCATTTCCTAACGATGCAAACGAGACTGCNGACTCTGATAATGACGGAGTTGGAGATAATTCAGACGCATTCCCTGATGACCCTGATGAAACCCATGACGATGACGGAGATGGAATTGGAAACAACACCGACGAGTTCCCTAAAGACCCAGAAGAACAATTCGACAAGGATGGAGACGGAGTAGGAGACAATGCTGACGACTTCCCAGATAGTGCACTAGCAAGTAATTGGTCAACGATATATGCCGCTGTTGGTACGTTGATTGTGCTACTTATTGGAGCAGGTGTTATGATTTCTCGAATGAAAAAGGAAGATGAATTACCTAATGTCCCATCTATGTCTGAAATCGATCAAATCGAAAAGCAGATTGCAGAACTCGAGAAGAGGAAAGCAGAAATCCTGGGCCAGCAAGACCTTACGGAATCACTATTCGAAGATTGAATTACTCGAAGGCAGTGAACGCACTGGCAGTTCGAGCTTTTGATCTAAGAGCGACTTTACGTCGGGCCTCAGCTTCTCTGCGCGCCTTCAGTTCAGTCTTCATTCCAGGGCATGCGATTAGGCAAACTCCAAGACCTAAAATCGCACCCCCTGAAAGAGATAACCACATTGGAATTCCAAGGATTAGTGCATTAGCACCACCAACAATCAAACCGATTACAAGACCGATTCCGAGAGGCTTCTCGGCGATCTTTAACAGTGTAGCACTGCCTTGAATTACTTCCTTCAGAGGTTTAGTCATTTCAAATAAAGTTAGAAAGGAGGTAAATAAACTAACCTCCGGCATTATTCAGACAGACGAAGATTCAAAGGATTTGGAGAGCCTTTCACTTAGGCTCAAAACGACTGGTTTATATGGCTCGGACGTAAGTTCAGAAGTACATTCTTAAACCGTCCGCGAACACCGTAAAGGGCCGTTGGGCAGGAGAGAATTATCATGGATATGCAGGACCTTTATGATGCCATTTTAGAAGTCAACTACGAACACTGGATTATAGAAAATAATCTGACAACATCATTCGAAGATTTCCGATTAGAAATCGATTTGATGTACCGCGAGAGTTACGACCAATACCCTTTGTGGGATTCAGAAATGGAAACCCACCTCGACGAAATTGCTGATATTGTTGGCAATGCAATTTTGGAGAGCTCAACACAGACCGAAGAGCAGGTTGACTCAAAGATTAGGAAAGAAGAAATCAAAAAACAATTGCTGAACCATGTTGAATTGTTCTTACGTTACAAGTCTCAGCGATTTGAGCAAGAATACCCTCAGAATCGCAGACTAAAACGCAAGGACGTTTGGAACATCCAAATGGTAGATTTCGCTGCAGGCGATATCGAAGAAGATGATGCATACATCGAGGCTTTCCAAGAGTTAGTTGAGGAAGGATACTACAAGCTGGTAGAAACCGGTGGAGATGAGAAGCACGACATCTTCCATGTTGTCGAAGTCTGATCAATAGCACCGATAAGGAGTAACTTTGTATCTAACAGTTGGACTCTGGGTCGCTTGGTATGATGCATACAATGTAGGCTCGCCTTCTTTGAGAGCTGTTGTGTCCAGGGATGTCTTCTCTTGCACTTGTCTTTTCCACTTACAGACATCTTCGATTGCTTCGTTTTCCCCACACGCATGTTGTAATTTCAAAGAGAAAATCTCTGATAGAATCATTACTTCAGCCTCTGATTCATGAAGTTCTAGCCATTCTTGATGCAAAGACTCGATTGTGGAGTCTCTAGAGACAAGACTGTCTTTTACCGAAGATATGTTTTCATATTTCTCTTTCAGTTCTTTGAAGTCCTGATTGATTTCCGGGTAAGTTTTAGCTGCTGATGGCTTATTGCTAATCGAGAAATTGCGAGCCATTTTCTCTTCTGTTTTCATGTATTTCGCAACAATTGTTGGGTGGTCTTTTTCAAAGTCGGCCTTATTGAATTTGAGAGGACGGGCGACCAATGAGAGAACCGAAACCTCATCTAATCCACCGAATGAAGATGTCAAATTACGCATTTTTGCTGCTACAATCTCTTGATTGAGTTTGTGCAATGCCCTTTGCTTTTCATTTGCCACAAACTCTTGATAATCTGCTAAGACTGTCTTGTTTGCAGCGATGGTTTTACCATTTGATTCAGACTTTGACATCTCACTGACTTCTTGTGAATCAGTGAGCACAGCATTCAGTAAATCATTGACTCGGTTTGCTTCCTTTACTGCTTCAGCCAAATCATAATCACTCAACTGAAACCATTCACCGTGTACTCTCTTGGTAGCAAACCTATGATGCATGTAGGTCTCTAAATTGTCGATAAAATTGGTCCTGATACTATCTGCAACCTCGACAATGTGTCTTGGATTTCCGGTTTGGTGATCGCTCGACCTATCAGACACTGGACGGTCGTAATCCGTCTTCCCTATCTTCACATAGCCGAACTTTTCACCGGTTTTGAAATCGATTTCACCTAAGAAATAGAGCCATCCTTCCTTGTTGGTTAGAGCCATTGGAATCAAACCTTGGTTCCGGTTCTACTTGATATGAAGTTCGATTAGACAACCGATACTTCAGAGTTGAACTTGCCATTATCGTTCAAGGTTGGTGTAGCCTTGTATGCCATACCTCTACGTTGCAATACATCCTTGAGGCCTTCATCTAAATCCTCGACTTCGATTTCTTCTCTGTCATCTGAAATAGCTTCAATCATTGCTGTTTGAATGACTTCACGAATCCATGCGCCTGAAAGTCCCTTTGACTTGGATGCAATCACATCAATGGCCTTTCCGCTGACAATCTTAGTTGGCATATTTCTCATCAAATTCTGAATGATTTCTTTGCGCTGAGACTTATCTGGTAGCGGAACCTCAATGATACGGTCGAAACGACCTGGACGGTCAGAGATCGCTGGGTCAATGTTCTCTGTGTGGTTTGTTGTTGCTAGAACAACTACGCCATTGTTAGGTTCCATTCCATCCATTGCTTGCAGGTATTCTCCAAGGATAGGGTGATCTGTGAACTTTCGACTTACAGTTCCAGCAGTATCTATGTCTTCGATGATGACCAATGAAGGCGCTAGACGACGAGCTAACTTGAATGCAGACTTCACATCGTGACGCTGATGAATCATTTCTGCTGAAATCAAGATGGTGGTCGTTTCGGCCTCTGCAGCAAGTGATTTTGCATACATTGTCTTTCCAGTACCAGGGGCACCAGATAGAATTACACCACGCGAATTAGGAAGGCCTCTCTCTCCCAAAATCGGCATCAAAAGCAAGAAATCGAGAACGTCCTTCTTCAGTTGCTTACGGATTTCAGGATTCCATGCTAACAATTCATCAACCATCTCGCTACGCTTCATGAAGTTGAATTTCATATCAAAGAATGCACCATTCAATGGACCGTTTAGGTAGAAGTCGTCTTCTAACTCTTCTAGCAGTTCTAGGCCACGTCCTTCTTCTGTCGTAATGAAAACTAGGCGTTGATCGCCGTCTTGGTCCTTGGATGAAATAACAGTAAAACGCTCACCGTCACGCTCGTAGAAGCGATAGCCGTTTTGCATGAATCTCATGGAACCATCATCACCAAGCTGGATGTTTCCATAGGTTGCTTGAGTCTCAAGTCTGCCTTCAAGGTCGAATTCTTTTACCAAATCATCCTTTGAGTAGAATTTATCCATGTGCAACTTGATGAGAGAGCCGAGGTTGTTGGACCAAAACTTGAAATCCATCTTGTCTTCACCGCCGATGAACTCTCTAGTCATACGACGAGCCAAAGAATACTGAGGAGGGTTTACTACATTTTTAGCACGCTTCCTAGCATTTTCAAATTCCTCTAAGTCTACTTCGATATTACCTAATGGAGTGGTAATAGTGAATGAGGACTTTGGGGTTTGGTCGGGGTCGTCAGATTCCCCATCATACTCCAATGAAGATTTCTCAATCGAAGGGAACTCGCTTGAAGCGGTCCCTTCCAATTCGTCCGAGTCGTCGCAAAGCGCGTTCACTTGTTCCATCAATTCGTTCAATTTTTCCAAACTATCGTCTATTCTATCCATATTGTTCACCTGTTGTTGTTTTGCTATAATTGAATGCGATCTGAAAGTTGCGAGGGCCTAGGTAAGGTCTCGGTTCTCGCAACACAATACACTTCCCAAGGGGGTGGTATAAACCAACGGAAAATCAAAACCGAAAATCGATTATCAATCATATTGGAAAATAACAGTGTTGAGGCGAACACGGGGCCGAGGCCCCGTGTCCACCAGATCCCCTCGCAAGCGAGGTATGCGGACTTACTGTCCAATGCGTTCACGAGCGTAGGCTCTGAAGTGACGCATGTGTGTTCGGTGCTTAGCAGCAAAGTGCTTAGGTAAATCAAGTTCCCAAGCGCCGGTAAGTTCGTTCCAAGTTCTATCCCAGTAACTTAGTGGAATAGAACTAAGTTCAACAAAAAGACGCTCGTTGACCTGCTTAACTTGTTCTGGCGAACAATTGCAATGTCGACGTGATGGTCTTGTCAGTATAGGTAGACCGAATGTGTTTGGTTTACCAATAGACCTAGTCTTAACTTCCGTATCTACATCTCGACGCTGGAGAACTTTTCGCCCAGTGAGACGGTCTTTGCCGTTGTGTACTCTTTTGTGATGCTTTACCATATATCTCATAACTCCTGTTTTTTTTCCAATACTCCTCGGCCGATTCCCCTAGCCTTACGGCCAATCGGCAAGATATTCGGATCAAACAGGGTTACGTTGCTTGCGCCACATACTGTATTTGTACTCCGAACTACTTAAACACCTCGTTGGCAGACCCCGTTCAGTAACTTGAATCAATGGAAAAATGTGCGAAATTAATGACAATAATAGGCAGCCCCTATCATGAATGGTAAACCTTTCATGATTGTTATGCTTAGCCCGTGGTATGTCCCAGATTGATGATGCCATTGACAAGTTGAATGGACTTGATGCTTGGATGCAGTGGTGCGTAGGAATTTTTGCCACACTGCTCACCTTGGCACTGGTAAGATTAATGATGAAAAAGGTGGTTCTTGATATTGTCAAGAAGACCGCTTTTGATTGGGATGACAAATTGTACTCTCCCGTTACAAAAAGGATTTACTTGTTCATATTCCTGAGTGGTATTCAATTGACTATGAGTTGGGTGTTAGGAGAAAATGATTCAATGGTTACCGGAGTTAATCCATTTTTCCAGGCATCTTACATATTGCTGACCACATCTCTTCTGAGTGTATCACTTAGAACTATGATTCCGGTCATTATGGACAAATTCTCTGACCCTTCGAGCGTTACAGTTTCTGGAAGCAATTCGTTGATCATTTTCGTTTTCCGTGCTGCGGTTTGGTTTGGAGGTCTTTACCTCGCATTATCCGAACTCGGTATCGAGTTGTTCGGTGTACTGGCATCATTAGCTGTATTCTCCTTAATCATTGGATTGGCAATGCAGCAGACCCTAGGTAACATCGTCAACTCATTCATGCTTGCACTAGACCAACCATTCGAAGTTGGAGACCGAATTGAGGTGGAAGGAAAGATGGGATCTGTTGTCTCTGTAGGAATACTATCTACAAAGATTCTAACCCATGAAGAGAACCTAGTTGTAATTCCAAACAATAGTTTGGTCAACTCTACAGTCATCAATCACGCACGTGGTGGAGGAGATGGTGTAGGCCGCAGAATTTCACTTGTGCAGGATATTGGCGTAGGATACGATGAAGATATTTCTCACGTCAAATATACTACTCTACAATTGATGAGAGATTGCCCTTATGTTCTCAATAAGCCTGAACCTAGAGTCCTTCTGATTGAGTTAGGTGATTTCGCTAAAGTCTTCAGAATGTATGGCTGGGTTGAAGATTACTCAGATGAATACGTTGCTCGTGACTGGCTACTGAAGAACATTGATGAAAGATTCAAGTCGGAAGGAATTGAGATTCCATTCCCAACATCTGTTGAGATTTCTGGTAAGGCAAGTCCTGGTCTGAACAAAAGTCACAAGATTGCCAGCGTCAGAAAAGCTCGTCTACAAATGGTCAAGGAAGACAAGCAGTTGAATAAAGAAAGGGCTGCTGCAAAGGAAGAAATCGAAGCGATTACTGAGAAGTTGAAAGACCCAGAATTGGATAAGAAGACAAAGGCATTGCTCGAAGAAGACCTTCGTGAATTGAACAGCATTCTGAGTATGTTCGAAGCCGGTGGCGACGACTGAGGAAGTGATTTTTTGAATCCTGTATCCAAGAAGGATAGCCTGACGCTCCGATACATGCAAATCGAATGGTCCATTCTATCTGGTTCGAAATTACCAGGTGCTGAGATCGTAGAATCATTCGACATGAGTGAGTTTGTGACCCTGATTTCAAAATCAGAACAAGGCATGATTGTTATAGTAAAGTTCACATTTAACGACCGAGGTTTTTTGGAAAAAAGTCACGGAGGAATGGAAATTTTAGATGTGATGTATGCAACTTCAAATTCAGCACTTGCTAAGGTATTACTCGATGGCCCCGTTGCAAAGCTATTTTGTCAAAATGATGAGGCATGGTGGGTAAATCCAACATACCTGACAAAAAATGGAATGACGCTTACTATCCGTGGAACTAAGAATGGATTACGCTGGTTTAGAGATAAAATATCGGAACTACTTGCCAACAAGGTCAGCATCAAATTGAGTGCTGAATCACTACATAGTCCTGAATTTGTAGATATGCTTCCTGAGAAACAAAGATTAGTTCTAGATAAAGCGATAGAAATGGGGTACTACAGTAGACCCAGAGGATGCACTCAACGTGATATTGCAGAAGTCATGGATATTAAGCAAGCAACCGTCAGCGAACACTTGCAATCAGCAGAAGCAAAAATCATCCATTCCATATCGAGTTGACCTTTCATGATAGGGGCAACACCTTATCAACGTGCGCGTATGCGCGAAGCATGCGCCCTGTTTCGCTACGCACATCCGCCCTTCTGTTGACACTAATCATGGTCCTAATGCCCATGACTCCGTTCGCAGACCAAAACTTCGAATCGAGTGACAGCAAGCCCGAAACGAATGAACCTTTGAATGAACAAATCATTCTCACAGCCGGAGGTACTGGAAATGCCGATTCAATTGCATTCGGATTACAGTCCGGATGTGCTATTGGCGCATCTGGCAACATCAAGTGTTGGGGTAACGGTGGCGACGGACAACTCGGCCTGGGTAATACCCAGAACATCGGAGACAGCTCAGATGAGACTGGAACTGATCTGCCGTTCGTTAACCTCGGAACTAATGCATCGGTGGACAAGATTGTCATGGGCGACAAGCATTCTTGTGCACTATTCACCAACGGCTCAGTCAAGTGCTGGGGAGAATCATCAGTACTGGGACTGGGATACTCAACAAGCGATGG
>QQSK01000007.1:0-7966 GCA_003602415.1 Candidatus Poseidoniales archaeon | reverse complement strand
GAGTGCGCTCATTTGGACACAGACGACGACGGAAAACCAGACTCAATTGTTTCAAATTGTTCTACAGACCTAACTGAAGACCTTGATGACGATAACGACCAATGGACAGATATTGAGGAACAATCTTGTCTAACCAACTCCAAATTGAGTACGAGCAAACCGTTTGACACAGACAATGATGGAACTTGCGACTACGTTGACACAGATGATGACAATGATGGTTGGAGTGATGCTGAAGAGCAAGCATGTGAACGCAAGGAATGGAACTCTAGGCAGATTTTTGGTAACAATTATGGTTACGATTATGCATACCCTAGTGGCATAGTGTGGTTACCAAACAACAAAGAAGTGCAATTCCAACCAGTAGGCTTAGGCATCAGTACCGAATATATACGCATGGGAGGACACACGACTACCAATATCGAAAGTGGTTCTTCTTATTACTACCTTCACCATAGCTATGGTACCAGTTACCAGCAAGGTTTCGACCATGCTCAATATGGAGCAGGAGCATACATAGTAAATGATGAGAAGCTTTTCTACATGGAATACTCTTCAACCAGCAATCACTTCTACCCTGCTTCCAATGAAATCTACACTTTCAACAGTAGTCAACAAAATCAGCACCATGAAATTGCAATCTCGGACGAAGGCTCAATTTTCCTAACCACCAACGCAGGTATTGTGAATATTGATAGCGGAGAAACCAGTTACATCGATTATCCAACTGGAGTATCGACAAGTTCCAGTCATTCGAAGAATAAGCAAATTGCTGTTGATTCAAATGGAGATTTGCATCTGATTTCTTACCATTCACAAGCCGCAAGGCTTTACACATGGATTTACGATGTATCAAGTGAATCTTGGAATTCTGGATTGAACTCCTTCCCTGGTTCATTGGGCGATATAGGGCCAGGAAGGTCATCTTTCACTGTTGATTCTTCTAACCAACCGCATGTTGCCTTCATGAAAGGATCATCAGATAGCGATGTATCATCTTATGTGACGTACAATTATTATGACAATACTGCGCAAAATTGGGTCCCTAGATTCTCAGATTATACACCATCTGGATATAATGGTGTTAGCCTAAAACTCGATTCCAATGACAATGTCCACATCGCATGGGTCGACAATGGTAACAAATCTCTTTATCACACAGAATTGTCCTCTACTTCAAACACTCAGTCAACTACTTTGATTAAACAAAACACATACGGAAGTTATTGGAATTCTGCGCACGTAAATCTTGAAATTGAAATTTCAGAGGGTGATGACCCTTGGATAATTTGGTCTCCGTATACTAATGCTTACCAATATAACCAAATCTTCCACTACGGTTCTGCAATCGATGAATCCAAGGAATCGGCGAAATATCCTGCCGATCACGATAGCGATGGAACTTGTGACATGTTGGAATCAGCAACTCTTGATTACGGTGTTGCGAATATGATTTTCGAGATGGAAATGGATCTCTCATTCATGCCTGAATATCCTGCAATGATTCCAACCAGTGTATCGATTAATCCTGCACTACCAAGCGGCCTTACTCTGAACACCACAACCGGTGAGATTAGTGGAAAGCCGACAACAATGGACCTAAGCGGAACAAATTATGTCATTACAACCGACTCTGGAGTTGAGACATGGAGTACGAATTTGACAATCAAATCGACTATGGAAAATCCATTATACACTGGTTACAAAAACATGTTCGCTAATGATGCTGATGACCAAACATCTTCGAAAACAGCCTTTGCTGGCAATGGTGAAATCGTCACTTTAGAGAGGTATACTTCAACCGGTAGCATCTTGGTAGATGGCATTGCTGCGGGTGGAAATCATGACTCTAATGATATTGTTTTGAGTATGAGAGAGCCTACAGGAAACGATTACCTTTGGGCCAAGAGCATTAGAGGGAATGGATTCTACATTGAAGATGTTGATGTCGACGATAATGGTAACATTTACGCATTATTCCAAGCAACTGCTACAAGTAGCGACCCTGTTGAATTCAATTTCGATGGAGTGACGATTGACAATAACGGAAAACAAACTGTTATTCTTGCAAAATGGGATTACTATGGAAATCTTCAGTGGGCAATCAATACTGAATCTACTGGTACCTCTTCCACCGATTCAGCAGCAATATCTAGAGTAACTAACGATGAATCTTCAGAAATGGACTTAGATAAGTCAACTGGCGATGTTGCAATTATCGCTACAGGAAAGACTGCCAATGATGACCTGAAGTTCGGGGGTATGCAAGTTGGACCGTTTGGAACTTGTCTAACTACTCACCAACCTTGGGTTGCGAAAGTTAACACAAATGGACAAGTCCAATGGACTTCAGTAGGTAAATCCAACCCAACTAATTGTAGGGCTACTTATGAGCATCAAGTTGTTTTACATCACGATGGTTCTGTAACATCTGCTGGACATGTTTCTTCAGGTAATGGCCAATGGGATTACGACTTTGGGTCTTCTTCAGCCACCTACTCTGGCGGGAATTATGATGTTCACTCTTCATCTTGGATTGCACATGCAGACTCCTCCGGAAATTGGTTATGGGCAGAAAACGTAACAACAAATGCAGCAGTCGATGGTTCCAGTTACAAACACTACTTTACGATGGACAAGTATGGCGACGATACTCTATTCTTCGCATATGTCAGTGATCGTGACTATTGCACGGATCTCGAATTCGCTGGAAGCACGTCTGGTTCGCTGCCAACTTCCTATGGCATATATTGCTTACATGTAGCAACTATGAATCACACCACAAGTGACGTTATTTCGATTGAAACTCAAATTGGGTATTCTAATGATCACGATAACTTCAGGAGTGATTCTATCTATTCAGCAGTTGATTCCAATGATATTGCACATGTGTTCATCGACATGACTAATGAACACGACTTTAGGACAACTGGGTTTGACAAAGACCTAAATTTAGCATATGATGTTACTTCTAGTGATTGGGGTAGCAATCATTGGACTACCGACTTCGGGCTCGACAATTCCGGTTCCATCTACATAACAGGCTACCATGGTGCTAAATTCATGTCTAGGTCTGCATCATTGCTGATTCAAAGTGACAGTGATACGAATTGGAATACAGTCCCTACTTGGGAGAGTGGCCAAGTAGCACTATACGCTTCATCACATAGGCTCTACAGATTCTGGGGAGATTTCGACCACGAGATAAACTATAACAGTCCGTCAGAAGGTACAAGTCATTCTTCTGGAGTCATAGGTAACTATTTTGAAAACATTCCAAGTTATCAGTTAAATGATAGTGCAGGTAATCTAAACGGCGCTGCTTTACCTTGTGGACTAAATTTCAACACAGTAAATGGCCAGATAACGGGCACACCTACCAACGGTTGTACAGATACTGCAAATGAGACTTACACAATCACTGCAACTGTGGGCTCCTCGCGTTCCTGGGAAAGAAACCAATCATTCGAAGTAACATTTGGAATTGGACCTGCAGTACCTGTGGTCTCATACAACTCTGCAGACACAACCCAGACATTAACAAGAGGAGTTGCAATTACACCGATTGCACCAACTGGTGTTACGAACAGTGGTAATCTGCATCACTTCACAACATATCCGCCTCTACCGGCTGGGTTGTCAGTGAACAATACTGGACATATTATCGGAACACCAACTGCTAACCAAAGCACTGCAATCTTCAAGGTCAAATCTTGTAATAGTTGGAATATCTGTAGTGCAGGTGTTCCGTTTACAATCACTATTAACGAACCTGCACCGGTAATTTCCTACGCTGATTCAGAATATGAATTCTTCAAGGATGTACCAATCACTCCAGTAGTGCCAACCAGCACTGGCGGTGTACCATCATCTTGGGAGATTTCGCCAGCATTACCTACTGGTCTGAGCTTGAGGGGAGACGGAGCAATTGTCGGTATTCCATTCGTGGACTCACCTGCAACAAATTACACAATTTGGGCTAACAATACTGGTGGTTCAGGAACTGCAGTTCTGGAGATTACAATTAACGGAACTGGTATTTTCATCAATTATCCATACAACACTGCTGAACTAGCACAGTATTCACCAATGATGGCATTGTATCCTTCAACATCTGGAGCTGCAATCGTTTCATGGAGTATTGAGCCAACATTGCCAAGTGGTATCTTCTTTGGAACTAACAATGGTACCATCTGGGGAACACCAAGCACTCTGACCCAGAGCGCTGTGTACACAATCAATGCTACAGGAGTCGAAGATTACGGTACTGCAACCGTTACCATTTCTGTTCTAACTGATACAGACTTGGACAGCATACCTGACATCAATGACGACGATATTGATGGAGATGGCTGGCCCAATGTGGACGAGACAAACTGTCAAACCGATGAGATGGATGAGAATGATTATCCAAGCGATATCGACCAAGACAGAATTTGTGATCTACTGGACACAAGTGACGACAGAGCAATTATCGTGATTTATCTTGACAACAGCCTAGAATTGGCAATCAACTCAACGATGAATCCTCTAGTGCCAATCACTGCAGGAGGAGACATCACAAGTTGGGCAATTTCGCCTGCACTACCTCTAGGATTGGAGTTCAATGGAACAATGCCAGGGCGCTCTACCAGCGATACTGGTGCAATTTCGGGTACGCCTACAGAATTGAGTGATTCTACAATCTACACAATCTGGGCTAACAACTCCAACTCTGGACAGAGTGGTTCCTTCCAAATCACACTCAGTGTACTAGAAGACACAGATGGAGATGGAATACCTGACATCTATGACGATGACATGGATGGAGATGGTTGGTCCAATGAGATGGAGAACCTCTGTGGTGAAGACCCAGGAGACGCTTCCAGTACACCTGAAGATACTGATGGCGATGGCTTGTGTAACTACATCGATAGTGACGATGACAACGATTCATTCATTGACACTGAAGAGATTATGTGTAACTCTGACTCAAAGGACCAATTCTCTGTTCCAATCGATGATGACAACGATGGAATTTGTGATGCTCTACAATCTGATAGAGACCTGGATGGATGGGCAGATGGTCCAGAAGAATCCTGTGGCTCTGACCCAGATGATGCATCCAGTGTTCCTGTTGATTCTGACGGTGACATGATTTGTGACTCACAAGATGACGACCGTGATGGTGATGCTGTAGGCAACAATGTTGACGACTTCCCAGATGACCGTTCAGCATCAAAGGATACAGATGGTGATGGTAAGCCTGACTCTCTGTCAGGAACATCAACATCAGACCCGCCACTCGTAGAAGACTTCGATGATGACAACGACAACTGGTCAGATTACAAAGAATCCGAATGTGGCACAGACCCACTGGATGAAACCAGTTTCCCTGTTGATTCTGATGGTGACGGAACATGTGATGCATTAGAAGACGACACCGATGGTGACGGAGTTTCTGATGCTGAAGATGCATTCCCAATGGATGGTAATGAATGGCTAGATACCGATGAAGACGGTATTGGAAACAACGCTGACGAAGATGACGATGGCGACGATTGGTCTGATGCTGATGAAGATAGATGTGGTTCTGACCCACTAGATTCACAGAGCGTTCCTGCAAACATCGAAGAAGACGGTACATGTGTAACAACAAAATCTGACCCTAAGAAAGATGACGACAGTAGCTCATCCACGATGTGGTGGATTTGTGTTTGCTTACCGTTGCTATTGCTACTTCTACTAATACCACTGATCTATTGGTCTCGTGAGAGAGGAGATTCATTGATGGTTATTGTAGGAATGAGAAATGGTCCTGAACCACAAAATACCGCTTCAAGACCTAACTTTGTAAGTGGTAGTGGAACAAAGAATGACCCATTCGTTCTCAAGCCTGCACACGTGGAAAACTTCGGTGACAGTGTAACCAGCAAGGAATCTATTACAATTTCAAAATTGGACCCAGATACATTGGTTACAATTACAGACATGGCTGCAAGTACCAACCGCGGACGCTTCAACATGGATTCAATCCTTGTAGAAGGTAGTTCAGATGAGAAAGGCTCGGGTTCTATTGTGTTCCAACTTTCATTCGATGACAATGTTACAGAAGATGATGTTAGTGGAGTATACACTGGCCAAATCCGGGTCGGAAGTGCATCGGTTTACCTGATGTGGGAAGTCACCGTTGGCGATCCAGAGGCTGACGAATTAGCTGCTGCTGACCTTAGAGCATCTCAACTCAAAGTAGAAGAAGAGGCTGAACTCAAGGCAATTGAAGAGGCCGAAGCAAGAGACAAGGCTGAGAAAGAGGCTACTGAAAAGAAACTCAAAGAGGCTGAAGAAAAGGCTGCTGCCGCTGAAGCAAAGGCTGCTGCTGCTGAACAGAAGGCTGCTGCTGAAAAGAAAGCCAAAGAAGAGGCTGAAGATGCTGCTCGCCTTGCTGCTGAAAAGGCTGCACAAGAAAGACTTGAGCAGATGGAGAAAGAGATGGAAGAACGTCGTGCTAAACTTGCAGAAATGGATGAAGCAACTCGTAAGAAGGAAGAGGAGTTACTACGTATTTCTGAGAAGGCTAAGAGTATCGATTTCACCACTCTCGGTGTTGCGGCAAGAAGTGTCGCTTCCAAGCCAGTAGAAAAGGGTGCAACGGAAGTCTCAATCGGAGACACATCTGATTTCGATGAAGCCGGTTCTGCATGGGTTCAGGATGACGAAGGCGGCATGAACATCTCGTGGACTGGAAAGACTGCAACCGCATTGACTGGTGTCAAGGGCTTGAAGAGAGGGTTCGCTGCTGCTGCAACTGTAACAGCAAGCGATGATTTGCAGAGAATCAAGGGTGTTGGACCTTTCATTGAGGACAAGTTGAATGCTCTCGGAATCTACACTTTCGAACAAGTTGGTAACATGAATTCAGAAATCGAAGAACAGGTTAACATCGCTATCGAATTCTTCCCGGGAAGAATCAAGCGTGACAAGTGGGCAAACCAGGCACGTAAATTCGCTAAAGAAAAGTGAAACTCATGGAATTAATTTCTGATTTACAGGACTACCTTGATGGCTTGCCATTTATTGTAAAAATAGCCTTGTGTATACTTGGAGTGATTGTTGCAATAGTTGGTACAAGACTTGTTTTAATTAGCCCGTGGAAGGAGATTGTAAAGAGTAGTTCAGCAGGCTGGGATGACCAGTTGGTCGGCCCCCTATCAATTAGATTGAATCTATTCATAATCGCTGGAGGGGCTCATTTATCGATAATGTGGCTAGTAGAAAATGATGTTGATTACAACACATTACAACCATACTTTGGTGCAAGTTACATAATGATTGCAACCTCGATTTCTAGTGTCTCAACCAAGATACTGATGCCTGTAATTCTTGAACAATTTCAGAAGAAAGATGCTGTTACCGTATCTGGAGGAAATCCATTCTTGGTAATCTGCACTCGTGCAGCGTTGTATTTTGTAGGAACATATTTCGCCTTGATGGAATTAAAGGTTGACCTATTTGGAATCCTAGCATCTCTAACTTTGATTTCCTTAATTTTAGGAATTGCAATGAAACAGACAATCAGCAATATCGCAAATTCGTTCTTGTTAGCGATTGACCGCCCGTTTGAGGTTGGAGATCGCATTGAAATTGAAGGAAATATGGGGACTGTCGTTTCAATTGGTGTACTGTCAACTAAACTTCTAACCAGAGATGAAAAACTGCTCATTATTCCGAACAATACCATCGTATACACAGACATAGTAAATCATGCCAGAGGAGGAGGCGAAGGAATTGCCAGTAGAAAATCGCTCGTTATCGACATTGGAGTGAGTTATGACGAGGATATTAATCATGTCAAATATACACTACTAAAGTTAGCCAGAGAATCTCCACATTGTTTGGAAAAACCTGAACCAAGAGTTTTGGTAAATGAGTTAGATGAGTTTACTAAGAATTTCAGATTATTTGCATGGGTTGAAAACTACAATGA
>QQSK01000006.1 GCA_003602415.1 Candidatus Poseidoniales archaeon | reverse complement strand
TACCCTTTGGTTAGATTTTCTGACCAGAAGCAGCCATCATTAATCCAAGGAATGGCGGACTAGGCTTTTCGGGTCTACTCTTGAACTCAGGATGGTATTGGACTCCAACGTAATATGGGTGCCCTTCTAATTCGAAGATTTCACAGCGCTGTCCAGTCTCATCTTTACCCACGTAAATTAGTCCTGCTGATTCGATTTTTGAAATCAGATCTGGGTTGACTTCGTATCGGTGTCTGTGTCTTTCATCAACTTGTGAATGACCGCCATAAAGTCGCTTGGTCATACAATCATCAACTTGGAAAATTGTAGGGCGGCTTCCCAGTCTCATGGTTCCACCCAAATGAGTCTTCGATATTTCTGGCATGAATACAACTGCTGGGTGGGGAGTGTTTTCATCAAACTCGGTTGAATTTGCTCCCTCTAATCCCAAAACATTGCGACAAAATTCAATTGTTGCAACTTGTAATCCCAAGCAAATACCCAGGTATGGAATACCATTTACTCTGGCATAGTTTGCTGCCAAGATTTTCCCCTCAATACCTCTATCTCCAAATCCTCCAGGAACTAGAATACCATCTGCTGCTTTGAGTGTAGTCCAATCTTCATGTGATTGGTCTTCCAGGTTGCTAGCTTCAATCCAATCGATTACCAAAGTACGGTTCACTGCATAAGATGCATGTTGAAGACTCTTGATTACAGAGAGATATGAATCTGTCAAACCGGTGTACTTTCCAACCATTGCTATGTGTAAATCTTCACCAAGGTTATCGACACGGTCAGCCATTTTTTCCCATCGTGACATCAAATCAGTAGCATTACAATCAATACCTAATGCTTCACAAATACCTTGATCTCTCAATAGAAGAGGAACTCTGTAGATATTTGAAACATCATGAGCGCTCATGACGGCATTTGGAGAAACATGACAGAACGCTGCGAGTTTCTCCCTAGTCTCTTGTGCTAGCGGTGCTTCTGCTCTACAGACTAAGACATCAGGGCTGATTCCCAGGCCTCGTAACTCCTTCACTGTATGTTGTGTTGGCTTGGTCTTTTGCTCTCCGACTGGACCCATCACTGGAACTAATGATACGTGGACGAAGCAAACATTCTCTCGTCCAACTCTAAACTGAAATTGCCTTAGTGCTTCGATAAATGGTGAGCTTTCAATATCTCCAACCGTTCCTCCAAGTTCAATAACACAAGCCTCAGGCTTCTGGCCTGAACCATCTGCTGGCACTGAAGCGATTCTCTCAATCCAGTCTTGAACTGAATCCGTAATGTGAGGAATAACTTGGACCGTTTTACCCAAATAGTCTCCACGGCGTTCAGCTTCGATAACTTCTGAGTAGATTTTCCCAGTAGTGATGTTATTATCACGATACAGATTTAGGTTGCAGAATCGTTCATAATTACCCAAATCGAGATCTGCCTCTCCTCCATCATCAAGGACGAAAACCTCGCCATGCTCGAATGGAGACATTGTTCCTGCATCGCTGTTGAGATATGGGTCAATCTTGACTGCGGTTACTCTCAGACCGGCACTTTTCAGCAAAACGCCAATGCTAGATGCAGTGACTCCTTTGCCTAGTCCGCTGAGGACGCCTCCTGAGACGACGACATATTTCATGCTCTTCAACGGGCTTTGAGCCCGTCGCGCCTCCCCTTTCAACATTGGGTCGCGCCTGAAAATTTGGAAAACTGCATCAAAAGTCCAAGACGACCTTGCCACAAAGGCCACTGCGAGTAAGTTCCATTCCTTTTTGGAAATCATTTATCCCAAGACGGTGAGTTACAATCGATTCAACATCAATGTCGCCGGAGGCCAATAATTCGTACATTGTATCCCAAGTTGACCACATTTTCCGACCGTTAATTCCCTTCAAATGCAAATATCTGAAGACTAAATCATTCATAGGAACTTCTGGGTTTGATTTACCATATACCGATAACACATTGAGATATCCTCCCATTCTAGTAGAATGGATTGAATTTGCAAGAGCTGCGGGTGAGCCTGAGAACTCACAAGTGTTGTCAACCCCTCTTCCTTCAGTGGCTGCAAGTATTTCTTTGACAACATCATGGCCTTTACCCAGAACTAGATCTGCACCTAATTTTTCTGCAATTTCCATGCGATAATTATTATCCCAATCGATTGCAATGACCTTTTTTGCACCCATTGCTTTTGCAGCGTTAACAGCAAAAAGACCGATTGGGCCTAAACCGTGAATTGCGACTGTCGAATCCTTAACTGGACCTCCGGTCAATGTGTGAATTGCATTACCAAGTGGGTCCTGGATAGAGCCATGGCCTGAATCTAAACCTTCAGGAGTATGTCGAGCATTCGTTGCTGGGATTGTGAAGTAAGGTGCAAATGCACCATTTGTATGCACACCAAAAATGGAACCATTCTCACAGATATGGGCATTCCCCTCATCACATCTAGGACAGTCCCAACAGGCCAAATGACATTCTATTGCAACTTGGTCTCCTACTTTGTGAGTATCTACTCCATCGCCCAAAGCGACCACTTCACCACATGTTTCATGCCCGGTTATCGTCCCTAATGGCACTTCTTTGCGGCTCCAATCATCCCAAAGCCAGATGTGTAAATCTGTACCACAAATGCTAGTTGAAGCCGTTTTGATTAGAACTTCACCAGCCGAAGGAGAAGGTATTGGGTGCTCGACTAGTTCGAAACCGTCCTGTTCATCACGGGACTTTGTCCAAGCCATCATGGTGTTAGGAAGGTCGGACATGTACTAGGCAGACCGTAGGCCGTTCTTGAGCGTATCCTTACTCGGCTCCAAACCCTTGGAGGCGCTCCTCTACCTCAGCAGGGATTTGTGCATCCATTTGCGCCCATAAGACGTCATCAATTCTCAGAATACTAATCGCCGCCTCAGTCGCCCCAGATATCGCTTGTTTGGTTATCTTAAGAGGTTCCAAAATCCCTCTTGAGATTGTGTCCTTCGCCTCACCATCATCTAGGTCTAGCCCGATAAAATCTCCTTGATCATTATGCGCTGCTGTTAGTTTTAGAAGAGAATCAATACCGTCATATCCTGCATTTGCGGCTAGAGCTCTCGGTATGGATTCGAGTGCATCAGCCCATGCTTCAATCGCCATTTGCTCGCGCCCTGGAACAGATTCAGCATGCCTTCGAAGGCGACGAGCAAGCGCAACCTGAGTTGCACCTGCACCCGGTAACAATGTAGGTTCTTCGAGCAATTGACAAGCGACTCCTAGTCCATCTGCGAAACAACGGTCGACTTCTTCCAATACACCATCGGTACTTCCTCGAGCAATTAGAGTAGCACCAGTATCTTCAGCATCGAGAATCCAATGATTGATGCCGCCGCGTAACTCTTCTCTGGTTTTGATAAATGCGCCTAGGTCTTGCTTGGTCGCTCTGCTTGCATCAGGAACCAAATTCGCTCCACATGCTCTGGAAAGCAAATCCAAATCCTTCTTTTCCACTCTCCTATATGTTAGGATTCCATTGTCGAGTAAAGCTTGTCTTGCTTCATCATCTATTCCTTCTTTGCAGGCTAGTAATTCACAACCAATTTCTACAAGATTATCTATTTGTGAAAGAATAGACTTAGATTCTGATTTTCTAAAAGCATCTAACATCCCGGTGGATGTGATATTCAATTTGGCTTCGAATTGGGGCTGCTTTCTCTCAATGCCTCCATCGAGAATAAGAATTGATCCTGGTCCTCCTCGCTCTTTCATTTCAGAATGAATACGACTCTTAGCCAATGCTAATCCAGTAATCAGTTCTGTGTCCAACATTGAACCACCATTTTGCTTGATTATCTTGACTCTAGTTGGGTCTGCTCGCCCATCAGTAAGGATAATTTCTCCTGCATCCAGCGATAATTTGGCAAGATGCTTTTCCATCGCTTTGTCCAACTTTCCAGTCAACGAGGTTTCGATTGCAGATTGGATTTGACTTCTATCAGCATCGATTGACAATTCCTTCAAAGATTCTAATGCAAACTTCTCTGCCTGAGCGAATCCTCTAGCTATGGTCGCCGGATGAACTCCCTGTCTAACTAATTGCCACGCATTTCGCAGCATTTCAGCGCATATGACTACCGTGGAAGTAGTTCCGTCTCTCGCTACTCTATCCTGAGTGGATGAGGCATTGATGATCATCTTTGCAACCGGATGCTCAACCTTGGCACTTTCCAAAACAGTAACTCCATCATTGGTGACTAAGGTTTGTCCTTGGTCATCTACCAATAACTTGTCAAGTCCTTTTGGACCTAAGGTCGAACGAACTGCTCCTGCTAGAGCAATAGCGGCCTGAACGTTCTTGCGCAACGCCTCGCTGCCGCTCGTTCTCTCTGTTGATTCGAGAATTGTCTCTTCCGCCATCGCCCTTGCGACTTACTAACTTGCCTTGAAACTGTTGAGAGATGGTTAGCGTTGACTTCATATATGGGCTACTGCTCCGACTATACAACCGATGGTTAAGTAGTGGGTGAGAACTGTGGCCGAAGATTGGGAAGAAAAGATGATTGAAAAGATGGCAGAGGTGTTCAAGAACATGGGTATGCCTGTAGATACCGCACAACTTCGCGCTATGCTGAATCAATTCCGTTCTCAGTTCGATGCTATGGGAATCGACCCAGAAAAACTGGCCAAAGGAGATGTCAATTTCAATTTCGATATGTCGAATATCATGAAACTCTTCCAATCTGGAATGCCGATGGACGAAATGTTATCCAATTTGGGTGTCGATGTGAAAGTGGATGCTTCCCCTGCAGTGGTTGATATCGATGATGATTTGCCTACCAACGATATTGTGAAACTACCAGCCGATGACATCTATCTATCGGGTTGGAATATGTCGATTACAGTAGACTTCTCAACAAGAGAAGACCTAGAGGAAATCGAGGTTGCGCTTTCGAGTGGTGGAGAAGTACTACAAGTTCTATCTGATCCTACTGAACCACCATTAGCTCAAATTGAGTTACCTCATCAGTGCGATGATGTGGTAAACTGGTCTCTGAACAATGGCATACTGGACATTACTCTCAAATTAACCCCTCAAGGCTCTGCCTTGGAAAAAGAAACAGAAAATATCGATGATGGAATCGATGATGATCATTCTCCTGTCACATCGGATGTAAGCGTAGATCTTGCTGACGACGATGATGACGATGAAGATGGAGGAATACCGATTTTCTAATCGGCATGGAAGTGAAAATATGGCAAAAAATAGCGTTATTGGAATAGACCTTGGAACAACCAATTCTTGTGTAGCTACTATCGAGAATGGTGAAGCGATTGTTATAGCAAATGCAGAAGGAGCGAGAACAACACCATCTGTGGTAGCGTTTTCGAAAGACGGTGGAGAAAGAATGGTCGGAGTTACTGCAAAAAGACAAGCGGTAACAAATCACGAGAGAACCATGATTTCAGTCAAGAGACACATGGGTACTGATTGGTCAACAAAGGTAGACGATTCAGATTATACCCCCCAGGAGATTTCAGCATTTATTCTACAAAAGCTCAAAGCAGATGCTGAAGCATACCTAGGAACTACTGTTAAGCAGGCCGTAATTACATGTCCTGCTTATTTCACAGATGCTCAAAGAAAGGCAACCAAAGATGCTGGTCGTATTGCCGGACTCGAAGTATTGAGAATCATCAATGAACCAACTGCTGCTGCTCTAGCATACGGTGTTGACAAAGAAGAAGACCAGACAATCTTGGTCTACGATTTGGGTGGCGGTACTTTTGATGTATCTGTGCTTGAGATTTATGACGTGGATGGACAACCTCAGATCGAGGTAAAGGCTACCGCAGGAAATAACAAATTAGGAGGAGATGACTTTGATGAGGTCCTTATCGACTACCTGGTTGCTGAATACAAGAAATCCTCTGGGATTGATTTGGCTAAAGATGTACAAGCTATGAGCAGGCTCAAAGAAGCCGCTGAAAAGGCGAAAATCGAGTTATCAGGAACCGGTCAATCACAGATTAATCTACCATTCATTACAATGAAGGATGGACAACCTGAACATTTGGACATCACCGTTTCCCGTTCTAAATTCGAAGAGCTGATCGCTCCTCTTGTCGAGAAAACAATGAAGCCTACAAGGCAGGCAATGAAGGATGCTGGAATCTCGAAGGGAGAGGTTGACAAGGTGATTTTAGTCGGCGGTTCTACACGAGTCCCTGCTGTTCAAACCGCAATCGAAAAAGAAACTGGAAAGTCACCATTCAAGGGAATTAACCCAGATGAAGCAGTGGCTATGGGTGCTGCACTACAAGCAGGAATTATTGCAGGAGATGAAGGTGTTTCAGACATTCTTCTACTTGACGTAACCCCTCTAACCCTGGGTATTGAAACCCTTGGTGGAGTCACTACTACCATGATTGAAAGAAATACAACCATTCCAAGCCGACGCTCGGAAGTATTCTCTACTGCTAGCGATAATCAGCCAGCAGTTGAAATCCATGTACTACAAGGTGAGAGAGAATTTGCCAAGGATAACGTAAGCCTGGGACAATTCCACCTTATGGGAATACCACCTGCTCCACGCGGAGTACCTCAGATCGAAGTCACATTCGACATCGATGCAAACGGTATTGTCAATGTATCTGCTAAGGACAAAGGTACTGGAAAGGAACAATCTATCAAGATTGAATCTGATACCTCACTAAGCGAAGATGAAATCCAAGCAAAGATTGCTGAAGCTGAAGAATTTGCAGAAGCTGACAAGAGATTGAAGGCTCAAGTCGAAATGAGAAACATGGCTGACCAAATTGTCTATCAAACACGAAGAACAATCGATGAGGCTGGCGAGAAACTCAGTGATGAGGATAAGGAACCGGTTCTATCCAAGGTTGACGAACTAGAGGCCCTACTTCAGAATGAGGAAGGAGTTGCTAAGGAACTTGATGAAATCGACGAGGCTGCTGTTCAGGCTAAGGTCAAGGAAATCGAAGAAGGAATGCACGCCATCTCTGCCAAGTTGTACGAGGCTGCTGCTGCTGAAATGGCTGAACAAGAAGAAGCCGGAGAAAGTTCCTCAGATGACGGAGTTGTCGATGCTGATTTCGAAGTAGTCGACGAAGACGAAGACTGATCACCACAGGAATGGTATGGCGCTAAAGGTCAACATGACCAGTGGTGCAATTATTGCTTCAGTGGTGGACCTTAGGCCTGAAATAACCGATAATTCGGTTCCTCTCTTGAGATGAACCTGCATGCCTATGTCTTTGTTTCCTCTAACAATTAGATTGGCGTTAGGAATTGATGTATCAAGACCTTCTTCCTTTTCAGCAGAGGTCCGAGTTTCGACTCGACCCAAACAATAGATTGGATCTCCTGCGCCTAAAGCCCATATTGTCCAACGCCACCTTCCGGCCTCCCAAATGTGTAAAGGAGAACCATGAAACGGTTTTTTCCATGATGAGGGTTCGACTAAGATTCCGCCAGAACCATCGTGAAGAATGAATCTTGTATTGCCATCAATATCCCTTCTAGTATTCCAAGAACAAGATTCTTTACCGTCGCTGTCTTTAGTACAAACATATTCTTCTTCTTTCCATCTGAACGAAACAATACCTTCCACGCGACGATTTGAATTTCCACCGACATCGACCGTCAATGTTCCATCAGGGCCCGGTCTAACTTGACCGACCAACTCTGCCGGACCTACTGCTACACCTCTGACTTTGCTGGTTGGGGTATCGATAATGTTGTGAGTCAATTTCCATTTTCTCCAAGCGAAAATTAGCCAGATTAAATTGAATATAATGACCACTATGCGTAGGATTTGGCCTAACAAAATTTGAAAATCATCACTGTGTCTTGCTATTAAATCACTAACCAACCACAAAGATGTTGCAATGAAAATAATTCCGTTTATTGAATAAAGAGTGAAAGTCGCAGGAGTAGGAGTTCCTATAACCAAAGGATGTTCTTCGATCATCGCTCCATCTTCCTGTTGTTCATACAGATTTTCAGGCCATGTTTCAAACCCAGGAGGGGGAATAACCCAATCATTGTCATCTACAGGCCTTATTGGGCCAACACCAGCTTTCAGAGAATATCGTTTACCATCTACAAATGGCGGAGAGTCAACAAATGGCAAATTGTTCCACCTTGTTCTCAATTTCTTAATGTCATCTGAGAGTGAGGTTGGAGTAGTTATCATCATGATTAACGATGCAATAATAATGCCGAGTAATGCAAATCTCTGTGCGTCTTCCCTTTCGGTTCTTTCACCCGGCTCTAAACCCTCTGCTCCTACTGAAAGTATCGAATAATTTTCATTGTATTTCACTAGGAATATTTCGATTATGTCTCCTTCTTGTACAAACCAATCATCGTATCTATTAGAACAACTACGACTGATTGTAGAAACTTCTGTTCCCATTTCATTAGACCATCCCATTACAAATGTCTCTTCACCATTCAAGGTTTGCAAAGTCAATGGATCTTCATAGACATCGACATAATCAGTACAATTTTCGCCATCGGCATCATACTCCCAATAACCATGGACAAGCGTACCTTCCACAATTTCCACTTCGATAACTGCAAAATTTGCTGTGGCCCCTTGGTTCTCCCAACCAACTCCCAGTTCAACAGAGTCTTCGTCGTTAATTTCATCCAAAGACGAAATTATTGTGGCATCAGAAATTGGCGGTACATCAGGAATACTCATACTGATGATAACTAAAACTCCTGAAAACAGGAGAATAAATGCTGCTAAGCCCCAGAAAATGATACCTGTCCAAGTATGAGGGAGTGTGAACTGGAAGAATCCATGGTCGAGAGCGGTGTGGTCAATCTTACTACTCCCTTCCATAAACTTACCAAATCAGATTTAGTTATGATAAAATCCCCTACATGGAATGTTTAACATACAATTGTGGTATAAATTGGCCATTGATTTTCACAATGTTGCACCGTAATAGAACAGCAATAGGGCAATGTTGAATATACGCCTGCTTCGCCTTTTGTACATGGCAGATGTAATCGCAATGCTGGAACAAATGCGGGCCGCTAGCGGAGATGCGGTAACTATTGGTTTACCTGACGATGTGATTTCTGATTTTGCAAGTCGAGACTCCTCTCTAAGACTCGCAATAGAAGAAGGCTTGAGTAAGCAAAGCGAGATTGCTGCATTTATGTTAAAGCAAGATGAAACTACACTAGTTTCGCTTCTGCAAGAAGATTTTGTCAACTTCTATGCCCCTGCAACCGTGAACCCTTATGTTGCAATTTCAGGAAGAGGCCCTTGGATTGTAACTTCTCATGGCGCAGTTATTCATGATAATGGAGGTTATGGAATGCTTGGAGGAGGTCATGGACCTGGAGATATCATTGAGGTCATGAGCCAAAATCACGTCATGGCTAATGTGATGACTCCTTCATTTAGTCAAGCCAGAATGGCTGCGGCTCTGAAAAAGGAATTAGGACACACTAGAGGAAGCTGTCCCTTCTCCAAATTCATTTGCATGAACTCAGGTTCTGAATCGATGACTGTGGCGATGAGGATTTGCGATGTCAACTCAAAAATGATGACTGGACCCGGAGGTCGACATGAAGGAAAGCCTGTCAAATTGTTAGCGATTGAAAGAGCGTTTCATGGTAGAACAGATAGACCAGCACAAATTTCACATTCATGTAAAGGCACTTATGACAAAAATCTGAAGACATTCTCTGAAAGAGATAACCTGATTCTAGTTCCTTCTAACAACATCGAAGCACTGCGAGCAGCGTTCGCTAAAGCAGAAGAAGATGGATTTTTCATCGAATCTATGTCTATTGAGCCTGTTCAAGGTGAAGGAAACCCTGGTCAATGTATTGACAGAGACTTCTATGATGAAGCACGAAGATTGACCAATGAAAATGGTTCTATGCTAATTATTGACTCTATACAAGCAGGCATTAGAGGACAAGGTACACTTTCGGTAGTTGATTATGAAGGATTCCAAGATGCTGAAGCCCCTGATCTAGAGACTTGGTCTAAGGCGCTCAATGCTGGCCAGTACCCTCTTTCTGTACTTGGATTAAATGATAGAGCAGCTGAACTATATGTTGTTGGAATCTATGGAAATACGATGACTACCAACCCTCGGGCATTGGAAACTGCGGTTGCTGTACTAGAGAGAATTACTCCTGAATTAAGACAAAACATTCGCGACAGGGGTCGTGAGTTTGTTGAGAAACTCAATGCGCTATCTGAAGAATTACCAGGAACTATCACTAAGGTACAAGGTACTGGATTGCTTATTTCAGCAGAACTGGAACCTACCAAGATGCAGGTTGTTGGATTCGACGATGTTGAAGTATGGTGCAGAAAGAATGGACTAGGTGTTATCCATGGAGGAATCAACGCTCTGCGATACACGCCTCACTTCAATATTACAAGTGAAGAAATTGATCTAGTTATCAATATCACTAGGAATGCTATCAAACATTTCACTCAATAATTACTGTCCAGTAATCAAATGGTGAAGAGTTCTGACGTGAATTCCAGTTGCACCGTTCTTGACCAACTTGTTGGTCTTTGCACCCCAAGCGGTTCCTGCAATATCCAAATGCGCCCAAGGAATCTGTTCGTCGGTTCCATCAGCGTTAGGGATGAATTGCTTTAGGAATGCTGCAGCGGTGTTTGATCCGCCCCAGCGACCTGCTCCCAAGTTGCGTACATCTGCAATCTTTGAATCGGTCATTTCCTTCTCAAAGGCCTTGAATAATGGCATAGGCCATGCGATTTCGCCACAGTGCTCCCCTGCCTCTTTGATATTGTTCAGGAGTTCATCGTTGTTAGACCATAGACCACTTGCTTCGTGACCTAAAGCAACTACACAAGCACCTGTCAGTGTGGCCAAATCGATAATGTATGAAGGATTCAATTGTGTACCAGTATACCACAGTCCATCAGAAAGAACCAATCTGCCTTCAGCATCGGTGTTCAACACTTCAACTGTCTTACCTGAGTAGGTTGTAATTACATCACCAGGGCGTTGTGCGTTTGAGGAAGGCATGTTTTCAGCCATGCATGTCACTCCGATTACGCGGTCCTTGTGTCCACTTGCAACGAGTGCTTGCATCAGCCCGAAGGTTGTAGCAGAGCCGTGCATATCGTACTTCATCTCATCCATTGAGGGCGGTGGCTTAAGAGAAATACCGCCTGTGTCGAATGTTATTCCCTTTCCAACAATACATGGACTTGGACCTGGTTGGTCTCCATTAATTTCGAAGATTACCATACATGGTTTGCGATAGGAACCCATACCGACTCCAACAAGCCCTCCCATTCCCATGGACCTTGCTTCATCGTAATTGATGATTTTAACGCTAACATTGTCATGCTTTTCACCAAATGCAATTGCCTGCTCTGCGAAAGCCATAGGATAGAGGTCGTTAGGAGGTGCGTTACCAAGGTCGCGAGCTAAGTAAACTCCTGAAGCAACTGCAGATGAGATTTCAGCAGACTTTCCTAAAGCAGCTGTCTTTTCATCTTCACATGTAACATGGGCTGTGATTTCTGAATCATCTGAATCGTCATCATCATCTTTGGATTTGTATTTGTCATACGAATAATCTCTCAAGATCATACCTTCTACAAATGCTCCCATTCGGTCGACATCTACTCCACAGAATTTGACTGTCACGGTCTTGCCGTGAATCTTAGAAAGGCTAGCAGTGACTTTTGCACCTGCTTCACGCATCGATTGTAGGGTTGCGTCATCTTCCTTTCCTAGTCCGATTAGAAGTGCCTTACCGCCTTCCGTACCAGCCAGAGTCATTGCAGTACCAGATTTAGCTTTGAAATCGCCATCTCCAAGCACTACTTCGATTTGATTTTTCAGACTTCGATGGACACCTGCTTCTGTGCCAGATACCATACCTTTGCTATCTTGCCATACTGGCAAAACAAGAGTTCCGTTGATGTTTGCATTGGTGTCTACTACTACCTTCATTGGCTCACCAGTACGAGGCAGAAGTACTTGGCTCTTGAAGATGCGCCCAATTTCGATTAATCCAAAATCTCGGCTTCTAGAGGGATTTCTTCCAAATCAAACGGTTTTTCTTCTCTAGACCACCAGAATGCAAATCCAATAACGAATAGTGGTATAGCTCCTGCTTGTAAGGCCCAGACCAATGTCTCGAGAGATTGTGCAAAGAATCCTACTTCATAATTACCAACATCTACACTTTCATTGACCCATTGTGAAGAATGAACAACTCGCTTTTGATAGGACAGGCGCCATTCACCGTCTTCGAAATCAAATCCATCACTTGTGATGGTTGTAGTGCTTGATGCATTTGCCGTGAAATTGTCGGATTCCCAAAGTATCTTGTTTCCATCGACATATTGCAGTGTGGCGTTCTGCGTACTTGCACGGCCCAAATTATTCACGGTGAAAGTTACTTTTTCATCAACTAAGCTGAAAGACTCCACAACAAGACGTGCTCTCCAATACCAGATATTATCGATTAGATATCGCATTACATCCAGCTCTTCTCCGAGCCTTTGGTTAACATCTTCGAATGTACCTGGAAGGAACTGATCATCATCTGTTTCAAACGTGAAGGTAGGGAAACCCATTACGCCATAGCCGTAATCTCTACTAGTTCCACAGTTAGGGTATAGGCCTTGGTTAGCATTTTGAATAGGTATATCGGAAATACCTGCATTTACCTCTTCTCTAATACCATGGAATAATTCCCAATCGGGTGGTTGTTGAGGCCATTTGCCCCAAGGGTATAGCATAATCCAGACTCCTGTGTGCATGGTTACGTACAAATCTGCATCCTGAACGGCTGTATTCATGTAATTGGCATTTGCACGGGTTTCTGGTTCGCTAAACGGTCCAGTTCCTGGTGCGAATGGGTCGCTAGGAGAGCAATCATCCCAGAAGTGGTCGTAGTTTCGATTTAGATCGATTCCAGTAGGAACCGGTTCACTTGCAAACGGGTTTGCTGCAGTAGTGAGGTTCTGATTATGGCGAGTATCGAAATCATTTCCATCTGGATTTAGCATAATCAGAATATGTAATTCTGTGGATTGTAATACGCCGATTGCCTCTGCGTTTTGTGCATTCCATTCATTGATGTACCATTTAGCAGTCAACCATGCCAACGCAGTTCCCAAGTATTCGTTACCATGATGTCCACCATCAATGTAAATTATCTCCTTGGCACTACCATCACTCTTTGTTTCCATTGACCAGTCGGATAAAACAACCATCCACAAGTCCTTTCCTAAAAATGACTGACCGATACTAGACAATTCTACAATGTCAGGATTATCATCTGCCCAAGTATTTACTTCTTGAGTTAGTGCAGCCCAAGACATGTAGAGATGATTGTCTACAGGTTCACCAGGCCAATTTTGTTCAGCGGTAACTAGCGTCGGAGCTACAATGAGCACTGCAAGGAAAATTGCAAGTCCGCGCATGTCTCGCCCAAGCACCAGCATATCATCAATCTGACTATTGAGGAAGACTTATGCCGGCAACGAAACTATAACCCCTGAGATTTCCCGTTTATTCATGGTAGTTATTGAATGCCCATATTGTGAAGAAGATATTGAGATGGATGACGATGCTTCTGGACTATTTGATTGCCCATATTGCGACCAAGAATTTGAATGGGGTACCGATGAAGAAGAAGTCGTTTCGAACAAGCAAAGAAAATTGAAAAGAACACCTAGATCAATAGACATTGAACTTCAATCAGATAATCCCACTCTAAGGCTTACTGCTGGAATAATTTTCATTACTGTAATGGCAATCTATGCTCTCAGTTCAATAAGTGTGATATTTACTGGTATGTTCGTTTCTGCAGTTGAGGATGGAGTGAGCGATGTCACAGATGGTGCAGTAGATACTAGCTTTGGAGTAATTGTCATATTGTTAGGGTTTGTAATGCTGGCGATATCTTGCACAGGAATTTATTTTGGAGTTAAACTGTCTAAAGGGAAGTTAATTGGATTGATTGCTAGTACAGTAATTAGCGTATTATCGTTAATCTTGACAATAGTTCAATGGGCCGTTGACGACTCTGAAGAATGCGTGAAATGGGAAACTGACCCATTTTTGGGAATAGATACTTGTGCAGAATACGGCACTCCCTCATTCCCCATATTCGGTACGATTTTATGGGTAGGCTTAGTTGCCATGTTAGCAACTTTACTATTCACTCCAAAATTCAATCACCAATTCGATTGATTGATAATTTGGTACTAATTTAGAATATATGAAAATAGAATCGGAGCAACAATCGTTGCATCTGATTCAATTAGATGCATTGGAGTTTCTGGAGCTAATTTGCCCCAAGTGATCTTCTCGCTTGGCGGAGCTCCTGAGTATCCACCATAGGATGTTGTTGATTCTGAGATTTGAGCAAACCAACCCCACAAAGGTGCGTTTTCTTGTAAGTCTTGGCGTAACATAGGAACAACACATATTGGGAAATCGCCGGCTATCCCGCCTCCTATCTGCAAAAATCCGATTGGATGCTCAGCATTCATGTACCAATCTGCCAAATGCATCATGTAGTCGATACCTGATTTGATTGCAGATTTTTCGACATCTCCTCTTATGCAGTGTGCTGCAAAGATATTACCCAATGTTGAGTCTTCCCATCCAGGAACATAAACCGGTATCCCTGCATCCCTAGCGGCAATCAACCAGGATTCTGTACGAGGAATATCTGCTTCTAAATCATCAAGAATTGCCATCAAATGTTCATGAGGAAATGCTGGACCTGTTTTCCACTGTTCAACAATTCTTGCTTCAATATGCCTTATGGCTTCATCTTCAGGAATACAAGTATCAGTAACTCGGTTATATCCTCTAGCATGTAACTCTGCTTCTTGAGATTCGGTGATATTTCTCCAATTTGGAATCCTCTCATAACTAGAATGGGCAACCAAATTGAACACATCTTCTTCCAAATTTGCTCCAGTACAAGTGATTGCGTGGACTTTGCCAGCACGAATCAAAGGCGCTAGTGAACGCCCGATTTCAGCGGTACTCATAGCTCCTGCAAGCGTAATCATCAATCGGCCACCCTTATTCAAAAAGTCGTCTAATGACTGGGCACAATCCCTCAAAGCTCCAGCATTAAAATGATTGAAATGATGATCAACGAATCCTCTAACTCCACCATTCAATGGTTCGGTTAAGAATCTCTCGACCCTCTTTCTTTGATTGATTATCATGTCAGGATAAGCATCTTTCAACTTCTTTTCGATTACTTCGATTATCCTTGCTGGGTCTGTTCCACCGCATGTGAAAGCGTCTATGGCCAGCCATCCCGTTTCTGAATAACAATGTGCACTGACATGACTTTCATCGAGAAGTACTACAGAAGCAAAACCAACTGGTGAGACTGTACCATCAAACACTTCATTGTGTGAATGCACTCTCCGTGCTCCTGAAATGTCGACTGCTTCTTCCATAACTGAAAGCATCCAAGCCCCGTCAATCCCAATTGCACCTATGCAATCCAGCATTATGTGGGCTCCATGTGACATAGAATCAGACTCCTTTGGCAATATGTGCTGCTATTACTTTAGTTGCGATCATAGCCGCTGTGAATTGAGTTAGAGGCGTGTCTTCTTGGGGGACAATTTCGTTTACATCAGCGCTTATCACATCGCAATTTTTGAAAACGGTTTCAATTGTTTGAGCTACATGCCAGAAAGACAAGCCTCCTGGAACCGGAGTACCGGTAGCCGGAACAAGAGAACCATCTAATCCATCAATGTCTATTGTCAAGTGTACAGGCCCGCTTATCTTTGAAATCGATTCAAGCCATTCTGTCCATGCTTTGGCCCCTGTACAAGGACTCATTACGTCTCTAGCAAACCAAGTATGAATCCGGTCATCACTATCGATTAATTCTGCTTCTTGTCGACAGTAGGCCCTAATTCCCACTTGATGGACTGCTAAGGCACCTTCATCAAGTGAGCGAGAAATCGCACATGCGTGGGAGTAAGGCTCTCCGTCTAACTCATCTCGTAAATCTGCATGAGCATCGATCTGAATTAAGGTGACTTTCTTTGGACAACCTCGCAAGATACCCGGCAAAATTCCATGCTCGCCTCCAAGGAATAATGGGAATGCTCCTGAATCGTATTGTTCAGCTGCATATCTGCCAATACCGTCGAGTTGTTGTTGAAGCGTATCTCCTTCGCCATTCCACGGTTTAACAGTGCGAATAATCTTCCCTGCAGGTAACTCATCATCGAGTAAATCATCATACAGTTCGACTTGGCCAGACGCTTCTATACAGGCTGATGGCCCATTGGCTGTACCGTGCCCATAAGAAGTGGTGAGTTCATATGGGATGGATGCCACAATGACATCTGCTATGCCATCACAATCCGGTAAACCGAGGAAATTACCCTCGGCGAAGTGGCCATCCATGTCACTAGCGGGGCAGATTTCCCCTTTGAAGTGCTCGATTGGGCCAAAATCATCGCTGGGTTAATTAGGGACTTCGACCAATACATATTACTGCGCAGCGGAGAAGTCGCGGCCGGCACATACTCCAGCGCAAAGGTGATTTTATGGGAATGACAATGGCAGAACTAACTGAAGCAATACGTCAGCACATCGATATGGAAATGGACCCTGAAGTTGCGTGTGGCATGGCAGAACACGCACTGGGATTCTTCGGATTCTACGATAGAATCATCGATAATGCACTAGAGCCAACTGATAGAAACTTGTTCTACATGTTCCAAGATTATGATTTACTGACCACTGAATCCGAAGAGACGACATTGTGGGATGGACGTGAATGGAGAATCCATTATTGGCGCTTCAAGCCCGAACTACGTGAACGTGTGGAAGCATACATGAATCGTGAAGTTGAAGTCGTAGAAATCGATCCGTTTGGAGATGTCTATGGAGATGCTGGAAGCATTTGGATGAGAGAAGGTGACAAGCCGGTCAATCCAAATGCATTCACTTCAGACCATTGGGGCTGAACACCACCCCCAAAGTCTTGAAGAGTAGCAGGTACACCAATGTACCATGAAGGCTAGAGCGACGTTCCTAATCGTGCTATTTTTGGCATCGTTGATGCCTTTAGTTAATGCAGAAGAAGTTGAGCCTGTAACCATTAACGTAGACTGGACTGGAAACCATTCTTACATCATCTCTGGTGACGTTGATATCTCAGAGATATCTGCTAGTCACTCTGATTCAAATGGAGAAATGCTAGATGTTGGAATCATCTATGATACAACGGGTGAAGACCTCAGAATTGAACTAAACACCTCTCTATCACATGGTGATGAAATTACGATCAATGCAGGTTCAATCTCTAGAACTGTGAGTGTTGGTATTTGGGGGCAACCATTAGACGACCATGAAGTTACATTAAACTCACAATGGGTTATGGACCAGCAATGGGAAAACGAAAACGGTTCTCAAAAATACATTCTGGCGTTCAATGGACAAGGTTGGCAGCAACGCATTGGCAACAATTTAGAATCCTGGGAAATGGGTAATGGTTCTCTATTGATTGTTTCAAACACAGCAGAAGGAGGGATATCTATGGTGATAGACCTAGATTCGGTTTGGAAAAATGAAACCACTACAAATGGCATTATGACAGGTCAGGTGTTTGATGCTAGAGGAAGTGGCACTATTGGAATCGATACAGATGGTGAAGATGGGGATGTTCAAATTCAAGGTTCTATCAGCGATGCTTGGATAAACCGCAGTATGGTTGGAGGGATAGTAGATGAAAGATTCAGATTGGAGGCGAACGGTTCGATTTCTGTTCTATCTCAAGACGACGACGAGATGTTAGACCTCAGTGGCGAGTTAGCTGTATTACTTATCGAAACGTGGGATTCCAACGGCACAAGAAGGTTGTCTCATACTCAATTTGAAGCGACTGCGGACATGATTTTGGAAAATAATGATTCCAGAATGGATATCACACTTCAAACATTTGAGTCGGTAGAAAGATGGGAAGATGGAGTACGTACAGACCATCTCAACAAGATGATCGGTCACGGAACCTTCGGATTTGCTGGGGAAGATGAAAATGCAAGTGTCCAGATTAACGGAACAATATATGATTTCCATCAAGAACATGAAGATGGACTGGTAATTGTTGACGATTTGCATGTAGACGGAATACTCACAGGAGACGCTCAAGGAACGTTTGGAGTCGTAAGGACCATTGAGAGCGAAACAACCCAAGCAAACGAAACAGGCATCATGTATGACGTCATTATCGTACATCAAGAAGATTGGTTCAACATAACAGGAATCTCCGCATTACCTAATTCCGACTTAGGAGCCGGAGCTCATCACAATGAATCATGGTCATACGATGCTAAGCAAGCAGACTGGGATAACAGAACGATTAGAACTGTGTGGAGTCAAACCGGGCCTGACCCAAGTAGCGGTGACATGATTCACTCAAACTCTCCAATCCAAAACTCTCCTGAGGCTCCTGCAGTAGAGGAGGCCATAGGGGATGTCACAATCAGTAGAGAAACCGGATTCGCACCCATAGATGCTATGCCTGGAGATATCTTCGTACTCGACCATCAAGAAGGAATGACATTGACCGTTACTACAGGTGAACCGGTTACTGTGCCAATGGATGGGCACTTGGTCGATACAGTGTCATGGAATGGAGTATATTCAATGGATGTAAATGGCACTGCAAGTGGCAAATTAATCATCGATGGACCTTTGTCTGGATTAAATGTTGAAATCAATAGGGAATTCCAAATCGAGTTTGGCGATGACGAAGAACTAGTCAATCTTACAGAGAATCAATCCGTAAATAGAGTTCTATCGCCATCAATAATTTCAGTCCACGACAATAGTGACCCTGTAATCGAAATGATCACTCTAGCACAAGGGGTTGTGACTGGAGAAGGAGGAGCGCCAGCTAACCTCGAGGTTCTTGTTTCAGACGTAGATTTCAACATCGCATCTGTTGAAGCCGATTTGTCTTCAATAGGTTTCAGTGAACCTTTACTCCTGAATGATAAGGGTCTGAATGGTGACCGAGTTATTGGAGATGACATTTGGACTGGGGAAATATCCGTACCCGGATTAGAATATGGAGACTTACCGGTTAATGTTACTGTCACGGATGCTTTTGATGCCACGGATTCTGGCTCGACCAACATTTCTGTTTTGAATCAACCACCAAGATTAACTTCCATTGAAATGGTACCAACTATACTTTCTAGAGGCGAGATTATGATTGTGAACTCCGAAGTTATTGATGGCCATGGTGTGTCTTCTGTATCTATTGATATGAGAGACTACGGCGGTGAAATGGTTGATTTGAACAGAGTTGGTGACAAATGGGTCGGACAAGTCGAAATTCCTAGTGGAATGAGTCCTGGAGAACATATTCTCAAAGTTAGAATGGTCGATGAAATGGATTCTGCAATAACTGTGGAAAGAACAATTTCGTCTGGTCAGCATCATATCGAATCTGAAAATGATGAAGATATTGAAATCAGAATCATGAATGAAGCACCTGTAATCGATATCGGTGAACTGCGGACGATAGAAGTCGGCGAAGAAGATGTTGAATATACTCTAACAATTACAGTTGATGACCACGATGGCCTAAATTGGGTCAAGGTGAAATTGGGCGTGTTTGCACCACCAGGTCAGTCCAATAATTGGGTAACAATGACATCAAATGGTGATGGAACCTTCTCCAAACAATTTACTGTGAAAAGTTACGTTGCGTTGGGAACTCATGAAATCATGGTCAAGGCCATGGACACGTACGGATCGCAGACTGCCGAAGAATCGATTCCTATGGTTCTAGAAGCTCCAAGTGAAGGTGTATCCTCTTCTGGACCTTCAACTAATATGTTGACGTACTTCGCTATTGGTGGGCTTGCAATTCTAATCATCATTGGTGCTGTAGTATACGTAATGCGTGGTTCTGATAGTGAAGGCGGCATGGGCGGCTTTGGAGACGCTTGAAGCGCCATTTTTGACCATCGACAACCGTTTATACCCCCGTCCAATCCGAGGGTTACACTTGCGAGAGTAGTGTAGTGGTTATCACCGAGCGTTGCCAACGCTTGAACCCGGGTTCGAGTCCCGGCTCTCGCACCACATTCATGTTTCATTACTGCTATTTTCGAATGTCTTACCAGTTACGAATTCTATTTTCTCCAAGGTTTGTTTGAAATCTCTTCTAGCATCCTGAGTTCTGAAGAAAATCACGTCGATTAGATTACCATCGTCGCCAGCAATACTGAGCTCCATTCCACTTGCTTCAGTGGTGTATGAACTGCTATTCTCATCACCAGCGTGATGAATTGTTTTCGTTGTGTGGATCAGATACATTTCAAACGGTTTTGCAAGTATCTTCGATTTAGCTAAATGTGGAGTGCTTGCGAATTGTTTTGTAAACACTGAATTATTGATGTCAATGACAATTTCTTTTTTCCTACCGAAGAATATGGGCCCAATCATCAATCCAAATCCTAGTACTGCAGGGAATAGATCCTCTACCAAACCGCCCTCGAACTCGTCAATGTAGTAATATCCACTAATTATCCGATCATCTTCAGTGAATTGTTCAAATTCAATAGACCACAATTCTCCTTGAGTTTCATGCACTTTGAATATCCTTTCTCCATAGAAAGGTATTGATGAATTGGAAATATACTCTATGTCTACTGTTCTTGGGTCTTCATCGCACCAATCCGGGAAATTTGGTCTCTCCCAATAGTAAAACCAAAACTCATCTCCGGTGAGATTCTCAGGCAAGTTTGATTCTCGAATGTAAACATAACACTCGTAATGGTCTCTATCAGATGGAATATACGAGATAAACAAGTAACCATCCTGCTCTGACCACCTATGCTCATATGTTTCTCCATATTCTTTGAATTTGTAGTGATTGTCTGAAGTCATGTAATTGGAATATCCTTCACGGTATGTATTCCATTCAGATTTACACATGTAAGTGCCATTGGTTAGTATAATCCTGTCTTCCCATTCCGGCCAGCAAGGCTCGTCGCCATCTTCATCCATCATTTTTTCATAGTTGTAAACCACATAATTTTGGAAAAACAAGGAAAACATCATCGCACCGATTAAGAACACAACTAATGGCATTAAGAAAGAGAATAAATGGCGCTTTGCACTGAACCTGACAACTCCGGGGCTTGCATTGAAAACAAGGTCCTCTTCCTCATAAATCCAAAGGGGACCCTTATCCCGAAACATGGTTTACCCTACACACTCGCAATGATAAACTAAGTCCCGACATGGCATACTATTGTTGATAAACAAACAAAGCAACTGATTTTTCATCATGTTCCAAAACACCGACCTGTTCGAAGTCATGCCTGCTATGGAATCTCATTGAACCGGGGTTTGGAGGGTAGATATTCACTTCGGCCGTCACAGGAACTCCAATTTCTTCTGACCTTTTTTTGACCTGCTGGTAAAGTTTTGAGCCTATTCCCTGATTCTGTGATTCTTTTGCCACAGAGATTCTATCGACATAAAGAAAATCATCATACCTTTGATTGAACCATGCATAATTTAGGCTCCCATATTCAGTATTAGGAGGCAGACATATTACAAAACCAAGCAATTGGTCGCCATCGTATGCTCCTAATGAATAATCAGAGTAAGCCAATAATTGAACGATTTCATCTTTGCTAACCTTGCCAGTTCCTGGAAGCCCTTGTTCATTTATTTCCCATATCTTTGAGGCATCTTCAACGTCTAGATGCTTGATTTCCATGATTAAACCACCTTGCTTGAAACAATGCCTGCAATGAGAGACATAAAACCTGTACGTAATGGAATAAGAGGTCTCCAGCCATCTCCTGTCAAATCCAGTAAAATTTGATGCAATGGATCTAAGTTAGGACGCTGAATACCCATCTCTGTAATTGGTTTGGCTTGCATACCGGCTATTTGATGTCCAAATAAGGTCGCAGCTGTGAACTCACCTGTTTGCCCTTGATTGGTTCTCTCCCATAGCATATCAAATTCCGCTTTGGCGTCTTTAGCGCTCCATTCCCTTCTCCCGCACATATCTATTCCTTTGACTTTCAATTCAGCATTTGCTATGTGCGCAATCGCATTGGCAGCATCGGCTATGCTCAACCAAAATCTAGATGGTGAGTCTATTTTTTCTCCATTCAACCAGTTTTCAAACTCTGGTGCAATCCATCTATCGATTCTAGAAGGAATCAAATCGTGGACGATTATATCTTTACCAATTATAATATCTGCATCACTTCCGTCAAAGGAAATAGAAAATCCATCCCCTTCTTCAAGAAGTTTCGATTCTGAGAATTGTAATAGATCAAGGTTCCTTTGGCGATGAGATTCTTCCCTTGCTACAACATCTATGTCCATAGACAGCAATTTGTCGACCACTGCTTCTCCAAATGAACAGGTTGCTCCTTGGATTACTATCGCCATCAAATTAGGCTGTACAAAGGGTGTAGAATACATTATCTCTTGGCGAAAAACTCAATTGGTTTTTTTAATTTTCAATTGAAAAATTGCACTGTTTTTAATTTTGGCTTTAGGATTATGCGACACCAATTGAAAGTGATTTTTCGCGAGGCGTGATAAAATTGAATTTAATCTATTTCTCCAATTGAACTAGCATAGATTATGCGTCAAACTCAATTGGAAAACTATAATTTCGAGGAGGCAACTATAATAGTCGTCACTGTTGAGGATAGATTGGCCAAGACACTTAAGGTCAAGGAGATGGGAAAAATGCCAAACAACGATTATGACATCCAGGAGTTACTCCAAAGAGATGTATACGTAAACGACACGAAGGTGGGAGTCATCGTAGGAGAGAGACACCACCCGAACGAAGCAAGAGTGCGCTCAATGCGCATAATGGTGGAGCCAGGAGTTGCTGATGAATTCATGCGCAAACCTGCAGAATTAGCGCCTTTACACAAGGAATTAATTCACAGCATTAGAAATGATGGATCTGTAAAGTTATCCAAATCGATGCGTGAACTACAACGCAGATGGAGAAACACAGTTAGAATCGATGAGAAATTGTATGCTCCAGACGAGATGATGGATAGAGCTGTACTCGACAACCAAGGAATGGAAATCGGCGTGATTACTGAACTTGTAAAGATCAAGAGAACATACCGAGCCGTGGTCGTAAAGACTCGAATCGGCGTACAGATGCAATATGGAATCGATGCAACGATCAACATTCCAATCACTGCACTCGCAAGAACACGCGAGCGCTTAGACGAAGTTGTTCTTTCAAGGACATTCGACAAGTTGCTAGGCCTGCCGTCTTACCTGCAGGCTAACGACCCAGATGCAATCGAAGAGTGACCGTACCGTCGTCTTTATGATGGGATGGCCGGTCGCCGACTTGCCTTTGCGCGGGTAGCTTAGTCGGCTGGAGCACCCGGCTGATAACCGGGAGGTCGCAGGTTCGAGTCCTGCCTCGCGCACCTTGAAATGATGCCTGCGTAGCATTTAGTTGAATTTGTAGCCTTGATGCTGTTCTGTTAATTTGGCCTAGATGATAAGAATCCTCATTTAGCCCCCTCTCAAGCCCTTACAACATGGTAGTGGTGTCTGGTAGCAACTCCCGGGCTCTTGCAATGGACCTTGCAAGTGAATTGGGATGGGAGCATCATTCATTAGAAGCCAGAAGATTCCCCGATTCGGAAGGTTACATTCGAATTCCTGAAGATTCAATACAAGCGGTTCGAAAGGAACCAGTAGTTTTAGTCTCAAACACTTTCCCTGATGCTGGAATAGTTGAGACATTATTGTTATTGGAAGCATTGAGAGACGTACGTGCAGGAAGGACTGACAATTTGAAAGAAATTGGGCCTCAATCTATGGATCCGGTTGGCCCAGGAGTAATTGTAGCAATACCATACTTTGGATATTCACGTCAGGATAAAAGATTCAGACCCGGAGAAGCGATTAGTGCAAAAGCGATTGGAAGATTACTCTCGGCTCACTGTGATGGAATTGTTGTTTTCGACCTCCACGCACCTGCTGCATTACAAGAAATGCCAATTCCAGTAGAGTTCACTTCTGCAATGCCGGAAATTGCTGTTCATCTTCAAGAAACAGTTGGGCCTGACTTCATCCTATCGCCCGACAAAGGAGCGATTGACCGAGCTAGCGCGGTTGCTGAGGCCATTGGACTACCATTCTCTTACTTGGAAAAAACTAGAATTGATGCTCACACTATTGTTCACAAGGCCAAAGATTTGGATGTCGATGGAAAGATTGTCGCCATCGTTGATGACATGATTGCCACAGGAGGGACTATCTGCAAGGCTGCTGATGCATTACGTAGCCAAGGAGCCGTCGAAGTTCATGCCGCATGTACTCATGGGTTGTTTACTGGCGGCGCGATTGCAAGACTGGGTAATCATGTGGACGGCATACATGCAACTTCCAGTCTTTCCAATAGCAGGGCAGTCATCTCAGGAGGGGCTGCATTGGCTCGAGGTGTGCGTAATATCCTCAAGGATTTGTGATTTTAACTCATAAATCCTAATCCGTGGTGTTTATATTCGCGAGGTCGTGCGCAGCGTTGCTTCACATAAGCATGAGAGTGATTTCAATGAGTGCACACGTGTCATTTGATACCCCTAACGATGTCGCAGACAAGATCTACGAGATGGTTCAGGCGAACAACAACGGAAGAATGAAAAAAGGATCTAATGAGGTAACTAAGGCCGCAGAACGTGGCACTGCTAAGTTCATCATTATGGCAGAGGATGTCAACCCGCCAGAATTACTGGCTCACATCCCTCTAATCTGCGCTGAGAAAGGTATTCCATTCGGATACGTTCCTAGCCAAGAGTTCCTGGCTAAGGAAGCCGGAATGCCTGGTGGAGTAAAGACTGCATCATTGGCTCTTCTTGAAGTTTCCAAAGGAGCACAAGAGAAATTCAACGAAGTTGTAGAGCTTGTCAAGGGGCTTTCCAACTGAATCCAAAACTGATTTCGGAGGAATAAGATATGTCTGAAGAACTTGGAGGATGGCCTGCAGAGGTTGTCGAAGTAGTCGGAAGAACCGGTATGACTGGAGAAGCGACTCAAGTAAAGGTGCGTGTTAACGATGCACCAAACCCACGTGACGTGGGACGAATTATTACTAGAAACGTGGTTGGACCTGTTCGTGTTGGCGATATACTAATGCTAAGAGACACAGGTAGAGAAGCACGTAAGCTGAATTACAGGTGATCGATATGCCAGAACAAAGAATTTGCAGTTTTTCAGGAGAAATCATCGAACCGGGTACCGGTCTGATGTTCGTTCGCCGTGATGGAACAGTTCAGTGGTTTGCTAACAGTAAGGCTCGTAAGAATGCAGTCAAACTAAAGCGAAATTCCCGCACAGTAAAGTGGACTCGTCACTACGTCAAGGGCGGAATTTGAAGTTTTAACAACCATCGATTCAATCGTTGTGCTCATATAGGGCATGCCAGTCGGCCAAAATGGTGGAATTAGTATGGAGACTACCTATGTAATGGTAAAGCCTGATGGCGTACAACGTGGACTTGTTGGAGAAATCATCCAACGATTTGAAAGAAAGGGACTACAACTAGTCGGATTAAAGCAAGTTATTCCTAGCGAAGAAATTGCAAAAGAACACTATGCTGTTCATTCCGAAAGACCGTTTTTCCCTGGATTGATTAAATTCGTAACTTCAGGACCGGTTGTTTGTATGGCTTGGTCTGGAAGAGATGCAATTAGTGTTGCAAGAAATTTGATTGGACCAACCAATGGCCGTGAAGCTGCGCCTGGAACAATTAGAGGTGACTTCGGAATGGATATTGGTTACAATATGATTCACGGATCTGATGCTCCAGAAACCGCTGAATTTGAACTAGGATTATGGTTCCCAGAAGGAATTAACGAGTGGACTCAAGATAGTCAATCTTGGGTCTATGAGTGATTTTGCACTTCAATTGCAAAATTAAAAAATCCAATTGGAGGTTTCGACATGTCTGAGGAGGAAAATAATAACCAAAACCTCCCAGAAGAAGAGGAAAAAACCCTCGGATGGCAAAGGCAACCAATCGTCTCTGTTCTAGGTCATGTTGACCACGGCAAGACAAGCGTTCTCGATCATTTCAGGTCTTTAGGTTCTGAAAGACAAGCGAGCGTTATGGACAGAGAAGCTGGAGGAATTACTCAGCACATTGGAGCTACCGAAGTTCCTGCAAATATTCTGAATGATACTTGTGCTCCCATGACAGGTGGTAAAGATTTCAATAGCCCAGGATTATTGTTCATCGACACTCCCGGGCATCATTCGTTTACCAGTCTAAGAAGTAGAGGTGGGGCTTTAGCAGATATCGCAATTCTAGTCGTTGATGTCATGGAAGGCCTTCAACCACAAACCATCGAAAGTTTGAGAATTTTGAGGGACAAAAAAACTCCATTCGTAGTTGCGGCTAACAAGGTGGATAGAATTCATGGATGGCGAACCGAAAAAGGTCGTTCCTTCATTGAATCTTGGGCAAACCAAAGAGATGATGTCAAACAATACTTTGAGGAAAAGTATTGGAAATTGTTAGGACAGTTCAGTGAACATGGATTCAACATTGAGCGATATGACAAAATTAAGGATTTCAAATCTAATTTGGCAATGGTTCCATGTTCTGCTAAAGACGGTGAAGGGCTACAAGACCTTCTAACCGTAACTGTAGGTCTTGCTGAAAGATTCCTCGAAGAAAGATTACGTGACACACTAGGCAATGGTGAAGGAACTGTTCTTGAGATGAAGGATGAAAGAGGATTGGGTAAGACCATTGATGTGATTTTGAATCGAGGTGAATTGAATGTTGGCGACACGATTACCTTGGTTGGAGCAGATGGACCATTCACTACACACATCAAAGGAATGTTCCGTCCTAAAGGGATGTCTGAAATGCGAGATGCTGGCGATCGATGGGAAGCATGTGACAACGCCGTTGCCGCATGTGGATTGAAGATTGTAGGACCTGGGCTTGAAAATGTGTTAGCAGGTACTACGTTACGTCAAACAAATTCGGATTCCGACAAAACCGCTGCTGCAAAGGAAGCGAGGAAAGAAGCGAGCATCTCGGTCGACATTGCTGAAGAAGGAGTTGTCATCAAAGCGGACACTGTGGGTGGATTAGAAGCCCTTGCTTTCGAATTAAACAAGCTTGAAATTCCAATCAGAATGGCCACTATTGGACCTGTTAACAAAAGGGACATAATCACTGCACAGTGTGCCGAAGACACCTTGAATCAAGTTATTCTTGGGTTCTCTGTCAAGGGAAATACTGAGGTCCAACCAAAACTGGAAGGGCCTGATGCTGAAATCAAATTCATCAGTGCCGACATTATCTATCGTATTCTAGAAGAGTTCGAAGAGTGGCGAGAAACCACCAAAGCAGAAATGGAGGCTGCGGCTAGAGAGAATCTGGTTTATCCAGGACATCTGCTCTATCTCAAAGACCACACATTCAGAAACAAAGGCCCTGCAATTGTAGGAATGCGAGTTTTGGGCGGAAGAGTTCATGTGGGCCAGAAAATTATGAAACTAGATGGAACTGCAATAGGTCAGATTAAGAGTCTGAGAACCAGGTCTAGTGAAGAAGTCAAACAAGGCCATCAAGGAGAGGAATTAGCAGTTGCTGTAATGGGTCCTACCGTTGGAAGACATATCGATGAGGGAGATGAATTCTGGGTAGACATTCCAGCATCTCACGCTAAGCGATTAAGAAAATTAGATCTTACAGCTATTGAAGAGGAAATTTTGGAAGAAATTACTCGCCTTCATCGCAAGCAGGACCACTTTTGGGGTCGTTAGTTAAAACGCTGTACGTCGCTGATTGTAACGACTTATTCACGCAATACCTTGAAGTATGGTAGGTATTGGTTGTAGTTTGTACCAAGGGGTGCTAATACCATGAATGCAGGATTCCAAGCAGGAGCGCCAGCAGGCGACCATCGCACAAAGGACCTTATCGCAACCGTTTCTTCGATTGCTAATTCTTTAATGGGAGAAGTATCGAAAGTTATTATCGGTAAGAATGAGAACCTAAGAAGAGTTACCGTGGGAATTCTATCCAACGGAAACATGCTTCTGGAAGATTTCCCTGGATTGGCTAAGACCTTGCTTGCAAACACCTTTGCACGAGCCCTAGGATGTAAATTCAAGCGTGTTCAGTTCACTCCTGACTTGCTACCTAGCGATATCATGGGTACGTACATGTACGACCAAAAGTCTGGTGAATTCAAACTACGTGCTGGACCACTATTCTCCAATATCCTACTGGCTGACGAAATCAACCGTGCTCCGCCAAAGACACAAGCTGCTTTGCTTGAGGCTATGGAAGAAAAGCAGGTAACTATCGAAGGAATTACTCACAAATTACCGGCTCCGTTCGTTGTTCTTGCTACTCAGAACCCTATCGAACAAGAAGGAACATATCCGCTTCCTGAAGCACAGATGGACCGATTCTTGATGAAGATGAGTATGGGTTACCCTGACCGTGCTGAAGAGAAAGCAATTCTTGCTCGTAGAAAACTACGTGGAAAGGACCAGCACGATGTAGAACAGATCACTTCTCCAAAGAAAGTCGTTGCAATGCAGAAGGCTTTGGAAACCGTTCACGTCGACCCAGCAATTCTATCTTACATCGTAGAGATTGTACAGAGAACAAGAGAAGACCACCGTGTTGTAAACGGTGCTTCCCCTCGTGCAAGCCAGTCTTTGTTTAAGTCTGGACGTGCTGCTGCAGCAATCGATGGTAGAGATTATGTCATTCCGGATGACATCAAGGGAATTGCACTGCAAATCATCTCTCACAGAATTGTTATGAAACCTGAAGCAAAGATTCGAGGAATTACCGGCATGCACATCGTTAGAAAGATTCTGTCCGAAGTTCCAGTTCCTGTCATACAACAGGGATGATGACTACTCCATGAATGCGATTATTTACAGGGGAGCGCCTAACTCGGCGTATTACCGCGTCGGTATTGAGGAGGGTGTCAAATGAATCCATACAAGATGGTAGTTGCTGTAGCAAATCAGAAAGGAGGATGTGCTAAAACGACTACTGCGGTCAATTTGGCAGCAGCTTTAGCAAAAGGTTCTACCAAATTTAAGGTCCCACCTGCCAAAGTTTTGCTTATCGATTTGGACCCACAAGGAAATTGTGCTACCTCATTCGGGGTTGAGAAAAAGAAAATTAAGAAAACTGCCTATGATTTACTAGTAAATGATAGTGGAGAGGACCTGCCACTGATGGAAGAATATCTCATTTCTCCAGAGGAACTTACAGATTCGATGCAAAAGGCTTGGGCAAAAAGAAATGAAAATGCCAAGAGAATTCCTAGCGATTTAGGAATTGAAAATCTTTGGCTGTTACCTAGCGACATACACCTTTCAGGAGCAGAAATAGAATTGAGTCACCGCATCGGCAGAGAGACTCGATTACGAGAAGCTTTGGCTCCTATTATCGATAAATTTGACCACATTATTATCGACACACCACCGTCTCTCGGTTTACTTTCCATCAATGCATTGTGTGCAGCTAATTGGGTATTCATTCCAGTACAAGCAGAATACTATGCCCTGGAAGGATTTAGTATGCTAATGAATAGCGTAAAGATGATCCAAAAGAGAATTAATCGAAACTTGAAGATTTTTGGAGTTGCGATGACAATGGTTGACCAGCGCTCAAAATTATCTTTGCATGTTTGTGATGAAGTTCAGTCAAAGATTCCAAGAAAGGTGTTCAAAACTCCAATTAGAAGATTGGCCAAGGTTGCAGAAGCCGCTTGGACCGGGGCTCCAACGGTTATTCTCAACAAACCGAGTAACAGCGGAGCTGGTGCTGGTAGCAGAGAATACTGGTCATTGACCAAAGAGTATCACGAAAGAGTACAACAAATGCGTAGACAATTCGGAGTTACCGAACATCCTAGATTACTACTCGAAAAGCAAGGCCGGTCTTTCTGAATAGGTCTTCAAATCACCTTAGAAGAATCTATAGTTCGCGCGGGATTCAAGTAGTCAACAGTTTCCAAGGCACTCATGACCGGCGAAGGGATGACCTCTGTAAGTGTAAGTTACGAAGTTAGAAGACAACTCAACACATTGCGTACAATGGATGGACACAAGAGCGTAGATGCTTTTCTTGGAGATTTAATTCGAGCACATAAATTGGCAAAAATGAACGGGGAATTAGAGCAACTAAGAGCCCAAATGAAAGAAATTGCTGATGTTAGTGCTGAACATCTAGTTCAGAGATTGAACCTTGCCCCATTCAAAGTTTGAGGTGTTTGAATGGATTGGAGACCATCTGGCTATCAATTATCCACTAGCGACCTAGTTCATGCTATATTTGATGGAAATAGCGATGCTGGGAAATTACTGGTCAAAGCATCGATGGGTGAAGTCGAACTTTTCGCTGCTCACAAAAGCTGGAATGCAATTCTTTGGTTGATTACAAACACTCTGAAAAGAGATGGTTCGCCTGTTTATTCTGGTGCACAATTGGGTGATCTGAAGGCCAGTTTGCCCATTGTATGGCGACAAAAGTTGTAATCACTTGCCTTGCTTTGCAAGCCATTCAGCACCATACCATTTCCATTGGTCCATAGTCCAACCTTCTGGTAATCCTCCTGCAGGAACTGGAGGTGCTTCCGGAGCTTCTTGTTGCATCTCTACTGCAGGTTGTTCCACTTCTGGCTCATTAGATGGTGCTGGCATTCCTGCCAACTCTTCCAAGGAAGCTGACTCTTCTAGGACCTCTGAAGATTCTCCAATCTCATCAGTACCTTTGATATCAATATCATCGAATCCACCGCCCAACTCGTTTCCGTCATCGCCGATCTCCATAGGTTCGATTTCATCATCCCACAGTTTGTCGGATTCTACTCCACCTACTGCAGACAGTCCTGCTTTACCTTCCAGTGCTTCGGTTTCTGCACTGTTTTCATCATCGGGAACGAAAGGCATTCCGTATGTCTTGACAAGTGCTCTTCTTCGACGAGCCTTACCAATTCCTGCATAGATTAGCAGAACTGCAACAATAGATGCAAAGGCAATTCCCAAGAATGGTAAGATTTCGGTTGCCTTGGAAAGATATTGGTCGCTAGATTCCTCATCATCATCCTTTGAGTCGAGTGAATTCTTCCATGAATAATATTCTTGAGGATTTTCTCCAGCCGCTTCTTTGTCGGCCAAATAATTTTGATAATCAACGTCACGAATACCTAAGCAAGTCTCGGATTCATCTGAGATGTCTGTTTCACAGTGGTCTTCTTTTGTTTGAATCAATTTGTTAGAGTCGTTGTAATCTTGACTGAAACCTACACCGTCACCATCGGTGTCGATGTAATCTCGTCCGTCATCAGGAAGGTCGTCGCCGAAATCATAGAACCCATCGCCATCGCTATCGATGCATCCGAACTTTTCCGTGACTACAAAGGTCAATGTCAGAGACCCGTCATCAGCAATCTCTGGAATGTAAGCACTGGTAGAGTTGCCCCATTCCAATGGGCATGTATCTGGGTCATTTCCTTGTAGATTGTCTCCATAACCATCACCGTCAGAGTCAACCCATTGAGTTACATCGTAAATTGCAAAGTCTGCGCCGTCTGCTTCGGTCCAATCTTCGGTTGGGTCTGAATATCCATCGCTATCCGAATCCTTGCAACCAAGACGGTCTAAAGTTGAGAATCCATTTTCTGCAGGGCAATCGTCACCATTGAATCCATCGATTTCATCGCCAAAACCATCGAAATCTGAGTCTGCCCACTGAGTTGGATCATCGGGGAATCTATCTCCTCCTTCAGCGTTCATATTGTCGCCATAGCCATCGCCATCACTGTCTAACCACTGTCCAGAGTTAGTAGGGAATGCATCAGAGTCATTTCCATCAGGGTTGTCTCCGTAGCCGTCACCATCGGTATCCTGCCATTGTGATTCGTCTAGAGGGAATTCATCCGAGTTGTTTCCATTTTCATTATCCCCGTAACCATCTCCGTCTGTATCTTCAAACTGAGATGAATCTAGTGGGAATTGATCTTGGCTGTCTGTAACGCCATCTCCATCTGAATCTAAATCATATAATCTGATTTTTGATGATGTTGAGAATGTTGAAATTACGTATAATTCACCAGAGTCGCCAAATACTCCAATCATAACTCTGCCAGAGGAAGAAAAGACTTCTTCTTCAGTAAATGTAGAGTCGTCAATAACGTGTAATTTACCGTTTTGAGTGCCGACCATAATCTTGCCATCATCGGCTATGTTGATTGAAAGAATACTCTGTGAACTAGAAATCGAGGTGGATTCCATAGACCAATCTGTGAAATCATATCTAAACAAATCTCCATTTGCGCATCCAACAATGATGTTACCGCTTCCATCGTTGATTATCTTGGTAGGGTAAGATATGAAGTCCGACAAACTATTCTCTAATACTCCTTCTTGAGTTGTAATTTTCACCAAGTTATCTCTACCACCCGTTACAATTCTATCCTCAGAAATGATGGTCATCGAGGTCATAGCAGTATTATGTGCTGGAGTTGCAGTATTGGTCCATCCATTGATATCGTATTCTTTGGCTCTACGTTCGCCACCAAAGAATCCGAACCACATTTCACCTTCTGTATCCCAGATAACGTAATCTACTGAATTGGAAGTGTTGAATATCTTAGATACAATTCTAAGTTCTGTATTTACAATGTATACTCCATCTGAATGAGCCACGGCGATTTGAAGACCTGTAGAATCTGGAGTTGCAGAATTTGCTGTTACGTTCAACTCGATAGACCATTGAGTGATTAATTCACCACTACCCCAGAAATGTTCAGATAAATTTCCTGATGAAGTTAATGTCAATAATGTGGATGATGATGAAAAAGAGGTATGGACAAAACGTCCATCCACTGAATCGATTACACCAACATCGAGTAGATTACTTTCAGCTTCTGCAAAAGGTAATGCTGGTAACAACAGTAGTGCAAGAAGTGCTGCGATAGCCTTCCTCATAGTCGCTCCCAACAACTGATGCCCTATCAATGGCTCGGAGTGAAGCGTTTGATTGCTTCACTGATCTTCATCGCTAGAGTCGATGTTTAGAGTGGTGTTTGGAGACTTGACTGGAGTTAGTTTAGTCACTGGTTTTAGGACCGCAGTCTCTTGTTTTTCCGCAGCTTCGCCCGGCTTTATTCCTGGCGCTGAAGATGGTGGAGGACCTCTTCTCTTCACTGGAGTTAGTACCTTGACAGTAACTGGCTTCAGAACTGCGACCTTTGGTTGTTCAACCGCTAACATTTTCTTGATTGGAATAAGCATTGCAGTTTCCTGAGGTTGAAGTTCTTCTTCCATTGCCTCATCCAATGCTTCTTCGATGATGTTGTCCATTTCTTCTTCAGTAACTTCATCAGCGATAGGTTGGATTTCAGATTCCAAATCGGTTTGTACAATTTCTTCAACCTCTGGTTCGATAATTTCAATGGTTGGTTCAACCGTTTCAACAGTTGGAGTTTCTAGAATTCCTGAGACTTCCAATTTTGGTTCAGGTACGACCTTCTGAGCAGGTTCGATGACCGGCGTAACTACTTCAGGTGCTTTCACAACTGAAGGTTGAACAGGTTGTCTGACCACCTTAGGTTGAATTGGTTGAGGTAGATTTGCTCTTCCAGGAAGGACTTGGCCACCAATTGGTGCCTTGACCGGTCTAGCCATCGGTTGTGCTCCACTTAGTGACTTGGCTGCTGAACGAGGTGCTCTCATTCCTGCTAATCCCATCGATGGAGCGTGTTGTGCCGCTGCTTGAGCCATAGCTCCTCGAGGCGCTCTACCCGCTGTTGCTCCTAATGCGCTAGGCCTTGCACCTAGTGCGGACGGATCTAATCCCATTTGTGGAGGTTGTGTCTGAGTACCTTGACCAGAAATCGCTTGGAGCCAAGATTGGCGCTTCTCTGCTCTGCTATCTTGTGATTTGAGAGTGTCAAATTCTGATTGCTGTTCAGCAAGTCGAGATTCATCAGCCTCGATTTCACTCTGTACCTTACCTTCGATAGATTCTCGCATCTTGACTTCAGCCATTGCTCGGAAATCATCCATTTGTTGAGTCAATGAGGATAGTCTATCACGGATTTCAGCTCTCTTGACGCCCAGTTGCGCTTCGATCTCTGCACGAATGTTGGCTTCTCTCTTACGAACTTCGATGAGTGCCTTGTTCCGCATGATTTCCTCNCGCTTGTCGAGTTGTCTTTCAAGTTGGCTCGCAACTTCTTCTTCCTTGCGTGCTCTGAATTCTGCAAGACGCTCTTCCATCTCAGATTCCAATTCTAGAACTGTCTCTTCCTTCAATAGGTCAAGATCTGTTTCATGAGTGATTCTTTCATTTCTCAAGCGGCCGTCTATTTCAGACATAATCGCCTTGCGGGCTGCTGTCTCTCTTGCTTGGAATTCCAATTCTAGGCGTTCTGACCAATCGGTTTTCTTGGACTCATATTTGTCCGACATTTGGTCATGAAGTTCAGCCTCTCTCTCATATCGGAAGCGAGCAAGTCTGTTCTGAATCTCGGCTTCTCTAGCATTTCGATAAGATGCGAATTCTTGGTCCATTCTTGCATCTAATTCCGCTTCGATTTCCGCTTCTAAGGAACGTGATATATCATCGACTGCCTTGGAGAATGTTAGATCATATTTCTCACGTAGACGACTCTTTCTCTCTGCAAGTTTCTCTGCATGCCTTTGTTCGATTTGGCGTTCAACCTCTACACGAAGTTCTTCTCTTCGTCTAGCGACTGCCAATTCAACATCTTGACGCATCCTTTCTTCCAATTCCTTGGTTTCAGATTTTAATCGAGATTCTAATTCTTCTTGGATTGAAGCTGCTATGTCTTCTTCTAAGCGAAGGCTGCGTCTTTCGTATTCGGCTCGCATAGTAGCCTCTCTTTGCTTGAGGCGAAGTTTGAGTTGTTGCTCAAGGCGAGTTCTGATGCCTCTTCGAAGGGCTTCTTCTCTTTCTGCCAATTTCTGAGATTGGGTTTCTTCCAACTTTTGAACTTCATTGGTTTCCATCTCATTGAATCTACTTTCCATTTCTTTCTGAATAGTTGCTTCCAATTCACGAATTTTACTTTGGAGAGATTGATTAAATTCGATTTCAAGTCTTTCTCTTTGGAATGCTAATCGGCGACGATGCTCGTCTGATAATTGACTCTCTAACTGAGAGATTACAGTAGCGCGGTGTTCCTCCACTTTCCTATCCTGTTCAACTTCAAGGGACTCCTTGAGAGACATAATCTCTCTTTCCAGTCTCATTTCATGCATTTCACGAAGTCTAATTTCTTCTCTGGTAAGAGTTTCAGATTCAAGTTGAGACAACTCATCCTCCATTTGACTTCTCAAATCGTTTTCAAAGGCACTTAGAGTCATTTCATGTTGCCTGGAAATATCGATAGCCATGTTATCTTGCATCAGAGAAATCCTTTCTGACAATGCTTCTCTACGCAGTTTGCTTTCTCTACGCAGTTTAGCACGTAGCTTTTCTTCTTCACGGAACCTGGAACTCTGCATTAACGTCTGATCCAAAGATGGGGATGGAGTAGATGTAAATTGAGCACGTAACATTGAGAGGTCCATCTGGCTAGAATCGCCACCTCTCCTAAGACTACTTTTCACTCCTGACTTGCTTTCGCTAGAACTCATTGGATCCCCATCCAATTGCTCATCCACTTCTCCTGATAGATAAGGGGCGCGATAGTCAACCTCTGTCGCGAGGCGATTTATACGACCATCCGCACTCGCCATTACTCTTGTTCGCCTGACGGTTCAGCACTAGAGACTAAACGAGGTCCTGAGACAATATACACCATAACAAGAACCAGTGAAATTCCAAACAAGAACATTGTAAATGATGTGCCGGATAAATCAATCGCTGCATCTTCTTTGTGAGTAAGTACCATTGCATGAAGTATCGCGAACAAAAGTGACGTGAGTTGAACCACGCTTAGTGTCATTGGAACTCCAGATTTTAGTTTAGACATTTTTCTATCAGAAATCATCAAACCTCCGCTGACAAACATAATTGGTAGAATGATGAAATCAAGATAAGGATGCTCCCCCGCTCCAAAACAAATATCGCAATTCCATGTAGTCAAATCAGGACCATAACCAGAAGAGGGTTGTAGCCAAATTAGGCCGGCGGCGGAAATGATAAACATCGCATTAGCAGGCGAAGAAAGGCCGTAAAAGTACGGCACATAGCCACCCTCCTCATGTTGGAATCGAGCGAGACGAAGCATGCCACAAGCAATCATCCAACTGCACGCAATCGCTAGACTAACCGTCCAAATCGGTGTTGCTTCGCCCCATCGTCCAAACATTGCAAAAACCATCAATGCTGGAGCTACGCAGAATGAAATACAATCTGACATGATATCCAGAGACCCCCCTAGAAGTTGTTTCTTTGAGTACTTTCTAGCAATCGGGCCATCGATGATATCTCCTATAGCTGAGAGGAGGATACAAAGCATTGCGGCCCAGATATAGTCAGTCAGTACCCCTCCTTCTGTGTACGGTTTTGACATATCGTCGACCGCTAACAAAAGGAAAAATATTGCGAGAGTACCTAATAGCCCATTGACAATAGTGATGTAATCTGCCAGACCCATCATTCTGTACGTCGTTTTCATGAAATCCCTCAGAATTTAATCTTGAATTCTGCTTCGCAGGCAGGACAAGATATTTCCCTTTCTCCAGGGCGCTTGTTCATTCGTAATTTCCTTTCGCAAGACGGACATGAAATCTCAACTTTAGGACGGAGAGGCTTCAGAACAAAGTGCGTTTGACATGAGGCGCATTGTAGATTTGCAGGCCTTTTACCAACACCACAAATCAGGACTTTCGAACATTCGGGACAACTAATTTTTTCCTCGCGCCATTTCCTTCTAGTGCCTTCGTGTTCGACCTTTACTTCTGATTTACACATCGAACAAGTTATGATTCCCAATCCGTTTGGTAGAAGATTGTTGCATTTTGGGCACGAGAGATCAGGTGCTCCGATTCTGGATTCAATACCAGGGGTCTCCTCATCCGACATGTTTTCTCCCAACCCTTCATCATTGATGATTTCTATCACGAATCAATTTCTTCTTCCTATGATTTCCAGACTCTCAATGGTCGATGAATCGATGTTCAGATTTGAGCCTGATAATTGTGCAAGTTCTCTAAGCATTGTTCTAGCTGCTGCTTGAACTCTAGGATTCGACAGATCGATTGAGCCCAAGGAATTGTCAACAGACTGAGAGGAGCCGTCGCTCGGCAGAGGTACTCTGTCGATTACACACCACCATCGTGTTCTCCCTTGGTCCCGGTGGTTCATTACAAGACCTAATGATTCTAATTTTTTGAGATGATGATAAAGGTTGTACCTATCTACGCCAACGATTTCTTGCAATTGTACAGTTGTGTACTCATCTGCGTCTAAAAGGGCAACGTAAAGGGCTCTTCGAGTAGGATGCATCAAAGAAGTGCTCACCGGGTCTGCATGAATTCTACCCATCTAATACCACCGTTGTGACTGCCTGATGCTCATGAGGCTTGAAGGTAGCGTTCAAAATACCTATACTGGTGAGAATAGTTCCTTGTAAGAATCAACCGTTCCTGTCCATAGTGATTTTCCAATATCGGCTAACAGTTTGATAGTTCCTCCACTACCAGATAATCTAGCACCGTTGATGATTACACCGATTACACTTAATTCGTGAATCAGTACTCCAAAGGCGAGGTTGTCATACAAGCCCGCCAATACTCCGTAAACAAGAGCTAGGGTTATGGCCACGGAATATCCGATATTCCATACAAGAACCGAATGGGTTCGCTTGGAGAGTTTTACCAAATCGGAAATTAATCTTGGGTCATCACCTGGAATCAAAACATCTGCAGCCTCTAAGTTGGCTGATTCGCCAGTACCGATTGCAATACCAACATCTGCAGCAGCCATTGCGGCAGCATCGTTGAATCCGTCTCCAACCATCATCGTAATGTGAGTTTTAGATCGTTCTTGGACCCAATTTACCTTGCCTTCAGGAGTCATTTCACCCCTTGCTGCATTCTCTTGCAAACCTATTCTTTTAGCGAGAGCATTTACTGCGTCCTGATTGTCACCAGACAATATCTCCACATTCAACCCTTGCTCGTAAAGTGATTTGACCAATTCGTCAGTTCCGTCTCTAATATCGTCGTGAATAAATGTAAACAGAGCAACAGGCTTGCTCTCTTTTAGCAACAAACTTGCTCCATGACCTTCTTTTAGTGCAGATTCCAAGGCCGTCAGTAATTTACCAGTAACCATCGATTTCTCGGCTCTTACAAATGCCACGTCTGCACCCTTCATGTTTGCGAAGACTCCTTTCTCACCATCTGAGATATTGGTTAACTTAGTGGGTTGAATAGATTCTTTTTCGGCTAAAGCGATGATTGCCTGAGCATACGGGTGGTTTGAGGATTGTTCCAATCCGGCTGCCAATGCAATGGCTGAGTCTTTTCTACGACCTTTGGCCAATGTCATTTCACCGATGCGCGGTTTTCCTGAAGTCAAGGTACCTGTCTTGTCTAATAGTACTAAATTGACCTTCGACAAGGATTCAAGAACATCTCCTCCTCTTGCAATGGCTCCAGATTTGGCGGCTTGAGATATACTAGCAGCATGAGGGACGGGTGAAGCCAAAAGAAGAGCGCAGGGGCAGGCAACTACCCACAGTAATAGGATTATTTTCCAATCAGCATTAGGTTGAACAATCCATGCCAGGAAAGCGCCAACCAAAACCACTGGTACCCAAATGGCTGTGAAACTTTCAAGTGCGCCTTGAAGTCTAGTAGGCTTTTCTCTGAAGGTATGGACCTTGTCGATTAGTCCAGATAATCTCGTATCTTCACCAACCGCTGTAACTTCAATAGTTACCGGGCCCCGAGATAGAGTAAGCCCTGCTTGCAATTCATCTCCATTAGCAACATCTACTGGAACTGATTCTCCAGTAAGTGGTGCTCTGTTGACAGATCCTGTTCCAGAAATAATTTTCCCATCTGCAGGAATCAATTCTCCACTCCTGATCTCTAAATGATCTCCTGTCATCACCAAACCAATAGGTATCTCTTCCTCTTCAGGAATATTTTGATTGGTAGGGGACATAGACATAGGAGTGGAAACTAAAGAGAAATTACCTCTGATTTTTTTAGACACTCTGCGTGCAGTTCTAGGTAAACGATCTAAACCTCCCTGCATGGCCTTTCTTGCCTTAATCAGAGCCTCACCTTCCATATGTTCAGTCCAGGATACCAAAACTAGTACCATCAATGCTTCTTCCCATGCTTGAAGATAAGATGCACCAATAACCGCTAATGATGTCAAAACCTGGAAACCTAACTGTCTATTTTTCACCGAAGCCCACGCCTGTGAGAACATTTTGATTCCGCCAAGTGAAACTCCGGCTAAACCAAAGCCTCCAATAACCCATGGGCTCAAATCAAGCGCATCTGAGATGAACACCAAAACTAGCATTATGAATGCAAAACCAGAACCTATCATTCTCCATTGCTCAGAAGTTATTCTTGTTTTTGATGCTTCAACCAATTTATATGGTCCTCCAATGACTTGTTTGAGAGCATTTTCCATAGCAACCCGTAATTCATTGGTTGGTTCAGGAGTCAATTGCAATAGGATATTACCATCCCAATCAAGTTCACAATCTAATACTCCTGGTTGCCGTTTGAAAATTCTTGGAAGGCGTTTTACTGGCACTGAATGTCTAGCTGCAACAGTCGCAGATTCAACACCAGATAATTGCATAAAAGGCATATCTGGTGCATTTCCTAAGGAACGTAAAATTGCCGATGCTTGAGCAACACTACCTTTCTCAAGATCGATATCAATTTTCACAGTACCATCAGTAGCACTAACTATTGATTCATTCACTTGTGTTAAACGGTTTAATGCGCTCATTGCTACAGATGCACAATGGGGACAATCCATATCTTGAATTGGCCAACTAACACTGTGAATGCCTGCATATTCTCCCAATACGGTCATGTCAATTATTTCCGCATCAATAGTAGCAGATTCTGATGAATGTTTAGATTTCTTTGGCTGTTGTGAATTTGATTCAGCCTCGAGTACAGGCAAATCATTGTCCTCTAAGGACAGGAATTCTTCAGAGTCTCCCTGCACAATACTGTGCGAGTATTCATCCATCAAGAATGCTCGCATCGTAAGCGTATTCAATAACGGCTTCTAGGAGTCATCATGCAGTGGTTACCAGAGGGTTGGAAGCCAAAGGCTGTGGCTGTTGACATCGACGGTACAATCACTGATTCAAATAAGAAAATACATCTCGGAGCCATAGCTGCTTTACGTCGATTGGAAGAGGCAGGAATACCCGTAATTTTAGCAACAGGAAATGTTAGAGGAATAACATATGGATTATGGAGATTCATTGGAGCAAGTGGCCCGATGGTCTGCGAAAATGGAGGAGTAGTCTGGCACCCTGAATGGGGAGACCCAATTGTTAGGGCAGATGGCGGGCGAGCCAAAATGGCTGCAGAAATGGTGGGTAAAAAATTGGGTTTAGATTCCCAAGGAATTACAACAAATGCTTGGAGAGAATCCGAATGGTGTCTTTTTCCTGACGAAGATTTGAATGCTATTAACGAAATTATCTCTAACAGTGAGTATTCCGATCTATCTGTTATCCGTACAGGTTTTGCCATTCATTTGATGGAACCTCATCTCTCAAAGGGAGAAGGTTTGGCTGTTGCATTAGCAAAAATTGGGCTTGATGCTTCAGAAATTTTAGCAGTTGGAGATGCTCCTAACGACATATCGATGTTTGAGTATGTTGGACACACTGTTGCAGTAGGAGGTAGTTTCGAAGAATTAGCTGCGATTGCAGATGTTTTATCGCCGTTTCCACATGGTGAAACCTTCCAACCACTAGTGGATGCAATTCTAGAATAAACGCTTTACTAAGTCGATGCCGGAGGTAGGATTTGAACCTACGAAGCATTTCGCAGCGCATCTTGAGTGCGCCCCCTTTGACCACTCGGGTACTCCGGCTTCAACCCCCCCGCCGAGTTCATCAAACATCATTCTTCCTCATCGAAAGCAAGGTTTTCATTACGTCTATTATTTGCAAAAATCAGCAATAATGCTGCAATAAATACCGACAAACTGGCAAGACCCAGTAGTACTGTTTGTGAATTTGTAGAATCATCAGTCCTAGATTGAACATTGGATATAGGGACTGGGACATTATTCTGAGTATCCAGTTGTACATTGAGACCTAAATCACCGATCTTCCATGCTTCAACTTCGAATGTATGAATCAGAATCATTTCAGATGATAGATTAAACTCTACCATATCTAAGACTCTACCATCACCATCATACAATACTAGACTAGAGTTGCCATCTAAGACACCTGGATTTACAATTTGACATTGTATAATTATGATGTCGCCTATACTTGGACGGTAAGGTGTTGTGACAATTTCAGAAAGTGTAGGTTCGTATGCAATCCAGCGAACTATCGTGCTGATTGGTTCAACCTCACTTGTTCCAGTTCCAATAATCGCTCTGCCTGCCGCATCGCTACCTGAAAACCAAACTATGATTGAGTCGCCTTTTTGTAACTCTGAGGAGGTGTTCATATCGACTATCGCTGAATAAAGATTTGACCTTACACTCTGGAATTGTACTGGAATTTCTGCACTACCTTGAGATTGCTCAACAATTCTTCCTTGATGAATAAACATCCAATGCATGAGGATTGAATTTGAGGTCAGCCCTTGGTCGTCAAGCATTGTAACTTGAACGGGCACATTGCTCAATTCATCAGAGTCAACGCTAACCAGATAACCACTAGAAACCAAGATTGTGGGTGATGATTCATCTATCAATACATCTATCGAATTTCCAGTTGAATTGTGTCCAGAAATTTCATCTAAATTGACCAAGAGTTTGATTTGAGTGCCATACAACGCTGAATCAAATACGATTCTAATGATGGATTGACCGTCGCTATTGAAGGAATTTACTTGTTGAGTAGATGCATTATTTCCGATTATGTCCAATACAAATGAGGTTGTAAATGGTAGATTATGGGCGGGAATATCGGTGCCCATATGGTAAGCTACAACCTCTATATCGACAATATCTTGTCCATGAATATACATGATTCCGTCAATGAATTCACCAAGTGGAGCCACTTTATCCACTGCATCGATGATTTCCAATTCAATACCGCTATGAATCGTCCACGAGTAGAGGTTTATCGATGTGAAACCAGCGCCCAAAGGAGCATTTTCATCCCAGAGCCTTAGTGAAGGGACGTTTTCTTGATCTTGAACATCTTCAACTAAATCCCATCGCAATTCGAAATATACTGTTACATCCCAAGTATTTGCTTGCCATCTTTGAACAGCTTCTACTCGAGGGGGTTTGATGAAACATCCTGCGTCATTGATGACTTGTCCACTCCAAGGAATCCAATCAATGTCACAGAAATCTTGGTTCTTTGAAAGGTCAAGACTTATCCTATCTATCGATTCGAGTCCATTATCATCTGAAATTGTGAAGTTGAATTTATGCGTATTTCCAGGCAACAATTGTCCCTCATAACGATCAAGCGCAATTGATTCACCATTAATCCAAGTTGAATATCGCGGTTGAACATGAATTGTAGCGTATGGGTCTTGGGCACTTCCGCCACCCTCCAATATATTTCCAGCCAAATCGAATCCCTGAATGTAAACATCTAGCCATCCAATTTCTTCATTGGGAAGAGGTACTGATGCTTCATCAATTAGTGGTAGGTCAATGATTGCGGAAGTTGAGCCAACTGGCGTTAGGAACTCGATTGATTCCCAATTCCGACCACTTCTATTGTAGAATAACTCCATCTTTGAGGGTAGTCCGTTGTCATCAATAACATGCAACTGCAAAGGAATGTCTTGGCCGGGATGCCAAATATGCCCATCTGCAGGTTGGTTACCACCGGGGGCGTTAATCTCTAGGGAAACGACTTGGGAATTGTTCATGTCTAAGACGATATTTGTACTTTGATAGGTTGAAGTAACGTCTAGAGCAGTGGTGGTTTCCTCAGAGCCAATATTTTGTAGAAGAGGTTTGATTTTGACTTCCTCGCCACTGGTTAAGCCAGATGATGGAACGAGTAATGTCGTGTTGAAATTGCCTGATGAATCGATGGATGTAGTTGAATTTGTAATTGTTTCTTGTCCTTGAATTTCTATTACAACATCAACATCCTCTGGTAGTGGATTATTTCCATTTAGTCCGGAAAATCTAACCTTTCCTTCAACGGTTATTTCTTCCCCACCTTTCACATTCAGCGGCCATAATGGATTGCCCATATCATGCAATGCCCTATTCGAAGACCATGCTTTGAAGGAAACAACTTCTAGATCGTTTGTAGAAGCCGCATATTGAGCAGTACCTGAAGTTCCCATCAATGGACCCAAAGACAAACCTTCCAAGTTTGTTCCAGAAACGAACCAATACAATCGCGAATAATCATCTAGCAGCCAATTCGATTCAAGAGACCATGTTACATTCATTCCATCCCATGAACAATTATTTGAATCTAAGACAATAATTCCTGCTCCTGAATTTTGAATAAATCTTCCACCTGATTCTAAATTATCAACAGTCACCTCAACAAATGTGTCTTCAATATCTAGGCTAGATGAAATTTTTACATTGATGGACTCCAAATCTGGAGTTCCTGCTAATACTTGATGGCTTGAAACTGCTGTTTGAATTAGTCCTGGTATGAAAGTCTGGGTTGGTAAAGAAACCCAAGAATCTACAATTGACTTCTCGTGGGAAATTTCACCATCAAAAATAATGCCACCTCGTTGTGATGAGATTGTGACGGGCAGAGTCGAAGTCTGGTCTTGATTTTCAACAAATAATTCGGCCAATGATGTATTGATAATAATCGAATGAGTAAATCCAGAATAGTAGTTAATCGAATGTAGTTTGAATGACGTTAATTGGTTGGTTGTAAATTTGAACTGATATTCAGTCATGTGATGAGTGATACCAGACTTGTTCAACCAGAAATGTGTTTCATCCATTATTGGATATTGAGAATTATTCGTTTGGTAATTTATTCCGCCATTGTAACACAGGAAATTAAGTCCACAACCCCAAGACTGTGTTGACAGATTACGAGAAGGTAACAATATTGAAAAGTTGAGACTCTCAGAATAATTAATTTCAAACCCTCTGTTTTCAGAAATTGGTACTGATAACCCATCGATCTCTAGAGAATATAATTCATTGGTGTGATGGAAAGTACCATTCCACATCCAATCAATAATTCCATCATCTCCTAAATCGATTGATGGATTAATTGGAGCGAGCAAAGTTGCTGGTTCTAATTTTATCCATTCAAATTCTTCGCCCGCTTCAATTACCAATTCGAATGTCATTGCTCGAGCTGGGCCAAATGTATTGACTAACCTTTCTCCGCATTCTTTAGAATCTAAAACAACGCTATTTTGAGTACCGGTTGAAGTTGGGTATCCGGTATTTAGAGTAGGGATTCTATCTGGAATCGAGTTTATGGTCACAGAAATATTACCCTCGCATTCAACATCTATCTCGCTGAATGGGCGCCAATGTGGCAATTGAATCAACAGATTGTATTGTGCACCAAGAGGCGATGAGACATTCGGGTCGAATACCCAATCGGGCGTATTTGGGTCGATTCTCTTCAAAATTTCGTGGTTGAAATATTCAGTTATTCCATGGTGTAATATCTTAATTCTGGGGGTTAATGTTTCATTATCTGTTGTGAATTTAGCCCTGAATTTGATTTGTGGATACTCCCATGTTGCTATATCTAAATCGAAGGGAAGAGTTCTGTTTTCGTGACCTTCGATTATCTCGCCATTTACATCTAATACATCGATTGAGATATTTGTTCCCAACGGCGACTCATAAAGTGCTGTTAATCGCGCCCAGCCTGCTGAATCTGCAGTAATTAGCGGACTTACCCAGGTTCCATTGGGGCTGAAACGATCTATCACAATACCTGCATCGTCAATATACCAACCATCTTCTTCTACGAATGTGTCAGAGAAAAATGAGAATCGTATTCTGACATCGTTGCCTGCTAAATCTGAAATATCTCCACTAACTCTAGAAAATGTGTGATTAGAATTCGCTGTACCACAGCCGTTGGGTACAGTAGAACCATCAAATATGCCAAGACCGAAGAATGGAGAATTGGTATTGACCTGTGATATTCTTTCGTAGAATCCGGTAATGTTCTGTCCAAACGGTTGCCAAGTGATGCCGTCGTCTACCGAGGTGTAAACCGAGCCACCGTCCCACGCCGCCTCAGTACAAATCCAGTGATTGAATGTTAGACGTGCTGTAGCACCGGTTGGAATTTTGTAAACCGGTGAAATCAGATGTGTATACACATGATTGGTGTATTCATCATCCAAATTGATTCCCATACCTTTGACTCCGCTTGGCCAAACTGTAGAATTAGGTCCAAACCCGTTACTATTGTCGATTGCGCCTCTTTCCCATGTTGATGCGCCTCTAATGTGATTGATTCGCCATCCAGAAGGTAGCCCTTGGACCACCTCGAATGAATCTGAATCTGCCCAAGGGCCATTATGGCCTTCCCAGTCAATGTACTCCCAATCATTGGCATATCCTTGAACTGAAACTAGATATTGAGAAGAATTGCTTGTAAAGTTTTGAAGCAATCTTGTTTGCATTGACGGGGAGCCAACTGCAGACATCACTTTCAGATCATCGATCATGATTCCTTCCCAACCATCAACTCCACTACCTCCATAATTGAATGAGCCATCTGTCGTTACTCTGAATTTGAGAAGAGTATTTGCAGCATTAACATGGTTAGCAGCCCATGATGGGAATGGATGAAGCAATTCTCTCCAGCCGAAGGATTGTTGGGTGAAAGCAGAACCTGCTGATGGTATTCCTTGACCGGGCACCCCCGGAAGTGGACTCATTATTGTCCATGTGGACCCATTATCTTGAGAAATCATAACTACCAAATTGTCATAATTGCCTCCTTGAATGTCCCAATTCGCCCAATAACTGAATTCCAAAGGTGCAGTAAGTCCTGATAAATCGACAGGTACTATCAGAGTACCATCGGCATTTGGTGAATACTGGCCGCTAATATTGCCGTGGAACCATGAACGAACCGGTTCTCCTTGGTTAGATATATTGAAGGAATCCACAAACAAACCAATGTCATTTGATGAATTGATAGAAGTGCCAACATAGAATCTAAAGCCAATATCTGTGGCATTTTGAGTCAAGTTATCCAAGGAATATGCCTCACTAACCCAATCTGAAGTTACTCCTGACCAGTTGTCTAGCATTTGCCAATTTTGTCCACTGTCTATCGAGTATTGCAACTCGGCGACATCATCAGTATCGAAAGAATTCCATCTATCGAATGTGAGATTGAAGTATCTGACAACATTTGGTACAGGCCAAAATTGTGAACGAACATATCCTGAAGAACCTGGTATAATTGAGCCATTGGTGCCTGCTGCAATATCACCAGATGTTGCATTTTCAGGCCCATATGTGACTAAAGAAAGATTTACTGGCATCCAAAAATCGTCGCCTTGAGTAGACCACGTACCAAATTGAGGGTCGCTGGTTTCAAAATCGGTCATCTCCCCATATGTCGAGATTGGGGCCAATGTCAAATCTCCATTAGATGTGAGATAAGATGTCCCATTTGCTTCACCTGAAGAAAATCCACCGATTGATGATGCGGCCCATAATGATCCATTATCTTGTGCTGGCATCCATTTCGGAGCTACATTAAACTCTGAACCAGTAATTGTAGCATTTGTTGGAATGCTAAATCCGTCATATGTAGAATTTGAAGGATTTATTCCTGCATCATCTGGTGAACTAGTAGGTCCTTCCCAAGTTGAAATATCTGCTGAAGCCCACGGTGTGAGCAACATCAAAATTACAAGAAGGGCGGCTTGTCTGATTGGGTTCACCAAGGTGAACCCAGAGTCTGTAGGTTTGAACCTTCGTCCTATTTGTTCGGTGATTTCCATTGAAGGGTTGATAGGTGGCCCGCGCCACGGAGAGAAGCATGGCAGAACGGACCTTCCTCAACCCGTCTCAAGCCAAGGAAGTTGAGGAACAGCTATTCTCTACTCTGAGACAGCAAGTAGGAAGGAGTGTACCAATGCCTCTGCCTCGTAATGACTTCTGGGACAAGGTTGGCCAGTTGCTGGACACAATCGAAATGGAGATTCACGACATCTATCGAAATGTAGGTCCATCATTGAAATTACAAACAATGCAGAAGCGTCAAGCAAACATTCGAAGAACGGCTTCCGAACTAGCAAGGAAGCGGGTTGTGGCAATGGTGCAGCACTCTGCCAGTATGGCTTTGAGAACAGAAGGCGGAACACAAGGACAGGATTTGGCAAACCTTGATTGGTCGAGACATGACCCTGCTGAAAGAGAATTTTACACCAATGCTACTGAACTATTGAATAAATTCAAACAAAGTATCAATTGGAATGGGATGCAATTAGGATTGGCTGTTGAAGAATTATCGCAATCGCTAACATTAGCTGCTGGAACTACACAACTAGATTCATTTGTGGAAGACAATGGAGGCTTGACTGGACAAGGCCCTCCTACAATCGCTTTGGAAGATAAATCAGAGCCTCTACCTGAATTGGAAATTGATGAGGAAGAAATACTCGCCAAAACTGATGAATTTCCCGAATTGGCGGGAACACAGCCGATCAGCGAAACACCAACCGCAGTTACTTCAGAAAAAACAAATCATGCTGCAGCAATGGAATTAGCCCCTTCTAAGAAAAAGGAAGAAATGGATTTCGATGCCTGGGCAGAAGCTGATGCTGCGGCTGCAAGTGAACCAGAAGAAGTTGAAGTAGTCGATACTGAAATTATCGATAATGATTTACTTAGAATTCGAGTTCTTCAAACGCTTGATGAACCAATTATTACCGTCGATGGAGAAATTTCTCTGGGCGCAGGTGATGTATTATTCCTTGACCAAATGACTGCTAATTATTTGGTAGACTCAGGGGTTGCTGAAATCGCGTCCCTTTGATTATCATCAAGGTAATCGAATTGAAAATGAAAAAGAAGTTTTGATGAGTAGACGGCAAGTCATTGGAGAGTTAGTTCTCTTAGAACTAGACTCACCGTCCACTCATCGAGGTTAGGCGCTATGCGCCCCCTGACTATTGTCAGTTTCAGTTCATCGAGCGCATCGACAGTTCGATGCTCACGGTGTCTGGAATTGGAATTCTAGCGACCTGTCTTAGGGCGCTTTCGTCCTTGCCAGTTGAGATGTCCATCTCTAGAAGACGCTTGTGAATGCGCATCTCCCAGTGATCGTAGGTTTCGCTTCCTTCACCATCTGGAGCTTTGCGTACAGGTACAACAAGGCGTCGTGTTGGTAGTGGAATCGGTCCACGTAGGCTGATGCCGCCGTTATCACAGATTGTCTTAATCTGAGATGCAACCGCATCGATATCTCTATGGTTCTCGCCAGTTAGTTTGATGATGGTCACTGCTGCCATGATTTCACCTCTCTTCCATTCGGATCGTAGTCCAGTCGGATCTCAAACTCACTTCTTCTCGATCTTTAGGCAGACGCCAGCAGCGACGGTCTTACCCATGTCACGAATAGCGAAGCGGGACAATTCAGGGAATGTGTCCATTTGCTCGATTGCCATTGGCTTTGTAGGCTGGAAGCGGATCAGACATGCGTCACCGGTCTTCAAGAAACTAGGGTTAGCTTCCTTTCCTGCCTTGTTAGTCTTCTCAAGTAGTTCCTGGAATCGCACAGCGACCTGAGCGGTGTGTGCGTGGAATACAGGTGTGTAACCAATTGATACAGCCTTTGGAATATCCATCAACTGAATCTGTCCGACGAATGTTTCATCGTGGCGAACGAAGGTTGGCTCACTGTCTGAATATCCTGCAACGTCACCACGGCGGATATCTACTGCTGCTAGTCCACGAACGTTGAATCCAACGTTGTCTCCTGGTTCAGCCTTAGGTACCATTGTGTGGTGCATCTCGATAGACTTGACTTCAGCGGACTTCTGAGATGGGTTGAAGACTACAGTCTTACCAACGTTCAGAGTTCCTGTCTCAATCTTACCGACTGGTACAGTACCAATTCCAGAAATCTTGTAGACATCTTGAATTGGTAGGCGAAGTGGCTTATCGATTGGCTTGTTTGGCATTTGCGCTGCATCGATTGCATCGAATAGTGTTGGTCCAGAGTACCATGGGCACTTGTCAGACTTCTCGAAGACGTTGTCTCCGTTAAGGCTGGACGCTGGAATCATTGGAATGCGGTCAAGTTGGCTGCCGAATCCAGCGACCTTCAGTAGGCCGGTAACTTCAGCGCATGCTGCCTTGTACTTGTCTTCAGACCAGTCAACACCGGAAATATCCATCTTGTTGACGTGGATGATCAACTCAGCAACACCCAATACCTTAGCAAGGAATGCGTGTTCCTTTGTTTGCGCATTGACACCGTCGTTAGCAGCACAAAGTAGTACAGCTGTATCTGCTTGGCTTGCTCCGGTAATCATGTTCTTTACGAAGTCGCGGTGACCTGGAGCATCGATGATAGTCCAGTAGTACTTTGGTGTAAAGAATTCCTTGTGTGCGACATCGATTGTGATACCGCGCTCGCGCTCTTCTTTCAGACCGTCCATAACGTAAGCAAGTCCGAATCCGGCCTTGCCCGCTTCAGCGGCTAGTTTTTCGTTCTTCTCGATAACGTGTTCCTCGATGTGACCAGAGTCTAGAAGTAGACGACCTACTGTTGTAGACTTGCCGTGGTCAACGTGTCCGATAAACACAATATTGCGGTGTGGTTTACTCTTATCTTCCCATTGAGATCCCATATTGCTCTCTCCTTTAGCAACTTGCCGACATTCCTCCCCTATTTGAAGACCGCGACGCGGAATTACTCAGGAAACGACACACAGGCAACCAAAGAATGGTCACGAGTTCATCATTTGTAGGTTAGACGAATGGTAAGAGATTCTACTTCCAAATCATTTACCATTTCATTTCTAATAGTCATGGTCCATTCACCATCCTTCCACTGACTTTCTGCAAAGTGGTAAGAGCCTGTAAATTGCAACCAAACACAGTCTGTATCTGAATCACAATCTCCACTACTCCTTTGATCTACTCCTGTAGCACTGGTGTTGGCAGCTTCTTCATCGGTTTCGTTGAAGCCATACAAGTCAAGTTTGACACGGCAGTTGTTTCCTTCTCCTGGAATTACGTCTGTACAATCTGAATCTTCTTTTGCATAAACCAATTCCCCAACCGCTTTACGAATTGTGTTTCCAGATTCTTGATCTTGATTAGCTGGGAATGTGAAATCGATATCAATAGGGCTATTCGAAGTGTTACCGCCTATAGCAAACTCCTTCCACTTGCCAACATAATTGACGTACACTACTGTTTCATCAGTAGAAGTAAGTCCTTCTCCATTAGTAACTGTCAAAGCGATTTTGTATTCACCTGGTGAAACCTCTTTCCATTCTACTGTCTCTCCAGTTAGATCTGCATCATTCGTTGAATCGCCATCTCCGTCTTCATCTCTTAGAAGGTCTAAATCCCAAGCCCATTCTGAAATGTAATCTCCAGGCCCTGGCTCTGACTGTGAACCGTCTAAGTTGACCGTGGTAGTTGCCAAGACACTCTTGCTGGAAGTACTCTTATCCATTTCACAGATGAAAATGAGGTAATAATTTCCAGATGTTGGGCTTTCACCATCACAGTCGGTCATCGGAGAATCTGAACCCGCATCGGCTTCAGGCTCGACGGCATCAGCGTCGATTATCCTAATATCTCGTGATTGAGATGCTGAAGATGTTCCATCGGATACTGTCAGTGTTACTTCGTAAGTACCTGCATCTGAATATGACCAAGTGGTGGTTCTGCCGGTTTCGTCATATGAGCCGTCACTATCAAAATCCCATTTGTAAGTTAGAGAGGCGCCTTCGGGTAGAGAAGCGCTAGCATCAAACTCAATATCCATATCTGCTCGAATGTTTTTGTCGGGTTCATAATCGAAGATTGCTTCAATCTCTGAAGACGTCGTTTCTTCGCTGGATAAACAGCCAGCTAAACTCGCGGAAATGAACAGCAGGGCCATCAAAATCGGCTTCATCACTACGGCGAGGATACCTTTTACCATTCAATCCTTGCCCTTGATGTGTTGAAAATTAGAATGAGAATAACGAAGTTTGTCTATTTCCGGCTAGCAAATCTTTAGCACTCCATCCGAATGCTTCAGTAACCCTTCCAAAAGCGGTAGCAAGACGGTCGGCGTAGAATTGGCCATCATATTCTGTAACTGGGTCCTCCTCTAACCAAGGTTGAATTTCCATCGGCCTGTTTTTGGCATTGGTTACAATGTAAGCTATTTTCATTCCAGGAGTGAAGGGTAGGCCTTTCTCAATCAATGCGCGAGCCGCGCGAACTTGAATCATCGAATCTGGATTAGCATAGTCTTGTGTGAAATCCCAAGAGGCTCTCTTCTTGTCCCATCTTCCTTTGCACGACTTACTCATAATCAATTCACGGACTGGAACTTTACCGTTCTTAGCAGCCGTAATGGTGTCTACTGCTAAGTTGATTGCCGCCTCAGAATCATCTGCCAATACATGGCGGAAGATTTGTTTCATTCCATCGGTCAAATATCTGAATGAATCTGTGCGTTGGGTTTCATAACCCTTGATCATCATCTTTTCTTCTGGCCAAACCACTTGACCGACGTATCTCTTCTTTGCACCGTGGCTGAAGAATACTGACATGCCGGTTTCAAATTCTAGTTCGGCACTCTCTTCACTGAATCTTTCTGCTGTACTCTGACCAAATTCTATCATTGCTTGTTGTGGATTATCAACGCCTTCTACTGGAGTTTTAACAAAAATCGAATCTGTGTCTGAATAAACGACGTGTTGACCTTCTTCGCCCAATTTTTGTATAATTGATTTGATATTCTGTCTTGCCCAAGCCGTGATAGATTCACCAAGTTGTCTGTGTGTAAAGCGATAGAATCCACTAGCAAAAACCCCGTAAAATGAATTCATCAATATTTTCACAGCATACTGCATTTGGTCATGATATGAATGTTTAGCAGAGTCCTCTGATTCTCTCATCCCAGCCTTATGCACATCTCTTTGTGACATTAAATCTTCAAGCAGTTTAGGGACCATTCCTCTACGTGCTGCTTCATCTCTAAATTTGGCACCAGTGGGAGACTGATGCAACTTTTCATCAGAAGAAGGTTGGTCTGTACTCCCTTCGTCTATTCGTGTTGTGTAACAGATATTTTTGCCGATCATTATCGAAGGATACATCGATTTGAAATCGAGAATTGCAACCCAGCGATGTAGTCCTGCCTCAACATCGTGAACATAACCACCCTCGATTTGTCCCACCTTCTTGTCGGCAGAACCTGTGAGTGGAACACCTATTCCTGTCCTGTCAGCCATACGAATAACAAGCGAGTCAATCAATTGGGAAGTAGTACCGTTAGCACTTGTATCTAGAGGAACTTTTGCAACTGCAGCAACCGCTTCTTTTCTTCTGAAGGCTTGTATTTTGTGCATAATATCCAGTGGTAATTCTGCGTCTCGCAGACAATACTCCAAGACCTCTTCAGGCCGATTGGCCCATTCTTCGTCCATTTTTGATGCATCAACATCTATTTTCTGCATATCCTCATTATCAGGGAAAAGTAATCTGGAGACAAATTTCAATGTCTCGCGCTGCGGCCTCAATGCTTGGCGTGCTTGCCACCAGGCATCCATAACACACCTGCCGGCAACATTCCACGCTCTAGCATTTCCACGGGTTGGAAATAGTGTGTCTCTACGCCGGCCTTCTTCGGATAGAGTAACCCGGCCCCAACCCATAGTTTCGGCTTTCAGAGACTTGTTTTTCTTTGACACCAAATTGGCTCTGTCTACAATTCGGCCCATGTCGAAATTGTCAATGTTGTATCCTGTGATAATATCTGGATCACTATCTCTAATAAGAGATGTCAGTTGCTTTAGTATGGTTTCTTCATCTTCAGCAAATGTGTGATGAGACCTTTCTCCAGTCCCCATATCTTCCACAACTGCAGCAGCACAAAGTATGGTATCGTGAGCTATTGATGTTTCAAGGTCGAATGAAAAAATCTTGAACGGTGCAGGGAATGGCTCACAATGAGATACATCATCCATAGTAATATCCAAGCACACATCTACCGGATGTTCAGATTGTCCTACCTCTCCATCTACTGAGACATGCATAGAAAAATCGCCATCTAAGAAAAATCGATTCACGAATGGAATATCACCAGAAAGAATGGTCCACCTACCTTTCAACTCCTCTCTTAGCCTTGGTACAACAAAGGGCTGGGTTACGTATATCTTCCATACAGGTTTTATTCCCAAGTATGTCCATTTCATTTCAGGTTCGGATATCTCTACCACTTCTTCATAATCAGGAAGTGAGGGGGTGTGGCCAGAATCTACCCATTTACCATGAGGTGTGATTTCAAACCATGGTCTGACGCCATGTACGCGGAGCAAAACCGATTCTCCAGAACGGGCACGTGACCACAATTCCATCACTGTAGAATCATCGATTGAAACATAGCGGCCGGTGATGATTGCAACGTCACCACTCCAGCGCATGAACTACTGTGAGAGTCAATAGGCCAACAACTTGTCGAAAGTGCATGTGCAGAGAATTTTCGCACAATCATTGAATACCTCCCCGCTCTGGTCGGCAATATGAGCGAAGCACCGGTTGATTGGGACTCTCTTACATTCTCGATGACCGAGACCGATTTCATGTACATCGCTAAGACATCAATCGATGAGCCGTGGGTGCCTGGAGAAATGCGCCCCTATGGTAACATCTCAATTTCCCCAGCTGCAGGAGTCATCAATTACGGACAAGGATTATTCGAAGGAATGAAGGCATACAGAACTGCTGCTGGAAGAGTTGTTTTATTCAGACCAGAAGAGAACGCTCGCAGAATGCAAAGAGGTGCTGATAGGCTCAAGATGCCTCCTGTTCCTGAATCTATTTTCATCGATGCTGTAGAGCAGTGTGTTCAGCAAAACGCACGATGGGTTCCTCCAATGGGCAAAGGTGCGATGTATGTTAGACCGCTTCTAAACGGAAGTGGGCCAGTTCTTGGAGTTGCGCCTGCGCCAGAATACACTTTCATGATCTATGTAACACCGGTTGGACCTTACTTCAAAGGTGGAATGTCGTGTATCAAATTACTAATCAGTGATGAGCACCACCGTGCCGCTCCTGGTGGCTCTGGAGGAGTCAAAGCGATTGGAAATTACGCACCGGGAATGATGCCATCTAAGAAAGCAAAAGCTGCAGGATACGCTGAAGTAATCTATCTCGATGCTGAAGAGCATACTTACATCGAAGAAGTTGGTGCTGCAAACTTCTTCTGCCTAAGAGATGGAGTTCTTTACACACCTGAATTGACTGGAACTATACTTCCTGGAATTACACGTGATTCAATAATTCAACTAGCCAAGCATATGGGGTATGAAGTCGTAGAAACCAAGGTTGATGCTGAATTTGCAATGGGTGCTGAAGAAGCATTCTGTTGTGGAACCGCCGCAGTGATTTCTCCTATTGGCTCGATTACATTGGGTGATAAGACCGCCACATACGGTGATGGAGTTACTCCTGGAGAAACCACTCAAAAATTGTACGACGCTCTAACGAATATTCAGAACGAAATTGATGAAGATATTTTTGGATGGCTTCACCCTGTTCCTGGATTTTAATTGTCATTTGGAGGATGCAAGTAGTAGCTTCTAGCAAGGG
>QQSK01000005.1:179257-192030 GCA_003602415.1 Candidatus Poseidoniales archaeon | reverse complement strand
TAGTCACTGCTCAACTCCTCAGTGTAACACTAACATACATTCTTTGCTATGAAATAATTGTTAACTAACTCTTTAAAGAACGCCAATATACAATTGTTGTGCACGCTATCATAGGCTGGGAATTAGAACTAATTGCCCCCAAACTTTGTGAACTTATTGGTATGAAATACGAAGGAAGAAATGATGAAGAGGGATATACCTCAGAATGGCTATTGGAATTGGATAAATGGTTGGCTAAATCAGATTTGGATTCACTAGGCATTTGGACTGATGGCGACCGTATGTTTGGCGCAGATGCAGCATTATTCATCGGATTCTATGTACACGATGAAAATTTTGATTGGGTTACAGAAATCTCCACTCCGATGAAAAAATTCAAAGAGATTTGTGCTTTGAACAAAATCGAGTTCGAAGAACCAGAAATGCATCACCGAGATGATACAGGTTTTGGTTACGCTTGTGATCATGAATTCAAGATCAGGCCTGACTACGAGAAATTGAGGTATCTTACCAATGATCGCCATTGCCCTGTACATCCAGATAGCATGTACAAATGTGAGGGAGCCCATGGTCCAATTGACGGCGCATGGGCTAATTTGAGTTGGATAAATGGGATGAGATCATTGTCTGGATTAGATCCTCTGGCTGAAACGTCTTTGCCTAAACAACCCAATGAGTGACATATATTTGTCGAACCGAGCGATGTCGACATATATTTGTATAGTAATGTTTTAACCATCCTATTAGTATGTCATTAAGTGTTGAATTTACGAATTTTTTGGATGGGCTTTGGAAGGATGTGAATGAGCCGACTGATAGTGAAATAGATGCAATCGACCACTCCTACTATTTTATGGCACAAGTAAACGGAAAACCCGCATTAAATTATGTTGCTGAAATCTACGATAACATTACTGGTGATGAGTCTAGTGCAGTTTTTTCGCATCGAAATCAAATGATGTTTCCTCGAATTATAGACTCTGGGGCATGGGTATGTGGACAACTAGAAGCTGGGAAAAATATACTTGACTTGGGCAGTAACACCGCACATAACTTGCTATGGTGGGCTAAAAAGTATCCCAGTTCCACATTTACAGGTATTGAAATTTCTGAAAAATCACTTGAGGTCGCAAACCTTTGGAAGGATAGATTGTCTGTTGAGAATTTGAAATTACTTAGTGGAAATATGCTGAATAAACACAGCGAAGTCGCTGATGAAAAATTGGATATTATCATAAATTGTTTTGCCTTAGAAACTATTCCTGATTTAGAGATTGTAAATTGGAAATTGCCAAATTGGATCATTGAATCTGCTACTGAAAATGCGAAAATTATTGCTTGCCTAACAGTTCCTTACTGGGGAAGATTGGAGACAATTATTGACGCTTGGAGAAGTCAAGGGTTCGCCCTCAGTTTTCTGGATTTGTTTCCCATAGACACCGGAGCTGGTCATCCATATTTCATTATGGAAAGACAAGGGGAAGATATTGACATTGATATCGTTGAATTCATGGAAATGAGAACTTCTGTATTGTTTGGATAATATATTGATGCCAAGAATTTTCGATTAAACAAATGAAATATTTGCCGAAATCAGTTTCGGCAAAACGGTTCGTTGAAGTTCCAGAAGTGAATTCGATTGAGCCATATTGGATTTTCCTTGGAGATAATATGGCTCGATAAGTGGTGTCATTTTTTCCATTATATCCTTTGGTGGAACCCGGACTAAATGCTCGCTCAACTGCTTTCTCGTGATGTGGCCCATTGTGGTTTCTCCGTCTTGAGCCAAGAACCGAAATATCCTAATCTCTCTCCTTAATGTAAGAAATACGAACCATTCGGGTACGCTTTCTGGAATGACTTTGAAAATATGTTGATTTAGTAAAGCATCTTGTCCGTGCCAGTGCTGGACCAATAATGTAGCTGCCCAAGAAAACAAAATATCTCCGTCCACAATATGGTATTTTTCCGGAGCGCTGTTGTGTGCCCAATTGGTTTTATCATCAAGTCCCGAAGCCATTTCTCTTATCTTTACTACTGGCAAATTTTCTGTTTCTGAATTAAGGTTTGGTGGGTATTTTTGGGAGGCAGCGCCATTGACAAATTGGCCTAAATCAAGTAGCGAGGTTGATTGCCATTGAATGTCTTCGTTTTTTCCAACACTGGCAGGTAAATGCCCATTCATCCATTGATTGAACAAGACTTCCGCAGTTTCCTGCAGTAAGGATGCACCTTGTATTTTCTCAGCCCTCAGCGAATAAATAGCGCCCATAAATACCCCTATTTTATTCTCGATTTTGGAATCAAACTTTGGGATTTGAATATTCATGAAATCTGTTCGATTCACTCTTTGGTGGCTTGATGATGTGCCATTGCTCAGAGAATCTAATTGGTATTGAAATGAGATGTCGGTTACACAGGCAAAGATGAAGTCGATTTTTGAGGCGGCTTTAGGAGTTAGAACTACCCACTCTGTAGATGCAACACGGATTAGACCCTCCTTTGCTGGAACCTTCCATGTCTTGTGATCAGAAGGATTGATTCTTGAAACTAATATGCACTCTGTTTCTGGAAGTTCAATCTTGTTGCTTAAGATTTCGTTAGGCATAACAATTTCTGGTTCACCTGAATTCCAAGATGGTAGCGAATAATGCATCAGATATTCATCAGAGCCCAAGGTCTTGGGGTTTATTGATTTACGATGCTCGTTAGCTATTGATGACAAAGGCTGCGTTTCATTCGAATTCAAATCCCATGCCTCCAATCGATTCTCTAATTTGCTTTTCCAACTCGTCAGATGTGGTAAAATGCCTGCTTATTTGGCCCAATAGCCGCTCCATCTTTTCTTCAAATGGTTCGTCGTCTTCGGGCAATGGTGGCGGCCCTGCATATCTGCCCGGCGTCATCAAAAACTCTTTCATTTCGATTTCAGATATAGTTGCAGATTTACAGAAACCAGGAATGTCTGTATATTTGCCCTCTTTCTTTCCAGTCCAAATCTCCCAGACATCTACAATCTCATCGATTTCTTCATCCAATAGTTCACTCTGTACGCGAGAGCCTTTCTTCATTCTACCCTTACGGCGACAATCGATGAATAGGGTCTGATTTTTTCTCAGTTCTGATTTTCCTCTGTTAAACCAAATCACTGAAGGTATCGGAGTATTTGTGAATAATTTTGTTGGCAATGTAATGATTAGGCCTGGAACCGCCTCTCCTACCATTTTCTTTCGTATGGAATCAGCATCTCTATTTGTGAGGGTCCCGTTAGAAAATACAACGCCATTAGATTTCTTTTCGCCTTCAGCAACTTGATGGTTGATTAATTGCATCCAAGCAAAATTAGCATTTCCTTCTGGCGGCATACCCCAAGACCATCTGTTGTCTAATGGATTGCCGTCTTCATCAATGGCCAATAAACGAGGTTCGGCCCAGTTTTTGAGATTGAATGGAGGATTTGCGATCGCCCCCGTTGCACGAGGATTGTCTTTGAAAGCGTCCTGATTCAATGTATCTCCAAGACGTAGGTCGGCCTCAATTCCTTCGAGAAATAGGTGAACTTTACCAATCTGGTAATTGGTTGCATTGGCTTCTTGGCCATAGAACTGAATCACTTGGTTGTCTGTGTTGGACTTTTTCATTGCGTGCTTATGACAAGCAACAATCATGCTCCCTGCTCCGAAACAGGGCTCATAAATCACATCATCTTCTCCAAAATCCAAAATTCTAACCATCAAATCTAAAATACACTCTGGGGTGAAAAATTCTCCTCCTCCACGCCCTTCTGCTTCAGCGAATTTCTTTAGCAAAAATTGGTATATTAACCCAGGGTCCTTGTTTGCGAATGAATTATTGAATCCTGCCATAAGGGATTTCAGAGTTCCTCCGTCGACTCGAAGGCGTGTGAAAACAGGCGGAAAGCAGCCCCTAATACGATCGTTTTGGTCTGCAATTTTTTTCATGATACCGTCTAGGTATTTTCCAGTCACATACAAGTCCTCATCGTCCTCGCTTTTTTCTAGATTAGCTTCTTCTTCTGATTTTTTAATCACATTTTCATACACATTTTCCCACAAAGTGCCATCGGGCATTTTTACATCTCTTTTGGGTTTATTGTGGTAGATGTCGGTTAATGCATACAAGGAATAGATTCGGAGGATGACGTGTTTGTATTCTGCAGCCTCCATTTTGGGGCGAAGTTTGTTACAGAGTTTCCACAACTCATCCTCAAGGCGGGTCTCGTCATCGGCCATACATACCTGAAACACCCGATAGATATTAATGATTGCATTTCGATGCCTCCAAATAGAAGTGAACTCTAAGCATAATTGTGTTAGATATTTCTTTGCTACCCCTACTAGCTCTGTTATTGATTGCGGGGTGTTTATATTGGTCCTACTGCCGATGGAAGACCATGTCTAGATACGCTGCGCTTGAGGGCATGGATGGCCGAGCGCGTCAAAAAGCAGTCGAGGAGTTACTAAGTCTAGTTATTGGCCAGTATAGGTCATTGGCTCACTACAGAGAATACACCGGCATCTCTTCCCAATTTGGTGCCGACCACATCGGTGAAATTGTGGCGTCTTTGGTTGTTGGAACTCCTGGAAGGAATAGATTGGGGAAAAGTGTCAGAAAGGAAGATAGTGGAGAGAAAACCGTTGGAGATTTGAGAGACGGTACAGAAGTCAAAACATCGAATCGAACGCCTTCTCCAATAGATTTTATTGTCAAGGGAACAATTGTTCAATCCCCTGTTGAATCAAAAAGCAAGTACAAAGCGTTGAAAATTGAGAACGCAAAACAACAATGCCCTCACTTGTTTGAAGGTACAGCCTATCCTGATTTCAAAGGATTACAATGGACATTTACAGACAATTCAGGATGTACTGTTCAGCGATTAAGGGAACACGCAGGTAAATTGGTTGGTGATGAATTAATTCTACGAACCCGAGGGTCCAACGGAGGCAGACCTTGTATCCACATCGACGGCGATGTCTTGTATATCCGATTCAAGTCTGATGATCCAGAAGACAAAGATTACACACACTGCACAATCAAACCAGGGGAACTGGATGAGATGGTTGAATCGGGTGAAGAATATTATTGGTGGTTGACAAAGGAGAGAACAGCCTTCAACTTGGGAGAAGGGACGTTCGAAGAATTCTTGGATTTGTGGGATGGAAAACCAGTACTGGTGCAAATCTTCATTGACCCAAGAGGAAGATTTTCTGTTGCGGTGTTTAGACTTAATGCGACAGAACAAATTCGTTCAGATTTTATAGCAAAATATAGCCTTGATGGTCAGTGGAAAGATCAAAAGCGCAACGTCAAAATAGGGAAAAAACAGTATCAGCCTGAATTTTTTGAGCAACACATCAGAACTAGGATTAATTCAAGGGCTTTTGATGGATTCAATTCGCTCGGCACACGCCTAATTATGCTTGGTCATGAGAACAAGAACCACGAATTCAAAGTCAAATATTGGGATCCAGAAAATGGCATTTCAATTACCGAACCTGATGCAATCAAAATGCTAACCTCATTCGCCCCTATTGAAGAATGCCCAGATGTTAAGAATACGAATATAGTCAAAAGTTTGAAACTGTTAGATGGCAGATGGAGCAAGGAAATCGGTCTAAAATTAGCAGACGAATTTTTCATGAATTGTGTGGCTGGATACCTTAGAAAAATAATGGTTTTTTGCGACCTTGCAGGTGCAGCAAGAAATCCCAAAATTTTCGGAGAATTGGCAGAGCATTTGACGAGTCTGTTGACTGGACTAACTGGATCGAGAAGTGGTGGAAAGGGCCCAGATTTAATCGAGCATGATAAATCGGTTTCAGAAGTAAAATCGTGTACGGGAGTTGCTGGAGACATTCTAGCTACAGAAGATAACCCGCGTTATGATTTGATAGATTTTGGAAAAAAGAAGCGCGGACATCCTGCTAGAGATAAAAAAGAGGCTAAATTATTATCTTGGAAAAGATTGTTTTTCGTACGATTTATTGCTGAAGGTGATGAAGAAAATTGGGCGTTGCGTTGCTCTATTTCCACTGTGGATGAAAGGGGAATGGAAAGATTTCGCAGAGATGTAGGCCGTTATGCTTGGAATACAATGCTGCAATACCATTGCGGTTCCGTATTAACACCCGCTTATGTTTGGGGAAATTTGTTGGAGCGGGGAGATAATTTGCGCCGAATACCCCTCACGCATTTGATTACATTTGAGGAAATCGAAAGAGACTAGTTTTTACTGGAATAGAATGATCTTACATAGACCTGCTTACCATTCTGAATCAAAGATTGCTGAATCGTCTTTGAAGGATTTGAACTCTAAGTGATTTCCACAAGGATCACGTATGAACATGGTCGCTTGTGAGCCCGGTTGGTCTTCGTATCTTGTGTAAGGCCCAATCACAAATTCAACATCATCTGCCTCAAACTTAGCTTTTAGTTGATGCCAATCGTCCCAGTCCATCACTAAACCAAAATGCATTGCGGGAACTTGTTTTCCGTCAACTGGACTTGTAGATAGTTCAGGCATTTTTGGAACCAAGTGGGCTACGATTTGGTGACCATAGAACTTGAACACACAGGATTCTTGTTTCTCTCTACCTGTTGTGCAACCCAAAACTTCGGTGTAGAATTTCTTAGCTGCATCTAAATCGTCAACAGGAAATGCTAGGTGGAATGGGCGCAGAGGTTTTGGAGGTGCGTAATTTATCCCACAAGACCTGCAGACTTGATTGTCGTCCCAATCGCACTGACGGATGCAGCCACTCATAGTTTCCACTTCACGCTGCAACCGATTGATTCTGTGCGGTTGACTGGAGGTAAGTCCCCCATTGAAAGTGAGTCCATTGCATCTGCAAGATCTCTAGTGGTAGCCTCCATAGCGTTACGAGGAGAATTGTCCAATCGTCCGCGATAGACTACAACTCCTTCTCCATTTAGTAAGTAAAACTCAGGAGTTCGTTTTGCCCCCCATGCTAATGCCACTTCTTGGCTCTCATCGTGAAGATAAGGGTAAGGCATTCCTTTGTCTGCACGCTTTACCATATTTTCAAAGGAGTCTTCTGGGTAGTTGTTTGGATCGTTTGAATTGATGCCTACAAATCCCATTCCAAGTTCTTCAGCCTTGGCCGCTGCCTTGTTGATTCTGTTTATACTTCCAACAACATATGGGCAATGGTTGCATTCGAATACAACTACTGCTCCAACTTCAGTTAGTACTTCATCGAGTGAAACTTCGCCGCCACCATTTGCATTAGGCAGATTGAATCCACTTGCTACGTCTCCAGGTTCATATCCCATGACTAGTGCCTGAGGGTTATTGCATATCACATTGTGGCTATCGCCATATCGCATTCTTCTCTGCGTCGGCGTGCTACTGGATGTTCTGGCTCAATTGCAAGGACTCCTTTCCAAGCCCCTGATGCTTCGACAAACCTGCCTGCTTCATGGTGAATTGCAGCGATGTGTAATCTAGCATCTAAGTGACTGCCATCACATCTGACCGCTGCTTCAAAGTCGTTCAGAGCAGCATCAGTTCTGCCCCAATCGAGATACAACAGACCCCTCTGGTGCCAAGCCTCTGTGTGTTCTGGCATTAGGCGGAGGGCTTCATTGAGAGGAGCTTCTGCTTTTTCTGGTCGCTCCATTGAGATGTAACATGCTGCTAATTGGGTCAAGGCGTGATGATGGTGAGGTGCATCCTCTACTATCAATTCTAAATCCTGTTTTGCTTCTTCCCAATTTGTCAACATCATATTGGCTTCTGCACGACGTAGTTTAGCGAGTGCTAGACCTGGTGCTAATTCTAACAATGTGTTAGCGTCGTCTAGAGCCTCTTGTGCATTTCCACTAGCCATATGGATACTTGCTCTGTTCAAACGAGCACGTACATGTGTAGGGTCGGTGCCGATCGCTTCATCAAAGTAATTCAGAGCTGTCTTCAGATGGCCTTGGTTAGCTGCAATGTTTCCACGCACATAGGATACAATTGCACCTTCTCCTCTAATCGAGGCTGCGTCAATATGTTGGGTTGCGCCTTCTAAGTCGCCCAAGTCCAAGCACAATAGTGCGGATTCCGCAGAAGCGCTTGGGTCTTCATCTGGGAGTAGTCTGCGAGCCCTAGTCAACGTCTCTGATGCTTCAGCAGACTTTCCTAGCAATCTCTGAACTCTAGCCAATCCTAGCCAAGCGATTCCAGATTCTCTATCCATTTCTAGAGCGGCCTCAAAGGATTGTGACGCATCCACTAGTAAGGATTGGTCCGTGTCTCCAGTTCCATCCCTTAGACGGTCTGCGTTAGCCAAATGCATCCTTCCAGTCACGACATGTAAGTCTGGATGTAATGCACCTTCGGGTGTTGAATTGAGTACGTCCCATGCTTCAGTGTGTCTTCCTTGCAATAATCTACGGCTAGCAATTGCTGCGCGTAGATGTCCGTCTTGAGAGTGCTTTTGAAGACTCTTTTCAAGGGCCTCATCAGATTTGACTTGTTCTCCACTAGCCTCTAGGAGATCTGATTTCAGCATGATTAATTCAGTACCGCCAGCATCCAATGCAACTGCATGGATTGCTGCCTTCAGAGCTTCAGAAGAGCGCCCGTGGCTTTCTGAAAGTACCTTTGCGCGAATTGCCCAAGCCATACCGTTTTGGCGGTCCAACTCCAAGCATCTGTCGACGCTTTCTAGGGCCTTACCCTTCTCTTCCAGGGCGTAGAGAATCTCTCCTCTTGCACACCAATCATCAGAACGAGATGGATCTTCTTCAAGAGCGCTTTCTATGGCCTCCAAGGCCTCTGAGCGAGCACCTGCTCGTTGTCTAAGGCCAGATAGTAAAGAACGGTCAGCTGGAGTGTCGACTCCCAATGCTTCCAAACGCATGATGTCCTTGTGAGCGTCTTCATCCCCCATAGTTGCAAGCAGATGGGCGTGTGCTCGCAATAGTTCAGGTTCGTCCGGCCTTAGAGCAAGACGCTCTTCCAACCACTTACGGCGCTCGTAAATGTCGCCGGATAGAATTGCTGTGTGCTCCAAAATTCGAAGTGTGACATCATCTCCTGGAACCGATGCATGAGATTGTAGTAACAAATCTCTAGCTCTAGAGAGCCTACCGCTTTCAAGTGCGATTAAGGCGATTCGCCTAGAGTCTGGTGCTGATAGATAATCCATATCATCGATTACTTCGAGTAGAGAAACAGCAAGTCTTGCAGGACCTGGTGCCAATAGTGGACTTGTTTCATGGTCAGCATCCAGTGCAATTCCAGCAACTAAGGTTTCCAATGCCGCAATTGTATCGCCTTGGCCTTGAAGTGCTTCGTGTGCAAGTATGGTGCCATCCAATTCAGGATGTGCTGCACGCACTCCGTCTAAGCCAGCAACCAAACGCTGAATGCTTGTTTCTAGTCCATCTAATCTCTTGCCCATCATAGCAGAAGTAGACGCCTGCGCTTCCTGCAGGAGGATCATGCCATCGCCCAGTCCGTCCAGCGATTCGTGAGTCTTTGTGAGCCACCAGCCCAAGCCTCCTCCTGCTGCAAACAAACCGAGTCCCATCGAGACGGTGATCGGGTCCATCAAGGGCCAGCCATTTTCTTGAGGCTATATGCTCTCCTACGCGACTCGCACGCGAGAAGCCGTTTCCGCGACCCTTGAATCGTAGCGGAAACCTAACGCTTAGTTGCTGTTTGAGGTTAAGTTCAAACGCCTACACCAATCAGTAGGGGCGAGGGGTGAAGATATTGGACGACAACCACTGGTGGAATGAACGCCTTGAGGCGTGGTCCCACGAGGGTTTCAATATCGATACTTTTCGAGATTCATTGAGGGCTGAACCGGAAAGGGCCAGTGAATTATTGCTCGAGTTTGATGGCCTTGTAGCACAAAATCGAAGCCTGCGGAGGAGAGTTATCGACTCATCTATGCCTAGAGAGAAGAAAGGGCGTTGGCTGAACGAACTAGACAATGTTGTAAGAACTGAAGAGTTGATTGAAAAATGGACGCAAGATGCTTCGGTCAACAGACCATGGGAGCCTTATGTTCACAAAGCCGAAGAGCGGTGGTCTGAAAGAGGTCGACGAAGTAATTTGAGCGCTATTGTTCGTCGTTTGAATGCACTGGACCCGTCTTCGTTCTCTGCATGTCAGCCATTGTTGATATTATTCGATGACGTTAGTAGTGAGAACCTGATTGCTTCAATGCTTGATGAAATCGAAAGTGATGAAGCCAGAAGAAGAGAGGTTGTAAATGAAATGATCAATCTCTTGGATTCGGATGGCATAGATGCTTCAAGTGCTAGAAAAATGAAGATTAATGATGCTTTAGACCATCTTTCAAATCTTCAGGCGAGAGCCGATTTAGCAAGGAAAACCCGACTTAGAATCGAGAAGGATATCAGACCATTCGATAGTGACTTGGCCGATATATTACTCGCGAAGAGAGGTGATGATATCAGCCAAGAAGTAGATGCCATCATCGATAACTTTTCTTCGCGAATGTCTGCTCTAACATCAACGATTGAGGAATGGAAAATAGGCGGCATAATTTTCCCCGATGGCGGAGAAATATTACCTCAAGATTTACTTGATTGGGAAGCGGAATTACCTGAAATTGAGAAGGTAGTGGAAATTCATCTAAGGGCATTAGAACGTTGGAAAGAATTTGAAACGTTTTGGCCGGATAGATGTGAAAACTCCACACTTGCTGGACACCTAAATCATACTGAAGAATTCATTGACCTAGTAGATTCACTAGACCAAGAATGGAGAGAAATGGAGTTGCATGGAATGCAAATTATCAGTTCTTGGGAAGACCGAGGATTTGCTATGGATGTATGGCGCTCCAGAGTTGCTGAGGAGCCGAGGAGTGCGATTGCTTGGATCAAACGTGAAGAGGCAAAATATCAGGAAGCTGCAGATTTGATTGAGGCTTTAATGTCACTAGATTCTTCGATTGGCAGCGAAGATGAAATCCTTCGCAGAGTTGCTATTCTAAGAGAATTCGATTTGGATTCTGATCTGCTAGATGAAATGAATCACTATGTTGATTCACGAGCAAGAAGAGGGGCTCGGCATCGCTCGATGTTAGAGAGCGAATGGATGGATTTAGTTCGTAAGGGGCTGGCAGAAGATGTTCCTACCTCTAGCCTTACATTATCAGAATTTGAACAATTGATTAGCGATTCTAGACTGAAACGCAACACTTCAGGTGTACCTGTTGAAAGACTGAAGAAGCGCATGAAGCAGGAAATTGATGGATGGTATGAAAATGGATTCGTTGTTGATGAGATGTCCAAAATGCTGGATGAAAATCCAATGGCGCTGGCACTTCGTATGACTTCAATCAGAGAAGCAGTTGGGCGCCATGAGCAATTGAGAAGAAGAATCTCAGCAATTGATTGGACTAGAAATCCTGAGCTTTCTGTGGCAATAAATCTTGATCTGGCTAGACCAGATAAACTGGATTCGCTCGCTGCAAGTATTCCGCAATTAATGATGGACTTAGCACAAATGAAAGTTGCCGATGCCGATTTCAAATTTATTCCTTGGAGGCCACAAAAAAGAACTAGGCCAGTTCTCGTTCCAGCACCTCAAAATACAGTTGAGGATGCGATGGAAGCAATACTCGAAGAAATGGATTCTAATGATATTGAGATAGAAATTGAGGTTGATGAAATTGTTCAACCAGAGGCTGAGATTGAAGAATCTGCAGAGTCGGATTTACCTGATAAAATTATAGTCGTAGTTGAAGAAGAGTCAACTGAAAAAGAAGAAGAAATTGTCATTGCTGAGATGCCTGAAGAAGAATCTGAAATCCTAGCCGATTCAGACGAAGAGGAGATTTTGGATGAGTCCGAAAAAGTCACTGTAGTTCCTGAAGATGCAGAAATTGAGTCTGATACCTCGGCCATTCAGAGTCTTCTGCATTCTATCGGGCTTAGTGAAATCGCTGACATGTATGCTGACAACGGTGATTTGAACTCGGTTCGTAGAGCCCTTGCTTCCCATGTAGGACTAGAACCCAGAGATATGAGATTGGACCGCCTTCTACGATTATCTCTTAGATTAATGCCCAAGGGTGATGATGATGATATCCAAAGACTCAGTCTAATCTCTAATCTTGCAGATATGGCAGATGGGTTGTCTAAATGGACTCGAACTCGCTTAGAGGCCCGTCATAGTGGCTCGATTGGCAAATTGGTTGAAGATGCTGCAACTTTGGGACAAGCCTTGGAAAGAATACCTGGACCTGGAACTCCTATTCCTCTAGATGCTGATGAATATCCATTGCCTGCACTAGAAGACATTGTTGGATTGGCCAACGAAGTCAAGGTGCTAAAGCGCAGAGTTATGTTAGCTAATTCTGGCGGCGTTCGTTGATTAAGCACTCAAATCTCCCAACAAATCGTCCTTCTCATCATCAGAAAGGTTGTCCTCTCTTGGCGCTGCTTGAACGACGACCGGTGGTGGCGGAATAATTGGTTGCGGGTTGATCATTGGAGGGAGAATTGCTGCACCCGAAGGAGGTGGTGGCAAAGGCATCCCTACAGCAGGCGGAGGAATTGCCGCTGGAGGCGGTGGTATTGCAACAGGAGGTGCTGGCAGTGGCATTGCTGCTGGCGGCCCCGGAATTGCAGAAACGGGGGGTGGGATTTCAGGTAACGGAGGTGGTGGTGGAATGACTACTGGAGGTGCTACTGGCGCTGGAGGTAGTGGAGTTTGAGCCTCCGGCTCACTCACGACTGGTTCATCCACAACTGGCTCATCC
>QQSK01000005.1:104479-179242 GCA_003602415.1 Candidatus Poseidoniales archaeon | reverse complement strand
ACAACTGGCTCATCCACAACTGGCTCATCGATTGACTCTTCATTAACGGCTTGTGGCTCCATTGCTTGCGGCTGCTCTGGCTCTTTCTCACCTGATGTTTCATCGCTTTCAGTTGCAGGCCATTCTACTTCATCCGACTGCTGATTTTGGTCGGTCTCTGCAACAATCGTTTCTTCAGAAATTGCGGCCGGCGGCTCCGGTAATGCTTCTGCGACAACCGGTTCTGGGACGGCTGGCGGCGTATTTGCTGCTTGAATAAAGGCCTCTTTCTCTTCGGCTGCTGCTTGGATTTCTAATCGCTTAGCATCTCTTTCTGCACTGAATCTTTCAGCAATTAAATCTGCTCTTGCATCTAGCATTTCGGTATCTAAATCTTCACCTCTAAGAACAGCAATCATCGATTCGTCAACCAAATCCATTGCCAAATTGGTTAACTCTCTATTAGAGCGCCAACGATTGATGTAGAAGGCATGGCCTCCTGAATTGGTAGAAACTACAAATCTCTCTGGATCCATCAATTGCAATAATGCAAGTAGAGAAACTAGGAAAAATGGAATCAGGAATAGCGTACTAATCATGAAAGATGAAATCAAAGTTGCACCGCCAAGTACCCACCAAAGTCCTTTGAAATCATCTAACCAATCCATTCTTTGATGAGAAAAACCTGTGTAAGTGTCTCTTCTGGTTGCTAGGACATCTTTGACCGAAGCAGAGGCTCCAATTCTGTTGACCTTCACCACTCGAATCAAATCGGAATCTACGAGTATTGACAAAGCATGATCGCCACATGACGATTCCTTGAGTACGAATTCGCTCATGCCAGTTCCTGACCTAACTCCATGAGATCTCATCCTTGGAGGCCCGTCTATCCATGACTGGATTGTGCCGCTGAATCCTGCAATCAATCCCGCTATTGTTGCAATTATCACCATCCAAAGTCCTTGGCCCCATTCAGGATTTAAATCGGTTTCAGGAAGCATCAAACTCCAAACAAGTGCCGATAGCCCGACAAATATCCCTCCGATGGCGGAGAGGAAATTTGCAGATTTTGAACTGTTTCCAATCATTGAACGCACTTGGAAAATAGCTGCAGTGAATAGGATTATTGCTGATAAAATTAGCATTGCTATTGCAACAAATCCTGCGTCATGAAAATCTTTGATTTTAGCACAGGCCTCTTTGCTTTCTGCACCATCAAAATCCTTACATTCATCATATAATGATGCATAAGATTCTGTCTCAATGTCCTCGCTTCCAGTGACTTGGGCAGACAATTCTGTCAAGCTATAATCTGCAACAATTTCAGAATCATTTAACTCTTGAGAGGTCGTTAACCAGGAGTCATTAATTATCGAATTAGATGCTAAAACCAATGCTAAGACGGTCATAGCAAGGGCTAGTTGTGCCCCTGGTTTTCGACTTACAGTTACTGCAGATTCTGGCATCGCAACGGATGAGTTGTCCTCGCCCATAAGATGGGTTGATAACTGTCCGCTGATGAATCTTCACATTGATTCAAGACTCAAGCGTGCTTCTCTGTTAACCAAGCTTTGACGTCATCTCTCTTAGAGAATCCTTTACCTTCCTTGGTTCCAACAACGGTTTCAATCGCTGCTTCAGATGCAATGTCAAGTATTCTATCACTTACTGCACCATTGAAAACAATTGCAACCGCTCCATCTGCTTCCTCTGCTGCTGCAGCTAGTTTGGATGGTCCGATTGCGTCAGAAATTGTGCCGTCAACATTAACGAAGACTGCGTTATTTTTCTTCAGGTCTGCGATATGATCGAAATACTCGTGAACTTCTGCTGGTGCTTCAGCAGCAACATCGTCTTCCAACCATGCTTCAGGGTCTTCAGAAGGTTTGTCTTCTGGTAGTTTAGCAGCAAATTTGGCTGCTTCTACTTTCTGAGAAAGGCACTTTGTTGCTGTCTTCTGAGGCAGTAATTCCCATTCCTGTCCAACTGGTGCTTGAGCGACGAAATCTATTTTCATGGTCTCATTTAACTGACGGAATAACATTTCTCCGCCACGGTCTCCATCGATTGCTAGAATTACTGTTTCCTTTGTTGCGGCAAGGTCGATTAGTTCTTGTTTTATCGTACCTGCGCCGTCGCAAGAAATAGCATTCTTTAATCCGAAATTCAGTAGATTTCGGACATCGTTTCTTCCTTCAACGACTATCAATGCATCACTGGATTCAACATTTGGACCACAGGTTAAACCGTGGTAATTTTTGGCTGTACCAACAGTTAGTACGCTTCGTACTTCTTCGATTACAGTCTTTGTAGCTGCATCTCCAGAGTTCACCATTTCCAAAAGTAGGTCCTTAGCACGATCGATTACAGCATTGACCTTAGTCGAGCGTACATCTTGAATCTCTTTCACGACAATCTTTGCAGCGCATGGGCCAATTCTATCAATTGTCTCAAGGCTTGATGCGATGATTGCTGTCTCTACATTGTCCATACTGCTTGGAATTAGGATTTCTCCGTTTACCTTGCCGCCGCTACTCTTTACTTCGACATCAACGTGACCTATTCGTGCGGTACGTTGTAGTTTTCTTAATTCGAGGTCGTCTCCGAGCAAACCTTCAGTTTGCCCCATGATTGCGCCGATGATATCCTTGCGCTGGACGTTTCCGTTGACCTTTAGGTCTGCTTTAATGAGGTATTTCATAGCCTTGCTAGATTTTCCAGCACCGCCTTTACCTCCTCCATTGTTTCTTTTTCCCATTAGAATCTCTCCTATTCAAATCCAACACACTGCCCTTTGGTGAGCCTTTCGGCACAGTTCCAGAGTGACCAATTAAAGCGCCGAAGTGGTGCTTTTTCAGGTCGTGAATTGGATGTGAACAAACCTAGCGACCGGCCCTTCCTTCTTGAACCCTATCCATTAAAAAAAGGCAGAAATAGGGTTTTTACACTAATCAATGAAGTTCAAGAGGGTAAAGGTTCTCGATGATATGTGAGCGGCGAAAACGTGGGTGCACTCAGTGTATTCAGAACTACTACTGAAGTGATGCTTCGGGACGGAGTTTTAACTCGCGAAGAAAAACGCCTTATCATCAAATTAGCCAATGCTTTGGGCTTATCTGCTGATGAGCCTGCAGAAATATATGCTGCTATTCGTGAAGACAGGGAAACCGATGAGGGTAGAGAAGTCACGCCGAACGAACAGCGTTTAGTCTACACAAGAGTTTTCGAAGTTGCTATCGTTAATGCATCATTATCCAAAGATGAATTCGCAGTTCTGGCACATCTAAGAGACCAATTCAACATTGATGATGGTGACCATGCCCGAATTGAAGCAGATCTAAGAGATATGATTCGACAAAAGACCGAAGATGAAAATGTGGTCGACAAATTACTTGGAACCCTGAAGGATAGTGTTTCATTGGTTGGAAGTCTGTTCGATAGTGTTCGAACAAAAAACGCTTGAGGCGATATAGTGGTCGATGACCTCGATGTATTGTTTGATGAAGGGTTACCCAAGGGTAAGAAATCTATCAGATTTCTAAAACGGGCATATGACTGCGGAGCACAGGGCTTAGTAAATCGTTCAATCACTGATAAAATGCTTGAAAGGAGCGGTTTATCGTTCCACATTGGAACCGATGACCCTACTATGAGAAGAATTGCGTCTTGGATATTAACAAATTATCAGGATAGGTGTGATGAGCTGATCAAAAGGTTGTGGAAAAGATGTGGGAGAGAGGATGTGAAATTAATCGGGCTCCTTATTGCTAATACTGAAGGCGATGCGTGGCAGAAAATGCTAGTTATTATCAACAAAAGTATACCCATCGATTTGGTATTAGAAATCGCAGAAGAAATCAAGCGTACAGGGCGCAGTATACCTAGTATCAATTTTTTACAGGCCTGCGATGCAAGCAAAATACAAATGCAAAATGCGATGTTAATCGCTTCACTAGATATGAAAGACGAATTCATCGAATTGGTAAAAGCCGCCCCTCCTGGAGGAGAGTTGTTTGAACGGATTAGAACTCGTGCTTTGGATGAGTGAGTTTTTGTTTCCCCTCGAACTAGGACTGTTATGGCAGACCGTTTTCTACCCGCTGATGACCCGGTTTTAGAGGAAGTTTTGAACTGGACTGTCGCAAGAGATGCTCAGGATATTCGAAGGTTGCTGGAATGGTTGCCTCAGGCTCGATCTTCCAAAGAGCGTAGAGCATTATTGGCAAGAGTCCATGAATTACTGGGCGAGGTTGAACTATCACTAAATGGGCTTGACTCAATGCATTGAGGTGTGATTTTGCAAACCGGAATCATACTTGCCGGAGGAAATTCTTCTAGAATGGGTCAAGATAAATCTCAGCTCTATTCTAATGTTAGTCGTCTTGCGAAGGAGATGAAATTGGCTGGATGTTCAAACATTCTCGTGATGTGCGGAAGTGAAGAGCGTGCCGAATTATTTGATGAAGAATGCGTTGTTGACTCTGCCGAAACGCTGGCTGAATCGCTTCTAATAGTAATTTCAGAATTAGAAGGTATGATACAATTAGCTCCCTGTGATGCATATTTAGCAGACGCTGATCTATTCTCTAAAATATCTGGAGTTCCCGTCGATGATAATGGAATTCGGCAGCCATTATTGGCAAAATTCGATTCTGCTTTAGAGCTCAATCATTCTAATAGATTGAGTGAAATTTTCAAGGATATTCCTTCTTGTGAAGGTGGCCTAAAGGCGCGCAATGTCAATACTCCTTCAGAACTCAAGGAGATTCAATCTTACCTTCAGAAATAAGGTCGATTACTCTTGGATACAATATGTGTTCTTTCTTTTTGACCCTTTCAGCCAAATCATCGATTGTGTCCGTAGGCAGTACTTCCACCTCTTCTTGTGCGATGATTGGTCCGGTATCCATTCCGCTATCTACAAAATGAACGGTACAACCTGATTTGGATTCTTTAGCCGCTATAACATCCCTGTGAGCATGAGCTCCTGGGAATTGTGGAAGAAGCGATGGATGAATGTTGAGCAAACGGCCTGCCCAGGGCTTTACGAATGAAGGAGTTAGAATTCTCATATAGCCCGATAATACGATCAGTTCAATTCCATAATCCAGTAAAACTTGATTGATTTCCTGTTCATGAACCTGCCTTTGCTCGTCTTTGTTTTCAATTTCGGGCAAGGGCACTACAACTGCGTTTACCCCTCTCGCTTGTGCTTTTGATAAGCCGGCAATTCCGTTTCTGTCACTGATTACAACGTTCGTTTTATGTGAACAATTGTTCTCTTGTTGGTATTTTAGCAAAGCATCCATTCCGGACCCTGAGCCCGAAATCATGATGCATATGCGAAGAGGGTTTTCGCTCGTCCCAATCCTTGGGAGTTGCCAGTCCTCTGCCATGGTTCTGCGAGTGAAGGTTCAGCAATATGTCTTCGCCAGATGAATACTATTGTTCATAATGTGTGTGCTAACCGCACCATCATGGACGACCGCTTGCATACCGTCGACGAAATCGTCGAAAAGTACGCGGTAGTCAGTAATCCGGTGAAAAGTAAAATCTATGTCGGATTGGGTTCGATATTCGTAGTGTTTTCGATAATTGGAATATGGATTCCAGGCTGGCCTACTGTTTCATGGGCGGTCCCTGCAGCATTCTTGTTTTCATTGTCGAATGAGAGATTATTCAGATGGACATTGACCAACCGGTTCTTTGGACCTACGATGTTTGAGTACTATGCTACAGGAAAGACTCTTCCTCGGCATGTCAAAGTAATCATCTGTGGAATGATTGGAATGATGACCGCTTTGTCAGCATACTTTGTTTGGTATGTTTCAACAAAAGGAGATGGGACTCTATTTGACATGGCGTCGTGGAATGGCAAGGATGAATTTGCATTTGGTTCAATCACAATCCTAGTGGTTGGAATTCTTGGAATGATTTACGTCATGACTATGGTAAAATCCCGTAATACTAATTCAATGCCTGAATAATCTGTGGCCCGTGAATAGCATTGCGATGCCTCTACTATTTGCTTCATCTATCACTTCTTGATCTCTAATTGAGCCACCAGGATGAACTATTGCTGAGGCCCCTGCTTGAGCCGCTTGTTCAATTCCATCTTTGAATGGGAAGAATGCGTCGCTAGCCAAAACACAGCCTTTGCCCCGATCTCCTGCTCGTCTTGCAGCAATTCTTACCGCTTCCACTCTACTGGTCTGACCCGGCCCAATTCCTACAGTTGCCAGTCCTTGAACCATCACTATGGCGTTTGATTTGACTTGCTCACAAACCCTTACAGCAAATTTCATTGAGGCAATTTGTTCTTGTGTCGGAGATTTTTCTGTTACAACTTTTGCTTTGTTCCAATCGATTACTGGTGCTTCTTCAGTTTGGATTAACCAGCCTCCTTCGATTGGTTTTCTAACAGTCTTACGAGGCAATGGAGCCAATCGATTATTCGGGGAAGTGATTGTCAAAATCCTACGATTCTTTTTTGCCATCAGAATTTCCTTGGTCCCTTCATCATATGCAGGTGCCATCAGGACCTCCAAGAATAGTGGGGCAAGAGCATGTGCAAATTCCATTGTAACCGGTTCATTGACGCATATTATTGAGCCGAATGCACTCTCTGGGTCGCTAGCTAATGCAGCCTCATAGGCTTCCAATTGTGTCTTGCCCAAAGCGGCTCCACACGGGTTATTGTGCTTTACAATAACACAAGCATGCGGTGTTTCTGGCCATTCATCTGTGGAAAGGGAACGGCATAATCGCAAGGTTGCATCAGCATCTGAATAATTGTTGTAACTCATCGCTTTCCCACCTTCAACCTTGGCAGTTACAAGAGTTTCTCCATCGGTTGCATGAGGGTCAACATACAATGCTGCGGCTTGGTGTGAGTTTTCTCCATACCGAAGTGTTTGCATTTTGTGAGCCGCAGCGGTCATGGTTGCTGGCAATCTGTTTGTTTGCTCCTCTGTATTGTCGCTGTCTTCTGGCCTGCCCACCCATCTTGCAGCCAATTCATTGGATATGGCAGAGTCATAGGCAGCAGTATGCTCATATGCTTTGAGAGCTAATTCTCTTCTTTTCTCGATAGTAAGGCTGCCCGATTCCAAAGACTCGATAATTCCCGAGTAATCTGAAGGGTCACAAGCGATAACCACATTCAAGTGGTTTTTTGCCGATGCCCTAACCATGGTTGGGCCGCCAATATCTACCATTTCGAGTAGATCTAAATCATCGAGTGGAGGTTGTGCCGCTGCTGCATCACTAAACGGGTACAGATTGCAAGCTACAACTTCAATCATTGGATATCCTAGTTCCTTCAGCCCTTCAGCATCGGCTTCTTTTTCTAATCTACAAAGTAGAGGTCCGTGGATTGCAGGGTGTAGTGATTTAACTCTGCCATCAAAAATTTCTGGATGGCCGGTAACGTCAGATACTCCGATTACTTCTAAGCCAGCATCGCGTAATTTTCTAGCGGTTCCGCCTGTAGAAACCAATTCAAATCCCAGTTTATCCAAACCTCTAGCGAATTCAATAATTCCTGTTTTGTCATAAACTGATAGAAGGGCTCGGGGACGGGAGGTCGGTGCCATGATAGTACCCGTTAAGGAAGCGATATGTGCTAGTCTGATGAACGTGCCGACTCAATCGCCACGTGCAGAAATTACCTGGTCTACCCGTAACAACGAGCATGCTGACTCGCAGGCAGCCGAAATTGCATGTTCAAGAGTGTAGGTCGGAAGCCATACTCCTTCGATGACTCCTGGCTTTCCGATTTGTGTTATTCCCGAGTTGGTTTTACCTGCTCTGTGCATGGACCGTAGTTCGAGTAATGAGTCAATTCTATCCTCTCCTGTGTTCGTTGCCAAAGCTGCTGGAATTGCCTCCAATGCTCTACTAAACGCCTCCATAGACAATCGTTCTCTTCCAGCACAGTTTTCGGCGGCCTCTCGAACTCTTAGAGAGGCTGCCATATGGAGGCTGCCTCCTCCGAGAATAATCATATCGTCTTCTTTGGCCAAACAAGTTGATCTGAGCGAGTCGTATAAACCGCGAATTATTTCTTCTGCGGCAACCCCGTCAGAGCCACCAACTAAAATTGTAACAATACCAGCATTTGGGCCAACTTCGAGAATCAATCTTTCTTTTACTCCTTCAGCACCCTCTAATCTCTGATGAACTATGCTCTCAAGATCCCCTAGGGATTCTGATATGTCGTCTAAATGGTCACATAATTGCGCACCACATGCTTTGGCTACATCTTCAGCCATGGGCCTTTCAAGACCTCCTAAAGCAAATATCCCTGCATCAGCAAAGGAGTGTAGAGCTCTTTGGTCTATTGCTTCCGCGCTGAAAACTACCTTTGCACCTGAAGACTTGACCTTTTCAATAATCGATTCGATTTGTTTCTGTTCGGCATCGATGAATGCTTCATACTGTTCAGGAGTGCTAATTTCTATTTCCGCAGAAACTGTAGATTTTTCTAATTCAATCGGGCATGATAAGACGGCAACTTGTGGCTTAGACAATGTCTTGGGCATCCTTTCAAGCGCCATTCGTTTGTCTAAAATCAGCCCAGGGATTAGTTTGGATGTTGCGGGCGTTCCTTCTCCTGCCTTCACCATCCTCACTCTTTCAAAATCGCTATCTGGAATCAATTCAACCGCTTGAGATATCAATGAAGACAAATGGTCAAGAGCGCCTTCTGTGGAGCGCCCTACCAATGCGGTCCTAGACACCTTTTGCAGATTATCCCCAATAGGCATGGATCGAGAATTGATCGCTTCTAAGGTCTCAGCCATTGCCATCTCATAGCCTCTGACTAGAATTAGTGGATGAAGCCCTCTCTCCAAGAGCCTGCCTGCCTCGCTCATCAATTCACTTGCTAAGATTATGCAACCTGTGACTCCATCTCCACAGGCGTTTTCTTGGCTTGCAGCTAAACTAACAAAGGCCTTGGCTGCAGGGTGCCTTACCAATAATTCTGCAACAATTTTTGCTCCATCATTTGTAACGGCAGCTTCTCCATTTGTCTTGTACAGCATTTTATCTAATCCATTAGGACCAAACGTGCCTCTCAAAACATTGCCAAATGCAATGGCTGCGCCCACTAACTTCTGAGTTACGCCAATGCCACTGGTAACCGAGGTAGAGGAGTTGGTTATCCTCACTGGAGCGGTGCCGGTACCATCAGGAGACTGCGCCATCAAGCCTTGCGGGCTGATGCGCCTTCATCAACCCATCTTTCAAAATAACAGCAAATAAAACCAGAAAAATGAGCAAATTGCCAGCATTGCAGTTGTCCATGGTAGATGCTGGAATGCGTAATCTGGCAATGTGTCTTTTTGACCGATCAATTCCCTAGATTCTTTTTCTTCGATTTGCCTACGCCGAACCGACCAAGCACTAGCGGCGACTCCGCCCGTAACTATTGCCATAACTGCAAACAATACTGTTGTTGCTACAAAGGAAAATCCTGCGTTGTAAACACCTAATTTGTTTGGACCAAGAATCAGTGCAAGGGTGGGCATGAATGGCAAATAATATGACAGAAATATACTGGTGGCTGTGTGTTTGTTCGGTTCAGAATTTTCATTCGTATTTTCATGCCGCCAAACAAAATGCCATCCTGCCCAGTCTGCAACTGCGGTGGAAACGCTGGCTACGATGGTCAGCATCAGCAGCGAGGGCATGTGCTCGCCAAGTAGGTGATGAGTTGAAGAGTGTGTCGGAGCAATTTTCTTCAACGGCGGCGCTTCTTTGATTTTCGTCCTTTCTTAGAATATTCCCAGGCTTTTGATTCTCTGGCTCTTCTTTCAAGAGTTTCATATTTGTCTTCAGTATCAACTTTGACATCGTTTGGCATTTCGGAGAATGAAGAAACTGAAAGTTTCATTCCTCCCAATTCGTCCTGTAAGTCTCGAATATTTTCTCCACCCTTCCCAATAAGTGTGGCGACCATTCCTTTAGGTGCATAAATCTCGGCTGAATTGTTTCCTGTTATTTTCACACCGCATTGTACTCCAACCCAATCTCTAATCTTCTTGACTAATTGATCTCTAGCAAGTGCTGCAATTGGAGATATTCCCTTGGAAGAGGTTATTCCATCAACAGGTACGACTGCTATTTCAGAGCCAAATGCGAACATCTCATGAGTGATTTTACCGCTCGGAAATTCTACAACCTCAATTACAGGTCTTGCGAGTTCTTCCTGCATTCCGCTAGGCGGTTTTACAGTCATTCTAAGTTCCAAGACTTGCTGTATTTGTCCAGATTCGACGTGTAAAATTGTATCCAATACTTGACTTACTAGTCCCAACTCGACCTTGCCTATCAAGCGCTGAATTGCTTCTAATGCGGAGTTTGCGTGTGTAACTCCCAATAGCCCCACACCAGCTAGTCTAACGTCGGCGAATATCTCGAAATCTCTGGCTCTTCGGACTTCATCAAAAATCACAAAGTCCGGCCTAACTAGGAATATTATCTCTGCAGTTTTTTCCAAATCTCCTTCTAGAGGTGCATATTGTGTAATCCTGTTTGCCAATTGTAAATCTCTTGGCGCTTCCATTGTCTTTACCATGGCACCAACGTCTTCGTCCAAATACTCTGCAATTGCTTGAGCAAGTGTGGTTTTACCAGAACCAGGTCTGCCACAAATGAATACTCCACGGTGATGATCTGATAGTCTGGAAATCAGTTTCGGGTCGATTTCATAATCACTAAGAGATAATTTTGCGACTGGTCGAACAATGGTTATCTCTCTAGCATCTGCGAATGGAGGCCACGCACATGAGATTCTTAAATCTCCTAATTGAATGACCTGGCAACCTTTTCTATCAATTTCTAAAAAGCAATCTGAGCGGTCGCGGTTTTCCTCTACCAGCGATAATATTTCTTCTTGGAGTGACTCCAAACGTAGTGTATCCCATTGACCATCGTCTGCGCCTTCAACATCTGCTAAACGAAGATTGCCGATTCCTCCAGCCTTTGTTCTTGGAGGGCAATCGGCTTTGAGGAATAGTGTGTGGACATCGTCCTCTAGCAAATTTTCCAAAATCTCGGGTAAATCTGGGTGGCTAGAGAAAGTTGCCATGCGCATAGGTGCGCATGCGTAGTCCTTGACACTTCGCTATCAAACGGTGGTTGGTTCAAGTGAATAATAGGTCCACCAAATGTATGCGGTAACACACGCACAAATTACTACCCCAGAGGTTGCAGGCATACCTATTGCAGTTCCCAACACGGTCAAAATCCAAGTACAGACGATGAATGAAACGATAGATAGAATTCTTGCTCTATCTATTCCAAGTGTGGCCTTTAGTTCATCCCATCTTAGAGCAGCCCATACCAAAAAGAATACCAAGATGTGGATGCAAGTAAATATCATCGAATAAAACATAGATTCTGTAACATAGAAATTGAATACAATACTAATCAGAGAAGTTGTCCATAATTTGTTGATTGGGTCTGGATTTCGAGTTAAGAAATACAGTATTGCGCCAAAGCCCGCCAACAATACTAGAGGGTTAGTTGCTGTAAATGAGTCGATTACTCCTGAGAGTTCTGGTAGTGGCTCTAACACAAAAAGAGGTTCGGAATCTTCGGGGGATGCGCTACCGGCCATGGCAATGCGAGAAGGATTTGATTCTTCAATGTGGCCTTGTAATTGGCAATGCTTGTATCGCTCTTTCCGTCCATCTTACTCCGCGTAATGCTGCACCGTAATCCGGAATTGTATGCCATGATTTTCCTTGTTCCAAATTGGAAATGCTGTGAATGATATGTCGTAATTCAGATTCCAAGGGAGCTTGCCCTGAAGGACATTTCAATTCAGTTTCTTCATCGTCCACAATTAAAATCGCTCTGTCGTGTATAGCGAGATCGAACCTTACAGATGCGATTGAGCCAACGATTGTAACGATTCTTCTTTCTGCACTAGTTTCCCAACCTACATCGATGATTGCTTCGATTCCGTGAGGGAACTCTAATGCAATTCTTGCTTCAACCTTATCGCCTTCTACATTGACTGCGCTAGGCTCTGATTCGCTCATGAAATGACACATCAAATCAATAGCATGGACGCCTAATGATTCGATCACATTCCCTCCAGCAGGATATGGCCTTGTTGTTCTGCGGACAAATCTTAGAGATTCTAATCGTCCCAACTCTCCATTCGAAATCATGTGTTTAACCATTTTAACAGCGGGATGGAATCTCAATAGTAGCCCAACTCCTGCTATTTTCCCATATTCTTGAGCACATGACAGAACTTGTGCAGCTTCGCTTTCACAGCATCCCAATGGCTTCTCGACCAAAACGTGATGGCCTGTTGAAATCAATTCTCTGGCTTGCTCGGAATGTAGATGAGATGGTGTGGCAATAATTACCAAATCTGCATCTATGCCGTCCATGTCTTTGGAAATATAATCAGCAAGTTCGGCCTGGCTTCTTGCGTCTTCTGAAGTATCTATTACTGAGATAGATTCGACGATTCCTTCATCGCGAAGTGTTGCAAGGGTTCGAAGGTGATTCTGTCCCCATCGGCCGCAGCCCAGAATTGCAACTTTGGCCACATCGACGGGGCTGAAGCATCAGTCTTCAGCATTGTCCTCTTGTTCAGAAGATTCTGATGTCTCGAAAACCTGTTCTTGATTATATTCAACGAATTGATGAGAGTCGGATTCCTCTAATGTATCAAGATTGGTTACAGTGATTCCACCATGAGAAATTGCATAGATGTAATCTCCCATGAAAATAGATCTCCTGATATTGTAAGAATTCCACCAGCGGTTCTCATCTGTCTCATAGAATTGTGAATGATTTACCTCACCATACAATTCTAGCCCGTCTTCGGTGACATTTACAATCATCAATTTACTAACCCAGTCATAATCATAATGATATTTGCCTGCCTCATCATAGTAGTAATCGTAACGGTATGTGTTTAGAGGTACTGCTAGCATACCCTTTGGTGCCCAATACTGGAACGCTTTATGCTCCCATGTTGCTTCAGACCAAGCCCATGACCAACCATTATTTGGGTCGGCAACAGGAGATAGAGAAAGTGTTTGAGATAGTTGAGGGTCTGAGAAATTAGAGACATTGAATAGCGATAATCTGGTATGGCTCCAATCTAAGCCCAACCCTGTTTCCTCGTCCGCAGGACCTAGTCCAATTGTTAGAATTGCGTCGTCAGACAATGGGTGGATGTAAGTTGAAACTCCAGGAACTTCTAACTCGCCCATTATTGTTGGATTTGTTGGGTCACTCAAATCGATTGTCCATAATGGGTCCATATTCTCAAATGTGACTATGTAGGCTCTATCTTCGACAAATCTAGCTGACCAAATGGTTTCGTTGTACGCAATACCGTCAACTCTACCGATTTCCAATAATCTGACGTTTTCGGATTGAGGGTCGGTTGCGTGTGAAAGGGTGATGACATGGTTCTCCATAGGTTCTGGATTAGCCATCCACCAACGGCCCCACTGACCAGTTGTTGTCGCTACACGTACGACTCCTTCATGTTCCGAAATTGAAAACTGGTCAAGTATTGTTCCATCAACTCGTCCAGACCCAGCATAGGCTGTTTCTCCGGGTTGGCTAATATCAAATGTATGGATATTGGTTGCTTCATCGAGGTTGTCGTTGCCCCAAAACCACCACCAGTCCCATGCATTTTCTGTGATGATGAGGGTGTCTTGAGAAGAATAGACCAATGGCCAATTGCCAACTATATGATCTGCTTCAAATTCTAATTCTTCGGATATCAAGTCTAATGTGAAAATGCTAGTATAGCCTCGATTTAGTGATTCTTCAGGGGCGGCAAAATCTGAACAGTCGTCGCCATCCATATGATGAGTGATGATTTGAGAGCCGACTCTTTCGTGGACTTGAGGTAGCATATCTTCTAGAGATAATTGTTCAATGATTTTTTGATTGTTATCAATGGCCTCCTGCGCTGCAATCTCTCGCATATTCAATCGTACATCATCATCTACTCCTGAATCCCAATACTCTTCTGGATAGGTTATCCATGTCTGAAGGCCTGGAATATCCATCCAAGTGTGGGTTACGGTCCTCACTGTTCCTGCAACCTCTCGAGCAGTCATGTAATATCCTTCAATATACAGTTCCCTGCTTACTTCTGGAGATGATGAATTAGAGACGTCGTATACTGTGAATTTGGTTAGAGTGCTAGTCCTCCACCCGTACCAATCCTCGCCCCAGCCCATCGCCGTTGAAAGCGGATCTTGTGAGTCAATATTCCAGCTTGATACAGTAGAAATTACAACTAAACTTTCTTCGTTGAGCATCATAGCAACAGGCGACCCTTGAATCGAAGTTGTAGAAGCGTGTTCGATTTCACCAAACTCTGGTATATCCATTATGTGTAATACTCCATTGTCTACGAAGTAAATATGATATCCATCTGTCTTCACAAAGTCTGCTTCATCAACGCCTTGCTCTTGGTTATTCGTTCCTGAATAATCGACTCCTTCTTGCCTAGTTGCTGGTGCTGAGGTTGAAGGTGAGCCGGCGTCCATTGCCATTTCAGCGTCGTCTTCAAGCCACATTCCTCCGCCCCAATAATACACATCTTCAACCGCTTGTAAGATGCTGGTTTTAGCCTCTTCTTCGATACTAATCTTCAGTGCAGATTCTAACTCCTCACAATCTGAAAATGATTCTAAATATGGAGATCCAATACTTCTTTTCATAGCATCTCCTAAATCGATTTCAACAAAATCATGGTTCGAGTCGTCTCCATCAAATACTCCTAAGCAACCTGAGAGTAGCATTATTGCTACCAATGAAATCGCAAGAATTGGTTTAGGTACTGATTGATTATTGCCTGCCATAATTCCTACTGGCTTTACTCATATAATGTAACATTGGTGTAAGTTTTGGACAATTAGACCCATGAAAATATGAATGAGCAGTGCTGAGGGGTGGTGATGACGAGTTCTAGCATCAGCCCCGTAAAAAAATGGGTTATGCGCCAATATTGGCGGATGCAACAATCTCAATCGATCATTTCTATGGGTTTGCTCGGCTCGTCTTTGACCCTTCTTTTATGGCCATATGTTAGTTGGAGATTTTCTAAATCGTGTGATGAAGGATTATGTTTCAGTAACTCGGTTTTTGGAATTCCTGCAACATACTTAGGCCTACTAAGTATATTCGTAAGTCTAGTTCTAATCGTACTGTGTATTGGATACCTGTATGATAGAGTATTTTCGCTCTGGACTGCTCAAAGAAGCGTCGATTTCGAAAGAAATCCGTTCTGGACTTATGCGCTTTCGCCGATGTTCATGATGAATATGGCTATGACTGCTGAAAATCTTAAACGGATTTCGCCGGATGATGAAAAAATGCAGAAGCAGATGGATTGGGTTTTGGAATACTGTAAGGAAAATGCAGATTCGGAGATTTGGGCTAGAACTGTTCAGCATTGGGACAAACACATTTCTGAAACTCCTACTTTTTGGTTCCTGGATGAAGAGATTATGTCAAAGGCGAGATCTCAGAAAATCGAGGATGAGAATTGATGGCTATCGAAATAGAAAGACGGTTTCTAGTCGATGGACGCAAAGACAAGCCTTGGCGTAGCGAAGATTCTATTACAATGACTCAGTATTATTTGTCTGATGTAATCCATATTGATGACAAAATAGTTTGGAATGATCACATATTGGTTGAAGAAAAACTGGAAATTCTCAATATTACTACTTGGAGAATCCGTAAAAAGATTGACTCTAATGGAAAACAAAGTATCATTCTAACCGCAAAAGGAAGGCGTATTGGAGCTACTGCTACTGAATTTGAATGGGAACTTGCTTCCAGTTTATTCGAAGTTCTGGAACTGGAGGGTTTGCCCTCGATAACTAAAACGCGATTTCTTTCAACAGGAAATGATGGGCTGCTTTGGGAAGTTGATGAATTTGAAGGGGTCCTCGCAGGATTAATTATCGCAGAAGTAGAACTCGAAAGTGAGAGCCAAGAGGTTGAATTGCCCGTCTGGGTTGGTTTAGAGTTAACTCATTTACGCGGCTGGTCGAATTCTTCTCTTTCGAGAATGGTCAAAGATGCAGAGCAGAATTGATCCTGTCCAATTCATCTTTAGTTAGTGAAGGGTGAACAGGTATTGCAACCAATCTATGAGCGATGTTATCGCAAACAGGAAGAGATATTTCGTGTTGAATATGTTCAGAATACACTTGATGTCGGTTACACGGAATAGGATAATGCACTCTTGAGTCAATTCCATTGGCATCTAAATTAGCAATAATCTCGCTTGGATTATTCACTAAAATACAGAGTTGGTGCCACGCGTGCTCAGAACGGTTTCGAACTTTTGTTGGGTGCTGAATAAAAGATGCGTTTTGCCTTCGTTTAGCAATCCAATCGTCTAGATGTCTTAGTTGAACTCGCCCTATCGCTGCAGAAACTTCGCTCATTCGCAGATTGGTGCCCAATTCTATCGATTCAAGAGTGTCGTCTCTTCCATGGTCGACTAATCTTCTCAATCTATCTGATAAATCGGGCCGGGTTGTAGTAATCATTCCTCCTTCCCCGCCAACAGCCATATTCTTTGAAGGGAAGAAAGAGAAACATGCAATGTCTCCAATTGCTCCAACTCTAACTCCATCAAGAGTGCCGCCGTGTGCCTGAGCTGCATCTTCAATCAAAGCAATATTGTGTTTATTGCAAATTTCTTTTAGACGGGGTGAAAATACTTGGCCAAAAATATGGACTCCAATTACCGCCTTGGTTTTTTCAGTAATCTTGGCTTCTACATCGTCTGGACATATACACCAATAATCTTCTTCGATATCAGCAAAAACCGGTGTTGCGCCAACTAGACTTACTGCTGTAGCAGTAGCGATGAAAGTCATACCTGGAACGATTACTTCGTCTCCGGGGCCGATATCCAGTAATCGCATAGCCGCCCATAATGCAGCTGAACCGCTTTGACAAGGGACTGCTGCAATAGCACCACACCATTTTGCAAACTCTTCGCCGAAGGATTTGGCTTGCGGACCTTTTACCCATCTGCCACTTGAAAGTGCATCTATGGCTGCTTTTTGGCATTCCTCGTCCCAGTAGGGCTGAGCCAATGGAATGCGACGCATGTTTCGGCGAATCGGTTCAACTCCTTGAGTGTGTCCCGCCCACTACGTGGGCGTAGTCATCCTCAAGAGGGTGAGCATTGTTGGCGAGTTATGTCGGAAGAGGGGGCTCATGAATTGAGAGACCTCGTCAACGACATACTCGAAGTTCCTAAATCAAAGTCTAAGAAGAAAATCAAGGCCAAAGGGATGCTTTTAGGAGAAAGGCGAGATAATGGAGATATTGTTCAAATCGACAAAATGGTTTTGGCAAGACATGCTGCCATGTTGGGTTCAACTGGATCAGGTAAAACTGTGATGGCAAAGACGGTTATCGAAGAAGCTGCTTTGGCTGGAATTCCTGCTCTAATCCTTGACCCACAGGGAGATTTGGCTAGATTGGCTTTAGCGATAAATGAAGGAGATTTGGTCGAGCAAGGCGGCGAAGTCGACCGAATGAAGAAATTGATTTCGAAAATGGAAGTGAGGATTTGGACTCCTCTGCGCTCCAAGGGTCTGCCTCTGTGCATAGACCCATTTCGTTCTCCTCCAGCTGATTTAGACCCCGAAGAAGCAATTACTGCATGGGATATGGTGGCTGCTGGTTTCAGTAATCTAGCAGGATTTGATGTTGAGAAAACGCAAGGGAAAGTTGTCAAGCCTTTCCTCTATGAGATTCTGGTAAATGGAACTAGACTAGGTCTGGATGTCAGTGATTTCAGAGGCTTGGCCAAAGTTGTAAGAGAGCCGCAAGAAAACTTCACCAGAGCTTTGTATCCTGAAGCCTTTAGTGACATCGAAGATGATGAGAAGCCAGAAATTCCTACCTGGGAAGAGATCATGTTTGAACATGGTCTTCGCGACTATGATGAAATGCTGCCTAAATCAAAAAGAAATGATTTGGCAAGAAGACTGTCGGCATTTAGCAGTGGTGTCAATCAGTTACTTTTCTCCAATGGAGTTCCAATAGATATTGATTCTTTTTGCGAACCTGCTATGCCTGGTAAAGTGCCTTTGAATATCGTATATCTAAATACGATTCAGGATGAGGCACAGAAGCAATATTTCGTTCAAGAATTGGCTCGTGAATTGTACGATTGGATGCTGACTCAGCAGCCTGCAGAGGGTGAATTGAAGTTGCTATTTTTCATGGATGAAGTCGCACCCTATCTGCCTCCTCATCCAAGAAATCCACCAGCAAAAGATTTGATTAAATTAATTTTCAAACAAGCAAGAAAGTACGGCGTTGCTTGTGTTTTAGCAACGCAAAATGTTTCTGATGTTGACTACAAGATTCTCGCTCAAGCAAATACAACGTTCATCGGTAGATTCACTCAGCCTCAAGATGTTGAGAAGGTCAGGCATCTACTCAAAGAAAGTGGAGGAGACCAAGATTTAGTCAAACAATTACCAACTCTTGGACCCGGGCAATTCCAAATGGTCGCACCCGATGTTGACCCTGCTCCAGTGCCGATACAATGTAGATGGTTGTATACCGACCACGGCGCTCCTTTGAATGAGGACCAGGTCGAAGATGTTACCACGCCAGAAATTCGAGCTTGGGCTAAAGCGAGGAGTGCAGGTAAAGGAAGAAGTCGCGGAAGAGGTGCTGCTGCCTCCGCCGCAAGAGGTTCAAAATGGACCAACAATGATTCTGAGTCAGATTCAGAAGGATTGGTCGAATCTGCAAGATTAAAATCGGTAGGTGGAATGACGGCGGCGGCACAAGGAATTGTTGACGATTCTGCATTCGAAGTCAGGTTGATGGGTGGATTGTCTGTTCTCAAAGATGGTCGTGATCCTCTATATGTGATGCAGGCTACAGTGAATGCTACTACCTCCTTAGTGATGGCGTGGACGCTGGTTGCACTACTTTTGGCTTGGAGAGATTCGGCTTTAGAATGGTGGTGGCTTGCCGGTAGTTTCCTTCTAACTTTCAGCGTAGGTTTGGTGATTTCTCTTGAGATGTTATTGTCTCATGATGCTGAGCTATTACGTAAATTGAGTAAGTTCGCAAGAACCTCTCAGATACTGATTATTGGTTGGTTATGGGGGCTTCTCTATTGGTCCTTCAATGGACTTGATCTATACGGCGCTGAACCTCTGCTCGAAGTTGTTGTTGTGTGGGTAACTCTATTCTTAGTGATTGACGGCTGGAACCGGTTTAAGTTGGGCAGAATTAGGTGGAATGGAGGTAATGCTCTATCTAAATTGAAAGGTTTGACTGCGGTTTTGACCGACACTCAGATTACTGAAATGCAATCGAATTCCAAACAAATTCTTGCAGGGCTAAGATGGATTTTGGATCTGGTCACACTAACTTGGCTTTGTGTATTATTGATAGATACTCCTTCTGGATATTGGGAGAGGCCTACTTTGTGGTTGGCATCTCTTTATGCACTAATGTTTGGAGCTGAAACGTGGTTGAGATTGAGAGGGAGATTGCCTGAGGTGGTCAACTGAGTGAAAACGGTTTCATACCTTTAGAATGGAATAAATTTAGTGCAAATGAAATGTTTGAGCGCTCTAATGATTTATTCGAGCAAATGAGTACACGGCGTACGACAAGGCATTTTTCGAGCAAGGCTGTTCCAAAAGAATTGATTGAGTTGGCGATTAAATGCGGCTCTACTGCACCAAGTGGGGCGCACCTTCAACCCTGGACTTTCGTTGCTATTAGCAATAAAGAATTGCAAGAAAAATTACGAGAGGCTGCTGAAATCGAAGAAAGGAAAACCTACTCTCAAAGGATGCCTGAGGCATGGCAAGAAGTTCTCGAGCCTTTAGGAACGGATGCTGTAAAGGAACACATGACTGATGCCCCTTGGGTTGTTGTTCTATTTCGACAGACAAAAAGAATCAGAGCCAATGGTGAAATTGGCCCCACATACTATTCTACAGAGTCATGTGGAATTGCTGCTGGAATGTTCATACATGCAATACACAATATGGGCCTAGTTACACTGACTCACACGCCTTCTCCAATGGGGTTCCTTCGTGATATTTTGCAACGCCCAGACCATGAGCATGCAATGTTAGTGATGCCGGTGGGATATCCTGCAGAGGATGCAATGGTTCCTGATCTTTCCAGAAAACCATTAGAAGATGTTGCGGTTTTTTTCGAATGATTATAGTGAAGTTATATCTTCTCTAACCTTTGAAATTCCAAGATCATTAATCGCTTTATCATAAATCTCAGACTTTAATTCACCACTTCTAACCAAAGAAGATAATGCTGCTGCGGTGATATGTTGTGCATCGATTTCGAAAAATCGCCTGAGGTTTGGACGTGTGTCCGAACGACCAAAGCCGTCGGTTCCTAGAACTGTGAAATCTCCTCCAACCCATTGACGAATCATGTCTGGAACCGCAATTTGATTATCGCTAACAGCTATTGTTGGGTATGTTCCATCTCCAAGAATTTGTTCAACATATGGAATCTGACGTGCATCGCTTGGATTAAGACGATTTGAACGTTCACAATCTAAACCTTCTCTTCGTAATTCTCCATATGATGTTGCAGAGTAAATCTCAGAGCGGACTCCGTAAGTCTCGAGGACTTCGACTGCTGCCAATAATTGTAGCATAATTGGTCCAGAGCCAATTAGTCGAACTATTGGGCCATCGCCCTTTGGTGCACTTCTCAATTTGTAAATTCCTTTGACAATTCCTTCATCAGCACCCGCTGGTTTTGGAGGCATTGGATGGTTTTCATTGTATACTGCGATGTAATACATTACGTCCTTTTCGTCGACAAACATCTCATCGATTCCGGTACGAATGATGGTTGCTAATTCATATGCAAATGCTGGATCATATGCTCTAACAGCGGGATTGGTGTGAGCCATTAGAAGGCTGTGTCCATCTTGGTGCTGGAGACCTTCTCCGTTGAGTGTGGTTCTACCGCTTGTTGCTCCTATCATGAAACCTCTAGCCCTTTGGTCAGCTGCTGACCAGATTAAATCGGCAACTCTTTGGAAACCAAACATACTGTAGAAAATGTAGAATGGAATTGTTGGGCACCCTTGGGTTGAATATGATGTTGCACTGGCTATGAAAGTGGACATTGCCCCGGCTTCGGAAATTCCTTCTTCGAATAATTGCCCTTTCGCACTTTCTTTGTATTTCATCAACATCTTATGGTCGACAGGAGTATACAACTGGCCTTCTGGATGGTAAATTCCAAACTGAGCAAATAACGGGTCCATTCCAAAGGTTCTAGCCTCATCAGGAACTATAGGGACTACTCTGTTTCCAATCTGCTTGTCTTTCATCAAGCCGCTGAGTAATCTAACGAAAGCCATAGTGGTTGAAACTTGCATCTCGCCCTTTGTACCTTCGTCGAATGTAGAATATCCTTCGGCCCCCGGAGGGGTAATCTCGCTTGAAGGAGTCCGCCTTTCAGGACAAAAACCACCCATTGCTTGTCTTCGTGTCTTAAGATATGCAATCGCATCTGGAACGCTTTCAGGCTCAATGAATGGATATTCTTTCAGGTCTTCATCGCTGAAAGCAAGCCCAAGGTCATCCCTCATCCATTTGATGCTGTCTTCATCTGCCTTTTTCTTGCCGTGTGTGGAGTTTCTACCAGCAAACGCAGGTCCAAGGCCATAGCCTTTAATCGTCCTTGCAAGAATTATTGTTGGTTTATCATCACACGCTTCGGCTGCAGCATAAGCAGCATTGATTTTGACCATATCATGGCCCCCTAAGTTGGATGCTAGAGCTTCTAGATCTTCGTCGCTAAGATGAGAGACCATGGCTTTGAGTTGTGGGGTGTTGAATAACTCGTTTCTGAAAGTAGTCGCGTCGCTTGTGAAGATTCTTTGTTCATCTCCATCAACTAGTTCTTGTAATCTGGATGCCAAGACCCCGTCTGAGTCTCTTGCAAACAAGTCGTCCCATAGTGAGCCCCATAGAATTTTGATTACGTTCCATCCCGAGCCACGGAATCTTCCTTCTAATTCTTGGACAATTTTTGAATTTCCACGCACAGGTCCATCAAGTCTCTGAAGATTACAATTCATTATCATAATGACATTATCTAGATTCTCTCTAGCTGCAAGTGTGAGTTGTGACAATGACTCCGGTTCATCGGATTCGCCATCTCCCATAGTATACCATACTCTGGAGTTGGATGTATCACTAAGTCCACGACTGGTCAGGTATCTGTTGAATCTTGCAGTATGAATTGCAGTCATTCCGCCAAGCCCCATAGAAACGCTTGGGTATTCCCAAAATTCTGGCATAAGCCGAGGGTGTGGGTAGGAAGAGAGACCGTCTCCTTCGCATTCAATTCTGAAATTATCGATATTGGTTCTAGTCAATCTCCCTTCTAACCAGGCTCTGGAATAGACTCCTGGGCTGGCGTGGCCTTGCCAATATACGTGGTCTCCCCATCCGTCGAGATCTTTTCCTCGATAGTAGTGATTTTGTCCGACTTCCCAAAGGTGAGAGTTTGATGCAAATGTTGAGATGTGCCCGCCAATTCCATCATTGGCTTTGTTGGCTCTAGTTACCATCATCATCGCATTCCATGTAATGATGCCGTGGATTCTCTTTTCCATCTCTAAGTCTCCAGGATACTCTGGTTGGATGGAAGGGTGGATTGTATTGAGGTAAGGGGTGTTGACTACGTCGATATCTAGTCCTTCTTCCCTAGCGGCTCCGATGGTTTGGAGCAATAGCCTGTGGGCTCTTTCTGGACCCAATGCATCGCTGACGGCCCTGATGGCTTCTTGCCACTCAAGTGTCTGCTCCGGGTCTGGGTCGGGCAGAACATCGCGGAATCCGTCTCCTGTCATACGCCCCTCTCCTGTTACAATCGGAGATTGGGCCACATTTCAAAGAATCGCTTTACCCATTCATAAGGTGATTATACCAATTGGTCAGAGTTTGGGTGCATTCAGCCTCTGATTTGACAATGATGACGTGCTCGGGAATGCTGCCTGACATGCTAGCATCAGCAAATGTAATTCCGTCTTTGACTGGAATGGTTTCTAAGGTAAGAGTATGGTCTTTGTATATGCCTACTTCGAATACAATCCAAGGCTCCCCATTACCTACTAAATTTCGAAATTTATCGGTGAATAAAAAACTCGCCAAGTCCTCACAGGTATGAAAAGAGCAGAGTCCTGCGAGTATGGATAAAAGAGATTCTGAGGAGGGGTCGAGTTCTGGCTGTGTCTCGATTAATCTTGCCTTTGTCATAGTCAACAATGGCAATTCACTCATTTCTTCACCAAGTCACTCGAAATGTTTCAACACTAAAATATCTAGTAAGCAAAATTGTGCTAATTTAATCCAATCGCTTTGAAATCATTCTGTGGAAATGATGTACCCCTTGTTCTCTTGTCGGAGAATATCGGCCCCGGTCATATGATTGTGATTTCATCGACTTCTGAACTGATTCAATAATTTCTTGGTCTTGGATTTCGACCGTGTCCAAAATAGATCCTGCTCCAGCCTTGGCTAAATCCTCATCCCGAACGTATCCTCGATAAATCACCCTAGTTTCTGTTGAAGAAACTGGTATTACAATATTCAATGACATACCCCATGGATAGAAATTGAACATCATATTAGGGAACATCCAAAGATAGTATGCGGCTATATCCTGACCATAATCTGGGTGGCCTTTTGGAAAATCAAACTTTACATCGCCGGATGCAGCTTTGCCAATTTGTAAAACTCCTCCTTCGAAAAGTTCAGTTGTATATCCAGAATAATCCAGCGCTTGATTTAATTCTGGGTGAACAAATGGAATATGGAATCCTTCGAGATAATTATCGACATATAACATCCAATTAGCCATTATATGGTGGTCTCTGTCTCTACTAGCATCATGTACAAATGATTCAATTTCCAAGAAATCCAAACGGCTCTCGACTAAACTCCAGGGCAACTTTTCTACATGAGATAGAGATGTGAAGTATAGGCCTTTCCAGATATGCAAGGGGTGTTGTTTGAGATTGTCTTCCTCGGATGGAAAACCAATAGCTTGTTCGAATTCAGGCATGTGTTTCATCTGTCCTGATATGTCGAATGTGCGACCATGATACGGGCATTGAAGTGTAGTTTTTGAACAGGGTTTTTCGACTAATCGCATACCTCTATGTGTACAAACATTGGATAGGCAAGAGCTGTTGTCTTTAACGATGAAAAGTGGCTCTCCTGTAATTTCTTCGATGTGAGTTAGTGGTACAATATTCTCTTTCTTAAATTCGGAAATGTGCAGGGCATATTGCCAATTATTGAAAAGTCTCCTCGATGATTCAAACAGTCTTTCATCGAAATAAAAATTCGAAGGAAGGGTTCTGGCCAAACGAATGTCTGGGTTGATTAACTCCTCCGTCATCGTTTGGGTTAGAGGGTTGAGATTATTCATAGTTCGGTAGTGTTCAAGTGCACCACTCCCTAGCATTGTCATGGAAGGGAGGTTTTGGTTCGCTAACTCTTATGCTGAGGCGGCAGGAAGATTTCTCATCGCATGTGATGACTTGCGAGATGCCGGTCACAAAGTAACCAATGAAAGATTGGAGCTTGGAATGACTGGTCCTGCAGGAGAGCCTTTGTGTATTGATGTTGCAGTTGTAGGTTCCTTGAAATCTGGCAATGTACTTCTTTCCAGTAGTGGGGTTCACGGAGTTGAAGGATATCCGGGCAGTGCAATCCAACTTGCAATAATGAGTGATTTATGTAAAGAGGAGCCATTCAAAGATCATGCGATAATTTTCATTCATACAATCAATCCATACGGCATGGCATGGTGGAGAAGATTCAATGAAAATAATGTAGATTTGAATCGAAATTTTTTGAGAAAGGATCAAAATTATTCAGGCGTACCTGATGGTTATGGAAATATTCGTAATTTCATCAACCCAGAATCTCCTCCTAAGAAAAAGGAAAGATGGTTCAAACTCAAAGCCTTTATTCTGATATTGAAATATGGATTTAATAATCTCAAGCAGTGTGTTGCTGAAGGTCAATATCAGTATCCTAAATCAATACAATATGGAGGAAGTGAATTACAACATGGGCCTGCGTTATTACTTGATTGGTTGGATAAATCCTTGGATGGAATCAGAAAAATCTGGGCTATTGACCTACACACAGGCCTAGGGCCTAGTGGTCATGACACCTTACTTGTATCATCGGGCATGGGTCAAGAAAAATATTCACGTTTAGAGAATTTATTCCCTGGTCGTGTTGAAGGTTTAGACCCAACGGCAGGTGTCGGGTACCAAATTATTGGAGACCTGCATCAAGGACTAGAAGACAGGTATGACTATATTGATTGGACTTCGATTACGCAGGAATTTGGTACATTCAAGCCATTACAAGTTCTAATGGCTTCTCGTGCTGAAAATCAATGGACGCAATATGGAAAATATGTCGACCAAGTCGATGCAAGAAGGCATTGGAGCAGGGAGCAGATGCTGCGCTCATTCAACCCTAAAGATCCTGTTTGGCAGGCCAAAATTACATACCGTGGCCGCCTTGTATTCAACAAAGCTAGAATTGATTTGTTGGCATTAAAAACTAAGGAATGATGATTTTATCATTCGGTCTTTTTGACATTGATTGCGTTAGGGCCTTTCGGGCCTTCACCGACTTCGAATTCTACGGAATCTCCGTCGTTTATTTCTCCTTCAACTTGGGAAATATGAACAAAGAGATCCTTTCCATCTTCTTGTTCGATAAAGCCGAAGCCTTTTGTCTGGTTGAACCATTTTACTGTACCTGTTGGCATTATTTGCGAGCCGGAATCAATCATACTTGAATTGAACCTAGGATTTGGCGACATTAGGGGCGTTTAGTAGAACAGAAATTTGTGCCAGTAGCGTTTTTCTCTACCTATTCCTTGTTTGAAGAAAAAATTGTTTGTACTTTATCATAGATTCCTTCTTCGAATGCTGAGATTTTCTTTATGATTTCATTTTCTGTAGGCTTCTCTTCTTTCAAAATTGGTACCATTGACGACCATATGCCTTCGCCTTTTATTCTAGAATAAATAGCCGCAGAAACATGAATTGCAATCAACACATAGCTTAGAGTGGCAGTGGATTCATGGATAGCAAGCACCGCTCCTTGAATCGGCCCATCTGTAACTCCACGCACGAATAATCCCGCGATGGCTAGACCTGAAAGCGGCAGTAATATCAAACACAAATACATTGATTTGTGCACAATTTTCGCAAAATATGTGTGTACAATATGCACTTGTTCACGCGCACCTAAAAATGTCTCAAATCGCCTCATGTAAGCGTATCTAATTATTACAATCAGTAAAAATATGCTTGCAAATATAACTTCAAAAATAAGTAATCCTGTATCTTCTAGCTGGGATAAATCATCTAGTTGCTTAAACATCCCATAGGCATAGAGAATGATGAATCCCCAATGGATACACTTGGCTAGTGTCGTATGAGAATTGACCACAATTTTTCGAATTGTGTTTGTCTTATTTGGCTTTCCTCAATTAGTCTACTTACCGATAAAATGTCGATTTGGTGCAGAGGGCAGGATTTGAACCTGCGAACTCATAGAGACTGGGACCTCATCCCAGCGCCGTTGACCAAGCTTGGCAACCCCTGCAACGAGTCTTCCAAATAATGCGCGTATATCAACAACGCGTGTTCAGTAAAAGATTGAGCAGCAGGTCAGTGAACCGTCTGCTGCCCGGATTTGTTCCATATCCAAAATAATGCATTCTAAGCCTCTGTCTTCAAGTGTTTTCTTGACGGTTGGGTATCCTTCAGCGATGATTACTTTATTGCCTGGAAGTCCGATTGTATTACAACCATACACTTCTTCTTCTGGAATCATAATGACTTCGCATCCATCCGGCATAACTCCAAACGCTTCTGGTGCCAGATATCCTTCTGGTGCCAAAATTATGTTATCGGTTGGAGTGGAAGAAATACTTGTCAGATGTAATGCGCCAGAAGGTATGTCAACAACTCTTAGCTCGTGCCCTAAATGATCGAGCAAATCTTTCAATTCACTAATTCCGTCATCGTTAGTTCTTGTTGAGCGCCCAACGAAAAATAGGTCGCCAAGACGTAGAATGTCTCCGCCATCCATCATGGCTGGCGGCTCCATTTTGCAGATTTGATGTCCCTTTAGATGGTGTGAAAGAAAATCCGCAATTGGAGGTTGCTCTCCCCTTCGTGATTCATGGCCAGGGACTGGTAGTAGAACGTGACCATCTATGACGACGGCTTGGTCTTCGACAAAAACACAATCTGGGTGGTTCTGGTCTGCTTCCAATGTTGTAACTTCGACACCGTTTGAAGATAATGCGTCGGCGTAGGCTCTATGTTGCATTCTTGCCGCGCTAATATCGGTTGGCCCTGAGCCAAAATAATTGGCTAGGGCGTTGATGTATGAATCCGAAATCAACCTCACGATGGCTCGCGATTTTTGGTCGAGGCGAACGGTTGCCATCGATTAATCCGGCCGTTGGCCCATGTATAACAATTATCCTCTATCCGGAAAGTGTATTCCGCACACCGGTAATGGACTTTAGACCATATGATTCAACAATATGATTGGGGTCGGGTGTGTCATGGATGCTGCTAGAGCTATACTGATGGTCGCTGTGATGTGCCTTGCTCCGCTATCAGGTTGCTTTGGAGAAGATAGTGATTCTCAAAGTATTTCGGCCAGTAGTCTGAACGTATCTCCTGACATTATTACTGGTGGAGATTGGACTGTCATCGAATTAGATGCTAAGGCTGACATGAGTGTTTTCGTGCCATACTTTGTTCAAGACCCCGGCTCTAAGAGGGCTCAAAATGGTACAGTGCTTGATCTTAAGCAGGGCGAATCTGTTGCTGTAAATATTCTATTTCCTCCAAGAAACTCTGATGTGTTTTTGCTAATAGGAGATTACGGAAGAGTGAATTGGCCAATTCGGGCTGCGGGTGCCTCCTGGGTAGACTGGGTTGATGGAAATACAGATGGTTCGTCTTCGATTTTGGCTGTTGTTAATCAAGACCTCGGCGGAGAATGGTCGTGGATAGTTCCTGGAAATGATAGTGGTGGAGATGTTGTGGTAAAATCTCTTCAAACTATTCGATCTGAAAGGGCAGATTTGAACGATGCTGATGGCGTTGGTGCTAGTGGCGGGTGGGTCAATGGACGCGATGTATACGAGTGGGTCGAACTCATAACCGATGATACGCCATGCACAGAGGCGGCTTTCGTTGGTTGTGGACCAGATCTAGCTAGAGGTTACTTGGACAGGTGGGTTGGAAATGGAAACCCGTCATACGAGCATGCTGTAACGTACTTTGAGGGTGTTATGTTGGGGTATGGTTTAGACAGAGTTGAAGTTCACAGATTCCAATCCAACACCGCATGGTCGGTGAATATATGTGGATACAAAACTGGCTCCGTATACCCTGATGAATGGTTAATCTTTGGAGCACACTTTGACATTGCTCCACCAGTAGCTTACACCCCTGGTGCTGAAATTGGCATTCCAGGATACGGTACTAGACACGGGGCATACGACAATGCTGCTGGTTCAAGCATGGTTCTCTCAACAGCCAGTGTTTTAGCAGAATTTGATGCAAGACGAACAATGGTATTCTGCTTATGGTCATCAGAAGAAGAAGGTCTGTGGGGATCTAGGTCCTTTGCAGGAGACATTCCTGACGGTGTGACAGTTAGCAATTATCTGAATCTAGACATGGCAGGAGTAAATTATCCCGGAGACTACGCACTATCCGTTTACCTTGGACCGGATGGAACTGGTGAAGAAATTGACCAACCAGGAATGTATTACCTTGCTGAGTGGATAGGTGCAGATGCTCTAGATCTTGGATATGAGATTGAGCGTGGAAGAGAGGCTTGGCTTGAAGGAGGAGAAAGCCCGCTTTGGGGAGATATTTACGAAGATACGGTTGCAATTTACGAATCTCCTACCGCAAGAAGTGACCACCAATCTTTCCAAAACATCGGTGTTGCTACACTAGGATGGAATGGACTAGTCGATGGATACCCGTGCTATCACAGGGAATGTGATACTATGGAAACCATGATCGAATACATGGGCACAGATGATTCAACTGGTATAAACAATCTAGTGCATTCTTGGGATATTGTGACTTGGTGGGCCGTTTATGCATTCCTGCATATGGACCAAACTCCAGTTCCAAATGAATTGTAGAGTTGGAGAATGACCCATTATCCTTCGATAATTGGGGTTTTGTCTTCCTCTTCGGATCTAACCATTTTCGCCCATAAGTAACTGGTTCTTTTAGGCCTGCAGGCACCTTTAGAACATCTTTTTTTTCTTAATATTTCATGAATTAATGGGGCAGTCATTACCATATTCTCATGTATTAATTGTGCTTAGAAGGTTATCAAACCTTTGATTTACTGATTTCGCAATCAATCGTAGCATTCAGATAGGGTTGCAACTACGGATAGGCATGCAGCGCCCGATAACTGCAGGGTTCCTTGCCCTGTTGTTCTGCTTAGCACCCTTGAGTGGATGCTTTGGCGAGGATGTTGATTCGGGCGTTTCAGAAGGAGATGTCGTCATCACTCCTGCTAAATGGATAGGCGGAGAGTTTCAAGCGATAACAATCGCTGCTGAATCTGATTTGTCGGCATTTGTTCCTTACTTGATATTGAACCCTGAAGATGGTTTTGTTCAAAATTCAACAGTAGTTGATATTGAAGCTGGAAAATCTGTACAGTTGACTGTGCTTGCCCCTCCTAGAACAGATACTGCAGTGGTCCTAATTGGTGACTACGGTAGAGATGAGTGGCCAATCCGAGATCTTACCGAGTCTTGGAGGTCTTGGTACGCAAGAGATGGATACGAGCGTGGTGATAATCAAGGTATAGCCAGAGTTTCTTCAAACACTTCGCTAGATGCTGTGTTACCATCTGATGGTAATGGTGGTGAAGTTATTGCAATTAGGTTGGGAATAGAGAGGCCTTTTGCAGCAGCATACAGCGAAACTGAAGGAGGGAGACATTCTATGGGCATGGTGGATGGAAGAACTGTCCTGAACTACATCAACGTGATGTCAGATGAAACCCCCGACCCTCTGGATCTTGCAGATGGCGCCGTAGGTTATCTTGACAGGTGGGCTGGACAAGGTAACGCTGCTTACGAAGATGGTGCGCAATATTTAATCAAGGAACTGGAAGGGTTTGGCCTAGAGGTAATCAACCAGAGGTTCGTCTACGACTCAGTTAATACTGGGCAGCAAAATCCAGAAGCATACAACATATGTGGATACAGGTTTGGAGAAGTCGATCCCGACAAATGGATGGTTTTTGGCGCTCACTTTGACATAGCGCCACCAATTAATGGTGGGATGATATCCCCTCACCTTATTGGAGAGAGAACCTACGGAACAAGAGTCGGTGCTTACGATAATACTGCAGGAACAAGTATGGTGCTAACTGTTGCAGAAGCAATGGCTAGCTATAGTACAAGGAACACCATGGTTTTCTGTTTATGGTCTGGTGAAGAAGGTGGTAAGAGAGGTAGCGATTACTGGACCGAAGAATGGGTCAAAGAAGACAATCCTAACGTCGAAGTTACCAACTACGTGAACCTGGATATGGCTGGAGTTAACTGGCCGGGCGGCGGAGGAGCGCCTTGTGGAGGAAACCATGGAGGTGGAGAGCCAAACTGTGACCCTGACCCACAAATCGATCCTGATGGTTATCCAAAAGACGAGGAGGTTTGGCCAATGAGAGTATACATTGGGCCAAGTCTTGACCATGATGTTATGAACCAACCAGGAATGGTAAATCTAGCACTATGGATTGGTTCAGATGCCATTGGAGTTGAAGAGCAAACCTCTACTCTTATTGGAACTGGATATGACTCAAGCACATGGAAGGTTGACGATTGGTTGGCAAAAGATAGGCCAGAGATTATTGTGTATGAAGACACAACTGCAAGATCTGACCACGCTAGTTTCCAAGATAACCTTGGAACGGTTACAATGGGATTCGGTGGACTTGTAGATGGATATTGGTGTTATCACCAAACCTGTGACACTGTTGATGAGATGGTCGATTGGATGGATACGACCGGCAAGGATTATGGAGAAGAGAGAAGTGGTACTAGTAACTTAGTGGATGCTCTTGATACGATTACTTGGTGGGCTACTTACTCATTCTTCCATCTAGATGAAAATCCTGTGAGAAATGCTTACTTGGATCAATCAGAATAGTTCTGCTATTCTTACTGCAGCATCGTCTACTGGACTAAAGGTTCCAGAAATCCATAGGTAAATAATCACAATAAATACCATGAAAGTTCCAAACCAAACCATTTCATTCCAATCCTTTACTTTAGCTCCATCTAGAGGGCCAAAGGGAATTAAATTGAAGAATCCTAATCCAAGGTTTGCAAAAATCCACCAGTAAACTACTCCTCCAAGCATGGCTTTGAGATTAATCGCTCCGTCTGAAATAAATCCAAGTTGATTATTTGCGTATTCTTCGGCTCCGGCAATTCCTAAAACCAATCCTCCGAAGATTATTCCAAAGCCGAAGAGTGTGAAATTGACAAGTGGTCCGGCAATTGCAATATGCCCGTTTTGTCGCCTAGTCACTAATCCTGCAACCATGACAGCTCCTGGCGCCATGAATAGAATTCCTGTGAGGGCTACAAGCATTATTCCGAATTTAAGTCCGCCCGGGTCGGCTCTAAACTCAGCCCAGCAGCCATATTTTTTGGCGACTATTTTGTGTCCGATTTCATGCAAAATGAATGCCGGACCTACTGCAAACAACATAACGGGCATCGAAATCAAGAACAGGGCCGCGGTTATTCCGAGTTCGTTAGAGAAGTCAACAGATAACAATCCTCCAAGTCCAGTAGCCATCGCTATTCCTAGTGCGACGGTGAAGGCGGCTGTAGCATAGAACAAATGGTGCTTCTCTTCATCGCTAAAGTGCCAAAGCTTTCCTTTGTGTAATTCGACAGGTTGTCGATTATTGATGCCCATGAACCCGCCTTTAGTATCGATATGAATCGTGCCGCTAGGGCTTGTGTGGGCGTGGACGCGATGGATACGATTTGTGGGTTTAGGGAAAAAATCGTCTTCGAGGATGTCAGCCCTCGGGTCTCTCGCCATGATTTGTTCTTATCGTGGAGGGATTTGAAGCCTCGCTTGATGCCTACCAAGAAAGGATTCTTTGCTAGGCTTGTTTAGGAAGGGGTATGGCGATGCCTCGCAGAGCGATGAAAGACTTGGGTTTCCAGGCCTGTTGTCTTCGATGTGACGCCAAGGATATTGCTGGTAGTGATAGATGTAGGTCTTGTATTTCACACCATAAAAAGGTGCGAGATCTTATCGCAAAAGCGCCGATGTCGGATGAATTGTTTCAATTAGCAAGAGATCTCCTAGCGATGGCTGCCTCTCCAAATAGATATGACCATGATGAAGAGCACGGTCCAACTCTTATCGAGCAACAACGGCTTGCTAACTCAATGGCGGAATCTAAGCCTCTACCCACGAGCGAGGAAATCGGTCAGCTTTTTGCTTCTAGAGCAAAGGTGGAAAAAACGAATGTTGTTCAATCCGTAGGTAATCAAAATCCTTGGAAGGATGAGTTGCCTCCTGAAGAGGTATTGAATCATATGGTTGAGACATTAGAAATGGAAGAAACGGTTCATGGTGCACGTACAATTCCTAGTCGCCCCATAGCCGCAGTAGACCGTTCTGACCGGTTAGGAGAAGATAGGGACATGGTTGATAAAATCGAAGCGGAGAAGGTTGCAGCAAGTGCCCCAGACCCTCTCAAGGAAGTGGTTGAGGCTGCTACAATTGCCCAACGAAAGAGAGACAGGGCTGATTGGAAAGATGCTCGTTCTGAAGTCTCAGAATTACTTGATGATGATTTAGACTTATAGTTCTCTTGAGAAGAGAATAATATAATATCTTCTTGAAAAGGTGGTAGTGTAAATAGTAGATTTTCAACTCTCACAGCCATCAAGAGTGTAACTAACTCTAGTAGTACCCTTGCCCTTGTTTTTCTTACCTAAAAATTCCATTTCCCCTATCTCTCCAAGGGCCCTTACGTGTGTGCCTGCGCACGGGCACAGATCGAGGTTGTCGCCTATCCTAATCACGCGTAACTCCTTTACTGAAATTGGTAAGAGATCCATGTTTGTTCTATCTGGGGGCATTATTGCATTGATTTCATCCCTTGTCATTATTGAATCTGTAACCTCGATGTTGCTCTCAACCAATTCGTTTGCTTTGTGAAATAACTCTTCTATCATCTCATCAGTAAATTTTACTGGATTGAAATCTATTCGAGACCTATTGGCATGAATTTGGTTGCCAACGGTTCGAGCTCCATCATACATTTCGTAGACTAGTCCGCTGACTAAATGTTGCGCAGTATGCATTCGCATGTGGGCGTGGCGTCGTTGCCAATCGATTTCTCCTTCAACCGAGTCGCCGATTGATAATCCGTGGTCTTCACCAACAAAATGCTGTACATCGCCTCGACCCCTGACTTCGGTTACTGCAAGATTTCCACCATCCCATGAGATGGTTCCTGTGTCCCAATTTTGTCCTCCTCCGAGAGGATAAAATAGAGTTTTATCCAAAGTTACAGAGGTGTCGTCAACTGCTGTTACTTGGGCTTTAAACTCGCGTAGATAGCATGCATCTATGCTTTCCATGTACAGTTTCTCGCTCGCCATGAGTAAAGCACGGGCTGTCCTTTCTCAAAGGTTTGCTCGAGCATAATCAACAGCGTTGCGGAAGATTTGCATACCTTCGCCGAGAATTTCTTCATTGACTTCCCCGCGTGTGTGATGCGGATGTAAAAATGTAGCATACGCTGCTTCTGGATGTGGCATTAAGCCGAATACTAGCCCAGTAGGGTCGCATATTCCTGCGATATTCCTTATGCTGCCATTTGGACATAATGGGAATGGAAGAGTCTCGTCTGTAATTCCTTTTCCTGGTTCTGTAGATGGATCTACATATCTTGTAACAATCTGATTATTTTCATCTAACTCATCAAGGTCAGATGATGAGGGCATGACAAATCGGCCCTCTCCGTGTCTAACCGGACATTCGATTCTTGTAATTCCTTTAGTCCAGATACATGGGCTCTCAGGATCGAATTCTAAAGTGACCCATCTGTCCTCATAGCGTCCACTATTGTTCAATGTAAGGCTCGCCCTTTGTTCAAAATCTGGAACTTCTTTTCCAGGTAATAGGCCGGTTTTTACCAATACTTGGAAGCCATTACATATGCCAATTACAGGTTTGCCTGCGGCTACAAAGGCGGATAGTTGTTCTCTCATAGCGAATCTCATTCTATTTCCCAATAACCTGCCTGAGCCAAGATGGTCTCCAAAACTAAACCCTCCTGGGACTGCCAAGATTTGAAATTCGGATAAGTCTCTGTCGCCATTAACAAAGTGGTTGACGTGGACTCTTTCGCTGACCCCTCCGGCTAAGTCGAATACGGCTGCTGTTTCTCTATCGCAGTTTATTCCAAAGCCAAATAATACTGCAACTTTAGGTCCGTCAGACATCATTGGTCACCTCCGTTCATATCCAAGCTGCCTTTCCAAGCAGAAACCATTTCCTCAACATTCGCTTCGATGACTAGGTCATCTCCGTCCCAAACACTCAGTGTATCTCCATCGGTTGTTTCACCCATGTAAGTCAAGTGGTTTCCTTTCATCTGGCTAAGGAATTCCTCGCGATTTTCTTGTTTGACTCCGACCAAAATTCTACCTAGAGATTCTCCCCATAATCGGCCCCATAGGTCAGCATCTCCTGGGCCATCGATATCAATCGCTGCGCCACATCTTCCTCCGATACACATCTCTGCGATAGCCACGGCAACCCCTCCTTCACTACAGTCGTGAGCAGTTCTAACAATTCCTGACTGGATGGCTTTTGTTAGTGATTTGTAGGAGGCTAGGTTTTTCTCGGGTTCAGGTAAACGAGGCACTTCTCCCCCAATGCCATCAGATTCGCCAGACTCGGTTAACATAAACGCTAACTCGCTTGCACCTAATTCTTGCTTGGATTCGCCCACTAAGTAGAGGCTCTCTCCCGGTTTCAAATCCGAGGTTGTAGTATACCTAACATCGGGATGGTTTCCAAATAATGAGAAGAGAAGTGTTGGTGGAATTGAAATTTTATTTTCGCCGGTTCCGTAATCGTTCTTCATAGAATCTTTTCCAGAGATGCATGGGACAAAATAGGCTCTACAGATTCTCTCTAGTTCGCGATTCGCTCTAACCAATTGTGCGAGTTTGAATTTGCCATCTGGTGTTTTCTTACTTTCAATTGGGTCTGGCCAACAGAAGTTGTCAAGGCCTGCAACCTTGGATAAATCAACGCCAGTACATACCGCATTTCTTACCGCCTCATCCACAGCTGCTGCTGCCATTGCTCCAGCGTCAATATCACTGTACCTAGGAGATATTCCGTTAGATACTACCAAACCGTGTGTTGAGCCGTGGATTGGTGCAAGTAAACCCGCATCCCCGGGCCCGTCTCTTTCGACTCCAACGAATGGTTTGATCGCTGTTTGTGCAATGACCTCGTGGTCATATTGTCTAACCCAGGTTTCCTTGGATGCAATGTTTGGCCTTGCTAACATTCTCATTAGCAACGATGTGTGAGAGTCGGTTTCTGGTGGTTTGAATGGAATGTGTTCAGGTTTCTTCCATTCGCTTTCCAATCTCAATTGTGGAACTCCGTCGTGAAGGAATTCGATTGGTAAAGATGCCACTGTGTCCTCGCCATGAACAACGTGGAATTGGCCGGTATCAGTAAAGTCTGCCACCCATGTTGCTTCTACTTCATGCAATGCTGCGAGTGATTCGAAGGCTTCGACATCAGATTCGCTAACCGCAACTGTCATTCTTTCTTGTGATTCTGAAACCAATATTTCCCATGATGAAAGACCTTCTTGTTTCAGTGGGACTTTGCCTAGATCGATTCGGCAGCCGTTGGTATACTCTGCCATTTCGCCAATACTAGATGAAAGACCTCCTGCGCCATTATCTGTAATGCATGTAATCAAACCTGTATCTCTAGCTTCTAGAATCATATCAAGCATTTTCTTTTGGGTAATCGGGTCTCCGATTTGTACGGCACTGGATGGAGATTCTTCGGTTAACTCTAGTGAAGAAAATGTTGCTCCGTGGATTCCATCATAACCCACTCTTCCGCCGACCATGTATACTCGGTCTCCTGCTTGTGGATTCTTTTCGTGTGATTCTCTGCCATCTGCTAGTCTTCTAGGCATAATTCCAATCGTGCCACAATAAACCAATGGTTTGCCGATATAACGGTCGTCGAATACTATTGCGCCATTTACTGTTGGAATACCGCTTTCATTTCCACCAACGCGCACGCCTGCATGAACTCCTCTTAGAACCCTAGATGGGTGGAAGAGATTCTCTGGAAGATCCCCTTCCCAGTCAGGAGGTCCGAAACAAAACACGTCTGTGTTTGCAATTGGTCTAGCACCTAAACCAGTTCCTAGGATATCTCTATTGACACCTACAATTCCTGTCATTGCCCCTCCATAAGGGTCGAGTGCGCTTGGAGAGTTGTGAGTCTCTGCTTTCATGCACATAGACCATTCATCGTCCCATGCAATTACTCCTGAATTATCATGGAATACTGAAAGCAACCAATCTACTTCATCCTTCATTTCCAAAGTTGGATTCATTATGTGGGTTTTGAATAAAGAGTCAATCTCTGTGTCCTCTCCTGTTTCTTTGTCGATGTGGTGAATGTGTGCTGCGAATATTTTGTGCTTACAGTGTTCCGACCATGTCTGTGCTAAACATTCCAATTCAACATCTGTTGGAGCGTTTTCTGGCAGCCCTAGAGAGGCTCTTACTTGACGGACACTAGGGTCGCGATAATGCGCTTGAATAGTTTGCATTTCCTCTAAATTAAGAGCGAGTAATCCCTCTTCTGAAATCCTAATTAATTCTTCATCTGATACTTCTAAATCAATCGTTGCAGGAGCGGCGTAATCACTAGGATTGATTGGTGAATACTCAAACTTAGGTGCGTCTTCTCCGTTTAGAGAGAACAGCGCCTGTTCGATCAGTCCATTGTGTAATTGGTTTGCCAACCATTCTACTTCTATCCCCTCTGGTACTCCATTGAATGCATAAGTGAGATATGTTGAGACTCTTGCATTCTCTCCGGCGTTGGGGAAAATTGTTCTAAATCCATCAAGCGCTGCTTTACCTGGATTATCTGTAACTCCTGGCTTGAATCCGATTGTAACAATCATGTCTGGAGAATTAGAGAATAGTTCTTCATTGGTAAGTAGAAGTTGATCCGTTGCGCTTTCTTCGATTATTGGGTCTGCGAATACATCATCTGCCCTAGCTTCAACGTCTTCTGAGGTGATTTCGCTGGCTATCAAAAAGCCCACTATTGAGCGAACGCTTTCGATTTCAATTCCGTGATCGGCTGCCAGTTGCCTCTTTACAGAATCTCCGCGGACATCCCTCATGCCTTCTCCGAGTTTAGGAGTTGTTTCGACTCTGACAATATTTGACGACATCTAAGGCACCTGCCCCCTACGGGGGCAAAAAGGCGGCAGCGACTACCGTCCATGAATACTACGCTTGACAACCAGTAACCAAATTGGCACCAATCCCTCCAACTTGTGTCAAATATCTGGAACAATAGGCAATAGTGATATCGCCCAATTGGGCCATTCATCTGACTGGATTGATTCTAAAATTCCGGGTTCAAGTTCCCCTGAATACTCTGTAAATAGCTGGGCTTTAGCAACCAATAGATGAATTGGGCTTTCCTCGTCCAAATCGTCTATCCAAGTTCTTTTGCAACTTGCTAGAATGCCAATTGCTAAAGGTCCACGAATAACCTGGCCGAAAACAGAAATGTCTGGAATATCATCTAAGTCCTGTAAGGCTATTTGATGAGATTCTTTGATTCCAGAATTATTGGCAACGGCGTAACTAGAATATGGCCAAGAATTTGTTGTATCATAGTCAATCATAGTAATGCATTGGTTTTTGGCTATCTCGAGTACTTCTTCATTGATTTCTGACCCGCTGTTCTTGAAATGTTTTTTTGCCGAGATGAGGGTTTTATTGATCAAGTCCGTTCTTAATGGTGGTAACTCGTCTTCTTCCTTTATATTCCAAGAAATAGAGGCTTTGACTAGGTGTTTCAAAGAATCTCTAAAATTTGCAAATCCTGCTACAGGATTTGTATCATGTATTTGGTTTGCAGCCTGATAATAGGCTACAGAACAAGCCAAAGGGTGTGCTGATTGAATAATTCTCTTGGCCACGTCTTTGTCGTTACATAAGGTGGCCAGCCTTTCAAGGAAAGCCGCCCACAACATTAGTAGCATGTCAATGTGTTGTGAACGGTTGTCGTCATCGGAATAACAGTCGTTATCAAACGGGTTGGCGTTAGAGAACCAGCAATTTATTCGCTCATCATCCATCAGTTATTCCCCCTTTGATCTCGAATTTCGAATAGGCTAACTCCAAATGTCAAAGCATACGGTCTATGTACTGGACAGTCCCTATTTTCATCACAAGGAGAGGGGCCGCAAATACACTGACTGTGGCATCTAAAGCTCATTCCTTCACCTCCATAAGAGGTAGAATTTCTTCTAATCGGCTGTGGTTCTCAATCATTTGATTGTCATCACTTGGTAAGGCATACGAGCACATGCTAATCCCTGCCTGAGACAAATTGTGTTGACCATACTTGCTGATTAATCCAACATAATCTATCTCCATGCCAGCTACAAGAAATTCATCTGTAGCATCTAGAAGAATCCTATCAACAGAGTTATTGTCTCCACCATAGTAATACAATGACCAGCCCATCTTTTCAAGAGTATAGCATAGTCCTGTACTATCTGTAACTCTGACAAGCGCTATTGTTGCGGCGTACCCTGAAGGGGGGTGCGTATCATACCCTTGGTGAAAGGCATAAGCCAATACGTTGGCCTGCGCCGCCAGGATTTTTGGTGCCTGGGACGTCTTTGGTTTTCGGTTTTTCAAGCTAAACAGCGGCATAGTAATGCGCTTTATCATTTCAAGGATACTATCCATTTCAATCTCTCCCCCGGAGAACTATACCTCCGGGCCTTCGACCCGAGGTCGATTGGAGGTATAAGGTCTGGCATTGGTCCATCAATGGCGGGTGATTAAAATTCGCGCGCCGTGGAGTTATTGTAGCGATGTAATAGCGATGTAATAGCGATTAAATCGCGTTGCTTACGTTATAATCGCGTTGCTTAGCGCTATTAGATTGATTAATGCGCTTTAGCACTATAAGATAAAATAATTCGGCTTTGTTTTTTTAACATTAGAATATAATTAAAAAATCTATAAAAAAATTATAAAATTTGATTGGTTATATTCAAGTAATAGTTTCGTTTAGAGGGATATATGGGAAAAGCCAGCTATGTCTCTAATAAAAATAAACAACTTTCTTCTTTGTTTGGAGATTCGGTAAGAAGTAAGATAGTTACAATATTATTAGATGGTAAAGAAATTAAAAGTTCTGAAATTAATAAAAAAGTAAATTTATTTGGAGAAGAATACGGAATAAGTATTATTCAAGAGCATATTACTAATTTGAAAAATAACGGATTTATTACTCAAAGAAGAGAAGGTAGACAAATATATTCGAGGATTAATTCCTCGGGAAATATATTCCTCAGAAATTTTTGTGAACTAATGAAAGCCCCAAACGCAAAGAAAGGCGGCTCTGAAATTAAAATGAGAAAAACTACTAGCCAATGGATAAATGAAGTTCAAAGTGCAATAAATATGATTACAAAACATAAGCTAGGTGAGAAATTTACCTCAACACAAATACGAGAAAGAGTCAATATCGAAAGTCAAAGGTTATTTCAAATTCTAGGAACAATGATCGAAAGAGGAATGATTGGGAAAGTTGAGGGTCGAAGAGGATTGTATTTTGTTAAAGCAAAATTGAGTTAAAGTATTTCTTTGAGGAATTGGCCAGTGAAACTTCCTTTGGCTTTAGACACATCTTCAGGAGTTCCCATAGCCACGATATTACCTCCTCTATCTCCGCCTTCTGGACCTAAATCAACAACCCAATCTGCAGATTTGATCACATCTAAGTGATGTTCGATTACGATAATTGAATGGCCAGTGGTTCTCAATCTAAGTAAAACGTCTATCAGTTGTTGAACGTCTGAAAATGCCAACCCTGTTGTCGGCTCATCTAGAATATACATTGTGTGTTTGTGAGGGGGTCTGCGCAACTCGCTGGCAAGTTTTACTCTCTGGGCTTCTCCTCCTGAAAGAGTGGTTGCTGGTTGGCCGAGTCTGATGTAGCCTAGTCCAACATCATTGATAGTGGATAATGTTCTGTGTAATTTACGGTGGTTTGCGAAAAATTCTACTGCTTCTGAAACCGGCATCTCGAGGATGTCGTGGATGTTCTTTCCTTTCCAAGTAACCTCTAGAGTTTCTCTAGTGTATCTTTTGCCCTGACAAATATCGCATGTTATCCACACGTCTGGAAGGAAATTCATCTCAAGTTTGATTGAGCCACCGCCTCGGCAGGCCTCACATCTTCCTCCTTTCACATTAAATGAGAAATGGCCTGGGGTGTATCCTCTTTCTTTGGAAAGTTTGGTTTCTGAGAATAATTTTCTGACCTCATCAAATGCTTTGGTGTAAGTTGCTGGGTTTGAGCGAGGAGTTCTGCCGATTGGTGATTGATCGATTACAATCACCTTGTCGACGTTTTCAATTCCTTCAATTGTATCGTGAAGGCCTGGTTGAGAGTCGGAATTGTGTAGGTGTCTTTGTAATGAGGGTGCAAGAATGCTAGATACAAGAGATGATTTGCCTGAGCCTGAAACTCCTGTGACGGCAGTTAAGCATCCTAGTGGAAATTCAACATCGATATCTGAAAGGTTGTTTTGCCTAGCTCCTAAAACCTTCAAATGACCTTTTCTTGCTGGAACTCTTTCGCTAGGAGTAGGTATGCTTCTCTTGCCTGAAAGATATGCTCCTGTGACAGATTCTTTAGCTTTCATCGCTGTTTTTGGAGGGCCGTTTGCAACTATTTTTCCGCCTTGTAAACCAGCCCCCGGACCAAGGTCGCATAGCCAGTCTGCTTGTCGAATTGTTTCTTCGTCGTGTTCAACAACGAGTAGTGTGTTTCCAAGATCCGATAGTTCCCTAAGAGTTGCCAATAAGCGCTCATTGTCTCTTTGATGGAGTCCGATTGAAGGTTCGTCTAACACATACATTACACCAGTCAGCCGACTACCTATCTGAGTTGCCAATCTGATTCTTTGACTCTCCCCTCCTGACAAGGTATTCGCTCTTCTATCAAGAGTGAGGTAATCCAAACCCACATCGTTTAGGAAGCCGAGCCTGCCTTCGATTTCTTTGAGGATTTCTCGCCCAATGAATAGGCTTCTATCATCCAGTTCCTCTGCGCTATTTCCATCTCCACTCATGGATTTGATAATTCCTAATGCGTCGTGAACACTTGCAGCGCCAATTTGTGGTAATCTCTTACCGCCAACGGTTACTTGCCTAGCTGCAGCGTTCAATTTCTCACCATTACAATCAGGGCAGTCTTCATCATTCATGCAGGCGATTAATCTGCTTCGGGTGCGTTCTGATGTGGTTTCGGTGTAGGTTTTTTGAAGTCGGCCGAATACTCCTTCCCAGGGTTTGCTGTAGTTGTATTGTGAGCCTGTTTCTGAACGGAATTCAAAATGAATTATTGTAGAGCCTGAGCCGTTTAGAATTATGTCTTGTGAATCATCATCCAAATCTGAAAAAGGAATATTGGTTGGGATTCCATAATGTTGGGCGGTTTGTTCCATTAATTTCCTATACCAATGTGGAGACATGGATTGTCTCCACGGAATTACGCATCCTTCTGATATGGTTGCCTTTCGATCTACTAGTAAATCTGCACTAAATCTACGCTGAATCCCAAGTCCTTGACAAGACGGACAAGCGCCGAGTGGTGAGTTGAATGAGAAGACCCTGGGGCTCATTTCCGGCATGAATGCGCCGTGTTGAGGACAGGCAAATTCTTCAGACCAAACCATAGTTTCTCCAGATTCTGTGTCTTGCGCTTTAGAGCCCTCGCTGAATTCGAATTTTGTAGAGGGTGGTTTGATGCTTTCAATAGCAACCGTTCCCCCTCCAATTCTGAGGGCCGATTCTACTGCTTCTGTCAATCTTTGACGGCGATCTTTTGTGCATTTGAGTCTGTCAATCCTGACGTCGACGTCGTGTCGAAGGTTTTTGTCGAGATTGTGTTCTTTTTCAAATGATGCTTCTCGGCCATTTATTCGTCCTTCGGTCCATCCTTGCTCCACTAAATGTCGAAATAAATCTGCATGCGTTCCCTTTCGATTTCTAATCGCTGGGCTCCAAACAGCGATTGCATGACCTTCCATATTCCATATGATATCGTCTACAATCTCTTGAACGGTTCGCCTTGCTACCTCAACGCCACATGTTGGACAGTGGGGCTTACCAATTCTTGCCCACATCAATCGAAGATAGTCCATTATTTCCGTTACTGTTGCTACGGTTGAACGAGGATTATGGCTGCCTTGTTTTTGGTCGATTGAAATCGCAGGAGACAGTCCTTCTATGCTATCGCAATCTGCTTTCTTCATCTGTCCTATGAATTGGCGAGCGTATGAAGAAAGGCTCTCAACATATCTTCTCTGGCCCTCAGCATACAAGGTGTCAAAGGCTAGAGATGACTTTCCTGAACCTGAGACTCCTGAAATAACTACGAATTGTCCACGAGGGAGTTTGACATCGATGTCTTGTAGATTGTGAGTTCGCGCACCACGAACTTCAATCCATCCATCGTCTCCAGGCTTCGCCATCAAGTCATTTGCGCGAGTCAGGGGTTATTGAGACCTTGCTTAATGCTCTGGCCCGAATGGGATTGGGGCTTCGAATCTTACTGGGTCATCTGTCTCCGGGTGTAAAAATTCCAATGATGAAGCATGAAGAGCAATCCTTCCGATTGGATTACCTTCTGCTCCGTGTTGTTGGTCGCCGATTACTGGGTGACCAAGGTTAGCTAAGCCAACTCTGATTTGGTGCCTTCTACCTGTTTCTATTGTTAGAGCTAGTAGGCTTGCGATTTCGTCTGTGTCTTCGACATTCCAATGTGTAATCGCCTCTCTGGCTTTCGGGTTTCTTTTGTTTACGGCTTTTACACGGAGAAATTTGTCTTCCAATAACCATTCGTGAACGGTTCCCGAATCGGCTTCTGGTTTACCTTCTACTAGTGCGTGGTATACTCTGTGAACCGCTCGATCTGCGAATTGTTCCTGCAAGTAATCCTTGTGACTTTTGTGTTTAGCGAATATCATTACTCCAGAAGTTTCCCTATCTAATCGATGTACGATGTATGCCCAAGACTTTTCATTTTCCGATTGTAAATAATCCACTACGCGTGAATGAAGGGTGTCCGGTTCCATTTTATCTGTTGCAACCGATAGAAGGCCTGCTTGTTTGTTGACGACGAGAATGTGTTCGTCCTCGAATAGCACTTTTATCCTTGAATGTTTCTTTTTTGGTTTTGGGGGTGGTGAATTTTTTACTGCTGAATCTTTGTCTGATATCGTTACTTCGCTCCCCGATTGGACTAGAAATTTGGCTTTGTGTACTACTTTCCCATCAACCATCACCCTTCCCATGGTTAGCATTTTTCGAAGGGTGTTTCTTTTTGAATTTGGAAATTGTTTAGCTAGTGCTTCAATCAATTCCAAATCCTGTTCAATTCTCATTTAATCACCCTAAAAAAATATGATATCTACTAGGTCCCCGATTGAATATTGTTGCCCGGGTTGTAACATTACCAGTGCATCACTCAAAGCCATACTAGCAATATTTCCTGACCCTTGGTGGATTTTTTGATGTGCGATTAGACCTTTGTTGGTGACTTCTATACTGACTCTTCTAAACGTTAAACAATCTTCGCTTGATTTTACCTTTGTAGCAAGTTTTGCTACCGCCCGTTGTTCTGTTGGACCTGTTGCTTGAGTTGTATTTCGAATCCATGGCGCAACTAACATTCTGAATACAACGTGAGAACTTACTGGATTACCTGGTAATCCAAACAATGGTGTGTTGTTCCACACGCCAAACAGAGGTGGCGAGCCCGGACGAATCTTTATTCTCCAAAAATGGACGTCGCCTTCTTCTTCCATAATTTTGCGAACCAAATCCCATTCACCCATTGAAACGCCCCCACTCGTTAAGATCAGGTCGCAGGTTTCTGATGCTTCGTTCAAAACATTTCGAAGGCCTTCTAGGCTATCTCCTACAGAATGCATGCGTATTGGTTCGTGGCCTAGCCATTTGATTAGGCCAGCTAAACCAAAGGAATTTGATTCATATATTTCTCCGTGGTTGAGTTTTTCACCTGGTTGTTTGAGTTCGTCTCCTGTGGAGATAATTGCTACTTTCAGTTTTTTTACAACCGCCACGGATTTATGCCCCATAGTAGCACAAAGGCCGACTTTAGATGGAGTGAGGTGGGTTCCTGAATAAAGCGAAATTTGGCCTTCTTCGAGGTTTTCTCCTTTCTTGCGAACGAAGTGTTTCATAGAAGGTTGTTGAAGTGTAACTGTTTTTCCATCCGATGATGTCAATTCGATTTGTAGGATTGAGTCGGCTCCTTTTGGCATTGGAGCTCCTGTCATAATTCGAACCGCTTGGCCTTGACCGACGACAAGGTTGTCTGATTGTCCTGCTGCTTGAATTGTACCAATTATCTCTAGTGTAGATGGGGCGTCTTGAGTATCCTCAAAACGCATGGCATAACCATCCATTGATGAATTGTCAAATGGCGGATCGTTGACTAGAGAGGGAAGGTCGGTGGCTAAAATTCTGCCATGTGATTCGTCTAAATCCACTCTTTCGATGGTTGTATGAATTTGCGTTTGATTGCATATCTCTAAGGCCTCTTCTAGAGTTATGAAATATGGGATTTCTGACATGTCAGTACCTCATTAGAATTTGGAGATTACGTCAATAGCATACCTTAGTATTCCTAAAGAAATCGCTGCCAAGAAAATTTGTGTAACTATCTTTCTCGGCATATTTGATATTGCATATTTAGCACCAAAATAGGCCGATAGGCAAACTATTGTTGGTATTGCAATGATTCCAATATATCCTGTGTTTCCAACAACTCCTGTTGCAGCATCTGTCAATAAAATGTGGCTTAATAGGGCGATTGGTACAATTGTAGAGGCGACCAAATAACTAGTTCCAGATGATTTGTTGGCATCCATTTTCAAAATATTTCGATTTAGAGTTACTAAGATAGCCCCTCCTCCAATTCCAAGTAATCCCGAGGTCATTCCTGCAAATGAGCTGCCAAGTTTGTATGTTTGTGAAACATCTGATAATTGAGTAGGGCCTTCGTGGCCTGGTTTTTCTTCTTGATTCATTTTGTTGATTGTGCGATTAACAACAAAAAGTAGTATTGCAATAGCAATTATTTTTATTGAAATGTCTCCAATTGCTGATATTAAAAATCCAGATAGTAAAGTCCCTATTATCGCAGAAGGTGCAGCAAAAATTCTACCCATTTTTACTGCATCGTGATTCGCATTCCCTGTTTTTGAATGTGCTAGTCCACTACCAATTGTTACCATGAGAACGAGGGTTAGTGAGCCGATTACAGCCTCTTGGAAATCCCATTCCAAAATATAATGGAAAATCGGAACATAAAGTACCCCTCCACCTAAACCTAGTGGGCTGAAAATAACCGCTACAATCATGAATAAGATTGTTGCAAAAATCATAGTTATGTCCATTTCAACCCCTCGATTGTGTAGCCGGCTTTAAGCCCTGAGATAGTGTAACCAAACGCTATTGGGTTTTGATTACTCCGTAAAGGGTAAGATAATTTTCTTGCTTCTATTGGAAGGGGTGTGGATGTTGTATTATTGGCTGGGCTGTGTATTATTGCGGCTTTGTATTCCTGTGTTGGACACGGGGGTGCTTCAGGATATTTGGCAGTTTTATCGCTAACAGTATATGCATCGAATGACCCTGCTTGGTTAAAGCAGCACGCATGGAGTTTGAATTTATTAGTTGCAGGTATTGCGTTTTATGCATATAGAAAATCGGGCTATTTTAGTTCTAAATTAGCAATACCTTTCATTTCAGCGAGTATACCTGCAGCAATAATCGGTGGGTTTTTGAGAGTTGATCATGATATCTATGATACTCTACTATCGATTACTTTGGTTTTTGCAGCTTGGAAATTAATTTCATTAAAAAACAAAGATTATGATGGAGTTTTTATCAATCTTCCAGATAAGAAAGTCGCATTGGTTGTTGGAGGGGTAATTGGATTCTTGAGTGGTATAATTGGTGTAGGTGGTGGCATTTTCTTATCACCAATAATTCTGTTATTTGGGTGGGGTGATGTCAAAACCACCGCTGGAGTGTCTGCACTATTCATCTGGGTTAATTCTGCAGCAGGAATTGTTGGAAATACAATATCTGGTCAGCTTGTTCTTGATTTTGAAATACTGCTACCATTTGCTGGAGCGGTCTTAATTGGAGGATTTATTGGTTCCAAATTTGGTTCAGAAAAACTCAGTAACAAATCTGTTCGTATAATGCTAGCAAGTGTATTGATTATCGCCGCAATAAGACAAATTCTCCAATTGCTTGGATTATGGTCTTAATTATTCGAATGATTCTTGATGTTCACAATGAGGACATGTAATTGTATAACGTGCCTTCTTTGGTTTTGGAACTTTCATTATAGTGCCACACATCTCACATTGGTGTTTGATTGTGTCTGGGCCCTTTGGTTTGACGGGTTCGTTTAGAGTGGTTCCTACATCTGTAGACCAACCGACTTGATCGGTATAAGAATCGGTTTTCTTCATTTTCGAACTCTTTAGAGAGAGTCGAATTTTCCTCTTCTTTCGGCGTTTACCAGGTGGAGTTTTCTTGGTTGCCATGATTTACGGTGAGTGTCAATGTATACAATCACTTCGGCTGATATCATCAATTTATTATTGTAGATTCGCCGTTTATCGGAGTGTGTACTACATGACCGTTTGATTCCAGTTCTTCGACCAATGGCGGCCTTGCGTGGTTTGGATCTGTATGATACACAACTACTGTTTCTGCTTCACATTGTTGTGCGAAATCTACGATTTCTGAATGTCCAGCGTGTGTTGAGAATGAGAATTGGCTCACTTCCAAATCGATAGGGGTTCTCTTATCCCAAATTGGTACATGTCCTTCATCTAGTAACATACGCCCCCCCGAACCTGATGCTTGATAGCCTGTCAGTAAAATGGCGTTTTTTGGATCCATTCGTAATCTGTTGAGATACCATATAGATGGTCCTCCATCCATCATTCCTGAAGTAGAAACGATACAATCTGCATCCAGTGCTTTCTTTTTATCAGATTTTGAAGAAACTCTCCTACACCATTTCCAAGCATCTTCTAAAGCAGCCGGATCTCTTAGCGCTTCTGGGTGTTCCATTTGTAAACGTGCAACGTGTTTACCCATTCCATCTACGTGTACATCTAATTCAGGAAGATGTTTGTGTAAAGTCATTACAATATCTTGGGTTCTTCCATTAGCAAATGAAGGTATTAGAGCTGTTCCTCCACGATCTGTAACTTCCACTATTCTATCAACAAATGCTTGAATGGTCTCTTCTTTTTCGGGATGGTTTCTTCCTCCATATGTTCCTTCAACGAATAATACATCGCATTTTTCTGGTTTTGCTCCTGTTGTTAAAGGTGAATCCCTAGTATCAAAATCTCCTGTAAAGAGTAATTTGTGGGTATCTGTCTCAACGTTTAGCATTGCAGCTCCTGGAATGTGGCCTGCTTTAGTTAACTTACATTTCCAAGATTGGTTTTCCCAAGTTTCTCCAAATTTATGAGTGTTCCAAGAAGCAACTGCAATATCGATATCTCTCTTATCCCAGGCTAATGGATATCCTTCAAGTCTGCTAACTTTGTAGCAGTCATTCCACATCATATGGCTAATTTTAGCTGTTAATTCTGTACCATGGAGATTTGTTCTGTGATTTGCACATAACCAAGGTGCCATACCTAAATGATCTATATGTGAATGTGTAATTACTGCGTTTTTGATATCTGGAGCTTCATTAGGATATTTTGGTGGATCTGTTGGTGCTAGGCCGTAATCAAGAAGCATCTTTGTTCCTTTTTTATCTTCGAAAACACAGCCAACGTTTCCAACTTCATTTCCTCCACCCAGGTAATGATATCGTATTCCATTATCTGGAGGAATTTGGGGATATGTGGTAGTTCGACCAGGAGAATAGAATACCATTGATGTTGGGTTTTTTCCATACTGCATGAATATGTCGCACCCCTGTATTTCCACTGGAGTGATTTTCTAAGATCTAGGAAAATGTGGTTTGTAGTGAAGGTTATGTACTGTACGCGAAAAACATCAATGGGTCTTACTTCGTTCAGTGATGCATACCATCATTTCTTACTTCATCACCTTCATATATTTCCAACTCCAATGGAAATGTAGGGGTCTTAGAAGGCATAACATATTTATTCGAATAAAGAAAATATTTTTTTCTTGTAGAATCTTTTCCTAAAACGAAATTGAATTGAACATAATAAAATTGGTTTTTGCATTGGCAATCCGCCGAAGCAACAATCTATGAATATCCACTGCAACTAACATGGCAGAGATTGTTAAGGCTACATTTGTAGTTGACGAAGCTCTCTGTTATGGGTGTGGTGCGTGTATTGCATTATGCCCTACAAATGCATTAGATCTAGTCGATAGATTAGCAATAGTCGAACAGGAAAAATGCACATTATGTGAATTTTGCATTCCCTCTTGCCCTGTTTTTGCTTTGAGTATTGAAGAGGAATCAAAATGATAAATATTGCAGGTGCAGGTGTAAGAGGACTATCTTGTGCTCTTTATCTTCTAAACCAAGGATACAATGTAACAATCTATGAAATCCGCCAAGAAATAGGAAATCCAACCAGATCACCAGGAATTATCAAACAATTAAGCCAAGACTTTGTTGCTAAAACCGTGGCTAAAAAATCATCATATGGTTGGGCATTTCGTCGAGAATGGTTTGAAAAAGAGTTGGCTAAACAAGTTGTAGATAGTGGAGGGAAAATTCTACTAAAACAAAAATCTCCGCCCGATTCAATCAATTGCACAGGTGGAAAAACAACATCTCCAGGATGGCCATTACAAGGTACTCAATTAGAATTAGCAACATGGAGTGGAGGGATTACTATCAAAAAAGACATTCCTAAAGAGTTCAAATTAGATAATATGTCAGAGGATAGATTTGCATTCGAAAGAGGAGATGGCTTAGTAGAATGTTGGATTAGGGGAAATTTACCCAGGCCAACCCAAGGGTGGCTTGAAATTATGCAAGGAGAACACCCATTCAATCCGGAAGAAGTTTCTGCAGACAAAGCAATTACAGAAGGTGAAGATTTAGCCAAAAACCTCATTCATTCGCTTCGGGAGGTTTCCTAATATGCTACCAGACATCGGACTGATGAATTATGTTCTCGACCGAAGTCAAGGATGTAGGCATATTACTCTTATCGACCCTGGAAAACAGAGTTCTGAAGTTGCAACTCGAAGGGCAATTGCTGCGATAGAAGCAGGCTCAAGAATGATTTTTGTTGGAGGCTCTACCGATACTCCAGACGAAGTAGTTCATGAAACCTGTAAAACCATTCAAGAAGCATTAGAATTGCAAATTTTTGCAGCTAGCCAAGATCCAACATCACAAGAAGAAAAATGGAGAGTACCTGTAGTCCTATTTCCAGGAGGGGCGCACGCACTATCTCCTGCTGCAGACGGAATAACTTTCATGATGCTAATGAACTCACAAATACGTCGTTTTTTGGTAGGAGAACAACTCAGAGGAGCCCCATATTTAGAAAAATTTGGAGTCGAAGCACTACCAACAGGATATCTGGTGTTTTCTCCAGGAGGCAAAGTAGGTGAAGTAGGCGAAGCCGAATTGATAAATTCAAACGAAATTGAATTGGTAAATTCTTACGCTCTTACAGCCAAAATGTTTGGTTTCAAAATCCTATACTTAGAAGCGGGAAGCGGAGCATCCACTCAAGTTAGTGCAGAGTGTATAGGCGCTGCTAGAAAGGTTGACGAGTTATGTTTGATTGTAGGCGGAGGAATACGTTCTAAGGAACAGGCAGCATTAGCAGCAAACTCTGGAGCTAATTGGATTGTGACAGGAACATTAACTGAAGACGCTACCGATATGGAGCAATTACGCTCCAGAATTTCTGAAGTTGTGCAAGGCGCTCAATCTTCGTCTTCGTAGAGCACAGGATCTCCAGTTCCACCAGGGCTTTCTGGCCGTGGAGTTCTATCCACATCCATCCCCTTTTCAATTACTTCAAGTGCAGTATCTAGATCAACAGTTCCACCTTCAGCAAGGGTTTGCATATCCTTAGCATCAGGAGCAGAGATTTTTCTCTCAACATCTGGAGAGTTTGCATAAACCTCCTTTCTCAATTCTCTTTCATCATGACTTCTAACTAGAGACAACGAATCAGCAAACACTCTTCCAACAACCTCTCTTGTTCTTTCTGAGCGCTTAACACCATCCAACTGGTTTACAGCAGAGTCTCTTTGAGATTCTAATTCTCTGACTTCCGAAGTTCTATCCGTAAGAGCAGCTTCTAAATCAGCGATAGTCAGAGACATCTGTTGAACTCTCTCATCTCTTTCGAATACATCATTGTGCAACCTTCTCTCTCGCCGCCTCAATGATTCATATTCACGATTTCTTTCCAACAATCTTCGCTTTAATTCTTCAATTTGCTCAACCAAATAATCGTGCTCGGCAGAAACAGACCGTGGACCTTGCATCACCCGCTCCAACTGTTCTTCCAATTCTCCAAGCCTCTTATCCCTGGCATCCAACAACCCTCTAAGCCTGTCTGCGATATCTCTTAATCGCTGCCTTTCTTCTTCTAAAGCATCATTAGCAGCCTTTTCAGCTTGTAAATCTCCAGCAAGAGCATCCGATTGTGATTTCAAAGCACGAACCTCATCCGCAGTTACGCTGGTTAGTCCAGCATCGGCAGCACGCTCCAAGGCATCTACCATTTGCGCCATACGACCTTCCATCTCTGCGATAACATCGTCCTGTTGGGAGGTTAATTCTCTTAGTTGGGATGCTTCGTTTTCCAACGCAGCCCTTTCTTCAACGGACAAACCAGACCTACTTTCGACCAATTCCTTTTTCGAGTCTTCCAACAATCTCTCAAGGTGAACAACTCTCGCACTTGCCTCTTCTAATTCATTTTCAGCAGAGCGCAATTGGGCAACTTCTGGAGCAACAGCATCTTTTCGCTCAGCCAAATCTAATTCTAACACACGCAAACGTTGTTTTGAAGTGACTAAATCCTCATTACGATCAGCGAGTTCTTGCCATGCAACAAGGACCTCTTCTACCAATTGGTCAACCGGATATGCGCGCAACATTCCTTCGAGGGCTGCGCGCTCGTCACCAGTCGTTTCAGTCATGCGACGAATGCCACCAGAGGGGGATGAGCCGAGCGTCATTGAAGGCAATCGCACATCAACCATTCTTCAACCTTTCATTGGTTGAGGTCTCTTTCAAGCCCTTTGTGAGACCCTTAGTTGATAGCGGTATATTGCTCGTCAGGCATATCCTGGGCAAGCGCCATAGCACCTGTAGCGACCTTTTCGATAGGGTCTTCAACACAAGTTACTGTAACATCTCCGATGTCCGCAATGTCGTTTGCAATAGCATCTGCAATTCCATCGATTAGAGAACCTCCTCCGGATAGAATGATGTTGTTTCTCAAAATAGGCTGGTATTCAGGGTCAGCGGTCGCTACAATGGACTTGATAGCAGCACCGACTTTTCCAATTACCATAGAACATGCAGACTTTACCAAGTCACCGATATCGACAACCTGCTTCTTTCCATCAACAGATAGTTCGACCATTTGTTCTCTGTCGTCTCCGTTAACATAAGAGAATTCTTCTTTCCACTTTCTAACCATGTCTTTAGTTACTTGAGCACCAGTATACTTCTTCTGAACCAATTGCATAAGTTGCATATCGATCCAATCTCCAGCTTCTTGGATAGTCAATTGGTCTTCTTCTGAAGGGAAGATTCCGTACAGTCTAGCAATGTCTGTTGTTCCTGCTCCAATATCAACACAAATAGAACCAGAAATTTCACCAATACCGTAAGCGGTTGCGAAAGGCTCAGTTACAACCATGATTGCATTTACCTGACCTCTTAGGGTGGCGACCAAGTTGCTCTTATCTGTGAAAGAAACGTGAGATGGAGAGCAAATTACTCCGAAAACCTCGTCGTAATCTTCAGGACCAGCAGTTTCGATCAAGTGGGTGACGAAGGCCTTTGCAGCGGCTAGATTTGCTTCATCATCTTGAGCAACACCAGCAGCCATTGGGCGATATAAATTACAAGCCAATTTATTCTTCAAAGCATCGTTACCAAATAGTACATCGCGACCTAAGAAGTTTCTAGCAACAGGGTCTTTTGGACGACCTACAACCGTCTCAATAGTTTCAATCGAACCTGCGCTACTTGCAATTGTTGATTGGTATGTTCCCAAATCAATTCCAACATAGAGTCTTTCTCCCATTTTATCTCACCCTTGTCCTTCGGACAGGTCGCCGATAAAGTAACTTGACTTAATGTTCACTCGCGCGAAAAAACCCTATTCTTCCTCTACAAAAGGAGGAGGAACGCCATCCAAAACCCTATTTTCAAATCTTCTAAACATTACACCGGCCGCCACAATCGCTCCCAAAACAACACCAATAACTCCCCACAAAAAGACCCTGTTTTGCTCAACAGTGTCATCGGTCGTAATTTCTTGGCGAGGAGGCTCTTCTTCTAGTAAAGGAGAAGTCCACCAAACAGTGAAATTTGCAGTGCTTAAAGTACTGAATTTAGGAGAAGTCCATACAGAATTATTATCATCAGCAGCTACAATTTCAATTCGCCAATCATGACGATTTATTGCTAAAGGCACCAGGTCTTTAGAAACCACAATTAAACAATCGATATCATTTGAGTAATTATACGCAACAGCACAATCTCCCAAATCCACAGAAAAATTACCATTTATCATTCTAAATGCGACTACATATCCATCCATTTCAACATCTTCAATACTCACTGTTACTGAAATATTTTCAGTATAGTTTTCTCCACCCGCGGGGCCATCGAGCATAGTGATCGTAGGAGCAAGGTTTTGAGTAAGATTTTCAACACCAGTTGCCACTAAACCAAAACCCAATTTTGTTCCTTCAAGGCCCAACATTCCCTGATTGGTTCCATTGTGTATTTTATTCGCAACAACTTCAACCTCCAACCATTCAACGTCTTTGATTGATGAATAAGGGATGCGAACCATTACGGTGGTTTCATTCGATGAATTCAGCGATAAAGGCGAAGCCCACGACTGATAATACATCTGACTAAATCCAGAATTTCCTAATTGATCATCAATCGCAAATCTCCCATCATCCGTTCTAACAATCAACCGCAAATCATCAATTTGGTAATCACTCGAGCGCGCGTTGTAAGACATAACAACCTCAACATCTTCACCTTCAACAGGTTTGAACATTTTTCCCCACGACTCGTTTTCTGACAAGAATGGACCAGCAGCACCCGAACCATTCCAAGGGTTGGATTTTAATTGCTCAAGCGTTTCACCTCTAGATGTAATCAGCGATGACCAATTTTCAACACCATAAGAGTCGTGAATAAAGATAGAACCATCAAAAGACGAAATATCTGGGCGACCATAACCCTGAATGGCATCCGGATTATTTCCAGTCAAACCTTCTGCTGATGAGGCCAACATCGCCCTTAGCAACGGGGCCGAAGGCGTGAATGAGTACTCCGTTTCAACAAACTCTTGTAAAATTGCAGCGAAAGAAGCAGCCATCGGCGTGGACATAGATGTGCCAGTCATGGCGTACGACTCATTATTAAATCCAAACTTTGTACCATCTGCTTTTGCTGAAACAATATTTATTCCTGGAGAAGCGATCAGATTCCCTCTTCTTCCATTAATATCAGGGCCATGTGAACTACTCTGCCAAACACTCCCATTTTCTTCTGAATCACTAGCAGCCACAGATACAACGTTGTATGCATTCGAAGGCTCAAGAATCATCCCACCGTTATTCCCGGGAGCAACGAAAACCAGAGACCAAGGGTTTTCAGAAGTATATTCATCAATCATCTTACTTCTATTTGTATACTCGACAGAATTATCTCCCCAAGACCACGAATTGATTACAGCTCCAAACCTTGCAGACTCCGCCAGCAAAGAAGTAACATCCTCAGGAGGGACCCACCCTTGCGTATTGACAATATCCTGAACAACCAATCGCGCACCATTCGATAGCGACCTCATTGAAGAATCACCATCTAATTGATCACAAGCCAATATGCCAGCAATATGAGTTCCATGCCTAAATTGCTGATGGCCTTGATTATCCCAATCATCTAATGTGTCATTGAGATAGATTATTTTCCTGTGCTGTAGCCCCGGCTCGCCTATTTCATTGGAAGAATTTCTAAAACAAGAATGGTCTAAATCTATACCAGTATCAGCAACAGTGATGATTACACCTGAACCATTCAATCCATGTAGCCCGACAGTTTCATTTTCATTGGAACGAACATTATTTTTCAAAACCAAAACATCTTCATCAAAATATGTAAAGGACAACGGCGCAGATATGATGATAAAAATCATCAAAAACGCCGCTCGCATAAACCTGTCAAAAAAACATCACGATTTAACTTTCACTCACACCGCTTCGCGCCAGCGCGTTTAAGACACATTTACAGGTCGGCCGAAATATGCAAGCCTTCCGTATATCCGGCACAGCCCCTTTTGGCAGCCAACGACAGGAATTCAAAATCGACTTAGTCGCAGAGTCTGCTGAAGACGCAGAACATCAATGCTATTCTATCATGGGCTCACGACACAAGGTCGGGCGCCGCCAACTTTCGATTAACTCAATCAACGAAATAGACCCTCGAACCTCTTTAGAACCGCGTGTTCTGAATGCATTCAGAGATCAGATTGAAGCAGCCGGTGGCCTAATAGCTTCGGCCGAAGAAGAATAACCCAATCGTCGGGTTCATGACTGAGAGGCCCCTGCCATAGGGTGATTGCCATGGTCGATTCAAACGAACTTCAGCGAATGGCACGACTTGTTGACATGAATAGGCAACGCCTTGTAGAAATCGAAAATCAAATCGAAAGAATCGAAGCGGTTCAATTAGAACACGACGACACAAGAAGGGCTCTCGACTCTTTAGCAAAAGGCTCCAGCGGACACATCCCATTAGGGGCAGGAGTGATGGTGCCTATTCCAAAATCATCTACTACAATTGTTGATTTTGGTAGCGGAATATTTGGGGAAAAAACCCCAAAAGACGCTGAAGAAATGGTTGCTAAGAGGTTGGGCGATCTAACCGAACTAAAATCACAATTTGAAGCGGAAGCGGCTATGCTAACTCAACGAATCGAAGAATTAGCAACGACATTTGAGCGCGCAGCATCATCATTGAGCAATCAGCAGCAACCCGAACCCCAAACCGAACAAAGCCAAACCCCCCAAGAGCCGACAACAAGAAGGCGAAGAAGAATTGGCAGTGAATTAACTTTAGACGACTAGGTGAAAAATTTGGGACTATTTGATAAATTTCGCAAAAAGGTCAGAGACGCGGCCTCGGAAATAAACTCAGATGATATTTCAGCGGAAGAAGGGTCTGATGAAGCGACTGCTGCAATAAATCAGCACCTTGAAACCACAGAACCAGAGATGGAAACAATCGATGATGATTGGGAAGAAATCGACGAAACCGAAGAGTTGGTACTGCCAGAAAATTCAGATGATGAATGGGATGATTGGGATGATGAAGAAGAATACACACTCCCTACAAAATTGACACGCCGCGAAAAGAAAATTCTAGCATCAGCAGCAAAGAAGGAGGCAGCAAAAAAGAAGGCTGCTGCCAAGGAACTAAAGAAAAGAGGCGGAAAAGAAGTCAAGAGATTAGCCGGGTCCAAAGTCGATTTACACATGATGAGAACCACCACTGGAAGGCAACTAGTTGAGGTAAAAGCTGCGCCGACCGGAGGAATGGGCTCTAAAGACGAAGAAGGAATTACAATCGATCTTGGAGGCGGTGTCGTTGAAAGCGGAGGTCGAGTAATCAAAGACAGCGAAGCACTGTCCAATTTAATGGAAGAACTTGAATGGATAATGCTCGAATCAGACATTTCATCTGACGCCGTTACTGCGGTTATGGCTGCATTAAAGCGCAACTTAATCGGACAACGCCTCCGCAAAGGCGCAAATCTATCAAAGGTGTTAGAAGCCAGCCTAAAGAGGGCACTAAGAAGTATTTTACAAGCAGGATATTGGGACTTTTATGCTTCAATTGAGAGCTTCATACAGAAAGGAGACGCCCCAGTAATCATCATGTTCGTCGGGGTCAATGGTACTGGGAAAACCACAACTGTTGCAAAGATTGCACATAATTTACAGAAAAGAAACATCTCAGTTATCGCTGCAGCGGGCGATACGTTCCGCGCAGGTGCAATTGAACAACTCGAAACTCATTGTGAGCGCCTAAATATCAGGTGCGTATCATCTCAGCGCGGAGGAGATTCAGCAGCGATCGCTAGAGACGCCGTCGATTCAGCCAGAGCAAAAGGAATCGATGTAGTGCTAGTGGATACTGCGGGTAGAATGCAAAACAAATCCAATCTAATGGCCGAATTAGAAAAAGTAAGGAGGGTGGCTAATCCCCATCTAACCCTCTTCGTTGGCGACGCTTTAGCCGGAAACGACGCTGTAGACCAGGCTAGAAATTTCCAACAAATGCTAAAGTTCGATGGTGCGGTTTTAACAAAACTAGATACAGACGCTAAAGGAGGTGCAGGCCTCTCAATCGCACATGCTACAGGTAGACCAATCGTGTTGTGCGGCGTCGGCCAAGAATATGATGACATTATGCAATTTGATCCAGATTGGTTATTACAACAATTATTCGAGTGAGGCGTAAATATGACTACCGAATTCTTTGATGATGAATCGAGCGCTCACCTATTCCAACTGGTCCACATGTTACAAAGAAGTGCAATGATGCACATGGGGCTACTCCAAGATTCTGAAGGCAAAGTACACTACAATCTCGGTGAAACCAAAGCAGCAATAGACACGCTATCTATGCTAAAAACAAAAATGGCTGGAAATCTAACTTCCAAAGAAGAAACAATGCTCAATGGCATTATTTCCGAATTACAACTACAATTTGTCAAAGCACCAGCCAGGCAAAGAGCATTAGAAGACCAAGTTGCAGAATCTGAAGCGGTCAGAGAGACATTCACCAATCCTCAAGAAGGGCCTTCCGAAATTATTGCCGATGAAGAAGAATGAAAGAAATCAATCATTTCAAGCGGTTGATTCATGAGTATGATGGCCTTCACATGCATGTTAGCCATGGTTAGAGTCACAGATGTTGCGGATGAAGAAGCACCAACCGTACTCCTAGTTGACAACAACCAAATGTCCCTACATAGATTAACCACAATCTTCCGACAAAGAGAATTCAATGTGGTTACTTGTGATGATGGAGATAAAGCCGTGGACGAATACATTCGTTTAGACCCCGAATTGGTAGTTCTATCCCTAGACATCCCTTCTCTAGACGGCCATCTAGCCGCTCTCGAGATGAGAGAACATGGTAAAGATAGCAGAATTTTGTTTTCAGCCCCAAAAAGGCAAGCAAAACTTGCCCAAGACGCTACACATTCAGCAGGGGCTATCGGCTGGGTGGAGAAACCAATCACTTCCTCTGCAATCGATGCAATATGGGATTTGGTTTTAGGGCCAATTCCTGAAGCGCCTGGACTAGAAGATTTAGATAATATTCATCCTGTTGAAGAAATGATAGAAGTGGAGGAAGACGAACCACCACAACCTCTTCCACTACCACTTCCATTACCAATTAACCCATTACCTATTGAACAACAAAAACCTGTCAAAAAGAAATCGACCAAAACCAAAAGATTAGCAATAGTCTTTATTCTATTTTCGGGCCTTGCTGCAGCTGCGTGGTATGCGTGGGATTCGGGTATGATTTGATTGGTTGCGGAACCGAAGCTACAGGTATTAGAGCAACTCTACCATCGGGGAGAGTTTGACGAATATATCCTCCAGCAACTGGGGCAACAATTTGCTGAGCAACCTTTTCCACTCTACTTCCAGCAGGCGCTCTTACAACTTCAGTAATATTGTAATTCGAAGAAGAAAGCAACTCGATATCTCCATTTGCAATTCTAGCATCTAACATTCTATTGTTATTCCAAACGTACCAGACTAGCCAAGAAATAGCAATACTCAGAGGTATTCCAATTATCCAACCAACTATGGCACTCATATTATTCTCTCTCAATTAGTGCATTCCATGACGCATCTGCATATTTTTTAGCCGAATCTGCAGGGTTACTTGATTTGTGGATACCACTTCCAACTATTATACAATCAGAACCAGCAAGAATCGCTTGCCTCGGGTCTCCATATCTTTGTCCCATTTCTCCATCACCGACCGCGAGATTAACACCCGGCGTCCAAATCATTTTCGCAGAACCCACTTTTTGGCGTAATTCACGCAATTCATCCGGCCGAGAACCATTGCCTATGAATCCAAACACACCAGGGTGCTGTTTACCCTTTGCAACAACTTCGTCTGTGTATTTTGGATTCAATAGATTACCTCTACTAGACATTTGAGCGAGTAACAAAACACCACCGCTTCTTGAAACATCAGACCAAGCGGCTTGGATCCCATCAACAATATCGGGGCCGCTAATCAAATGCGCAGTAACCAAATCACTCCAACTTCGAATATCGTATATCCCTCCCATTTGGTTGCGGGTAATTTTGCCGATATCCGCAAATTTCCTATCTTCAAAAATCAATAATCCTGCTGCGTCTGCGACCTCACAGAACCGAGACCATTCGCCCGCAGTCCAATCATCTACAAGGTCTACGTGGGTTTTCAATGCAGCGATATATGGGCCTACTTGTTCAATCAAATCAAATAGTCCCGCCATTGTATTTCTATCGGCAGCTAAGCAAACAAGACTTCTTTTTTTAACAGCGATTTCCATATATTTTTTTGAAATATCGGAGGTCGACTCAGCCCACCTTTCACCCCAGATTTCCGCTGCCATCATCTTACGCAAAGTTCCGCTATGTGTCAATCTTGCGCCTGAATAGACCTTACTGAATCAATAAGTGTGGCCTCTACATCAAAATCCGGTAAAGAGAGGGCCGTAACCGAATCTCCTATTTCGTATCCAATATGTCTCCCAAGCGAGCCTTTGATGGATTTTAGTGACAATTTAGGATGTAATACCGCAAGACAATATGCAAACAATCTAGGCAACTTCTTCGTAGCAAAGGACCTATCAAAACCTCCGTTGAGGATTTGCCCAATTTCTTTCATCCACAATCCCTGTTTATGGATAATGTATCTCTCTCTATCCTCTCCCATTTCCAACGCGTTTACATGCGCTATAGCAACATCTCTTACATCTACAAAATTAATGTGTACATCAAGAACAAAGGGCGGACCTTTAACAAAATGCTTCAAGTAAGACATTGAACCTTCTAAGTGCCTTTTGTGAATAATTGGTCCGAATACAATTGAAGGGTGAATAGTTACCAAACGCACATCCCTGTCTTTGGCCCAATGTCTAATTTTTCTTTCAGCCTCTGCTTTAGCCAAACCGTATGGGTTAGATTTCACACTAGCATCATCACACCAATCCGATTTAGAAAAAATTCTTCCGTTTTCATATCTAGTGGATCGAATAGCAGCAACCGATGAAGTATGGACTATTCTTTTGACACCATCCATCACCGAACAAAGATTTTCTACACCAATCACTGATGGGTCAACAACATCACGCTGAGGATTTTTTGCACCAACATATAATGCAGCCGCACAGTGTATTACGTCATCACAACCATCTACTGCGGCCTTTAGAGAATCAACATCAAAAAGGTCAGCTTGAACAATCTCAAGGTTCTTTTCTTCACCAAACATAGCACCTAGAGAAACATCTCTCATCATCGCTTTTACAGGAATATTACGGCTTAGCAATTCTTTGACAACATGCGCCCCTATGAAACCACTAGCACCAGTTACCAAAACAGCCATACCACTCCTAATCACTTCTGGGTCATCTTCTTGCCGGATGGTTGTTACGCACCGGTAATGCGAACCGCTGTTTTACTGACCTTGCTGGTCCTCCTAGGACCACTATCTGGTTGTCTGGGCAGTGATGAAGCTAAATCCGAAACGTCATCAGAGCCATATTATCCTGACATCAACGATAGGCAATTTTTGGAATGGGAATGGAATGGAACCTATGCAATGGTTCTCGAAAAGGGCCCTTACACTGCACTAGATGTACAGGAAGCAACATTCGAGGTAGACACCTCTGATATCTGGGAAACCGGCCCACCAACTTCCAATGTCCATTTGTCATATTGGTTGCCATCAAATACCGAACAAGGTGAAAAAGTTCCTGTAATCGCTATTGTAAGCCCTTACTTTTCTTATGGTCAGCCAGGCTCAGAGTCGGGCGCAACCAACGTTGTTGGCGCGGGGCGAGGCGAATTCATTTTTGACAATTATATTCCTCACGGCTATGCCTTTGCCCAAGTCTCTGTTTTCGGAACCGAAGAATCCAGTGGCTGCTTCGACTATCGAGGGGCAGGAGAAGGACTTGGCATTCATCATGCAGTCGAGTGGTTGGGCCAACAAAACTGGTCGAATGGAAATGTGGGGCTGTATGGCAAATCATACGAGGGCGCTACCCAGTGGGAAGCCGCAGCTTTGGGTAGCGAACATCTCAAAACAATAGTTCCAATTTCAGGCACAACCGCCCTCCATCCTTTACTTTACAAAAATGGAAGCGCTGAGGCTAGAAGCCAAATTATGCACATGAACTATTTTGGTAGTACTGTTGATTACAACGGAGATGATTTGGATAATATTTGCCCAGACATTGTCGAAGGCATCTTTGCAGGCCCTGTAACATATGGTCTTGGAGAACTAGATCCTTACATGCAAAATTATTACGATGAAAGAAGCCACATTGACAAAGCATTTCAAAATTGGAATGGCTCAATTTATTGGGTTCAGGGAATGCAAGATTGGAACGTCGATCCTCACCAAGTATTCGGCGGCCCTTCGGGCACCAACTGGTATCTCGATTATTCGGCAGCAGGATATGATGTCAGAGGAATGCTAGGCCAATGGGAACACAATTATCCAGACCAATGGACCAAACACAATAACCAGGATTCAGGTTATGGTGGAGAAGCAATACACAACATGACTCGTTGGGATTGGGGCCAAGACCTGTTTGAGTGGTTTGAATATTATCTCAAAGGAGTGGGCCCTAAACCAGCAAACCACGCCCAAATACAACGCAACGATGGCCAATGGAGAATCGAAGAGCTTTGGCCACCACAAGACGCCAACTGGCATGAAATCCAACTCGGCGATTGTGACCAACAAGGAAGCAATGTCGGAGGAACATCTGTCATTGGAGGAGGATTACAAACAGTTACCATCAACTGCCCGGGGTTCTCAGAAGACATGCATATCTCAGGGTTGCCGACATTACACCTTGATGTGACTGCTTCAATGGATGGGGGGCAGATATTCGCAGAACTACAGGATGCTGAAACAGGCCTACGCTTAGGGCATGCAACAATGGATATTCGATATCACGCAGGAGGTTATGACCCTCAAACAGTATTCCCTGGTCAAAGTCTTGTTATGTTGATGGAGTTCCAAGGGCTCGATGTAATATTGCCCGCAGGCCATGGAATTAAGCTAGTATTAACCGAGACTGGTGAAGACTATCTCGCTCCCGCTTGTGGGAATTCATGCCCCGTCACTGTAAACGGGGGGATATTTTCAATTCCCCACATCGATCGTGATGGAAGTAACGTTTTGGTAACCCCGCAGAGTTCAGAAGCCGCAAATAATTGAAAAAACACATATTGGACGAATGTCCAAAACCTTGTCTTTCACGCGAGCATTTGAACAACAAATAGTATATGAAAAATAGAAAAATCTATTCATTTGATTATATTTAGTCCATTATTTTACAACTATTACCTTAAATCCGACCAAATTATTGTGCGATTGTATAATATACCGTACTCATAACGCAACCTTCGATACCCATGATGGATAAAGCAAAACTGGAGTACATTTGGCTTGACGGATACGAACCGACACAAAACATGCGAAGCAAAACTATGGTTCGTTCTAATTTTGAAGGAACATTGGAAGAATGCCCAATGTGGATGTTCGACGGTTCATCAACAAAGCAAGCAGAAGGAGGAGCATCCGATTGCTTACTAAAACCAGTAGCAATCTACCCAGACCCTCAAAGAATGAACGGCTTCCTTGTAATGTGCGAAGTAATGAATCCAGACGGCACTCCTCACGCTAGTAATGGGCGCGCAACCATTGACGACGACGACGAAGACTTCTGGTTCGGATTCGAGCAAGAATACTTCATCATGGATGTTGATACACAATTACCTCTAGGATTCCCAGTTGGCGGATACCCTGGTCCACAGGGCCTTTACTATTGTTCAGTTGGAGGTAAAAACACTCACGGACGCAATCTAGTGGAGCAACACGCAGACCTATGTTTGGAAGCAGGAATTAACTTCGAAGGAATCAACCAAGAAGTTGCATGTGGACAGTGGGAATTCCAGATATTCGCAAAGGGTGCTAAGAAAGCAGGCGATGAACTATGGGTAGCTCGATACCTTCTTGATCGCCTGACAGAGGATTATGGATATTACATCGAATACCATCCTAAACCAATCAAGGGAGATTGGAACGGTTCTGGAATGCACGCAAATTTCTCGAACGGTGCAATGAGAGATGTAGGTGGAAAGGAATTATTCGACACAATCTGTGAAGCGTTTGGAAAGAATATCCAAAAACACATGGCAGTATATGGTGCTCACAACGAACAACGTCTAACCGGACTTCACGAGACACAATCCATCGACCAATTCTCTTACGGAGTTTCAGACAGAGGCGCTTCAATACGCGTGCCAGCATCAGTCCCTACTGACGGATGGGTAGGGCGCCTAGAAGATCGCAGACCAGCATCTAATGGCGACCCTTACAAGATTGGTGCAGTGATTATTTCCACAACAAAATCAGTTTGTTGATTCGGATTTCCGGAGTCTAACCACTCCGATAATTACAGCTAGTATGACGGCTAAGGTCATAATGTTGGCAACGATCATTGCTACGGAGTCAACCAAGATGCCGTAAACAAGCCACAGTCCCAAAGCGACCATCACTACACTGAAAGTAGCCAGAGAAATACCATCGTGTCTTTTATTGACCCAAACTTCTCTAATTTGGGGAATCCATGCTACAATTCCCAGAACGCCAGCAAATAGGCCGATCGCTTCTATCCATAACTCAGCCATAACCGGTCCTGACGGGCTTTGTGTTTGAATCCTGCCATTAAAACGGCAAAAAATCAGAAACTACTTGCGATTATTGCAATTTGCATGGAATTATATTTGATTTGCATAAATGATGCATATAACCGACTCTTTGGCCGCAAATACTAGGTAAAATCAGCAAAAAAACACCAATTAACCCCATTCTGCCCTAGGATTGCTGAATTCTATACGAGAAATATGGGCAAAGGGGATAATTCGAGACCCATCTTCCCCCACAACCGATATCAAAGGACCAGATTGGTCGGTAACAACCTCGCCTGTGGATAACACGCTCTTTGGACCAATCAGTAATCCCAAGAAGCCCGAATTCTTCACAGTACAATCATTTTTTTCAAATGGATATTCGAGAATATCTCCATGAACGGTTTTACCACCGTTTAGATGAATGGTATCCCAGGTTCCAAATCCTAGAAGGGTTTCTTTCAATTCATTTGATGGAGGTAACTTCACCATTTTTTCAATCATATTGATGAATCCTAATTCATCATATGCTTCAGCAGGAACTTCTTCAGGCAGCGGATCCCATTCCAAATTCTTGTTTGAAAACACCAACACAGTTCTGCTCGGAGGAGCTTCTAAATCAGTTCTGCTTTCATGCAAATCGCACAAAATATCTCCCTTTCTTGCAGTCCAAGCAACGATGTCTTTGTGCATGAGTGTACCTCCATTTTTTCTTTTTTGGAAAAAGCGCCCTTCACTAGTTATTGTAAAAGAACCAGACCAATGCTTCTGTTCTACAAATAGAATTTCATCTTTGGTGGCAACCACCATATCGATTTCTCTCCGACCTCCTTCTTCTGGGTCAGGAATCCTAATCCCTTCCAATACCAAAGCATCTCCCGCAACAGCTCGCGTTAGTTTCATCAGTCTAAACTCCGCCAATCTGCCGGAAACAACATGCCCCTCTGGTTCGAATTTTTTCCTACGAGAAAGAAACTCTCCAAACCTACCCAAGAACTCACCTCAGCAGTTGGTCAACCGATTCGACAACCACACTCACCGTCTTTCCTGAATTGGCTAAATCATCACGCGTTGCCTCTCCAGACAAAACTAGAACCGACACACATCCTGCTTGAATTGCCATTTCCATATCGGTATACAATCTGTCTCCAACCATTGCGCATTCAGATGGATGGAGCCCTAACTCCTCGATTTTATGCATAATCATTCCAGGGTTTGGTTTACCAGTAATATGTTCGGGGTCCTTGCCGGTTGTGACTTTTAGCATTGCAAGATAGGCCCCAACATCAGGTAACCCTCCATCAGGCGAAGGACAGACCATGTCTGGATGACTAGCAACCAATGGTACACCTTTGTGCATGTGAATAGATCCGGTGGATATTTTTTCGTAATCAATTTCAGTATCGTATCCCAATACAACATACTGAGGGTTTTCATCACGAGTTGAAATTCCAGCATCCTCCATCATCTTACACATTCCTTTGGTAGCTATTGCCCAAGTTCTGGTAACGTTATTTTTATTCAACCACGATAGAAGGTCATGGGTTGAAAGCAACACATCTTCTGCAGAACAAGGGATACCCATTCCAGCCAATTTTTGCACATACTGTTCGACAGAGCGCGATGAATTATTGGATAAGAAATAGCGACGCACACCCTTTTCGTTACACCTCGATAGAAAATCCAATGCACCAGGAATAAGATTTCCACCTAGGTATATTGTACCATCTAGGTCAAGGAATACTGCTTTCACTCCACTCAGTTTTTCATCCAATATCTCACCTCAGAATAGTAATGTCTTGACAAGGAACCACTTCGAATGCAAGTTTTCTTGCGCCTCTTTACTAGCGATCATTTCAGTCATCATCTCTTGAATAACAGGCTTACGGCTAGCCTTTCCTACGAACCAATTCAGCAACCACTTTCTTCTACTCATCTTTTGCATCTTGAATGAATTAGTTAATTCTGGGCCCAGAGCTTCCCACAATTCAGTTTGGTATTCTTGGCCGCCTTTATTTTCAATGACATGCCTAGCAGCCATCTCGCCACTAACCAGAGCGTTTCCAACACCTTCCCCTGAGAACGGATCTACTAGACTAGCTGCATCGCCAACCAATAAAGCGCCAGGAGAATAGGCTCTACGGGGTTGATTTTTCTCACCCTTTCTAGGACTGCCGAATGGTAATTGCCAACCTTTGCCAGTACCTTCTATCATTTCAGCATCAGCAAATCTTTCTTTGAACGATGGATGGTTAGCAATCACACTTGCTTGAAGGGATTTCAATTTCTTCTTTTGCTTATCCATAAGTCCTAGCACCATTCCGATGCCAACATTTACTCTTCCTTCACCCAACGGGAAGAGCCAGAAATAACCAGGGATTACTCCATCCACGAAATGAATCTCAATATTACCAGCATTGCCTTCGCAACCCTTGACTCCACTCCAATATTCACGATAACCTCCACAATAGTGCATCCTGTCAACGAGCTCTTCGCCTGCTAAATCTTTGACAACTTTACGTGCAACGGGGCATTGGTAACCACCCGCTCCAATAGTCCAAGGGGCGGTGTAAGTCCTCTTTTCTCCCCTCTTTCCACCGATGCCGATTTCAACTCCTGTGATTTTACCATCAACATCATGCACCTCAGTTACTGTAGCGCCTTGGATCACATGACCTCCGTTTTCAACAACCAACTCCGTGGCTCTTTCGAATAATAACCAATCAAATTGTTGCCTTGGTAAGGAATACCCTGCCTCCATTTTCTCAACATCTTCTTCGGGTAATGGCACTGTAACTTCACTGCCATTTGGTGATGAAAATACTATCCCTGTAACTCGAAAGTGAGTAGTTGATTCTAATTTTGCTTTAACTCCTAAAGCGCTAACATGGCCTAGAGATTTACCGCCAACAGCATCTCCACAAACCTTGTCCCTTGGCCAAACGCCTTTTTCGATAAGTAGGACTTTCTTACCCTCCATTGCTAGGTAAGATGCAGCAGCAGCCCCTCCGGGCCCCCCGCCTACGACAATACAATCGAAATTGGAATCGGTCGCTGGAATCGGACCGGTTTCGATAGGCTCATCCCAAAAACACCCGCTCGCCATAACCTTCACACACCACACCAAGCACAAGAGGATTGGTACTCATCAACTCAATCTTCGCAGAAAAAGAAGAGTTACCGCCATCATCAAATGATAGGATATTAGCCCGCATGTATGGTCATAGAGCGACGTCAAGCCGCACTAGGTCTGTTTTTTGTCACCTTTTTGTGGGGAGGTACATTTGTTTGGATGAAACAAGCCATGAATTCCCTCGACCAGGAATTAGTTGAATACTCTACTGCGGGCGTTGTTGGAGTTATCGTAGCCTCACGTTTTCTCATAGCCTTCGTTGCATTATTGCCATTTTCATCTAAAGCCCGTTCTGCTTTGACCTCAAAGGAGGATTGGAAAGGAGGCCTTGTTCTTGGAAGCCTGATGCTACTAGGCTTTGTTTTGCAAATGATCGGTATAGATTCAGTTTCACCCTCAGTTTCAGCATTTTTGACCTCACTTTACGTGGTATTCACTGCAATTCTCTCAGTAAAAATTAGCGACAGAAAGCCAACTAGGATGATGGTAGCAGGAGTGGCATTGGCAACTTTCGGTGCAGGATTTATTGACGGCCCTCCACACATCGTGTGGGGAATTGGGGAAATTTTGACAGTATTATGCGCCTTCTTCTTTGCATTGCATATTATTTACACAGATAAAATAACCAAAAAATTAGACCCGATTGCAGTAACCTCAACGTCATTCGCAGTACTGGTTGTTGGTGCTGGATGCTTTGCATTATTTTTCTCTAGAGATCTCGGAGTTGTCGAGGTCGTTTGGCAAGAAGGAGTCGTTATCCCTCTATTGTGTCTAGGCCTATTCGGCTCATTGGCATGTATTCTGTTGCTCAATGCATTCCAAAGACATCTAAATCCGACACACGCTGCAATAATCTATTCCTTTGAACCCGTTTGGGCAACTTTGTATGGCTGGTATGAAGGGATGGTTGACGTTTCGATTTGGTTAGCAATGGGTCTGCTTTTACTTCTTGGCAACATCATCGTCGAAGTATCGGAATCTGAAGACGATACTCATCTCAGCGAAGCTGCGGGTCCCGAATAGTCATAGAAAGAAACCATAGTTTGAGTATTTGCAATACCATCTATTTTCGATAATCCATCCAAAATAGCATCTCCCAGGGAATCCATTGATTGACTCATAACTTCAATGATTAAATCCCAATCTCCTGCAATAACATTACATCTGGCGACATAAGGTAATGCGCACACCTTCTGAGCAACATCACGACGGTCAACATTGCCTCTGTCACATCTTGCAAAGATGAAAGCCTTCAGTTCATATCCCCAAGCCTTAGCATCGATATCTACAGTGTATCTTTGGATCACACCTTCTTTTTGCAGCCTCACCATTCTATCATGGGTCGTAACTCTTGCCATGCCGGTTGATTCCGCTAAAGAGGTCACAGATGCCCTGGCATCTTTTTGCAGTAATGCAATTAATTTCAAATCGTTAGAATCTAGTTTCATGAGTTTACGAAAAGAAGTATATTTTTCAATCATTCCGTCATTTTGTCGGTTAAAGTAGCAAAATGAGGTGTATTTTCCGACAGACAAGCAAGATTAGGGGCGAATTGTTCATGTGCGCTATTCGCTAACAAGGGTTTAGGGACCAATATGGCCGACAAAAGGAAATTTTCAACAAATGCAGTTCACGCTGGAACGCAGCACATCGAAGGAGCAGTAAACACGCCTATTTTCCAATCTTCAACATATCAATTGACTGATGAGAGATATGCTGGATGGGCAGCTGGAGCTCAACACACACTACTCTATGCTAGACTATCAAGCGTCAACTCAGAAGCAGTAGTCCAGAAAATTTGCGCCCTTGAAGGAGCAGAAGACGGCGAATTGTTCGCCAGCGGAATGGCTGCTATCTCAACGACACTGATGGGCCTACTGTCTCAAGGAGACCATATCGTAGCAAGCTCCGACGTATACGGGGGAACTTATGGCCTGATGACCGAGGAATTGCCAAGATTTGGAATCGAGACAACCATGGCCGATATGCAAGACCCAGCGTCATATGAGGCTGCAATTCAAGAAAACACCAAGATGCTTTACATTGAGACAATAACAAATCCAGTGATCAAAATATGCGATATTGAGGCGATGGCAACAATCGCAAAGAAACACGAACTGCTATTGGTTATCGACAACACCTTTGCATCGCCTTGGGGATGCCAACCTATTACGATGGGAGCAGATTTGGTAATCCATTCAACCACAAAATATCTTGGAGGACATTCTGATATTGTAGGGGGCGCTGTTGTAGGTAGTGCCGATTTGATTTCTGCTATGTTCATCAAAAAGGTACACTTCGGAGGATCCCCAGATCCACACAACTGCTATTTGTTGGAGAGAGGAATCAGAACTTTAGCAGCAAGAATGCCAATTCACTGCTCAAATGCAGCAGAGATTGCAAAGAGGCTAGAAGAACACGAAATGATTGATGTGGTACATCACCCATCATTGCAAAGCCACAGAGATTACAAACTAGCGAAGAAGATAATTCCAAAGGGAACTGGAATGATTGCATTTACTGTAAAAGGCGGCGACGATGCAGCATTAAAATTCATGCGAGGATTGGATATTATCTTTGAAGCAACTAGCCTTGGTGGAGTTGAGAGCTTGGTCGAGTGCCCGTTTAATTCCAGCCACATGTTCATTCCAGAAGATGTGAGAATTGCAGCAGGACTAGGACGAGGCTTCGTTAGAATGTCCATCGGAATAGAGGATGTTGAAGATCTTTGGACCGACATCTCGAATGCCCTGAGTAACGTTTAATCAAGGCAATTCTTCGATTTGCCCACAAGATTTGCGAAGAGATTCCAATGCTGCTTTGTAATCAACATCTTCACCCGAAACCAACGCTTTGCCAACATTCCAAAGTTCGATTGCAGCAGGGCTCCAAGCGCTACCTCGGTCCCTAGCATCAGAAGAAAACTGCCATTCTTGGCCATTGGATTTTCCAGCAGCAATTAGCCAAGCCCAGGAAGATGCTTCAGCATCGATACCATCTTTTTTCGACATTGCTAATTTCTCTGCTTTACCCATCCCATCAACTAATCCAGTTACCGTCAAATCATGAATCATACCAACAGGGCCAGGAATCTTGCCCTTTCTGTATGGGAATTTCTGGATTATACTCGCTTTGGATTTTTGAGATTCAATATCTTTCAAGAATTTCCCAAATGCACGCTTTTTATTTTGTTGCGCTCCCCACAACTCTTCCGCTTCGTCTTGAGAAATCCCAATACCCACTAGGCCTGCAACTCCGTGGTCTTCCCACAGAGCAGAAAGAACGTCATTACAAGAAGTCGCTGCGATTTCAAGCGCAGTACCCTCGCGCTCGTTGACTTCACCTCTTTGCGAAATCCGAATTCCCGAACCTTCTGCCTCTTTCATCATAATAAGAGCCAATTCTTTTTCAGATTCAGATCCATTCAATTCTTTGACGGCATCTTGTGGGTTATCAAACCACTTTTCACCAACTACAAATCCATCATTGAGATGATGTAAAACGGCCAATTTAACTCGCTTTGCGATAGACCCTTCATTCAAGGTTAACCCCATCCAAGCATCCAAAACACGGTCCAAGGCTCCTTCTGAGCCGCTTCTCGAAGCCCCTTCTGGATACCAAACTGCATCAGGCTCCATTACCGTAGAAACATTAGGCGGTAGCATTGATAGTGCTAAATTATGGATGAATGACGATTTACCTTTCACAGTTTCAAGCTTATCGAATCCGATAGCAACCTTACTACCATCAATAAAATTCAACAGCAAATATCCATTTCCGGACATCTCATTATTCGATACCGATTCAAGATCAATTCCTTCCGTCGCCCAAACATTTCCATCATTATTGAAATCGAAACGCGACTTTCTCAGAACATCATCTAGCCAACCATCTGGGATTGTAGGAGTTGGGCCACTACATACGAAACCACCCTTCCAAGAGAAGAAAAAGTAACCTCTTTTTGCGTGGTCTTCCCAAGGAAGCATCCTTAGTGTTGGCATGTGATAATTTTGGATTCCTGCCTGATAGGCAATTTTTCCATCACCCCGCCTTACATATGACGCCTTTCCGAAAGACTGGTGATTGTAATTTCCAACCAATGATATATCTTCGTCATGGGCGGCCATCAAAGACCCAGCCATGGCCTTGCCAACAGGGTCTCCACGCTTTGCCATCATGCGCTTTGCCAACCACTTCGTGTCGTGCCGTTTACTGAGAATTTTTCTTAACTCCCTCAAAGTCTTGGTAACAGGATCTGTACGGCCCCATTTTAGTTTTCCTTTCCAGGTCATAGCCGGTAGTAATGACTCCCCTTCCTCCAACAATTTGTCGAGGTTTTTTCTTAGCCGCTTTTGCGTGTCCAAGTTGGCCTGTTTCGTGCCACGCATACGCATACGCTGACGCTTTTGTCCAGGAAATTCAACCTGCGCAGGCCTCGCCATCAGGCAGGCCGAGAAGTTGCCCCCTGTTCACTTCTTCGACCATCGATTAAGTGCAATTTCTTCAACATCAGTAGGTTTTGCAGGAATAACCAGACAATGCAATCCACCAGTGTCAGCCAATGACAATTGCTCTAAAGAGAGATAAGATATGGTTTGATTTTCAGTCCCCATATCGGTACAAAGAACAACCATCAATGAATCAATGTTAGAACAAATTTCACGACACGCTTGAATCTTTAATGAATCTAAAACAGAATCCTCACTCATTTCTTCAACCGATTGAGATAATTTTTCGGCCATTGCATACATGGCCTGCGAAGCATCACTAGGCTGCATTGGCTTTTGCCCACCAATCCCTTCGCCCGTCGGGTCTAAATCAAGAAGAGCCAGCGTGTGTAATCCTTGAAATCGATTTGTAGCAATAACTTCTAACGGAGATGTTGCAATCCATCCACCATAAGGATAGGTTAGCGTGGTTTGTCTTCCAAATCGATAATTGGATAGGCCGATAGCCCCAGTAACCAATCCGGTGATAGAAACACCATGAATCACAGTACAATCTATTCCGGATTCCTTGGCTTGAAGTTGTAAATCAACGTGGGTTGTGGCTTGAAGAGGGTCCCCCACAATCAGCAATGCAACGGTTTGAGACTTGGCCAGCTCTAAGATTTCAACCGGATCTTCAACCTCTGGACGCATCACCCGTTGAATTGGGCCAATTTCCTCTTCTAACTCGCTGAGAGAATCTTTGCTCCAAAGAGCAGTGTATGCTTCATATCTTCGATGATCTGCAGATTTAGCGGCCTGTATCGCTGCACGAGTCATTCCAGAAACTCCTCCTGGACCCATGCCAATCAACAACAAACCAGCCGCCATGCTCAAACCACTTGCTCCTCTGGGCATGGCGAAGACCATGCGCCATTTGAGAGTGCCGAGCCAAAAAACCTCTCTTTGGAGAGATAAATTAGCCAGCAAAGGATGGCTGGCTCAGGGCTATGGCATCCATAATTTAGCGACCCATAGGGGCATTGCACTAAACGACCTAGCGCCAACCCGAATCGAAGAATTTGAAATCATCGAACTTGAGCCGATTATGGCAGGCCCAAAGCATTGGACGGAAAGACTGGATCCTTATTTGTTTGAAAAATACATCAATTATTGGCCGATGAGCCACGACCAAGTTGGCGACGTAGTAATCATCAAGATTCCCGAAGAGATTCGAAATTTTTCAAATGAGGTTGGCCAAGCAATTCTAAATCAACATGCAAGTGCTAGAATTGTATGCGCGGATAATGGTGTAAAAGGAGAATTCCGCGTAAGGGACTTGGAGACTATAATCTCTCGAGGAGAGGATAGTACGAAAACCAAGGTAAAAGAACACGGCAACGAATTTTGGGTTGACCCTGGAGTGGCATATTATTCTCCTAGGCTTGCAAATGAACGGCTCGGAACCATTGATTGCGCCCGAAAACTATCATCAACTCTAGGGCGAAAAATCTCAGTCTGTGACCCATATGCAGGAGTTGGACCGGCTTTAGTGCCGCTAAGCAAGATGCAAGATGTGATAGGGGAAATTTACGCTAGCGACTTAAACAGAGAAGCGGTCAATCTACTGGCCCAAAACCTTCCCAATCAAACAACGCAATGTAAAGATGCAAGAAAATTATCTAGCGAACTTCCCGAGTGTTGCGATTTATTGTTGGTTAATTTACCTCACAATAGCATCGAGCATCTACCCGATTTACTTGGCCTTTTGAAAACGGGTCACGAGGTTGTGATCAGGGGCTGGGCAATTATCCCAACCGATTTAATCGAAATCAGCCGTGATAGAATATTAGAATCATTATCTGGATGCGAAGTAATCTCAATTTCCTTAGAAGCTAGCAAATCATATTCTCCTCAAGACACATACGCATGCATGGAAGTGCATCTCATTAGAAGTTGAGAGCCGTTTATTTCATCAATAAGCGCCCCTTGCCAGTTGATATGCAGACCAAAGTCAAGTGCCAATGTGGAGCAGAAAGCGACATTTCTGGAGCCACGCCACGCCTCAATGGTGTCGATGTTTATTGCACGGTTTGCGGCACCGTGACCAATCATAAGATAGTTTGAAACCGCATATTCTATCTATTTTGTTGGTAGAACACTCATATACTCATTGAGTCGGATACCTCTTGAGGCTAAGGCCTTGGGAATGTGAAAACAATGATGGATGCAAAAATGAAAGGAATGGTCATGACCGGTATGACGGCACTTTGTCTTATACTAGGAATCATGGGCGCTATGGGTAACACCTGGTTAGTCCCTGACTCAGACGAGGACATGGAAGGAATGGATGTGGGCGCAGGCTTGACATCTTCTTGGGTTGAAATGGACTTAGCCGATATGGGTGCAACTTCACAATCAGAATGTGAAGAATTCGCTGACGAGATGACTGAAGAAGGCGGAGACGCAGAATGTGATGGCACTGTTATGACAATGACAATGTCATTCAGTGATGGATGCGATGACGGCGACGACGAATCATGTGACATGGCTACAGGTGGAATGATCGGAACTATTGGTATGTGGGCAGGAATTGTCTGTGCACTACTAATTACTTTGACCATGGCTCTACCAATGGCTGGTGTTGATGCAATGGATGCTGTCCCAGAAATGGCAACAAAGGTTGCAACATGGGGGGCAGGTGCTTTGATGCTAGTTGGTATGCTAGGTTGGTACATGATGCTGCCAGATGGCGGAGACATGGCCTTAGGAATGAGCGGCTGGATGGCAGGCGCAGCAATGTCCATGGGACTTGGCTCTGCTTTAATCGGCCAGTTCATTGAAGCTGACGAGTGATACAATCAGTAAATCAGATTGATACGCCTTAACAGGCCTTTGCCCTCATCAGGAGTTCGCTCCTGGTGGGGGCTTTTTTCATTTTCAAGCGGTTTTACACTATTTTTGAGGCCAAATGCAACACAAATTATTGCAAAATATCACCGTTTTTCTTGGACGATTTACACAATAAATCGAACTCAGTACGCCAAAAAGGCGCCCGCGCCGGGATTTGAACCCGGGTCGAAGCATCGACAACGCTTCATGATAGACCACTACACCACGCGGGCAGCAACTCGCCGTGTGACAACGCATATTTAAGCCGCGCTCTGTGGCCCTAACGGGGAGATGGCGTGGCCGGTCCAAAAACATCAGCAGAGAAAGCAAGAGAAGACGCAGAAAATGCGGCGGCAGATGATATGTTTGGCGGGGCCTTCGACGGTCTAGATGGCCTAACTCCTCCTGCAGAACAAGAGCCTGTAGAAAGCCAAGATGAAACTCCAGACGCCGAATCTCCTGAAGAGATCACCGAAGAAGACTCTTCTGAATCAGAAGAATCGAATGACGAGACACCATCTCCACCATCAGGGCCTCCAAGCG
>QQSK01000005.1:0-104401 GCA_003602415.1 Candidatus Poseidoniales archaeon | reverse complement strand
CCTCCAAGCGGTCCTCCAAGCGGCCCACCTTCCGAAAACACTGATGATGAGCCAGTAGAAGAATCTGAACCAGAACCAGAAGCTTCAGTCGAAGACGCGGAAGAATCCTCAGAGAAAACTCCAGATGAGCCTAATGAAGAGCCAGCAGAGGAAGTTACTGAAACTGCTGAAGACGAGGTAGAGCACTCCGATGAACCTACTGAAGAGGCCCCTGAAGAGACTCCTGAAGAGGATGCTGAAGACCAAACCACCGAAGAAAAGGTAGAAGAAGAATCGGCACCGCAACCAGCACCCTTACCCACTCCACAAGTCTCTAATCGCGCTAAGGCGGCTGAGAAGGAAGTTATCAAATTATCAAACGAAGTTAGCAGTCTTCGCAAATCATTAGCCGGTGCTGCAGACGTGATAGAAGATTTGGAAACTCAACCAATGCCTCCAGCAGTTCTTGCTGCTGACATTGTTGTACCCGACCACTTAGTAGCAGATATTGCTAGATTGGCTCGCCAATTGGACAGAGAACAACTAGTTCGTGCTAATATGGGAACAATTTCCATGCTTCATCCTGGAATGCCTGGTGTAATGATATCAACCAAAGAAGGAGTTACTCTTTCTCGCTTAAACGAAAGAGGCTTAGTTGGCGGGAGGTTAGGCCAAGGCGCACCTCCAGATGCTCCTAACGACTGGAGAATTCTTGAAGTCTTATTGGCTTCAACCTCTTTAGAAACCGGCGGCCCTGCCGCTTGTATCCATATGATGGGCGCATATACAACAGCGGTTAGCTGTGAAAAGGACCTGATATTATGCTCTCCAATCGATGAAGTAGGTAAGAAAACGCTAGGGAAAATTGTAATCGTTGATCCTGATTCTGAAAACCCGGACGACTTCCTGAGACAAACAGCAGAAGCACTCAAGCAAGGAGGTAGCAAATGTGTTGTTATTCGAGGACATGGAGCTTACTGTGTAGGCGGAGATTTGGATGATGCATGGGCAAATGCAGCAATGTTAGAACACAGTATGAAAGTTGTTTTACTTGCTCGTCAAGCAAATCTGAAGTTATGATTTCTCATTCTTCTTCGGTTAAGGAATCATCATCCATTTTGCTGTAAATAATTACGAATGCGATTAGAGAAATCGTAGCAACACTTCCTGCAATAACCTCTTTAGAGGTTAAATCGGTCTTGGTGCTAGCATCGTCAATAGTCTCATTTGTTTCATCATCATGAACGTCTTCTAAGACATACACAGAACCATTAATTGTTTCAGTTAAATTATTGTCAACATATTTCAGGAAGGTAATATTCCACAATCCTGCGGAATTCATCTGATTAAATGTATAATCAAATCTATTCTTGCAATTTTCATCAACCAACTCAGTTCCGTTTTCTTTCATTTCACATTCATAATGTAAAACAGGGGATCGCATAGAGGCCCCTTCGTGTTCCAATTGAACTACTAGGGTAGTATTATTGGTCGAATCTTTCATCCAGAACCAAGCCGCATCGCCTTCTTTTAACGAACCATTAGGGATATCTGCGGGATGCGCTCCTTCCGAATTCACCATCACTGTGTAGACGGACAATTCGTGTCCTGCAACCGGGGTTGCAAGCATCAAAATAACAAGGCTGGCAAACAACAAGCGCATTATTTGGGCGACTCGGGTCGAGAATAAATACAATACGCAAGGAGGTAGCGGAGAGAACCATGGACAGTAAGTCGGTGGCCCTAGGGATTTTTGCGGTACTCTTCACATCTTCTCTTCTAGTCTTAGTTCTAGATACTGAAGATTCCTCTTCTCAGTCCGAGAAAAACCCTCTCCATTTTCACGCAGGAGACCCTCTCTTCCAAGGCGAAGACCATGACCATATGAACGCAAGTCAACATCGCGCTGGAACAGATAACATAGAGCAATTAGCATTCAATCCTCTGACAACCCCTGGTAACGCAGAAGTTTCAGTCGCTCGCTCTCCAGATGGAAGAGTGTACACGTACCAAGCAGGGTGGAATGATATGCATATCGTGGATGTAACAAATGCCTCAGACCCTCAGGTAATGGGCGTTTATCATGATCCAAACACCCAAGTTTTAGATGTTAAATATCTAGAATACAATGGCAATGAATATGTTATCTTACAAAACCAACTTATCGATTCAGGATATGCAGATCCAAACGTTGGAGAATGGAGCGACCCTATTCAGGTATCGGTAACTCTCATCGATGTTACAGATAAAACGAATCCAACTTATGTTGATTCATGGTATGACGCAGACCATCCAAGCGGCCCTCACAATTTGTATCCTCACATGATTGATGGAGAGTGGTATATTTTCGTCGCAAATCCTGATTATGAACAATGTAATTCAGCAATCGGTGAAGCATGCGGCGGAGTAACCATAGCGCACCTAAACCTTCAGGGCAGTGCAGCACGAAACCTTCCAGGAGTTCCAGGGGCTGGACAAGGTCACACAATCATCAAAGTGGGTGAATACGAAGTTGCATGGGAAACCACTCGTGGCGGCTGGATTTACATTCACGATATGACTGTGCAGACCTGGCCAGGAGAAGACCAAGACGACCCACGTTACGGAAGAACATTCGTCTACGGGTCTTACTGGGAAGCAGGATTGAGAATAGGGGACGTAACCGATGTGCCTCATCCAACCAACTCGCCAGAGTTGTATTTACCCATGGCTACATTATGCAAATCAGGTCAAGGAAATCCAATCATGTGCCGTTGGCGAGCGCCTGAAGTTGGCTCTTGGATGGACTTCTTGGACTTAGACGACGACGGCCAACCCGATAGTGGAACAACGGGTAATGAGAACGGAGGCCGAGTGTCTTACATTCACTATGCAGAACCATTCCCAACTATGTTGGATGTTTCTCATCTTGGATTGGGCGATGAGCCTAGACACTACGTTACCGCAGCTGTAGAATGTCTAGACTTGTACGAAGGAACTGGAATTGTTTACTTTTTGGACACAACAGAATATTCAACAGAAAATGGTAACTTCAAGTTTGAAATTTCGATGGTTAGAGATTGGGAAATACCGTATGCTGAAGATCATTGCTTCGGCGCATCCTGTGAATTAGACCCACAAGCAGACGAATGGTTATTATTCAGCCCACACAACCTAGATAGTGGCTACTTTGAGACAACAGAGGAGACGGATCAATCCCATGGAGGAAATTGGGACGGTAGGCTGTATATTTCTCACTATCATGCAGGTCTTTGGATTGTTGATGTTGAAACATTACTAGCTCCTGAATCAACCGATAGAATCGATATTCACTTTGAAGCAACTGTTGGATACTACCTTCCATCAGGTCATTTGGATGGAACTCCTTTGGATAGCCAATACTACGACTTCGGATGGGTTCCGTTCTTGTGGGCAGTAGAATTCCATGAAGGAAGAATTTACGCATCCTGTATTTCCACAGGATTGTATATTCTACAATTAGACATCGATGAACCGTATATCGGTACTCCAGTTTAGTCAAATCAACAATCCACCTTTTGATTAATCTATTCGTTGAAACTACAAATTCCGAAGGATGTACTGACTGACAATTGAACTACAAATGTTCAAGCAACTCAGTTAGTAACCCCGCCACTTATGAAGCCAAAGAACCAAATCCAAATCAAACCTCCAATAATCAAAGATATGATTGCAGAAATACGTGCTCCTGCACGAAAGCCTTCCACAAAAGTTCCACTACTTTATTCGCGCGACGGATCAACCACCATGCCAATAATGGCCACACAACCAGATGCCCACTCGAATGATGGGTTTTGGATGGGTACCCTCTAGAATGCTTAGCCATTGGCGTGCAGATAATATGCAACATTGATTACACCTGCAAAACTAACCCATACAATGTATGGCCACACTATTTTTGAAGCCTCAGGCGCTACATCAAAAATCATCCAAGCATAGGCTATTGTGAAAATAACCATTCCTAATATCATCAAGCTAGCCATGAGATAATTTGCAGAATTAAACACACCACTCCACGCTAAATTAAGGCTAAGTTGCAAAATAAATAAGGCGACAATTATTGCAAAATTATCTATGTCGTTTCTTTTTGTTAAGACTATGTAAAAACTGATTGCTAATGTGGTATAGAGGACTAACCAAACAGGGCCGATAATCCATCCTGGAGGTTGAAAAAACGGCTCATATTCTGAATCAAACGTCATTACTCATCCTCCTGTTTCAGTAATCTATTGAAAGGTCTCTTTTATGGTACTTTGTTAATTACCGGTCTGAAATTAAATCAAAATCGATTGCGATATGAACTATCAACGTCACAAAAAAGTATACTCATTATCTGTTTCGAATCTATGAAAAATAAGCCTCAAACCAATAAATGTTAGTTATTTGACCAATTTCTTTATCATTACATCTCTTGAGATTAGGGTATGGAAGAAGTCGATGGAGCGGGAATTGGATTGTCTGCAATAATGAAATTGACAGGTTCTCTGCCACTTGTTATTGGAATAATGATATTGATTTCACCAAGAACGGTTTTAGCAGTTGGGCCACACTTGACTGATTATGGCATCTACATTGGATCGTTTGTTGCTGCTCTGGCAATTATATTTGGATTGACACATTGGCTAATAGCGATTTATGTCAAAGAGAACCTTCACATCTTCGGGCGCTTCTTTGTTCTAGGCCATTCACTGATTGGATTACTTGAAATGTATGGCTGGGCTTCTGGTCTAATCGATTTCGAACCTAAGTATCTCTTCGGCACTATGTTCCCCTTCGCAGCAGCCTTCACATTGTTGATGTATTCAATAAAGCCTGAGAATCCGATGGGTGATGAAATTAGTAAAACAGTCCAAGATTGAACTAATTTGATCAGTGCCAGGCTAAGCTTGTGTAGCATTAGAATTACCAGATATCACGGTAGAGATTTTGCTTTATCACAGACGGCGACAAAATTTTCGAACATTTCTTTACCGAATTCCGAATCATTTACTTCAGGGTGAAATTGTAATCCAAACCGTGTCCCTTCATCGTTTTCCATCCCTTGTATCTTGCATGAATCACTCGACGCTGTGATGAAAAATCCATTTGGCAACTCGTGAACTTCGTCGTTGTGACTCTCCCATACCGTTTGAGATTGAGCAGTATTAGCAAAAATTGCACCACCACCATTCACCAATTCGATGGTCATAGCACCATATTCTGGTTCAGGAGACTCTCTTGCATCTCCACCATAATGTCGCGCCATGAATTGATGGCCAGCACAAATGCCCAATATGGGAATATCCAATTCCAAAAACGCAGCACAGTTGCCTAATTCACCAGACAAACCGATTCTAGCAGCGCCCCCAGATAATATCAAACCGTCAAGATCTCTGAGTTCTTCAACAGGAGTTGTATTTTCGATAATTTGTGTATCAACACCAAGGTATCTCAGCATTCGCCATTCTCGATGCGTCCACTGGCCACCATTGTCTACGACATCGATGACTAACTTATCTCCTGCCATACACTTCTCGTACCGCGCACCACCCATGAACATTCCTTGTCACAAAGGACACCTTCAAAGAGGGGAGGCTGGTCGCGGAGACGAGCGTGAACGATATGGCAGACCTCACTGTTGACTACAAGTGTGCAAATTGTGGCACTATCCAAAGCTTCACCAGAGATCGCGAAGGTAAGTGGCAACCAGCAATGACCTGCAAGCATTGCGGAACTCGTATTTTCATCAAACTGCGAAGAACTGGGCACAAGATGCTCGACGCAGAATGATTGCATCAAACACTACCGAGGGGTTGAAAGACCCACTCTCTATCATTGCATATGATGGCATCGTGGCTTGAGTCTTATGCGCCGCGCCGGTTCGACCAACTGGCGATGAGCGAGTCGATTCAAACCAATTTGGAAAAGGTCGCCATTCAAGCAAACCCTCCACATTTAATTTTAGCAGGCCCTTCAGGGGTTGGAAAAACCGCTGCATGGAGATTAGTAGCCCGGCAAATGTTAGGCCCTTCATGGAAATCGACATCGCATGTTCTACAAGCGAGAGATTTGGCAAAAACATCGGGGGCTATGAAAAAGTTCGAGGAATTTTTGCGCCCGGATGGAACATCATCGAAAGACACCTTAGCAGGCCGCTCCTCTCTGGATTCATTCGATGCTAATTTTTCACAAGCCCAAGAAGGAGACACACCTCCTGCAGGGATTGAGAATAGGGACGTACATGACGATTATTCGAAGCAAGTTTCACGATTGATAATCATCGAAGATGCAGACCATCTTGGCCCAACTAGGCAACCATATCTTCGAAGAATGATGGAATCAACCTCTGCAACATCACGATTTATTTTCACCGCAAGGTCGCCTTCAAGATTGATTGACGCCCTTCGCTCACGCTCCAAACAAATCCGCATACCTTCAACACCAAATGAGATCATAATCAAACGTCTAGAAGAAATTTCAGATAGTGAAGACCTTGCTCCCGTAAGAGGGATTTTGGGAGACATAGCCCACGTTGCCAATGGCAATTTACGCCGTGCTGTATTTTTGCTAGAATTACTCGCTAGAAGAAAATCACTTCACGATAGAAAGAATTTGCAAAAAGTGGTTACAGCAACCACACTAGTCGGAGTCCAACAAGTATTGGAGGAAGCGTTACGCGGCCGAATACACGATTGGAAGTGGGAGAAACAAGGCGGCCGCAATAAGAGAGTCCTCAAAGGAGCACTTGGAGCCTTAGACCAATTGATGAGCGAACACGCACTAGAGCCCGAAGATGTAGTTCATCACATTCATCGCTTATTGACTACAGGAAGATTGCTTTTGGAAGAAACAATGCTTTGCGACCTTCTAGATGCTCTTGCAACATGCGATGTAAAATTGCAAACTTCGTCCCACGGCCGAATACAGTTAGAAGAATTTCTACACAGAGTGAAAGAAATAGCATCAACTCAAACCGTTTAGTAGGCGGACACGGCAGGATTTGAACCCGCGATCTGCGGCTTAGGAGGCCGCCGCCTTATCCAGCTGGGCCACGTGTCCAACCGACTGGGCGAAGCCTTCTTTCAACAACCTATCGCTAACAGAAATCATCCAAAAGTGACATACACATGCAACTCCTGGCCAAGAACAATGAGTTCTCAGGCTGCAAAGAAGGTAATTCCGGGTAAAGAATCCGGATTGCCTAATCCTTACAGCAAAGACTTCGATAGGGCCGAGGATTCAATTTCCAATACCATGCTTGATTATGAATCAGCAGAAAGGCACCGAATCAAGTACGGCCGACTAGCCAGTAACTCAGTTGTTTTGATGACTAGAAGGGTTGCTGGACTTTTGATGGCTATGACAGCCCTGGCAGGAGTTATTGCGCCGGAACACCCCTTGACAAGACCAACTCTGATGATATTATTGTGGATTCCAATGCTAGTAATTTCCATCGCCCCGGCATTTATCGCCGGAGAAAGAGGGATGACCTCACTCGTACTTAGGTCGTCTTTATGGAAGCAGGAAGCTATTGTCAAAGGCACACGGAGAGATATGATGGCGGAACCAGGAATGGACCGAATAAAGGCCGGCCTAAACGATGTCAGATTGCATAATGCTACAGCATCAATACTGGGCGCAGCCTCTCTGTTTTTACTCATTCTTGCAGCAGGACTGGAACCCAGCGGCTTGGCATATAATCTCGTTTTGTTAATCTCCTTAACCTCCAGTCTAGCCCTTTCTTTCCACGCGATATTTACTACCGATGATATTCGTAAATTAGGCGATGATTTGCCTTACTTAGTATTGCACTCACCGACCCATCATCCAATGAAACTGGATACGATTCTGGGCGATCTAGTGTTTGCACATTTAGATCCTGACCACTCATTGTTGTGGAATCTGTGGGAGGACAAATTAGCATATTCGCTTCTGCCAGGAGTTGACAAAATGCAAGCAAGAGAGCGAATTTTGTATCTACTCCACCTCAACAACAGAGGGAACCTGGACGACGAACAAACCCTTAGCGAGCTAAAAGAATTCATCAAACCAATGGCAATCCAAGAATTGCTGCTCGATGAGGATGCTAAATTCAACTGGGTTAGGCTACAACGCCTAATCTCTCACGCCCGCGCTTGGCAGGTCGAAGTATTCGACCTACTCGACCGTCTTCAAAACGATTTGCTGGCAGGCTCAGCCACTATCACCAAAGATCCTTGGAGGATGGACATGGCACTTGCAGCCCAATGCAATAACAGGACAGGCCACCTATTCATCGCGTTAAACAATCAAACGAATGAAGATAGACACCTCAGAGTCGAAGTAATCGTTCCAGGAGGAATGCCTGAAAACCAAGTTCACAGGTTCGAACTAACTTCTTGCCCCGGGCCAGAAGGAGCGGTCAAGATTACAGATTCACTTGTAGAAGATGCTCTAGATTGGATGCCAAAATATCTTGAAAAGGGCGTTATCTTGTGGATTGGAGTGGCATGGGAAGAGTCCGTCAGAGGTAGGCGAAACGTGCAAGTTATTTTGCGCGACGACGATAACACAGTTCTAGATTCAAGAATTATCAAAACAGAGGTCCTGGCTGGGGAAAGCACACTTTCTCGTCAGCGATTAAAGAGGATGCTGGAGGCTAGGAGTGTGGGTGAATCATCACTGCCTGCACTCGAAGTCTCTACGGCGATTCCATGATAGTCTAAGCGCGTTGCTTATGACATGTCCACGCTTCGCCCAAACTGCCGGAGGTGGAGTACTTGGAAGCATGGGACATCATCGTAATTGGAGACGGGCCTGCAGCACTACGCGCATCAGCGAGTGCGGCCAAAGCTGGAGCATCAACTCTAATGATGTCTGCAAATAGTTTGGGAGCGGGAGATACAATTGCAATAGATGGTATCGCGGCTCCCTTGAAAGAAAGCACCACCAAATCTCACAGAGACGATACAATTCGTGCAGGCGGCTTCCTATGCGACCAAGACATAGTCTCACAACGAGTATCTGAAGCGACCCGCCAAGTCGACTTGTTAGAGAGGTGGGGAGTTATTTTCCGTAGAGATGCTGATGGAATCCCATTGGTGCGAAGAGCAGCCGGTCACACATTACCACGTCTAGCGGGCGCAGGGGACGCTATGGTTCGCGAAACACAACAGGTTCTCGAGGAACAATGTATGAGGCACGGCGTAGTTAGAAGGGGCGACCAATTGCCTCTTCGCCTGGTACATACAGATCAACAAGTTCACGGATTGATTTGTTTAGACATGACCACTGGCACAGTCAACGCAATACAATCCAAGAGTGTAATTATTGCAGATGGAGGCTTTGAAGGAATTTGGTCTGGAAACTCAATCGGTCTTGGTATAGATTTAGCAATGAGAACCGGACTATCCACACGAAACATGGAATTCGTTTCATGGGCGCCACTTTCAATCTCAGGAACCAATGTAGTCTTACCAATCGGAATGCTTGCAGATGGAGCAACCCTTCATCATTCAAATGGGACACCTCTAGAAGTGGAAGATTTCGCAGATAGCACCTCTCTGGCTAATGCAGTCGGCTCTCAAGGAGTAGTTCTAGACGCTAGAAATATGGGCGAATCAAAAGTTTGGTGGGCACAAACATCTGAGATAGTATCAACCAGATTAGGAATAAACACCTCTCGCCAAACAATTCCAGTCAGCGCTCAGGTTTCAACCACTTTGGGAGGAATCACAACAGATGAACACGGCAGGGCTATTTCTGGCAAGTGGTCTCGTTGGTTTACAGGCCTGTATGCAGCCGGAGACTCAGCTTGTTCAGGAGTCCATGGGGCAGGAATGGTCGCAGGCAACCGCCTTCTTGATGCATTAGCAGGAGGGGCAGCAGCAGGAGATCACGCAGCACAATTTGCATCCAAAGCAAACTTCAGTGGCAGAGCAGCACTTGAGACACACTTAGGCGCTGCTGAAGCAGACCTTGACTTTGATATGGCTGGTGCTGAAGAGGGCCCAGTCCAGAGAGCAGGACCACTATTCGCAAAATTATCTGAAATCATGAACACCCATCTTGGATTAACTCGTGACAAAGCAGGCCTAGAATCGGCGATTGAAGCTCTAGATAATTTGCAATCCAATGCAGAAAAACTGCATATTGATGACAGTAGCCGACTTTTCAACTCGAACTTACTCGAGGCACTACGCCTCAAGGCAGGAATTAGACTTGCTAAAGCAACTGCGTTGAGTGCTCTTTCAAGGACCGAGAGTAGAGGAAGCCACCAAAGAGCCGATTTCACCGATGCTGACCCAGAACAAATGCACCACACACTGGTCGATGAAGAAGGCAACATATCCACTCTTGCAATTCGTAAGGGCCCATCGGGAACTTGGGTACTTATGCCGGAATGATTCACGAAATCCACCCTCAATACTTTGAGGTCGAGGATAGTGGGCAGTTTATGGCAGAGAAGACATTATTTCAGAAAATCCTCTCTGGAGAAATTCCTGGAAACTTCATTGCAAGGGGCGATAATTGGGCCTCTTTCTTGGATGTATTTCCTAGAGCACCAGGGCACACTCTAGTAGTCCCCCATAGTCCAGTTCAAAGAATTGCAGATTTGAGCGACAATGAGATTACACATTTGTTTGAAGGCGTTAAACAAACGCAATCGATTCTCTCGTCTTTTTTTGAAACAGAAGATTTCACCGTAATGGTACACGATGGCCCTAAAGCGGGTCAAGAAATCCCACATGTACATATTCATTTGATTCCAAGAACCGAAGGCGACAAGGGCCTTGCGTTGCCAGCAATCTTCCCCAACGCCAACCCACCAAATCCTCCTGATTTCACTCATTTAGCATCGCTATGTCAACAAATTAAGGAGGCATCTGAATGAAAAAAGGAGCAGACGGAGCAAGAGACCACCATGGAGAATTATTGCCCGAACTTTCTCGTTCAGCGACCAAAATGAATTACAAAAAATTGGTCGACACCCCCCTCCCCAGCTTCGAAAAAGATTACCCAGGTTCTCCATTTTTCATGGAAGTGGGATATTTTTTGCTCAGACGAACCGTATATTCTCAATTTAGAACCATTGAAACAACAGGTCAAGAAAAAATCCCTCTCGATAGAGGAAGTATGTGTTCTGCATGGCATACAAACGGATTAATCGACCCAGTCTCAATTTTCTTATCCCACCCCAAGAAGTTCGTGGTTGGTGGAAGGCACGATTTGGTTACTCGCCCAATACTTGGGTTCTGGGCTAGAAAATTTGCAGTCCAGCCGGTAGTGAGGAAAGCAGAATTATTACGAGGAGGCTGCTCTGAAGAAGAGGCTAATTACCTAAATGGCAGATCATTATTGAATTTAGCAACCGGCATTTCACACGGTTTCGGATGTGCACTATTCCCTGAGGGAACAAGCCATTCTGAAAGCCACCTTATTCGTTTGAAAACCGGCCCATTTAGAACCGTCTTAGCCGCAGCAGCTCACTCTAAAGCGATCGGAACAAAACCTCCGGTATTGATTCCAATCGGACTACATTTCCGAACTAGACATTTGTTTAGGACAGATTGTTGGATAGAATATGGAGATCCAATGGAGTTGCCTCACGAAGACTTGCCTGCAGAGTTGGTCCAAGCCGTGAAAGCCGGAGATTGGATGGAGCCTCCAGCCGAAGCCGTAGTAGCTTTACGCGACCAATTACAAGAAAGATTAGCACCGATGACTCCTGATAGAGAATCGTTTAGTGAAGTTCACCGAGACGGAGTCATCGCTCATGTCAAAAGACGGCTAGAAAAGAAACCTGAGTTAACATGGAGAGAAGAGGTTTTGGAGACTCGTAAACTGAAAGACAACCCTGCAACTCCAGAGGTCAAAGAGATAGCAACACGTATCGGAGATACATTAGAAGCAGCCAGATTAGACGGGCGCGACATCAATTCTAACATAGATGGTCTCCGAGGATTTTCACCATTTGGGGCAATCGCTAATCTAGTCAAATTAATTCCGATGTTAGTATTCTTGCCCACTCTAATTTTGTGCCTAGGTTGGCAAATCGCCTTGGGTAGATTATTGGGAGATAGAACCGACGAAGGTCTAGATGCACGCACCTCATATCACATGCTCTTTGCAATGTTTGGCTCATTTTTGTGGTGGCCAATACTTGCAACTATTTTGACAGGGCTGTGCGTTACATTCAATTCAGAAATTGGTTATGATTTGTTGGGAATATTCGGCAATGAAATTTGGCAGCAATCAATCGCCACAATTTGTATTTGGATTTCATCAATTCTGGTATTTTGGCTATCAGGAGTAACGTTTGCAATAGGTTGGGATTCAGTATCAGACTTTGCAAAGTGGACTCGCCGTCTAAAAACCAATACCTTGGTAAGCGCAGATTTAGTAAAATTACGCGAACTACTAAACTGAACGGTTCAAGTGAGTTGAGTGTTTGGGCGTGTTATGTCGCCCGAGGAAGCAGAGAGGCTAGTGCGCTCTTGGCTAGCGAGTGAACGAATCGAAATAAGGGAACAAGAAGACCCTAGGGCACAATTACATTTGCTTGTAAAATACCCTCAAGGAAAGAACGGACATATGTTCGCGGTTGTGATTCCAAAAGGTAGAGATTTACTTGCAATTTCTTCAATGACAAGAGTCGACGAAGGTCAACAAAGCTCAATGCGAGATATGATGAAAGAAGATGAAGATGAATGGAAGAACTGGATGCATGAGTGCAGGATGCAACTAATCGCATCAGGTGTAGACTGGGGAATTCATTTGGGTCACTCTGGCAAAAATAGGCCAGGTCCACTACAAGCGTTTAACGTAAGTGAGCCGGTTTGGTTTGATGGTTTAACCAAGAATGAAATGATGCAAAACCTTCGAAGATTATGGCTAGCAAAATTAGGAATCATCCACGACATCAAATTCACTTTTGGAATAGGAACTGGAAAACCAGGGCCTGTTGATGATTGGCAAGATCGCAAAGATTCCAAACAAAGGGTTGGTCGCCCACAGTCTTCTCCACCAGAAGAAATTCATACCGACGACTCAATGTCGTTTGGTGATGATTTCGATCCCTCAGATTGGATATAGTATTCTCGCTTGACAATTTAATTTCGAATGACCGATGGGGCGCGCGGTTAAGTAGGAGTAATGTAGCGTTGAAACTGTCGTTAGGATGGAATCCGTATGGGTCAGAAAATAAAGTCAGTAAGCCTTGCAGCAATAATGGTGCTTTCAACACTATCAGCAATCTTGGTCGCAGCTCCAGCAGCAGCAACTCAAGTTGTGATTACAGAAGCAATACAAGTCGTCGATGGAGGAGGCTCTTCAGACCGCATGTCTGCAGTCGCTTCCGACTCGGAAGGCAACGTTCACGTCGTCTGGAGTCGCTCGAATCAGCATTTGTATTACTCGATGATCTCTCCTCGTGGAGATACTCTCATTGACGCAACTCAGGTTACAGGCGCCGGACTTCACAAGATTTACCATCCTGATATGGTAATAGATGAAAACGACATAGTTCACGTTGTTTGGGCAGATCACTCTGGCCAACACAAGATCATGTACACTGCCCTACACCCATTCAATACGGCAATGGATGGCTCAGTATCTGACGACGGCTCTCTAACAGCTATTGACGACTACATCGTCGCTCAACACATCAACAACCGTGATTGGCCAGCAATCGATGTCGACAGTCAAGGCAACATACACATTGTTTGGCAAGACAATTATGATTCATTGGATATGTTCTTCCAGCAACCACAAATTTACTACAAGATGCTACAACCAGATTACAGCGTCCAAAACGCAATCGTACTATTCGACGACACTCTCTTGACCCCTATTATCGGCCACAAGGGACACCCAGATATTGTAGTAGACGCCAATGATTACGTACAAATCGCATGGGATGATACTCGTGGCGGTAAAGTCGAACTGGTATTCGTTGTAGATACCTCGGGTTCAATGTACTCTGAGTGGGCGGATGTTTGTACTGTAATCTACGGTGGAAACTTTGCATCTGGCGGATTCTTCAAGGGAATTAAGCCAATGCTTCAGGAAGGTAACATGACTGTATATGAAACAATTTACGGTCTAGGTAACACCTTGCCGGGAGCAGCACAATCAGGTAACTGTGCAACTCATTATCAAAACGGACAGGGTCCAAGAAACACTGCTCTTGGACTGAGTCCTAACGACGACTCCGGAGGCCTTCGTGTACTTCCAGGTACAGTATACAATGGAGCAACCTACTCTGGATATTCTGGAGAAGATTGGGGACCAGGGTCTAACTGGGCGTGCCTATCTTGGAAAGACACAATTGGAAATGTTCCAGGTAACCCTCCAACTTCATCGGACCACCGATGGAATCCTAACGCAACCAAGATCGTTCTACCAGTTTCTGATGAAGGACCTAAAGACGGCGATCCTTCACAACAAGCAGATGACACCGCTTCAATTAACGAAGCACACGACAACTGTTTGAACGCGGGCGTAATTCCAGTCGGACTATACGGCCAGTCATATGGTGGAGCTGGTAATATTGAATCTCACATGAGAGACTTAGTACAGTGCCCTAACGGAGTGGTTTCTACAGCAACCAGAAATTGTCCGGGCAACTCTGTCCGCTCAACAGATGCTGGTGGACAAGCATACGAATTCCCATCTGGAACCGGCGGAGCAAGCCAGATGCAACTACTTGTAGAAGCAATGGTTTACATTTCAACCAACAACTCTCGTGAAATTTTCATGACAGTATTGGACCCATACGGTAAGATGAACAACGACCCACAGTGGACTCCAGGAAATCCTGGTCACACAACACTGGGTAACGGATATGCTGAAGATGTCGGAAAAGGAAGCGAGGGTCACTTGGTCGTAGTTAACGACACACGTGTCACCATCGACGACGCATTCTCTTTCCACCCATCTATTGGAGTGGATATGCAAGGTAACACTCACATCGCTTGGATGGACGGTAGAGATTACGGCTTCGAGAAGAATGTACCATACGAAGTATACTACACCAAACTACGTCTACAAGGAGCTGGAGAATGGGATGGAGTTCCGCAGGGATTATCCACTTACGCAATCAAGAGAATTGAGGACACACCGATTTCTGAAGTCGAAGGATGGCAACAAATGCCTCAAGGCAGCAGTCAAAACTCTGCCTACCCTGCATTGTTAACCGATCCTCAGAATAATATCCACATCGCTTGGCTTGACTTTGGAAACGCTAGCGCTGGCGAAGAAATACGATACGCTCGATTGAACGCCACCGATGAAACAGGCCCAGGAGAAACAGCACTTGACGCTTGGAATTCTACTGCAGTAACATCTTGGTCTTCATTCAAATTAGGACCTAACCAATTGTCTAAACCGACATTGGGACAACCTCCTGCATTTGCTAATGACTTGGGAAGTGGTGCTCACATAGCGTGGTCTGACACAAATAAGTGCTCAGATGAAAGCAATGGCGGACCATGGACTATCTGTTATTCACACGTATTAACTGGACAAGTAGATGTCGAATTCGATGAAGGAGAAACCTATTATCACGTAATTGAACCAGGAGAACAAACAATCTACAACCTGACAATTAACAACACAACTCCTGGTCCAAAAGATTTGGTTGCAGATACCTACAACCTCAACCTAACAGGAATGCCAGAAAATTGGACTGCGAATCTATACTTCGCTAACAACCATACTGCAATCTTCGAAGATACACCAATCTTCCTCGAAGGAGGAGAGATGGCGCGTATGTACCTGCGTGTGCGAGCGCCTTCTATCTATCAGGCGGCAGAAGATCAATTAGCAGAGATTACAGTATCTGCAATTTCTTTGAAAGACCCTGCAATTAGGTCCGAAAGACTGACACTTACTTTGATGGACGTAGTCCACGGTATTGACCTGGATACAAGCCACCGTATGGCTGATGTTGAGCAAGGACAGACAGCAATCTTCTCGATTACGATTACCAATACTGGAAACGTTCACGACACCTATGCCTTCTATGACCCTAATAGCTTGGAAGGACAACAAGAATGGCTTCTACCATTTGGATGGCAAGTAGCGTTCCCAATGCAGGTAGCACTTGACCCAGGACAGTCGGTCACCAAGAACTTGGAAATTTCTGTTCCAACAAGTCAAGACCCAGGGACCTTCGTGATTTATGTCAAAGGTTGGTCTGAAGGCGAACCTGTAAAGTCGATTGAAAAAGGAACCTTCGATGTTCTTGAATTATGGATTAACGTATCGATAAGATCCATTGGTAACATTGTATTCGAGATATATGATACCAGTGAAATGATTCTACCATCTCCAGGTTCAGGAACACCATCTTGTGCAAATTATGAGATTAACGTAATCAAGAATTACGAGGCAGGATATCTAGTATTCACTACTCCTGGTGCACCTGAGGCTAAGCCTGACGAAGTCGACATGAACACCTGGAGGCAAGACCACTGGACTGTAGAATTAGACTTCTCTAATGCACCAGGTCCAAGAGATCCTGCAGACCCGAATAGTCCGAGATTATGGCCGGTTGGTACAACATACACCGTTGGTGTAGATGTTTGTGCACCGGTTAATGCCAACGCTGGCCTCGGTCCAGCCGTTACGGTGAAAGCTCATCTAGAAGGATACCCAAGAGTTGCAGATTCAGTGATTCTATCAACGAATGTAATTCACGTATTCGACCTTACTGCGGATGCTGAGACGACCGATTTCTTTGCCAACCCTGGCGACACTTGGATTATTCCGACCACAGTCGCCAACACCGGTAACGGACCGGATAGATACGATCTAAGATTAGGGCGAGTTTATGATTCAGCAGGAATCGATGTTCTATGGGACATCGACATTCCTCGCTCTCTACTAACAGAACTAACACGCGACACATCACAGACTGTCGATTTGACAATCAATGTCCCGAACCAAGTCCCTGCTGGAGATTATACTGTAGTGATACAGGCATTCAGCGAAGAGGACTACCCTGATGACACAGGACACAGGACTAGACTACGTGACGAAATAATGTTCCACGTGACTGTCAATGAATTCTATGACATGCAAATCAGCATGGATGAATCTGTTGATAATTCAGTCAAGACCAGTGCACCTGGCCGAATTGTAGAATTCGTGGTTAACATCACGAATGCAGGAAACGTACCTGATACTCCATCTCTACACAACCACACTTCATCTAAGGATGGCTCAACTGGAAACGTGATTTGGAATACCTTGCCAGGTATGGGAGCACTTTCCGATTGGAGTGTTGACTGGAAGATGGTTAACTATGTTGGAAGCGACCTAATCGTTGAGACAGAGTGTATCAAAACAACATCTACAGAAGAAGAGTTCCCAGATGATGTCTGTGTTTACATGACCGATATCAATGAGTGGAGATTACCAGAAATGGACCCTTATACCACACACACAATGATTGCCACAGTCCACATCTCAACAGGTGCTAAACTAGACACTCGTTATATCGGATTAAAGGTAACTAGCATGGCTGGAGATATGGAAAATGACGGAGATCATGACGATAGTCCAGAATGGGCAGGCGACTTGCTAGACACAAACGAATTCATCGTTACATTAAGACTACGCGCACCTAACTTGCTGATTAAAGAAGTATCAGTTTCTCAAACTAGCAACGAAGTCGACAAGACAATCCCTGTTCGTGTAGTTCTTCAGAACGATGGAAACGTACATGCAACAAATATCGAAGTAGTTCTTTGTGAATTTAGCGATGCTGATGATGATGTTCTCAAAGACATCCGAAGGAATGGATGCCCAGAGGATTCAATCGTAATGAGGCAAACAGTGGGAGCATTACTAGCTCCTGACGCAAGCGAAGATGCGCAAGAGATTGAGTTGTATCTATTGTATCCAGTTTCCGCTGGAAGCCATGACGTTGTCGTGGTAGTCGATCCATCAAACACCATTGTTGAGGTTAGCGAATCAGATAACATCAAAGTTGTTAGCGATGAACTTTCAAGCGACTCACCATTCATGGACGTTGCTGGAGAAATCGTTAGCGAATGGGCTCTACCATTCGGTGTACTTCTGTTGACCTTCTCTCTATTCGGAGTACTTTACCTGGTCGGCAAGGGTCGCCGTGCTGAAGTCAACAACCGTTTGGCAGAACAAAGCAGTCTGATTTCAGTCTTACAAGAAGACGAAAGCTGATGCAAAACGGCATTGGCCTTACTGGTTTTCAGTAGGGTCAATGCCTAATGCTGCCCACCAAGGTAGTTCGATAGATTGCGGAGCTGCAATGAATTGCTTTGTCCGTTCAGCCATCTGCCTTACCACCCGTACCCGAACTTCATCCATCAGTCGCTCGCTTGCTTCTGCACCTAGTTGCAATTCCTTAGCGAACTCTTTGAAATTGAATTTAGAACTAGGAGCCTCCAGTATATTGTGGACCATCAATCGTTGTTCATACGATTCGAAATCGGTATCAACCGTTGATGAGACTCTTTGCTTGATTTGTTGATGCAGAGAGATTAGAGCATCTCTTTCCCTATCCAATCGTTCAATGGCTTCAGAAATGGTAGAAAGGTGGTGAGCGCCTTCTCCAACTCCGATCTTTTTCCGCCCACTTACCGCTTCAGCAACCCCAACAACTTCTCCTTTGAGTTTGTTGGAAAGCTTCAGAGGCCCCCCTGCTGGCAGAATTCTTTGTGTGCATTGAAACAAATCAGGGCCAAGGTCGATACGTATGGATAATGCCTGTTGTACATGATAGATATTTTTTGGAGGGCCGCCTTTGTTACTTGCAACACGCATTTTAACAACAAAATTCGCTCTTTCCAGTAACCTAAGATGTTTCATTACCGCTTGTTGAGAGATACCGATTTGATCAGCCAACTGAAGAGGGTAATGCGGCTCTCTTACAAGCCGTTCTAAAATCGCTCTACGCGCTTTGTTTTGAAGAATGGCAAGGGCTTGGTCAAGGTCCGACACGACTTCACAACCAGTGGTTACCTACCATCGGTTACCTATGAACCCGTCGCAGTAACTTCACATCTCATCCCAACTTTTCCATGAGTCGTCTGTTGGTGGGTTTTCGGGAGTATGCGTACTTGCACTGTAAATCGAGCCACTGGATTTGGCTTGTTTAACAGCACTTGGCCGAGTATCTTGATTTGCAAATGGACTAGGGACGTTTTGCTTTGGAGAATTTTGTTCGGGAACTTCGCCTCGAACCAATTGGTACAATTGGTCTGTAGTCATAATTTCTTGATTGAAATTGTTTGGATTATTAGAATGTTCAAACATAGAATCTTGAATTTGTTCAGGAGTAAATACAACACTATTGTTCTTATTTTTGTTTATTGTTACCAAAATCCAACCCATAGGCAGTAAAATTGCCCCCAAACAACATGCTCCAAACGCCGACCACAAGCCAATGTCCGAAATCATTTCCAGAATGACATCATCCCCATTGGTGAATAGTATAGGGTTGTCACAAGCTCCTTCTTGTTTGCATTCAATTGTAACTATCACGTCGGTTTTTTCGCTTATATCTACCTTGGTTACAGTGGAAAATTCAACATCTGCAGTACTAGGTTGAAAATCAGTTCGACAATCACTGGAAACCTTTTCTCCAGCAGTACCATTCTCGAGGAATCTCACTGTGACTGTATAGTCGTCGTCATCACCTTCAACATTGACAACCCAGCACCCAGAATCAAGAGTTAGGGTGTTGGTTTCATCGTTCACCGAATGCTCAGAAGTTTCTCTAGGATCGTAGTAATCATCTAGATCATCAAAAATAAACGAAAGTAAAATAATTCCAAGAAATCCAATTATTATCCCAGAAATCATCAACCTCTTGGGCCAAGGAGAATGGTCTTGACTAGGTTGCATATTTACTCCTAACCGCCTTTGTATCTTCAACCAAACGGCTTCATGATAGCCCTAATTCGCCTAATTTTTCAGGCAAATATGTGTCGGTTACGAAATCTAAACCGTATTTTGCTAAAGACTGCTGTTCAGCCTTCTTCCCAACTTCTAGCATCATATTGATTTGGTCTTGCCACCATCCATCAGCGAATCTAGGGTCTGATAATTCAGCGTTTAGAGCCTCAATATCTTTCTTTGACAAATCATCAGCTGGCAAATCATATGCTAATATATCATCAGCAGTAATACCAAGGTATGTTGCAGATGGTGTTGCTAGATATTCAGAGATGTGCGCCGTTTTAATCGCACCATAAGCGATAGATGCGAAGATTCTGAATGACCATGGATCACCGTCCAGGAATACAACAACCGGCAAATCCCATTCTTCATTCATCCTCTTGATTATTCTTCGAGTTGACCGAGCAGGCTGACCTTTCAGATGTATCAGCCCACAATTATAGTCCTCATCAAATCCATTTTCAATCAATCTGTCAAACATACCACCAGTTTCAATCGCCATTAGGAAATTGACATCGTGCTCCTTCAATTCAATCTTTTCTGATTCAACATTGTATGGGACACCGTAACCCGAATCTCCAACATCATCACGAGCGTTAATGGTCATCCATTGACCACGCCGATTCAATTCATTGACAGTGATGTTACCAATCATTCTAGCACCATCTTCTTCAGGCCTTAGTTTGAAATCCTCTCTCAAACAAGACGTTACCACTTCAAGATCTTCTGCGAGATTGTTCGACTCGTTTTGACTACCAAATTTACCCAATCCCCAACCTTCTGAGATGTAGTACATTTCTCTGAGAGTTGATGATTTACCCGCCTCTATCATTTCTTCAATAAATTCTACCACGTGTAACGCTCTTAGCAAATTTTTCGCAGAACCAAGACTTGTAGCATCACGAGTTGAGCGCTTTTTGCCATATTTGTAAACGCCCAATTTTTTGTCGAAGCCAATATTATTTTTCGTTCTTACAGGTAGAGTCATGGTTGGAGGCTCACCCTTGACAATTCTGTCATACATTTCTTCAACCACTAAATGAAGTCGTGCCTTTGTCAATTCTGGATCGTTTACACGTGCCATCAATTTTCACCTCCGAATAGAGTGGTTTGGCCGGAGTCACCTTCGACCACTCCAGGTTCATATGAATTAGTAACATCATTTTCAGAATCATCACTACCCTCGGTTTGCTCGAGTATCTTCTCTTGATTTCTGATTTCATCAAGCATTTTCTCATCGAGTTTAGTAGCTCCTATGACATCCTGACTTCCTCTGAAGAAGACTTCAGTTTCCGTCCAATCCCCTTTCTCTAAATTAGATAATGAATATTCCAATACCGCCTTTTCACCAGGCTCAAGGGTTTCAATTTTCCATCCCCATATGCCCATGGCTTCTTTTCTACCCCCTCGCTCGTTGCCAACCATTTCAGCCCCGGCCTTTTCAGGCCAATTAACAAGCAAAGAATAACTTCTAGATCTGGATGTGTAATTGAATAAAGTGATTGAAACATCGGTTTGTTTGGTTTCTTTATTCCACGCGGTCGTCTCATTGCAGATTACAGCGCTCATTATTTTGGTAATTGAGCCTGCTAAGTCTGGAACAGGGCGTTCAAGAATAGATGCAGATTTTTCAGCAATCGCTGGCAAAATATCGTTAATCAATTCGAATTTTTCTCTGGTCTTTGCCATTTTCTTTTTCTTTTCGAGATGCTTTCTCAGACCCCTGCCCATTTCCAACATCGCCTTACGAGTTTCTTCAAAGACAAACTCGTTGTCAGAAAGCGCTTCTTTTGCTTCTGAAGTGAATTGAACGTTAGTACTAGCAAGGTGCACTAATATTGCAGCCGGACCTTTAGGAACGCCTTTTCCACCCGCTTGCTCCAACCCATACTGACGCCAATCTACACTTTCTATTGCCTTTGTTAGAAGACAACCTCCTTGTTGATACATTAGAGGGACACGATTAGCGAATCTCAATATTTCCACATGCTTGTCTGCAGCCATACCTTCTCCAAAAATTAGTCCAACTTCGACTTGGAACGGATTTCCATGACTAACAGTAGGCGCTCTAGTCATCGTAGCGATAAACTTTGAATCGATCGTTTTCGAAAGACCTTTTTTGATTAACATCTCTTCGATTGGAGATAGACAGTTTGTAGGCGGGCTGAGCAATTTAATCGGCTTTTTATTGACCATTCTCTCGCCTTGGAACGCTTCTAAGAGAGCTCTAACATCATCCGGCTTCATGGATTTCGGCTTCATGCTAATCGCCAACTCTGACGCTTCACACAACTCCTTAGCAGCGCGCATTGAAACGCCTGAGAAATTCTGCCTTAGGAAAACCGTGAGCCTCGAATCTTTCGACTCTCTACACATTCTCTGTAATTGGCCCAATTCAATTCCATGTGGATGCGGCTTAATTGCGTCGACCTTTCTAGGCAACCTTTCAGTCACTCTTGGCCAGTGGAATCTTTCACCATCTGGGTCGATGAATGTAATTTCTGCATGTGGATTAACTATGCTAGTCATCCTTAGATATTGGAAAACGGATTGTCTTCCACGTTGATATTTTGCCTTCATTCTTGTAGTCACTCTAACTCCGTGCTCTTTCAACGATAGGTCTTCATTCTCCCAGATAATACGGTCCTGCTCACTTTTTACCGCCTTGTTCTTTCTAGTATCGAGTCCGATTTTTACACTAATTGCGGTCGGCTCACTAGCGATTTTTGAAAGAACATGAGTTGGTTTTCCAGTGGTAAGTTGAGAGTACATTACCACGCCAGTAATTCCAATTCCTTGTTGTCCACGACTTTGTCTAATTGCGTGGAATCTAGAACCGAACAGTAACTGACCGAACACCTTCTCAATACTTTTCTGAGGAATTCCTGGCCCGTTATCTTCACTCACCAATTCCAAAATATCTTTCTTGGTGTCAATTTTTGAAATTTTAATAATTATATCTGGAAGTATTCGCGCTTCTTCACAAGCATCTAAAGAATTGTCCACAGCCTCCTTAACGGCGGTGATGATTGATCGTGGAAGAGAATCAAATCCAAGGAAGTGTTTGTTTTTCTCAAAGAACTCAGAAATCGCAATCTGCTTTTGATTGCTAGCCATTTTGTTTGCAATGCCTGCCATTATATCACTACCTGAGGTCCTCCTTCGTCCCAATGACGTCGGGCCTCGAGCATCCATAGCCCAACGCCCAAGGTTCTTGAACCATAGCGTTCATTCTGCGGCTTCAAGGGCAATGTGAGACAAAGTAATTCTTCTCAGATATACGATAATCCAAATCGTGAGTATTATCGATGCAATAACAGCAGTCCAATAGGTCCAATCTCTAGTTTCATTCATTGCTGCAGATAAGTCTGCAGCCTTGGAACCCCAATAAGCATACAAAGCCCCAGGAACAATCATCCCAGAGCAACCTAGCATGTAATCTCTAAATGATACATCTGTCAATCCATATCCATAATTCAAAACAGGATAAGGAATAATTAAGCTAACTCTGGTTAAGAAAACACAACGCAAACCATCTTCACTAACCGCTTTTTTCAGAGCCCTCAAAGTGGGTTTTTTGCTAAGTTTTTTGTCGACCATATTGTAAAGATATTTCTTTGTTAGAACGAAGGGTAAGATAGCGCCTAAACAGGCTCCTATGAATGCTATTAACCAACCCATCCAAAATCCAAAAAGCACCCCTGAAATAAATTTGTGAAGACTTGCTGGAGCTACTAATAACGCTAGAATTACATACAATAATAGCCACAAAATTATTCCAAGTAAACCGTTTTCAGGAAACCAGGTCGCCTTTTCAATCAATGGTGCCAAGAGAGTCTGAGTTAGATAAATCGTAAATGCGATTCCTCCAACGACACCGCCAACACTCAGGACAGCCATAGTCCGTTTCGAAACCATATGAATCAATTGAAGTAGCCATCTTTCCAAGCACTAATGTGCCCAGTGAAGGCACTAGTTGCTACTGTTAATGGACTAGCAAGATACAATTTCCCCGGCCCGGACCTTCCTTGGAAATTTCGATTGATAGCTGAAACAGTAACTTGCTCTGGAGTAATCGATACACCAGGTCCAGCACCAATGCAAGCTCCACACCCGGGGTCGATCAGTTTCACGCCAACCTTCAGGAATAAATCATGCCAACCCTTGCGAACAGCCAAATCTTTGACTTGACCACTACCGTATTGGATGTAGAAATCAACACCATCTTTGACTTTCAATCCAGCAGAATCAGCCGCAGCACAGACCTTTGCATAGTACGCAACATCATCTTCCTTGCCTGCAGTACAGGAGCCGCCATATGCAATATCGATGTGTACATCACCGATGTCTGAAATGTTAGCACCATTTGTTGGGTCTGATGGAATCCCCTCGTCAGGGTTACCTGGGTGAGCAACCATTGGAACAATTTCAGACAAATCAATGGTATGGATTCCTCCGTGATATATTGCTCCTTCATCAGGGATAACGGACAACTCTTTCATTGCACCAACGTCTAATCCCTGCGCCTTTTCCATCCAAGAATAAAGTAATTCATCAGGCTCGCAAATCCCTGTTCTTCCACTGCATTCTGTAGCCATATTGCATAGAGTTGCTCTTTCATCAATGGATAATGAAGCCAGTCCACCTCCGCCGAATTCCATCGACCTGTTGAGCGTCAATTCCTCTCTAGCATGGTCAGCTAAAATATACAAAATTACATCTTTAGCAGTACAACCATCATTGAGATTACCGACCAATTCGAAACGAATTGATTCAGGAACTTTAACGAATGTAAATCCAGAATATATCAGGCTGGCATATTCAGTTGCTCCAACACCGTAAGTCAAAGCATTCGAAGCACCTCCCATGCAGGTGTGAGAATCTGTAGCCTGGATAAAGTCGCCAACTTCAATGAATTCTTCTCTAGCAACTTGGTGGCAAATTCCAGGGGATACACCATCTTTGGCCGAGTAATCTCTAACTCCTGTATGCTCTTGGAATTCTACCTGTAAGTCGCGCAAGGTCTGGACCTTTTGCATGTGAGGGACAAATTTTGGGTTGTGGGCTGCATACAACAAATGGTCCTCAAAGACAGCAAACTTTCCAGGATTAGGTAAAGCATAGTCCTCTCCATATTCCTCGCTAAGGAATGTATGGACTTGCGCAGTTGTAAATTCATGACTATATCCTCCTTGAACTTGCGCAATGACAGGGTCGTTCGGCTTTACACACTGCCCTTCTTCTTGGCCGACCAGGTTGCGTGAAATGATCTTCTCAGCCATTGTCATCGGGCCGTTAGGCGTATTCAAAGGGTCGAGTGAAATTTCACGATTTTTCAATTTTTCAGCAAAAGGAAACAATCCGCCACTTTCAATGATCAATTTAGTGACCGGGTCGTATTTTGCGGTGAACTCATTCAAAGAAATACTCTCTCCGTCCTGCAACCTTTGGAGCATTTCGTAGTCTCCCATCAATTGACCTAAATTGATGTTATTTCTTTCATGAATAGGGGCAAACGAGGAAGCGATTACAATTCTTATGCCAGCCCATCTTTCACACTGAGCTGCGGTTTCTCTTGATGACCCAGTACCCTTTCTTTGTCCGGAAACAATAACTTCGAAGTTTCCGTTGATCAGAGCCTTTTCACTAAAGACTCTCATACCGTCTTGCATAAGTCCAGCATATGCATTTTTGGCAATTTCTGAAGGCTTATGGTCAAAACAAACCCAAGCAGGAGTCATAGCATCCGTGTTGATGTCATCAAGCAAGTCTTCAGGGTTTATATCGCTCATTTTCAAGTCTAAGCCATCGTACAACTGACGCTTGATTAAACTCAAATCCTTCGTCAAAAACAGGACCCTTTTGCCCGGAGAGATACTGACATTTTGGGGCGGCCAAAGTCCAGTCATATTCTCCCTCCATCCTACTTCAAGAGGTAAGGGGGTTTAACGGGTTCGTTTGATTTGTATTATTTTTCAGGACGGGACAACCGTGAAAATCAATTGTCATCACACCCAATATACATTACAAAACCGGTGCGAGTTCCGTAAATATCTTGCAATTTGTCAAAAAATATGAAAACGGTGTACTGAGACGAAATTGTAATGGAAAGAGTATTAATTGTGCCGCAACAAACATTAAATAACCCCTGATGTGGGGTTTGGTCAAGAAATCGGATACAATCGTGTTCCGAGGATGTGGATATTATGGATAACAACCAACATGTAGAAGATATTGTAAAATGCAGCGACTGTGGAAGTCGCTCCCTAACACGCGACGAGACACGCGGTGAAGTTGTCTGTGACGACTGTGGTCTAGTATTGGAAGACAATGTAATCGACCAGGGTGCAGAATGGAGAGTATTCTCTCCCGAGCAGGGCGACCAAAGAGCGCGTACTGGAGCACCTATGACAGTCATGCTTCACGACAAAGGTCTCTCGACAGATATCGATTGGCAAAACAAGGATTACTCTGGAAAAACAATCAACTCCCGCTACAGGTCTCAATTCTACCGAATGAGGAAGTGGCAGAAGCGATCTAGAGTTTCTAATGCTACAGAACGAAATCTTGCAATGGCTCTTGCTGAACTTGACCGTATGGCAAGCCGCTTGGAACTTCCTAAATCCGTTAGAGAAGCAGCAGCTGTAAATTACAAGAAAGCTGTAGAGAAGAGATTGATTCGTGGACGCTCGATTGAAGGCGTTGCAGCAGCATCACTTTACGCAGCATGCAGACAATGTGGAGTTCCACGTACTCTTGATGAAATCGGACAAGCAAGCCGTACAGGGCGCAAGGAAATCGGAAGAACCTACAGATTTATGGTTCGTGAATTGAAGATGAAAATTATGCCAACAGGGCCTGAAGATTACATTTCAAGATTCTGTTCAGGTCTTGGATTAGATGCTGAAGTTGAAGCTAAAGCACATGAGTTGATCAAGGCTGCACAAGAAAAAGAATTGACTAGCGGGCGCGGTCCTACAGGAATAGCGGCATCTATCATTTACATCGCAAGTGTACTATGTGGAAAGCGCAGAACACAGCGCGAAGTAGCAGAAGTCGCAGGTGTAACAGAAGTCACAATCCGTAACCGATACAAGGAACTAATTCAGAACCTTAACATCGAGCTAGACATTTGAGGTTGATTCTTAGGAATCAGGCCCCTACAATTGGGTGAATCAGATGAAGAGTAGGCGCCGTGTATCAGCCAAAGTTCTAGAAGCCTTAGAACAGGGTCTATCCAAGGCTCTCGAAGAGGGAGTGAAATCATGGCCATTACCTCACCCGCCATTGTCTGATGCAGACTTCCCGCCAGTCCACCCCAGTAACAAAGACAGAATCCTCGAATTAGGCCTAGGTTTACTACAAGCCGATAAAGGAATGTTCGACAGACATCTATCAATCGTTGTTGATTTGATTGTACCTCATCGAATGAATTTGACCGACGACCCGTTTGAGATCCATGAAAGATGGTTGTTGAAAAGATTAGACGTTCTTACTGAAAGGCTACTTTTCGCAATTGCGACAGAATGGCTCGCTCAAGCACTCGACCAATCCAGCCCCGACCCAGACAGGTGGTGGCTATCTGTTGCATTGGTCAACGGATTGTGCAATGCATCACACGGACAACCTGTGCACCAAGGATATCACTTAGTGGAATCGATTGCATTGGCGGAACGTCCAGGAACTTGGCACACACAGCCAGATGTGTCTAGTGCAAATTTAGACTGGAATCCTCATGGAATGGTTCCTCGAACCACTTCGGTTGTAGCCCATGAAGCAGGCACTAATGCAGCGATATGGGTGATGACTCAGTTAGAGAATAGTGGCGAAGAACGCCGCAAACTTTTGGTCGAGTGGTGCAGACTTTTGCTGGAGAGGAAAGAATTGATTGAACCCTTGGGGATCTCAAACATTCTAATTCGAAGAGCAAGTGATCCATCCGAAGAAGTATCTAGCCGCGTAGTAGTTTGTCTTGCTAAATTGATTGAAGGCGACAAAGAAGCGGGACTTGAATGTATAAGAGTTCTCAATTCGAGAGAAGACCTACTCACGCGCCGTGCTATGGCAGATGTATTGACACGAATGTTCCGAAGGATTACAACCGATGCAATTCCATTGCTCAACAGTATGCTGGAAGACGAAGACGAAAGCGTTCTAGCCGCTGCTAGTGCTACTGTTGGCGATTTAAGATTCCTCGATAAGGAGATGTGGGCTGACAAGATTTTGGAATTGTGCGACCATCACTCTCAGATAGTTCGTAGAAATTTAGTCTACACAATTCGTGATTATCTCGAAGAATATTCAGAAGACAATCGAGGAATTATTCCCAAATTATGGGCCGATGGCGACGAAGTTGTTCTAACCCGTTTACGAGAATTACTGATGCGAATGGATGAAGTAGACGCAGATAGATTTGCATCTACGATTCGCTCGCTAGACGGTCTAGATATCGATGGGCTTTGGGCTCCAATGAAAATCAAAAACGAGGAGAGGGTGAATCAGTGGCAGAATTGGCTTTCAGGAGACGGTGAACAACCAACCACACCCGAACCAGTAGAGATTCATGTGTCTGATATGACAGAAGGAGAGTTACCAGATCTTAGTGACGCTCTGGACACACTCGACGACATGGGCTTCCTAGATTGACGCAACACTCATCAACGCGGCCCATATTCAACAGTCATGCGCAGCGCCTTTCTGTTTACCACAATCCTTCTTCTTGCGATTGTTCCATTCACTAATCCAGCAACTGCGAGTGGGCTGGATGAGAATTCCGGCATCACGATTACTGCATCGTTTGATAACTCAATAGAGATGACAACTCTGGATATTACAATGCCTGTAACCAATAATGCTACTCTGTTAGATGAACTAAAGGACGAAACGTTCTCAATTTTTAGATTAGTAGCTGGCGACTATCCTGCATACATAGAATCCATTGCAACAAATATACAATTTTGCACCCAAGGCACGTCTAATTCTGAATGTTCAGGAGCAACTTTCCAAATCGAACACTTCCCGAGCCCGTTCGATCATGATGATTTTGAATATGTTCTTTCATTCGGTAATAATGGAATACATTGGATTATCAGTAATTCAGTCGAAGAAGTGGTTTCTCCAGTCATGGCAGTAGATAATCTGACAGGAATGTATTCTGATGATATCACCACTCTATCTTGGGATTATATCGAACCGGATTTCCCAATGAATCATTCAGTCATGATTTACAGCCATGATTCTCCAGCAACAAGAGAGAACTGGAATTCAATGGCTAAAACAATAGTCAGCAGCAGTGTTCCTGCGGGTTCAACAACCTTCGAAATTAATCACTCTTCAAATCAAGTTGAAAGAGAAATTTACTATTCGGTCACCCTATTGTTTGAAACATCTGAAGACACGAGATTCCTTGGTAGTAATACACTTACAGAACCAGTAACTGAAGACAACACCCCTCCATTATTCATCGGCGAATTAACCGCCTCTTTCGATTCTGAAACAGCAACAACATCATTGGATTGGGAAGAGGGCGTTTTAGATGAGGATCTATCAATTAACATCTACAGACATGATTCTGAATTAGAAGTGATCAATCCGAGTAACTTAGTTGCTACTGTCGATGCTAGTACTTCGACTTTCGATGTCGAAATCCCATTCGGAGAACACAGAAAAACTTCGTATGCCATTACCTTAGTGGACTCAGAAGGAAATGAGATTTTGACGCTTACAGAATCCTCTCCGGTTTCTAATCCAGTAATCGAATCTACAATTTCTACCACCACTGCAACTAGCTTAAATGCTGAAAGATTCGGTGACGGCACTATTGTGATTTCTTGGGCCGACAACACTCAAAATCCGAATGCGATGGCTCGAGTTTGGCGCTCAGTAACCGGCCCAATCGAGTCACTTGAAAATGTAGAAGAGTTAGCAACTACAAATTTGTCTAACGAACAATTTTCTCACAACCCTATCAATGCACAAGACCAAGCTTGGTATGCGATAACAATCGATGCAGCATGGGGCTCTGAAGAAGTTCCATGGCACGACGACAGGCTATTTATTGGACTAAATTCGATGCAAAATCCAATTCGAGAAACCCAGGAAGAGGTTGAAGATACAGTAGTCGATTTTAACTCCCAAGTTTTGACCTCATCTGGGTTTAGAGCAAACCTTAGCGACGGTTCAATAATCACTCTCGGACCTATGTATGAGGGAGAGATGGTCATAATTTCAACATCTTCAATCGTAGACAATATTACTTGCTATGACGTTGCTGGACAAGGCACCTCCATCGGTTCAAATTCAGATTGGTCCTTATCATTCGATGCGAACCAGTCTGGTGAAAAATGCCTTGGTTTGATTGTTGACGGTGAAGATGAAATTGGATTTACACTGACATGGAATTATGTTGAACCAGTAATCGACCGAGACAATGACGATGACGATGATGACGATGACGATGATGAGCATAGAGGAAGAGGCGATCACGATGATGATAATGAAGAGGTCACAGGTATAATTCTTGGACTTGTAATAATTATCTTACTCGTTTATCTCTTTGCTATGATGCGCTCGCCAAAGCCGGAAAAATTGTATTTCGAAGAAGAATAATCATTCTTCCTCGCTCGACAATGGGCCAGCGGTTGAAAGCCAGACGTATACTCCGTTCGTGGTCACTAAAAGTCCAACCAACGATAGTACTAGACCCGCAGGCTCGGGAAAGAAATCAATTCTTCCAATAGCATATGCAATTCCTAAAATTACAATTCCGGTTAGCATTACCAATTTAGATGAGGCTTCAGGATCTTTCCACAAATCCATTGTGGGAACGACCCCTTTTCGCTCAAATGTAACTCTAAACCAAGCCAAGTAAAGCAAAACCATGCCAGTTAGTCCCAAAGCTCCGGATGTGAACGTTGAATCATCCCAGGGGCCTTTTGGAGAAGCATCAGTAAATGTGATTGCAACTAGAATAAAGCCAAGGCTGGCAAAAATTCGCCACTCTGCCTTTGCGCCCATAATTGGTCCTGTGAGCCGCGACGCTTGAAAACAATGGGGATGTTAGGCATACAATGGCAGCGGTTGAAGACGCAATACTAGTGGCGGGAGGAATCGGCTCCAGAATGCTACCTGCTAGCGCAGCAATCGCTAAGGAAGCGTTGCCATTAGTCGATGTACCTGCACTAACCCATCTTGCAAGAGAGGCAATCTCAGCAGGAGCAACCCGTCTTCACATTATCACATCTCCTTCAAAGGACCTATCCTCTTTGCTAAGAGATAATTCGGCGCTTGCAACTACTCGCCCAGATTTAGACCCAAATCTAGTCTCTCCATTTTCGGATGTAGAAGTTCATATTCATACTCAGACAATTCCACGCGGCTTCGGCGATGCCCTATCTTGCGCCCTTCATGCAATCAATGGACCATTCCTTGTTCTTCTGGGCGATAATCTTCTGATTGATAATCACAGTTCGCCCACTGAGCACATAGCCTCTACTGCGAGCCAAATTCTAGTCAAAGCCCATGAAAAAACAGGATTACCCTGCGTCGGTCTTGCTACAGTAGAAGACCCTGAAAACTACGGAGTAGTAGTAATGGCTGAAGATAAAGTGACAGACATCGTCGAAAAACCGCCGCGTGATATGGCACCCAGCAACCTTGTTCTTTGTGGCCGGTATTTGTTCACAGCAGACACAGAGTCATTACTACAAAAATACGATTTTGAAACGCATGGAGAATTACAATCAATTGCAGTACAACGCCATTGGATGCAGAATGATGGCCTAGTTGGAGTGGAATTAGATGGGTTTCAGTGGTATGACTCCGGCTCACCATTGCCTTGGTTGAAAAGTCAAATCGATCACGCATTACGCCGAGATGACTTGGCAGAAGATTTGAGAAGATGGCTCGAAGATAGACTTCAACGCTGACCAGGCTTCCAGAAAGAAAGCGATTTCGGCGGCTCATCATTTGCAGCCCTAATCGCCAAATGGTCAGCTCTTTCATTCCACCGATGGCCACTGTGCGCCTTTACATGCTCCCAAGACAGGCTTCTTAATTCAGAAACTTCTTTCCATAACGATTGTACATGTGCAACCAATTCTCGATTTGCTTTAGCCTTCCAAGCCCCTGTTGCTTGATTACCGGCATATTGTGAATCGGTTTTGATAATGATTTCAGACTCTCCGCCTTCGGTTAAAGCCCACCTTAACGCTTCAGCAAAAGCGGTTAATTCGGCTGTATTGTTGGAGCCAACCTCCGCTCCAATGAAATTAGAATCTTCAGAATCAGTGATTACTTTACCATGAAATTCATACAAAATTTCACCATTACCTCTACCTAAATCATTAGATCCTGTAATTATTACAACCCCCCATCCTGCAGGGGTTTCAGCATCTACGTTTTGGTTTCCAATACAAGAACCATCGACGTAAATGTGAAGCATTCTAACTTCACTCGCCGATTTCAGCTTTGTAATCTGCAGGAGACATAAGTCCAGATACGGCGTCAGCGTTATCCAATTTCATTCGAATAATCCATCCGCTACCGTATGGCTCTTGATTCATCAATTCCGGTTCATCTTCCAAGACATCGTTTACCGCAGTGATTTCTCCAGCAAGAGGAGCGAAGATAGGTGATGCAGACTTTACAGATTCTACAATTGCAAACTCGCCCATGTCTTCACAGACTTGGCCGACTTCAGGCAATTCGATGTATACAATATCGGTTAGAGCATTTTGGGCGTGATCGGTAATTCCGATAACCACTTCATCCCCATCGACTCTAATCCATTCGTGTTCTTTTGTGTAAAACAAACCTTCTGGGACTTCACTCATACTTCTCCCTCAACATTGGCAGACCGTCTAAGGAATCAAACCTTTCTCATAATTGGCTAGAGCAATGAGGGCAAATATTCCACGTTGCCTCTACATTATTTCCACAATTATTGCAGGTTTTCTGACCACCGTCAGCAATCATCACAGAATCATTTAGCACAGTATTTCCTACCTGGCCAATTTGAACCATAGGTTGAGATTGCTCAAGATTTTCTTGTCTTACTCTTCCAGCATCGGCATACATTCCGGCCTTTTCGTAGGCATTAGCGGCCTCTTCCCAATTTCTGGCAAGCTCTAGATTTTTCGCCTTACTTGCCCATACTTGTTTGGGTGTATCATCCCAGCCAGTAGGCTTGGGAGTGACTTGTGGGGCAGGCGCAACTTGTCTTACAGGTTGCTGAACTACTTGTTGAACCACAGGAACATATTGTGGTTGCTGTTGGATGACAACAACTTGTTGCTGGTTAACCTTAGTTGATAGTGCACTAATTGCGAAAATTATCGAGCCGCAACACAACAATCCACCACAGGTATCAGCAAATCCGTCACTCACCTCATCCGAACCATCATTACAATCTTCGTAACCATCATTTTCGATACCTGTAATTTGCTTTCCACCTTCACCCATGATAATTTGACCATCATCACAAGTGTACTCCCAATCCCATCCATTATCGTAGGTATATTCGCCAGATGATGAACTAGCCCCGCTAGCTCCAATCATAATGAACCCAATAATTCCTAGAACAATACAAACGTTCCAGTACCGGTCTCTTTTTTTCTTGCCATTATCTGGGAGTTGAAAATTCATTCCTCTTCCTCCAATTCTTTAGAAAGCATACTATGTTCTAGTTTAGCCCAAGCGTCACCAACGTCTTCATCAACTGCTGAACGACTCAACTCCGCTTCAACACGACCAGCCATTTCTCCTTCATTTTCATTTGGAAACCAAGCCGAAAGAGGCCCTTCTCCACGTCCTGTAGGACCGGAGAGGCCCAATAGAATTAACCCAATGAAGGGCACAATCATTCCTAATCCCGGCTCTTCAATTGAAAGTACACCTGAGATAAGGGCGAGGCCACTTGCCATTAACAGCCCTAACCCGGTGCCCAATAGTAATCTACGAGCACTATCGGCGGGACTCATGATGCTCCCACTCAATGATAGGGCATGAACTCTCGCATGAATCAGTAGGTTTCACGCATCAATTTGTGAATTTTATACGGTAGTAAAGCGCGATTGACTGGAGTGACTTCCAAAATCCGAGCATCGTCTCTTCTTCGAATATCTTGTAGTAAGGGGTGCCTACTCTTTTTGTGTAGTGCTAGTAGAGTTGGTTTGTCAACTTCAAGAGCAGACCTAACTACATTCACGAAGCCTTCAGACTCAACAGCGAATTTTCCGATTTCATCGATGACTACAACTTCAGAATAATCTCTAGCGTGTTCAATCGCTGGTATTGCTACACTTTCAAGAGCTTCAGTATCGATCCCATACCCCAATACTCTAAGTCGACTATCTATCGACTTGTGAGCCATAACCGCTTCATCACCAGTTGTGATATTGATCACTTTGTAACCAACGCGCTCTGAATTATCCATAATTGGCTCAGTCCGCATACCTCCAATAATGTCAGTACCTGCTCCATCACCACCTCGCGCATTGATCTCTCTGCGCCTTTCTTCTTCCAACATTTCCAGCACTTTAGCCAGAACTGCAGATTTACCAGATCTTGGAAGACCGGTGATTCCAATTTTTGGATGTATTCCCATCAATGTTCACTCTCAATTTCAAAATTAGCGAATTGCGCTGGTTGCTTCGAGGGAGGTACTGATAATAAAACATAGGGGGAAATTCCCTGTTTTACTTGATTCCGGAAACCCCGACCCAACATCCGTACCATGACTAAACAATATTTTCATCACCGGGTATTGGCAATGCTATAATCGAACGGCCCTTTGAACCGAGTTTCCATGAATCTGAAACCCATTCCAGAATTTCCGACAATTCTTTTTCTGTAAGGCCACCAGCATCGGCAATCCTTCGAAGCGCCCACAATTCAGCATCATCATAATCACCGTCTACCGAAGATAACAATGCACAATCTCTCAATGCGATTCTGATCGCTGAAACTTCCATTCCATCTAATATTGAATCCAATTCTGGAGGCTGAGTTAGCAACTGCCGAACCTCTTCCCTACTTTCGGGATGTAACATCATAGCTCCCATAGCCGACTCGATTGCAGAGATTTCTTCTCTAACCAACGCTCCATCAGCAGCAGCAACTAAGACTAGAGTACAAGCAATCTTCCGTCGTTGCTCTTCAGCAAGGGCCAGTGCAGCATCCGGGAGCAGCGAATCACCTTGAAAGGTCATTTAGCAAGTCATATCCTGCTTGCATCCAAGCATAGCCTTCTACGGTCCATGCAAGTAATCTCTTTACTGCATCGGGGTGAAGATCAAGATGTTCTGCAATCTCTTCCAATGCTTCTCTTTCATCTTCATCAACTGTTCCATCAGAAGCAGACATTAGTACAGCATCTCGAAGCGCTAGTCTTCCAGCCTCATCGCCTAGATTGTTCAAACATTCCTCTAAGGTAGGTGGATTTTTCAGAGATGCACGAATCATATCACGCTGTTTTGGAGATAGCAAAGCAGTACCTAATCGCTGTTCAAACATTGACATCTCTTCAACGGTTAATTCGTTGTCCACTCGGGTCATGTAAGCCAATAATTTAGCATATGCAAATCTTTCAGACTGAGGCAATTTGTGTACTGTATCAGGCAGCATGTCAACCGCGTGCAGGTCGGATGACTTGAATGCCTCGCTCAAATCGAGCGATTCAAATGCAACTATTAGAGTCAAAGAATATGGCGGGAGTTGATGTATACACCAACAAAGGATGCCCGGCATGTGTCAGCGCCAAACACTACCTGGATAGAAAAGGTGTAGAATATACCGAAAAAAGGCTTGGCAAGTCGAAGAAAATCGACATCGAGTTTTCATTACGAACTAATAATTCGAAAAAAATACCTCAAATTTTTATTGGAAATGAATGGATTGGCGGATTTGATGATTTGGTCAGGTATGATAACGCCGGTGAACTAGATTGGAGATTAGGCCTTTCGCCTCGTCCAAAAATAAGTTTGGTTAATCGACTCATTCGTTTTCTGAAGGGGCATAAATACTGACCTCTTTGAAGGCGATTTCTCTTTGCCCTAGATAATTCAACAATCCCCACAAACTAGAATTCAATAAGAAAAATATTCGTTCATCGAATCCCCAAGATACAGTGCCAATGTAATAACAAGCAGTGGACCCAATTCCTCCAATGACGTACATAATCATTGTAGCCGGTATAGTCCATTTGATATCGCGACTTGAATCAAAAGTCCAGACTCGGTGGGTCCAATGGGCCTGTAAGGAACCCAAAAACCATGCAATTGCCCATGAAATAGTTGGCCAATATTCACCGTCAGGAAGGATAACTAGAAACAGTTCCCAAAGGCAATAAAATGCTAGGAAATTAATCATCGCAGTAGCTATATATCTTCTTAGAGAACCATGAGGAGGTAGCATCAATCATCCTCCGTCACAACATCAGAGGCTTTACCTGTGACTTTGTTTCTTAGAGCCGCATTATCGCTTTGCATGGCATCAAGAATTTCATAATCAACACCTAAATTGCGCGCTAATTCTCTTAATGCCAACGTATCTTTTGGAAGACATTTGCCACCAAATCCACGATTAAGTCCCATCAACGGCTCTAGGTGCGAATCGCCAATTGGCTGGTCTTGAGGAGTGGTGATAATTTCTCTTACAGTAGCCCATTCTATTCCTAAGCCGTTGCAAATATCGTACATCTGGTTTGCAAAAATAACTTTCAATGCATAGAAATTATTCTTGGTATACTTCACCATTTCAGCTTCGGTACTGGTCGTGTGAAATAGCTTCTCTTCAATCAATACACCAGCCTCTTTATGTTGGTCAAATACCATTTTGGCAACATCTTCATGATTGGTACCCACTACCAACATACGTTGATTTGCAAAATCGGTTAAACGGTTTCTTTCAACCAAAAATTCGGGCGAATAAGCGATTTTTAATTTTGGAAATCTTTCCTGCAATTTCTCAGTGGTGCCAGGGATTACCGTACTTTTGATTACAGCAACAAAACCGTCCGGTAATTCAGACAGAATTTCTTCAACGATACTGGTATCACAAGTTCCATCTTCTGCTGAAGGGGTTGGAACAGCGATATATGCCATTTCACAATTACTTGTCACATCAGATAACTCAGTATTTCTTGCAGGATCATGAATGAACAAATCATGAGCATCATTGAAGCAGTGCTCAATCGTACTTCCTACCATACCAGCTCCAATAATTCCGATGCGCATTATAGTCCCTCATTTATTTTGAACATCCCATCATCTACCATTTTTGCTGCACGAATCAGTCCTTCGGGAGTACCACAGTCAATCCAGGTACTCTGGCCCACAGAAAGCACTCTGGCCTTACCTTCTACAAGGTATTGTCTAGTAACATCTGAAATTGAAAAGTCCTCAGAATCCTGTACTGAATCTAGACGACTCCAAAACGAATCATCAAAGACATAGATTCCTCCAATCGCCAAATTGCTCGGCGGATTTACAGGTTTTTCCATAACATCAACGACCACGCCATCTTCAATTACAGCAATTCCAAAATCCTGTGGATTGTTTACTTCTCTAGTCAATAGAACGGCGCCTTCTGTGAATTTAGATAATTCATCAGATAAATCCATGTCAGTAATATTGTCCGAGAACCAAATTAGTAAGGGAGTATTTTCATTGCCCTTCCTTGCTAATTGGAGAGCAGCTGCAACCCCAAGAGGAGTTTCTTCGAGAACGTAATCAACGTCTTCGCCAACATGATTACGGATTTTATCAATGAACTTGTTTCCGATAATTGTGATTTTGGAAACCCCTGCATTCCTGATGGTTGCTAAAGCATAATCGATGATTGGTCTGCCGTTTAGAGGCAATAGCGTTTTGTGTGTGAAATTGGTCATTGGGAGCAACCTACTGCCGTGACCTCCAGCAACAATGATCGCTTTCATCCACCCGTCCTCTCAGCATTTGCTTATTGAATCAATTGTGTTCAGAGTCCTTGTTGGCGACTTTCGTGAACGCACCATCTTCAGCGTTCTTTTCGAAATAATCAGTTCTAACCAAATCTCCTAATCTTTCAACACCGTATTCGATTATGTCGGGATCATTAGCTTCAGCTATCTCCCACCTTTTCTGTGCCATTTTGGCATAATCTTTGTTGGCCATCTCAACCATTTTCTCACCCGATGTAAGATCTCCTTCCATCCCAGAATATTTCTCACCCTCAACAATAGCATCTCTTCTTCCAGGTTCATGCCCTAATTTAAAATCGGTCTTACCCCAATCTGGACCCTGTGGGTCTGAGCCTCTGGTCATTGTTGGATTAACATCTTCCATATCAGCGGCTATCCATTCTGATAGGTGTTCCAAATATGCATTGTATCGTTCTTCCTTATCATCAATATCTAGTATGTGAGTCATGTCATATTTTTGAGCAAAAACCTCTTCGTTTTGATGAAGAATCATTCCAATAAAGACAAAAGAAATTCCACCAACAAGGACATACATGTGTGTCCCAATAACCAACGGGTCATCAACTCTCATCCCCAAGATGATGGCAAATGTCACAGCAATAATTCCTAGTGCTAAGAATACAGAATAAATCCTGGAGCGCAATTTCAAGCGCATCAATTCTCGAACCGAGGCGTGCATCGTGACCACTTCATCCCATCAGAGATATTAGGTCGTCTGTCATTGCAGGTGTTGAATGATTCTCTTGTGTGAGTACTGAATCGTGCATATTGATGTGCTGACGAGGTTCTAGGGCTAACTTTTCTAGAACCATCGAAAGGACCTCTTGCACTCTAGAGGTTTGCTGGCCTTGAGAGATAATCATTCTTTCAAGAGATTCTAGTGTTTCGAAAGAACGGTCTGTGGAACGGTCAAGAGCAACTTTTTGAGCCTCCATTGCTTCTTCCTGGCGCGCTAATAGTTCTCTAGCGGCTGGACTACCAACGGCATCTCTGCGATGTAATTCATCTAGGGCGTTTCTAAGATCTTTAGTTGTAACATCTAATGCTCTTTTCATGTCACAAATTTGGTCGATTGCAATGTTCAGCTCAGTTTGTAGTGATGTTGCTTTATGCCGCAGATGACTTCTAGCATTTGCTTGAATCATCGACTCAGCAAGAAACGCTGAAAATATTCCAACGCCAATAGCAAGTTCATGCTTAACGTGCATGACGGTCATAATCCCCCATGCCATTAACCCTATTACCGCAGATCTTGTTAGGCCCATAAGGTATAGTTAGACTCCGGTATATATTGAGCCTAAGCAGGGAGTCCTAGGGCTCCCACTCTCACTCATCGGGAATGAAGCAATCATCATCAATTTCATGAATCTGGCCAGTCATCAATAAATGATCTAGCGCTTCATCACATTCTTCCTTAGAGATTCCATTATCTGTAAGTGGTGAAAACAATTCATCCAATTCAACCCAATTGGCTCCATTGCCAACTTTTTCCTGAGCAAAAATCAGCATCATCTGTGCGGTTACCGCCAATAATGGGTCATCACAACCATCATCTGGTAGCAAATTGATGAATGTTCCAGCAGGGTGCGGCTCTTCGTCCACTATTTCTTCCACCCGTCCCGCAAGGTGTTTAATCGGTATTGAAATGTCGAAACAATCGAATAGATTAGTCTGACCCTGCGGCACTTCTCGAATATCTTCTGGAGCTAAACGTTTAGCAATCGTTTCCAATCGATGAATTCTTTGTTCAAGTTGCACTCTCTCTCTTTCAATGTCCATTTCAATCAATGCTAAATCGTCATTAGCTTTCTTAATCAACCAATCCTCAATGTTGAACTTTGGATCGATTCCAAACATTGTGTCAGCCAATTTCTTGACCGCTAAGGGCATATGTTCCATTCGCAACCGCTCTTCCGATTTGTCACGATTGTCTTCGGCCATGCTAGTAATGTGCGTTATGGCACTCCATAAAGGTACAGTTACAGATGTGGGGTACACTTCTATTGGAGTTGTGAAACACTGCGCGACCTAAATTGCACAAATCCCATTCCACCGGACAAGAACCTCTTTCCAACTCCGAGAGTAACGGGGCGCGCGTTCATTAAGGTACATCTGTTGCCAGTGATATGAGCGACCACCGTATCGCAATCTTGCCCGGCGATGGAACTGGAAGAGAAGTTGCGGTAGAAGCATCTCGGATATTGGATACCGTCCAAGCTCATACAAATCACGGCTTCGAACAAGTTACAATTCCGTGTGGCGGTCAACACTACAAAGAGACCGGAGAAGAATGGGCCGAAGGCTCATTCGAATTTTGTCGCGATGAGGCTGATGCGATTTATTTAGGCGCTATAGGATACCCTGGTGCCAGACTTCCGAATGGGGACCTAGCAGGCGGCTCAGTAATCCTTGGAATGCGCTCAGGTCTAGATTTGTATGCGAATGTTCGCCCAATAAAATTGTACGAAGGCGTACCTCACAAAGTTCACGGACGATTTACTCAAATCTGGGAACCAGGAATGGTCGACATGACAATTCTGCGAGAGAACACCGAAGGATTGTACCACTCTTTACTACGAAGAAGTGCAGACAGGGCTCTTGGCAGAGAGGAATACATACCTCCTGAAATGACATTCCCGGGTCTTGAAGGAGAGGTTGCTTACGACCCCCGACCTATCTCTGCTAACGGCACAGAAAGACTAGTTCGCATGGGCTTTGATATTGCTCAAAACAGAAAAGGGGCTCCTGCAGATGGAATAAGTCGTGTCTCTTGTATCGATAAGAGTAACGTGACCCGTGGATGCCAACTGTTCCGCAAAGTGTTTGATAATGTCGCAACTTCTTATCCTGGCATTGAAACAGATCACGGATATATCGATGCCTTCATGCAATGGCTCACAAGAACTCCGGAGTATTATGACGTGGTGGTTTCATCAAACATGTTTGGAGATATAGCAACCGACCTTGGTGCAGTATTGCAAGGAGGAATGGGAATGGCTGCATCAGGAAATATTGGAGACAAGCATGCATTCTTTGAGCCAGTTCATGGCAGTGCACCTAAACATGCAGGACAAAACAAAGTCAACCCGATTGCTAGTATCAACTCAATCCAAATGATGCTGGATTGGCTAGGTCGCAAAAACGAGCAGGAAGAACTAGTTCAAATCGCTAAACTAATCGACGATAGTGTCGCAGACCATCTCAGAGATGGAAAGTCATTGACCTATGATTTAGGCGGCTCAGCTTCTTGTAGTGAAGTAGGAATTTCGATATCCAACATTTTGGCAAACAAATTGAGTGAATTGTAATCATTCAAATTTGTTGGATAACGATTCAACAATGTGATTTAATGCAGATTGCAACGCATTATTGTTATTCCATTCTGTTACTGATGGTTTCTCAGGAATCATTTGAATCATATTCTTTGTTACACGTGTAACTTCATCAACAATTCCAACAGTGCCAGTTCTTGATGAACGCGAAAGAGGGTTCAAATCGATAACAAGAACTTCTTTGCCCATTGCGATTAACGCTTCGCATCGATCTCCATCTTCAAGAGGAACAAGAATAACATCTGCCTCAAAGATTCCATTGCTTTGACAAGCACCCCTCGGACCTTCTAGTCCCGGAATACGAGCATCTGGAATACCTCCCAAGATTTCAACATCTAATCCCAATTTTGAGTTTAGTAATTTCAAATGGCCTAACAAAGCCCCCATTCTTTCTGGAGTTCGATAAAAAATGTTTATCTCAACAGGACATCCTAACTGGCTTGCAATAGTTAGGAAATCAGCTCCTGCAAGAGCAATGGCATTTCCATTCAATGACAAAATCGGGCGCTCAGCCCGTACCAATCTAGCAACAGCCTCTCGAGTAGCCTCCATTGCTGAAGGAGTGGTTTGTTCTCCGAGCAGGTAATCATAAGCTTCTCCTCGGCCATGTGCGATCATTGCTGAATCAGCCAGCATTCCTTTTACTCCAGCATCAGCAACTTTTTTTCTAATCATCAAAGATTTGTATCTTGGATGAGACGGGTCGACAACATTTTCTTCATCAATCATTTTATCACCTAATTTTCAATTAACATAGACAAATCCAGAGGAGTAGTCCCTCTGTTGATAGTGCTAGTAGAGAGAACGTCCAATCCACATTCTCTCCAATCTTCAATATTTTCGAGTAGTATGCCTCCACTTGCTTCAAGCACAACATGTTCTCTAAGACCCATTTCTGTAAGTTCATCGGCCACCGCTTTGCATCTTTCAGGCCCGAAATTATCCAACATGATTACTAAACGATCGCAACCATCTACCATTCTTCTCTCAGACCATGTAAAAGCGGCCATAATGGCTTCTTTTTCTTCACGAACTTCAACTTCGATGAATGCTCCTGATTCTGAAGGATTTACTTCTGTAAGGAATCTTGAAACACGGGCCCCATTACCCTCAAGGTCTGGATACATTACAGCAAGGTCGTTTTCTTTGATCATCAAAGCATCACGCTTCGATAACCTGTGAGTTAGACCACCACCCAAATGAACAGCCCATTTATCCAGCAACCCCCAGATGGTTTTGCGAGTGCAAGCGATTTGGCCAGGGGCTTTAGAAGCCCATTTTTTCGATTCAGTAGCAATTCCAGATAATTGCCCTAATATGTTCAAAATGCTTCTTTCCATAGCCAATATGGCTTCCTTATCACCACTAATTGTGGCAACTTCGTCTCCAATGACGATAGAACGGCCTTCTCCATGACTCCACGATATTCGTAATCCACCAGCCCAAATTTGGAGCATGTGATCAACAGCGGCACAACCGGCTAAGATGCCACTACTTTTTGCAATAATTTTTGCCTCAACATTTTCTTGCCCACCCATGAATGGCATATCTACGCCATCGTCGGCCAGCAATGCACTAGTCCATCTATCAAAACTGGAAATTAGCATTCTAGTTGGGCCTGAAGAAGCATCCCACAAAACCGAGCCCCTATCATGAGGGGGTGGTCGCTTCTCGGCCATATTTACTGCTAGAGGTACGAGGACTTCATGGTTATGCACCTGCTGGGGGTGCCATGAAGCGGGTTCTCGTAGTGGGTGCGGGCATACATGGCCTAGTTACCGCGGCAAGGGAACATCTAGCCAATAATCAAGTATTCATCTTAGAAAAGCGTAAGAAAATCGGCGGTAGAGGGACTAGCGAGAATTCATTTGGACACCAATTAGAACACGGACCTCATCTTTTACTGAAAGGAGGCGCTCTTCATAACATGGTAAAGAAAGTCAGTAAAGTCAAACCTTCACTTAGGCCATTGCGACCACACAAAGTAATGATCGTGGGTCATGGCATGCTTCAACCGATAAATAGTCCCAAGCAAATGTTGGCATTTAAACTTGGACAGGACCCAATTAGGGATGATGCAGTGCGATTAATTTCGGGTTGGGGTCAAGATATCCCCTCAAGACGCAAGGCATTATTGAAAGGCAAATTATGTGTTGTAGGAGAGGGATGGTCTGGATTGATTGGGCGACTCGCCTCGACCCTAGAAGAAGTAGGAGTGCCAATTCAAACCGGCATGAATATTGTAGATAGATACGAAGGAGGAGTAATCACTTCAAAAGGAGTCAAAATAGAAGCTGATGAAGTGAAAATGTGCGATGGCTCTCCAGTTGGAGAACCTGTGAAAGTCTCTACTTTAGATGTGGTATTGGATAACCAACCGCTCAAAGGATTACACGGATTAGTGAAGGGCGAGGTTGCAATCATTGATCTTGCTGCAATACACTCCAGAAAAGCCCCAGGGATGAGCCATTTGTCTTGTATCTCATTATCGGGAGGCCTTGAATCAATAGAAGAACTTCTTGATGAAAGGTTATCTGGATGGCGCTCACACATTGTAACCAAACGCGAGAATAAATCAATTACTCTAACAGACTCAAGAGGGCAGCTTTCTGATGGAATCATTTGAAGCACCGTCTAGGCTGAGCAACAGATATGCGAATAGTAACTTGGAATGTAAATGGAATTCGGGCCGCTATCCGCAAAGGCATTGACAAATTCTTCGACAAAATAGATGCAGACGTATGGATGCTACAGGAAGTAAGATGCCTGTCCGAACAATTGCCCAAGGATTGGAGTCTTCCAGAAGGGACAGAGATGATTTTGCATCCGGCAGAAAAAAAGGGATACTCTGGAGTTGCAACAATTTCAAGGATAGAAATGCAAGAACTCGGAAGAGGCATGAAAGGCAAATTAGACCCTCAGGATTCTGAAGGAAGAGTACTTGTTACTAGGCATAATGATGTTGTTTTAGTCAACACATATCTTCCCAGTGGTTCCTCCAAAGAGGAAAGGCAACAATACAAAGAAACATGGATGGATCAATGGCGTGAATTCATTCGGCCTTTACTGGATTCAGACGATGTAGTCATAGTTGCAGGCGATTTGAATATCGCCCACACAGAAAATGACATTTGGAATCCAAAAGGAAATGCGAAGTCGAGCGGATTTCTTCCTCATGAGCGCGAATGGTTTAGCGATTTATTGAGTGAAGGCTGGCATGACCTATTCCGTGAACACGTTGGGCCAGATGAGAAAATATTCTCTTGGTGGTCTAATCGCGGTCAGGCCAGAGCTAAAGACAGAGGTTGGCGTATTGACTATCTATTAGGAAATAAGGCGGCTAGAGAGCGAATGAAATCGGTAGAAATCGATAGACAGGGTGGACTCGAGGTAAGTGACCATGCTCCAGTAATCTTGGACATTCACTCATCTTGATCTGAGAACAAAGTAAGTAGATCATCCACATCGGCCCTCAATTGTTCTAAGTCATCAGATTCAACAAAAACGGTCAATTTAGCCACATCACCATCGTTCTCAATTTCGAAGTTGGTACCTTCAGGAATCAATTTTGCAAGACGTTGTGCGATTATCGAAGAGCCTTGCCAATTCAATGTCGTAGTGAATCCCTCGGCCATGATACTAACAGGCACATCTCCTCAATGAGAGTTGCTACATTTGGAATGACTCTTTGAGTGATATCTCTTCAGCCTAGCATGGATGAGCCAATCCGTGTACTTGCTGGCACCGGAGGTGTCGCTTTAGGAGAGGCTCGTACCAACCATGAGGGGCGCAAAGCTGTCCTTCTCCATAGAGATGGAGAGCCTAGGGAATTAATCGCTCTTGCAGAAACCATGGGCATTGAAGTCGTAGACATTCAATTCCAAAAGGGAGGCGAGGACCCACGAACATTTTTCGGAAAAGGCAGATTGCAGGATGTTTCAGATGAGATATCTACTGCGGTAGAAGGGCATCCTTGGCATGGTGTAGATTTACTGATCATTCACTCGAATTCATCACCAAGACAATTGGTGAACATTCACGAAGCAGCCCAGGTTGAGGTATGGGATAGAGTACGACTACTGCTTTCTTTGTTCATTTCACATGCCAGTAGTGTAGAGGCTCGAACCCAGGTTAGAATTGCACAATTACAAGCGGACCGCTCAGTGCTTAGAGAGTTGGTGAATCAACAAACTACTGGTGAAAGAGCAGGTTTCGGAGCGGGAGGTAAACAGGCAATTCAGGGAGTTTTAACCACGGTGTCTAGAGAATTAGCCCAGCTAAGAAAGAAGCAGCAAAAACAGGCCTTAGCCCGCCAGGAGAGAAGAAGGCAGAGAGTTAGAGGCGGTGCGCGAACAGTGGGATTAGCAGGATATACCAATGCTGGCAAATCCTCTCTTTTCTTGGCTCTATCTGGTAAAGAAGTCCTCGTTGAGGATAAATTATTCTCAACACTTGAGACAACGGTTGGACGAATGGAAATGAGTCCTCGTGTACTTTTGGCAGATACTATCGGTTTCATTGACGAACTACCCTCAGATCTTCTGGATGCATTCCATGCTACTCTAGACGAATCATTACAGTGCGACCTGCTTTTATTACTGGCAGATTGTAGCGATAGTTTAGATGAATTAGAAAGAAAACTATCTACTTCTAGAAGAGAAGTATTGGACAGAAGCGAAGACGGAGTTCTAAGTTTGAAAGTAGTACTAACCAAATCCGATTTAGGAGGGGATGTCGATGCTGCAAAAGAGGTGGTAGCCTCTATGGGAATGTCTGAACCTATGGTGGTTTCATCTCATGATGGAACAGGATTAGATGAGCTTAGAGAATCGATAATGTATTCACTATACGGTCCAAAGAGAACAGTAATTGTATCTCAAGGAAATGACGGTCAACGAAGCCCTGAGGCGTATGTTAACCAGATTTACAATACTGGTATAGTTACTTCAAAAAACGGATTTGAATTGACACTATGGTGTGGCGATGCAGAATTACAGCGCCTAATTTCAAAATCAGAAGGACGCATCTCTATCAAGTAGGACTTACGCTTAGGCAGAGACATGTCCGACCTACTGGAGGATGTACCTTCTCTTCCTGAAGAGGAGCCAGTTTTCCAATCCAGCGGTATCGCATTCGAAGTGAAAAGCGAAGACGGCCATCCTGTTCTAAAAATGATAGGAATATTTGTTTTCGTAATATGCGGTTTAGGAATTGCAAATGGACTTGATTTCATAAATCCGGAGTCTGGATTAGTTAGACCACATGAGTGGATTAACGGAATGGCTAACGGAGCTCCTCATGATTCAGCAGAATTTCAAGGCAAAATCACCTCGGATGGAGAGCCATTAGAAAATGCTACAGTCAGGGTTGGGTTTTCTTATGAAGACGGCACTAAAGATACGAAAACGAATGTAACTGATGCCGATGGACATTTTTCCTTTTCACAACTCACACCCGGCCTGACTTATATCGAAATAACCAGATGGAATCCGGATGATAAGCACGATGTAATCTATCATCGAATTATACTAAATCCTCCATCTCCTCTAGAATCTAAAGGATTCAGTACAATAAATTTTGAAATGCCAATGGAAAGTGAATTCGAGAATCTTGAATGCGGAAATCAAAATCTGAACGGTTCATGTGAAAGAGTGATTGACTATCAGAATGAAGAAATGGATTTTCCATTGCTAGATGAGTCTGCTGCGGGCATGTACATCATGGTGGGCTGGGCGATGATTGGCCTATCATTAATTGCAACAGGATTCGCATTTTTTGGAATAAAGAAAGGCTCCAGGGGAATGATTCAGACCTCATGCGTCTTAGTTTTCTTTACTGCAGGCCATTATTACAGCGCATGTGTATTTTCGATTATGGCATTCGCCCTAACTTTCACAGTTCCTCGTAAGTCGATAATTATCGACGCCTGAGGCCGGTATGCTATTGACTCAGTTCGATTTAGGAGCATCATGGATTTGGCTCAGGCGGCTTGGATGATCCGAGATTTAAGCCAGCCAGTGAGTGCAATAGATCTCGACCAAGATTCAAATCTCATCGCGGGAGGATGGGACGGCTCTTTGAAGAAATGGAATGCTGATGGCGATTTGTTATGGACGGCTCAATGCCAGGATAGAATAGAATCCATTCTTCGAATCGAAAATTCGGTAATCGTCACAACAGGGCTACACATTTCTCTTGTTCAAGAAGGCGAAATAAAGTGGAGCCATGCTCTTGAAGGCTCTGCAGATTTGCTAGCATTTCATGAAGGGAATGTGGTAGCAACATCGAGTGTTTACGATATTGAGCATGGGGATTTCATGGAGAGCGCTATTTGGAAATTTTCAATCGATGGAGAACTACTGGATGTAGTCCGATTCGATGAAAGACCTTGGTTTATGCACGCTGATGACAATTTAACACTTGGATTGGGGCGGCCAAAATGTGGTGCTTTAGTTAATGGAAAACATCAGGACTTAGCAAGCGACTATCCTGTTACATGCGGAACTGCAATTTCAGATAAGATACTATTCGGTCACGCCGATGGGGCAATCTCAAATGCAGATGGAACTAAACTATCAAATGAATCTGCAGCAATAGAGTCCTTGTCCTGCACTAACGAATTCTTTGTCGCTGCATTAGAATCCGGCGATTTAGTATCTTATGATTTCAAATCTAATCAATTATGGAAATCTCAAGGCGCACCGGTTACTACCCAAAGTTTGGGGTTTAGTGGCCTTCATTGGTGTGGAAGATGGAATGGGATGGTTGGTGTTGTAGAAGTGAGAGATCAACAAGGACAAATTGTTGTTGATGCCAAGACATCTAGACCTAGAGTTTCAACCTCCATTGAAGATAGGATTGCAATTGGTTTTGAAGACGGTCAAATTCTTGTCTGGGAAAAGAAATTGTTTGAACGCAGATTAGAAGAGAAACCAACCAACACAAATGAACGAAAATCTGCGCTCGCTGCCAAGCTACGTTCATTGCGAGAATAGTGTTATTTTTTGCATTATAATTCCAGTGGAACCAGTGGAAACCATCCTCGCAACCCCTCATTTCCGCTGGAAAACACCCAAAAAAAGCGTAAAGTTTATTTGCCTCCTCCGCTCAGGGGAAGTTGCCGCTCCTCAAGGAGTGGTGGAGGGCTTCCTCGGAAACCCTCTGGGACCCTTGCCAACCGGCCTGCTCAAACCGAGCAAAGTGTTGGTCATGAACTCTGGAGACAGAGCGATTGAGGTGTTAAGGAAGATCGGAGTTTTCGGACAAAGAAGTTCCCACACCCACAGGATGATTCGGAGCTTCGGCAAAGAATCAGCCATACAACCTTTGGAAGTATGGTACAGGGAGGGCCACAACTTGTTGTGGAAGTACCAATGACTGTGCTTAGCCGGAAGGTGTAACAGTAACAGTTCTTCGGGACAACCTCTGTTACAAACAACGGCTTGGTGGAAAAGCTTCGGCTTTGAAACCACGGGCGGAAACCGAACCAGGAAACATCTTTCGGGATGTTGAATGGAAACGGACCTACCATGGACGGAAACCGCGCCACAACTTTCTTCGGAAAGGTGTGGAAACGGACCTCCGTGGTTGGAACCGATCATCTCTTCGGAGATGAAACGACCAACCAGTCGAAAACTACTCTTCGGAGAAAGTATCGACACCGGTATCAGGGAAACAACCTTCGGGGAGTTGAACTGTACCACCCTGGAATCCAACCACTTCGGTGGAAGGTGAACAGAAACCCGGCCGCTGGGAAGAAGGCTTCTTGGAAACAAGAAGTCAACGATCTGGAATCTAATCTTCGGAGAAGAGGAAGGTGACGACGACCCGGCAGCCACCAGCGGAGGCTGGCAGGGGGGCGGATATCCCACCCGGATGAAACCCCCCTGCCAGTTCTCCCATCCTGCTTTCACAGGTAATCGGGTGCCAGTGCATTACGCTTATGACTGTTGAGGGTCTTTTTCTTTCTTACAACCACTTTTGCAAAGTGTTTAATTTGAGCCGGTCATTTCCTCAGGTCTTACCCATTGGTCAAATTCTTCATTTGTTAAATACCCTAATTCTAAAGCTGATTCTCGCAAGGTAGTGCCCTCTTCGTGAGCCTTTTTTGCGATTTTTGCAGCCTTATCATATCCAATATGATTGTTCAGTGCAGTTACTAACATCAGAGAATTCTCCAGGTGATTGTTGATCACATCTCGATTCGGCTCAATCCCTTCAATACACTTTTCACGGAATGACTTCATTGAATCTGCCAGGATATCTACACTGTGCAGAAGGTTATGAATCATCATAGGCTTGAATACATTCAATTCGAAATTACCTTGGCTGCCACCGATTGTAATCGCTGTGTGATTACCCATTACCTGACAACAAACCATCGTCATAGCTTCTGACTGTGTTGGGTTTACCTTACCGGGCATGATTGACGAGCCAGGCTCATTTGCCGGTAGTGACAATTCTTGAAGGCCACATCTGGGCCCAGAGCCCAACCATCGAACATCATTTGCAATTTTCATCAAGCTCACAGCAAGCGTATTCAAAGCCCCACTTGCTGCAACAACCGCATCATGAGCGGCGAGTTGAGCAAATTTATTTGCTGCAGAAACGAAAGGCATACTGGTTTTTAGTGCAATAGCAGAAGCGACTCTCTGAGCAAATTCTGGGTGCGTGTTCAGACCAGTACCTACCGCTGTACCACCCAATGCTAACTCGTGCAAATCTTCCAAAGCGAATTCAATTCGGCGAATATCTGCATCTAATTGCGAAACCCATCCGCTGACCTCTTGTCCTAGAGTTAGAGGAACAGCATCCATCAAATGTGTCCTTCCTATTTTCACAATATCTGACCACTCATCAGATTTTACCAATAAAGCATCTTTCAATGCTACCAAATTAGGTAACAGATTAGTTGTTATCGCTTCTGCACTAGCGATGTGCATAGCGGTTGGAAAGGTATCATTCGAAGACTGAGCCCTATTTACGTGGTCATTGGGATGTACAGGAGACTTGGAACCAAGAACGCCCCCAGCCATCTCAATTGCACGATTAGCAATGACTTCATTTGTATTCATATTTGATTGAGTCCCAGAGCCTGTTTGCCAAACCCTTAGTGGAAAATGGTCATCCAATTCACCATTGATGACCTCTTCAGCTGCTGCAATAATTAGTTTGGAAACCTTGGAATCTAATTGCCCTAAATCGGCATTTACCTTTGCAGCAGCCTGTTTCAAAGTACCAAATGCGCGAATTACTCCTCTGGGCATTGTGTCATCGCCAATATCGAAATTAATCAACGATCTAGCCGTTTGACAACCGTAGTACCTATCGCTAGGAACTTCCAATTCACCCATGGTGTCAGTCTCTATACGCACGTCTCCCATGTTATACGGGCGTAGGCGGACGTCCATGTCCCTTTCCCTCTCGCAACCGTCAAAGGTGAGAATCTAGAGCACCGCATAATGGCAGAGTATCGTCTAGTATGGTTCCAACATCTGCACAAAGCAGCAGGAACTTATGTTATTAGACGTGCAATGGCCAACGGAGAGACCTTTTGGCCTAACCATGAGAACGGCAACCCGGTTGAAAACGGCAAAGTAATCGACTTGTGGAACAAATCTTCTTCTGAGATAACAGAATTTGTAGACGAATGCGAAAGTCGCGGAGTTACATTTGTCGCATGTGAATGGGGAGGGCCTGATTTCGAAGCTCTTGCAAACGATGAAAGAGTTGTACTTCTGACTTGTCTTCGACACCCGATTAAACGCCTTATTTCAAATTATAATTATGACCATTATTGGATGTGGACCAAATCCTCTAATTATTCAGAATACTTGCAAGAAGGCCATCTACACTCTTCTTCAGAATACTATACCAAGGTATTTGCTAGAGGCGAGTTGGATTTGGATAGAGCAATGTCCAATATTGGATTATTCGATCATGTAATCGTTGCAGAGGATGGAATGGATATACTAAACCAGTTGGGATGGCCGAAAGAAAGTGATACTACACACCCTACATTTGGAGATAAGAAAAGAGCGATGATTTTGTTTGCTAAATTCAGATGGTTTAGATTGTTTAATTATCTGAAAAAGAACAAATATCTGCCACCTAAAGAATTGCAGATAGATGATAAAAACCAATTGGATTTGAAATTATACAATTCACTTAGGGCTTAATTCTGGACCGATACCAGTCATTATTTCTCCATCTATCCAGGTCCCTCTGTACATTAGCATAGTTTGGAATGGAATCTCGACATTTCCTTGTGAATCAATCGCAATAACTCCGCCTCTTCCACCCAAAGGTGCCACCATTTCAAGCATATTTGTGCAAGATTGAGACAAACTTTCTCCCATCCTAATTCTAGTAGAAACCTCATGAGCCGCACAGGTTCGAATAAATGCCTCTCCAACTCCCGTACACGACACTGCAACCAAATTATCAGCCCAAGTACCCGCTCCAATAATCGGGGTATCTCCTATTCTTCCATCGGGCTTTCCTGTCATTCCGCCTGTGCTTGTTGCCGCCGCCAACACTCCATTTGTGTCGATTGCAACAGCGCCAACAGTCCCCATGCCTTCCAAATCATGGTCCAAGACGGCTTCATCATCTTCATCGGTAGAACCAGGTCTAGAATTAGCCTTCTTCCATTTTTGCCACTGTGCTAATCTCAAATCTGTAATCAACCAATCCTGATTTACTTCTTCAAGTCCAGAATCAATAGCAAATTTATCTGCAGATGCGCTGTTTAACATCACGGGCCATCCTTTGTCAAGAACTAATTTTGCAGCCCTAATCGGGTGTCTAATTTTGGTGACATTGACTACAGAGCCTGCAGCCTTATCATAACCTCGCATTATACTTGCATCCATTGTCACTTTACCATCTGCTGCAATCACTGAGCCTTTACCAGCGTTGAATAATTCTTCATCTTCCAACATTTCAACCGCAATAGTTACGGCTTCTGTAGCATCAATTCCACTTTCTAGCATTGCGCCAACAGTCGATAACACATTGTGCATGCAAGCAATTCTTTGCGGGTCCAAATCTGTGGGTCCTTTCCACGGACCATCGCCGCCTGCTCCACCATGGATGGCGAGCTTGACCAATATCTCACCTCAAACTCGTATTACACTGATAATTCGTTGAGGCTCTGCAGGTCTGTCACCAGGCAACTTCCTACAATTTTCAATGCTCTTAACAACATTCATGCCTTCAACAACTTCTCCGAAAATCGCATGGTTTCCATTTAGCCAAGGAGTGGCTACAGTGGTTAGGAAGAATTGTGATCCGCCAGTGTTTCTTCCAGCGTTTGCCATGGAAAGAATTCCGGGGCGGTCATGGGCCATGTTTAGGGCGCTAGCCTCACAAGGAATCTTCCATCCTGGCCCTCCAGTTCCAGCAGATCTGCTCATTGGGTCCTTTGAATGAGGACATCCTCCTTGAATCATAAATTGCTCAATCACACGATGGAAATGCAGCCCATTATAGAATCCATCATCAACCAACCTCAGGAAATTAGCGGCGGTTTCAGGCGCTTCATCTGAGAAGATTTTGATTTTGATTTCTCCGGCACTAGTCAACATAACGACTTCTGTCATAGAGCGGTCTGGGCATCGGCCGTTGATGACCCTTGCGATTAATCACTGATTTAGCCAAGGGCGGAAATGCTGATCAGCATACGCTCTTGCTTGCTCAGCAGTATAGCCGTGAGCCAGTAATTGCTGCTCGTATTGCAACTGTTCAGGTGTAATGCTTGGGTCAGCTGCAGCCATACCCATCATCGGGTCATTGAATGCGGCGTTAGTGTAAGCATCATTGGCTAATCCATCATTTGAACGTCCCTTTCTGATAATCATCAGGGTCAGCAATATAATGACTAGAACACCGCCACCAATTCCTCCAATCATAACAACATCAGTGCTACTCTCAGCAGAATCATCAGTATTCTTGCTATCATCACTGGAGCCAGTATTGTCAGAGCCACCGTCGGTGTTTCCGCCGCCGTCAGTTCCTCCATCGCCACTATTGTCTACGATTTCACAGCCCTTTTCATCAACCTCAACATCTGCAGCGGTTGAAGGACAATCATCCATTGAATCAACGATACCATCTCCATCAGTGTCTACTTCACATCCATCGTCATCGACAGTTGAACCGGTTGGTGTTTCAGAACAGTCATCCTCTGAATCTTGAATTCCATCACCATCTGTATCAACAAATGGAGGAGGACATCCATCTCCACCTTCTCCGTTTTCAACACCTGCGACTCCAGGACACTGGTCGCCTAAGTATCCAGTACTATTGTCTCCAAATCCATCTTCGTCTTCGTCGACCCATTGACTTTCATCCAATGGCGAGAAGTCATTCAAGTTAGACCATCCATCTCCATCAAGGTCAGCACATCCATAGCGGTCACCCCAACTTTCACCATACTTGTCAGGACAGTCGTCAACAATGCCATCGCCAGAATCAGTGGTGTTGTAACCGTCTCTATCAGCATCGTTAGCCCACAATTCTTCTTCGTTTTGTATTGTGAAATTTTCACCGATTAATTCATTGTTGAGCAGTTCCAATTCATCTATGGCTCTGTCCATATTCATGGTAACCTTACATGCATATGTGCCACTGGAAGTAGTTGCATCAATGAAAGTAGAAGATGCTCTTTCCAGAACTAATTGGCCATATGTAGAGTATGTGCTCATTACCGAAGAATCGATTTCTTCAATGATTAATCCGTTTTCATCTACCAAGTCTAGGGTCCAGTTGAAATCACCAATTGCAGGACCTCGGAGATTGTGTATCTCGAATGAGTAGAACAATTCTTCGTTGCTAATCATTTCTGCACCACAGGTTAGGTTGCTAATCGAAAGATCAGCAGGTGCAGGGGGTAGAGTTGAAATTGAAATGTTGTAGAATCCTTCTCCTCCTGCAGAGTCGATAACCAATGTGAAAGTTCCATCCATTCCTTCATGGGCCATATCATCCATAGATGTCCAGGAGGTACCATTCCATCCAGTTACCATAGCACCCGTCTCATCATACAAGCTCGATGTAAACGATGACCCAGGATCTGGCATGAACATGACATCTACATTGTTGTAATCTTCGAGATTAAATTCGTAGGCATCCATTGAATCTTGTCCATCTAGGCAACCCTGTCCACTAAGTGACGGATTTGCCCCAACAACCATTGCATCGGACTGCCCAGTTCCAGCATCAGTTCCTAAACCGGCATCTGAATGACCTGCGCAGGTAAATGGAGCTACATATCCTGCAGGATTACCAATTAGTAATCTGTAAGTTCCAGCGCCGCCACTTTCCCAGAATGATGTTGAGCGGTTTACCATTATGGTGTAAACTCCTGCAGTTCCTTCGAATGAAGTATCGAAGGTTGATGCTTCACTATCAGAGAACAAACCTGTGTCAGAATCAACCCCGTTGCCATTTGCGTCTACGATAGCCAAGCCCACAGCGCCAGACGGAGGGTCGACTAAAGTAACGTTCAGGCTTTGGCCTGTGCTTAGAGTGATTGTGTAGTAATCACTAGTATCACTAGAATCGATACATCCTCTGTATTCGGCTTCAGCGTAGTTTCCAAGGTCATATGCTCCACCAGTGTTGTTAGCAGCATCTCCTCCCATTCCAGCATCATTTTGTGTTGCACAGGAAGTTTCTGCGTTACCGATAGAGAATTGGCCGGTTTTAGATCGCTGATTGTTATCTTCATCTCTTTCCAGAATCAAGTCATCTTGATCTGCAACTACATACAGATAGTAACCGCCTTCAACAATATCTAGAGGGATGGTTGAAGGTATTGTTACACTAGTGTTAGTGTCAATTGGGATTCCACTAACGTAAACCGAACCAATTTCATGGTCATACCAATCAACGCCAGTATTAACTGAAAGAATAGTTGTCAACTCAACATTAGAGGAGCCATCAACAGTTCCATCATTTGCTAATACTGCAGTTACATCAAACGAATCTCCAGCTTGCCCACTACCTGGGCTAGTTACGGAATCAATAACATAATCTGGAGCAGGGATGCTTTGGTTTGTCCAAACATCCAGAGTGTAATTTGAAACTCCTGAGTAATGTGTTACGTTGACGTAATATGTGCCGCCAACCCCTTCATAATCTGTCAACTTCGCAGTAGCGGTTTCAGGGTATGAGGAGGTATAGCCTCTATCCACTTCAGAGCCATTTGAATAATGGATAAACAAGTCTAGGTCAGAGGTTTGATCTTCAGCATCCAATTCTACTTCTAAGAAATATCCAGCAGGAACATCGAACGCGAAAATATCATCTCCATCGGCTCCATCCATACATCCTGAATATGTTCCAGTGACGTTATTTCCCATGTTTGTAGCATTGGCAGTATCGCTAGCAGCATCATAACCAAGTCCACCATCGTTCTGAGCCCCCCCTGATAAGTCGGCACAATCTTCACCTACAACCATCAACGTGGTTGACCACATATTGTTGTTAGAGGTATTACTTTCTGTTATGTTTCCATAGCCATCAGCCCAAACTAACCAGTAGTATGAATCATTAGTCAGATTTGCAGGAAGTGAAATGCTCATGGTGGTATTTCTTGATGCGCCAGCAGCTAAATCTGCTTCATTGGATACATCATCTAGCAATGTATCGGTGGCGCTATAGGTCGTATCGGTTGATAGGATGAAGAAAACATCGAAAGCACCAGTATTTGCAGATGTGTTGTTTGCTAAGTTCTCTACAGTGTAATTTATGCTCACTGTGTCGCCAGCCTTTGCTTTAGAAGGAGGGGAAACCATTGAGATGGTCATGTCTGGTTTAGGTACCGTGTTGTTAGTCCAAACACGAAGAGTGTATTGACCGTCTCCACTATACATATTGACCCACACATAGAATGTGGTTGCTTGCCCAGACAAGTTAGTAGAACCGGTTGAAACCTTTTCCAATGGGTCATTGTATTCAGACCAGTCATATGCGTAAGGATTCTTACTTGAATCTACAATGTATAAATCAAAATCAGCACCGGTAGGTACGACCAATTCGACATCAACATCTTTTCCAGAGGAGGTCGTAATACTGTACATGTCCTCTGGATCGTTAGCATCAACACAACCAGTTACTCCAGTTGGGCCATTGTTTGGGTCAGTCCCCAGACTCCTTGCAGTAGTACTGGTGTTTCCAGCATCACCTGCTGTCCCAGCATCCGTCTGAACGGCATTACAAGGTGCTCTTCCAGATGAGCCAGTGTCAATTCGTTGTTCGAAATCGCCGATTGTCTTGATAGGAGCGTCACTGATAATTGGTTCTTGAGACTCTTTACTCTGTTCTAGAGGCGCGACTATACCTGCATTTGCAAGTGGGACCATTGTCATCATTATCATCAGGCTGGCAAGAAGGATTGTACGTGTACGCATGGTCCTCAACACATAACCGTGCCACTAGTGTGCTATGAAAGTACGGATTATCGCTGATGATGCAAAACACAGCAAATTGACTAATTAATTACAGGAGCAGCAGCGTTAACTTCATCAGAAACACCATCTGCATACCTTTCGAAATTCTTGTTAAACATCATCGCTAATTTGTCAGCAGTTGAATCATATTCATCTCCATTAGACCATGTCTGTTTAGGAATCAGTACATCTGATGGAACCCCTGGGCAAGAAGTTGGAATTTCGAACCCGAATCGTTCATCAAGTACATATTCAACATTCTCAAGTTCTCCATCTAATGCAGCATTCAACATAGCGCGTGTGTACTTAATTTTCATTCTATTTCCTACGCCGTAAGAACCACCAGACCAACCGGTGTTGATCAGCCAAGCAGTGGAACCATGTTCTGCCATTTTGGCAGATAATAAATCCGCATAAACTCCAGGATGCATAGGCATGAATGGTTCTCCAAAGCATGCGGAGAATGTTGCTTCAGGTTCAGTAACTCCAATTTCAGTTCCTGCGACCTTTGCAGTATAGCCCGAAATGAAATGATAAGCCGCTTGAGAATCGCTTAATCGGCTGATTGGAGGCAATACTCCGAAGGCATCACAGGTTAGGAAAATCACATTTTGAGGGTGACCCCCTTTACTATCTTGCGTTCTATTTTCGATAGCTTCTATTGGATATGAACCTCGTGTATTCTGCGTTTTACTAGTGTCAAAGAAATCAGGCACGCCATTTCCATCGACTACGATGTTTTCGAGAACAGTTCCCTTTTGACGAGTGGTTGCAAAAATCTCAGGCTCATCTTCTTCTGAAAGGTTGATGAGTTTAGCATAACATCCTCCTTCGAAATTAAACACACCATTTGATCCCCATCCATGTTCATCATCACCGATTAGTGCACGCTTAGGATCTGCAGAAAGGGTGGTTTTTCCAGTACCGGACAACCCGAAGAAAATTGCAGTATTCTCGCCATTAGTGTTAGCAGAGCAGTGCATTGGAAGAATTCCTTTCTTTGGAAGAATTAGATTCATTACACTGAAAATCGATTTCTTAATTTCTCCAGCATAACGCGTCCCTCCAATAATTACCTCGCCTTCAGCATAATTTACAATTACAAAACATTGAGAGTTAAGTGCACCATCACTTGCTTCAAAGTGAGGTGCGTGGTAGACAGTGAATTGAGGCTCATGGGTTTTCAGTTGCTCTTCAGTTGGCCTGACGAACATATTTCTTGCGAAAGCATTGTGCCAAGCATTTTGGTTGATAACTCGAATTGGTAGAGCCTCACTCTCTTCAGAACCACAGTACAAATCTTGGACGAAAAGAGTGTCCCTTGCAGACAAGTACTCGATAACCTGGGCCTTCATTCTGTCAAACACTTCTTTACTGGTTGAAACGTTAACGTCTCCCCAGTTTACATCCTGATTGGTCGTCGACTCATCCACGATGTATTTGTCGTTAGGCGACCTTCCTGTTCTCTCGCCAGTTTCAGTAACTAAGGCATCATCAGCTGAAAGGAAACCTTCTCCACGTTCAACAGCCAAGTCGATCAAGGTCATGTTGTCAAGATTCCAATGCACTGTAGCATTTGTACTAATGCCGCTTTCTGATAGGTCGCCCGACGGGGCACCCATTGTAGTCGCCATGATGCGGCCAACCGCGGGACCTCTTTGTCTTTACCGGTTCGGAAACAGCAAAAAACCATCTCAATCATTCATAAATCGAATCTTCGAGGGGAGATATTCAAAGCCAAAATCAATGTTGATGTACTATGGAGAAGGATACAGAAGATGAGATTCTCTCCCAACAGAAATTCGAAAAAGCATCAGGAATCAATTTCGATAAATTCCTTATTTCATCAGAGGATGAAGAACCTGATATTTCTCCGGAAAAAGAAGAAGCCGAAGTAAAGGACGTTGCTATTGGCGAAATGGCTGAAATTTTCACACGCGGAGATTTACCAAGTGCTGTAAATGCTGATGGCACAGTAGATGCACCACCTGAGCAGGACAGTGTTACAGAATACGCAATTGAAGGAGAGAGGCGCATCCATTATGGATTGATGATCTCCATGATCGTCGTTTGGTCTGCGATAGGTACAATCGTGGGCACATCGCCAATTTTCAGCCACACATTCTCTGCAATTGGCTTATTGTTGATGGCAGGCTTTGGAATGTGGTTAGGTGAGCTTTGGATTCCCAAGAAGAGCATGCAACTCCTTGGAGTTACATGGGTCATTATTTCGATGAAGTTGTTGTACGGCTTGGCAATTTCAATGTACGCTTGGGATTGGATAGGCCAAACCGAATTAGGCGTATCTCTCTTGGGATTAGTTGCAATAAATATCGCAGTTGCTCAACATCACGATGAAGATGCAATTGCAACACAAGCGACCCTTGTTTTGTTGGCAATAGGCTCTGCAGCAGGTGAACCATATGGCGAACAAGGCGTTGCAGTAATGATTGGAATCGGTACACTATTACTCCATTCTTTGGCATATTTACGCAAATCTGGCAATCTAGCATCTTTAGGAATTGCAGTATCCTATCTATGGATTGGTCTACATGCTATCAGCAATGATTGGGTCATTTTCGGGATTGCGATCGAATCATTTGACGATGAATTACTTCTGTTCCTATTGATGTTCGCAGTAACCGGTGTTAATGCAATCACAGCAACAAGATTTGCAACAGCCGAGAATTGGTTCTCCTCCGCATTCAAGGCAATGGGCCTGGGTAAACCAGGACTATGGTCTGTTTCGGTTGGATTAGGAATGATTGGAGCGCTATTGGCAATAGCATCTAATAGGCTAGAAACGGGATACGCATTAGCTCAAATGATTCTGTTACTATCTGCATTTGCACCATCTTATCTTGTAGTTAGAGGTGAAAGTTGGAGTCGTTTGCAACGTTATGCTCTTTGGCCAGCGCCAATTCTTTTAGCGATTCTAATTCTAATGGTTCGCCAAGTAATAGATACGCCATTTTCAGAACCATGGTCTATCTATGCTGCTTTTAGTGCCGCGCTTACAACATTTGCAGTGCTAAACCACCAACACGCAGTTTCAGATCAAGTGCTGTGGATAGGCTCGATAATCATAGTAATTTTACTAACATTATTGATTCAGGCCGAGGAAGTAAAATACGCTAGAATATTGCTAATTTGCCAGTTGATGGTGTGGGTCGGTCTAGCGGGATTAGCAGTACGAAGAGATTCACCGTCTCTTGCAGGAACTGCATCCCTAGCTCCTTGGATTTGGCTAATATTCTTCACTAGCAATATCGAAAACCGATTGGTGTCTGTAGATTTGATTCCAATGAATATCTCGGAACATGATCTTGCAATTTACATTCTGGCTTTGATTCTAATTCAAATTCCTTTGAATCTCAAATTAGGAGAAAGTGGTGTAAATCTAGCAGGGCGATTGACTGGGATGTCAGAACTGAGTGCTAGAATGAGAGATAGCGGGATGATGCGACTTTGGAATATTAGTTTCATCACGATTATATTCACATTATTATTCATCACAAGCCCTGGGATTTTACCAGCATATGGCTTACTTTCAGCAATGGGCTTGTTGTTGTTGAGCCATTCGATTGCAATGCGTATGGACAGGCACCAAGGTACACCAAGAACGATTCTCGTTTCGTGGGCTATTGCAGCTCTTATCTTGCAGTGGCGATTTGGATTTGGCGCTATTTGGGCAATATTGTTAGGAGTATCCTCTGTGATAATTGTTAGCTGGTCTGAGATAAATGCTCAAAGACTGAAAGACGGAGAAAAGATATCTCATCAAGCATTAATGCCTGAGAAATTGATAACCATCTCTCTTGGATTTATTTCCATTATGCTGATGCTTATTGGTTTGGACGAACCAATCAATATCTCTCTTTCAAACAGTGATTTTTTGCCAAATGATACAATGAATCTTCGTCTTGCATCTTTGGCAGGAATAGGAACGGTAACATGTTTGTATTTACCGCGCGCCTCCAAATTAGAACGATTGCTCCCATCTGCGATTGCAAGTATTGCAGTTCTAGCGACAATTGGTCTAGCAGCATTCACATTAGAAGACAGTTTCACCATTTATCTCGCAGCGATAAGTTTCGTATTGACAGGTGCATGGTTAGCAGCCCAAGGAGAAATCAGGTCTAGATTAAAGCAAGTCTCTCAACGAGAAGACCGCCTTGAAAAGTATATTTCTCGTAAAGAATCAATAATTGAATTAGAAGAAAAAATTGAACCTTCAAGCAATATCAAAATGGTCGATGCCGAATTGTTAGAATTATCTGAGTTACAGAAAAAGCGCGCACGCCGCCGCTCTTCATCGGGGGAGTACGACTTAGTGGTGGGAGACATTCACCATAAACCTACGATCGTTCTGTCATTCATTTCTGTGACTTTGTTAGTAGGCATCTTCTTCTCATGGACAAACGGAGAATCATTACTTGCAATTTCGATGGCCTCATTTATTTCGGTATTATTCATTGGAATTGCACGTTGGAGAGCAGACCAAGTAAATCTTCAACTTCCTGATATTCTAGGTATCGAATCTCCAGTTGCGATTACGATGGCTGGCCTTACTTTGATTCAGATCGCAGGCCGCTTAGGCGACTCGAATGTTACAATCGATTCTCAATGGGAATCTCTGGTACTATTGTGCTCATTGATTATTCTAGCATCAATTTCTCTTGTCGGAAGAAAGGACCTCGGCTTACGCATACCTTCTGTTTTGGAAGGAGTTGTTATGTTGATGTTGATGTCTAGATTATTGACATCTCTGATGGGAGTAGATTCGATTCAACAAGCACCTTCATTCAGTGATGAACAATCCTGGATTGTTCCAATTTGGTCGATTGAAATATTTTTGATAGGGGCGGTTTTACTATTTGAGTGGGTTGAGTCCGAGAGACTCAAGCGAAATTTAGGGGACCACAGAGGAGCGATTGGAAGAGTTACTTGGGCTGTTATGACCATAGTGATTTCATTTGGAATTGCGGGAATTATAGCCAGTATTTTTGCAATAAAGAATGCGATAAAATGGACTCAACCAGCAGTTCCATTGGGAGTTGCAATATTCTTGCCAATCAGCTGGAATGCTCTAGGAAATTGGATTGAAATTGTAGATGATACAACTGCATTGTTTATGATTGCAATCGGAATAATTGGATTGATTTGCTCGATTGTTAGCGTTGTAACCAACAAGGAAGTTTGGTTATCTTCAGGCTTATGGGCGGGCCACATTTTGATTCCTTCTGGAGCTTTTGCTCATTATGAACATACAACCGTATTGATGATGGTATTAGTGCTCGCAGTTTCTACAACTTCATGGTTGATAGGGGTGATAACATTACGACGAGCATGGAGAGTATTCGGCGCTCTCGACTTACTGTTAGCCTGGATGATTGCAGGAATACTCGTTCTTGCAGGAGCCAATAATTTGATGATTTTGATAATGCTAATCGCAACAGCAATATTGCTTGGATTGGTAACTTGGCTAGGTCAAAAATACGAGCAAGAAATAGCCGCTTCTTAGTCAATCAATTCTTCACTCAAAGTCTTGCAAATCAGTTGCATGGCTTCTAATGCTTGTGAATAGTCTATGCCGTGGGCAACTCTCAGAGAAACGTTAGTTTTAGCCTGGGTGCCAGAATTCCGCACACCAATTGAAATCCCATTGGATTCCAATAACATCAAATTAGCCTCACCGGCCAGCCCTTGCCTATTCAATTGGCCTAACTTGTTCTGTGCAATGTATTCCACAGTATCCGCTAAGGAATTACCTCCAGTCCATCGGGAACGTATGGATGGTGTGATTGAAACTCTCTTTTTGAATCCTCGAACAAATTGAGAACAACGATCTTCACATGACATTGCACACAGTACTGCCAGCATACTAGCAACTCCATCTCCTACCAAACATCTGCCCCCTGATGGATGCGGTGCTGACATAACCAAATGTCCAGAATCTTCAACTCCAATCACTTGACTGGAACTCTCTCTTAGTGCATTGGATAGCCATCTATCTCCAACAGCAGTCTGAGTGAACTGAATGTTAGCAGGCAATCTTTCCAGAGAGGAGATTAGAGAAAGGTCGGACTCGATACTTGCGGCCAAATGCCAATCTCCTTTTGCTGAGCGCAAAACATGGTCAGCCATTTCGTCACCATCAACTACACGACATCCATCCTCGGTAGATTCGATTAGCAAGCATCGGTCTCCATCCCCATCGAGTGCAGCAGCAATAATTATTCCAGAATCACATTTATTCAAAGAACGAATTAGGATGTGTTCACTGTTTGCGGCTTCTTCCCATGTCCATGAATCGGTTGGTTTCAATTCACCAGCCCCGCAATTATGATTCAAGGCGATAGCATCTAGAGAAACCTCTCTAGATTTGATGCCTGCTCTAGTTAGAAATGAAGCAACCCAGCGAGAAGCAGCACCCTTTGAAGAATCGATTAACAGCTCTTTTTGTTTTGGAGCTGCAAACAATCCTGAGAACTCAGCCAAACGAATAACCAGTAATTCTTGGTGAGCAAGATCAGCATTAAATTGAGAATCCGGTATAGATAACTCATCAAGATAAGTTTGGTCTACATCTCTATCTTCAGCAGCCAATTGAACAATAATTTCAGAGATTAACCCTTCCATTTCAGGATTGGTTTTGTATCCTTTAGAATCGAATACCTTGATGCCTGAATCAGTTACGGGATTATGACTTGCAGTAATCATACAACCAAGCGCAGAATTTGTTTCTAACAGTGCATTATGAAGGGCGGGTGTGGCGCAAACACCTGCATGAACAACCTTGCAACCTCCTAAATGCAAACCAATTGTAAGAGATGTAACCAATTCTGGATTATCGGGCCTTTCATCCCATCCTATGATTACTTGGGAGTTAGAATCAACAATTCTAGAAAGGGCTTCACCGACTAATTTCATCAACGTGGCAGATATTTTCCTATCTTCCAATAAATCTGAAATCGCTTGGTCATCGGAATTTGGAGATTCACAAACCTCTCCTCGAATTCCGTCTGTGCCAAATAGCATCAAATCACCCGACTTTGGAATCAGATTCATGAACGCCCGTGACAGTTGTATTTGGTAAAACCATACATCTTGCGCCTAGGACTACTCCTGGATTTGTAACAACATTACATCCCAGTTGCGCGCCTTCACCGATTATTGCACCAAATTTCCTGAGCCCAGTTGCAACCCTTTCACCATCGATACGAGTATGAACTTCGCCTCCATCATTACGTAAATTAGAGAGCTTAACTCCAGCTCCCAAATTTACATCTGGACCTAAAATTGAATCCCCAACATAATTGAAATGCGGTGCCTTTGCTCCTGGAAGGAGTACACTGTGCTTGGTTTCGCTTGCATGACCTACCAAGGAATTCGCACAAATCCATGAGTATTCACGTATGTATGCGCCATGCCTCAGCGTTGCGTTTGGACCGATATAGGCTGGGCCAATAATGTGAACAAATGGTTCAATGATGGCAGTTTCATCAATGTGGACAGGACCTTTGGATGAATCTATACTAATTCCTTCACGCTCTTGAGAGCCAACCATTTCCAACATGTCGATAATTTGTCCCTTCAATGTTGGTAAAACACCCCATACAGGGCCGTTTGGAAAACATGGCTGTCGTCCTAATGACTCATCAAGCGATGGCCAAAGATCTTCAGCGCCAGGGACTCTCATCAAGTCATCGCACTAACTGCATCAATTTGACCTTTTCATGCAACACTGTAGATTCTCTTGCCAGTTGAACGGTCAAGCGTGAACATTACGTTGTTTTTCAGATATCTTGGAATAAAGAATCCTACTTTACGTGAAGTAAGACCATGGTTTCTCATTCTTCGTGTGTTAGATAGATGATCTACGATATCTGCAGCTGAACAACCAGGGTTGATTGAGATATATTCTACTATCTCAGACTTAAGGCGTTCCAGTCTAGCGCTTTTTTGCGAACCTTTTCCATTCATGTTAGTATATTGTTCTCTAGAGTATTTCTATTTCTAGAGGGAAAGCCCCGGGCCCCTAACATCAGAACACTTGAAAAAATCAAATTTAGCCCATTTACATTTTTTATTACTATCTAAGGTCGATTGTAATCTCTCCGGAGTCTCCATATTCGTTATCTAAACCATATGACTTACCATTGTAAACGAATCCAATATCGCTTTCATAGAATGTGTATCTCATTTTCCAAACCTTAGAGTCTTCCAGAGTAACGTATTTCATTTCACTAGAGAAATCCTCGAACGAATAGGTTTCTTCGTCGTTATCAGCTTCATAGAATACTACTTCGCCTTCCCATGAACCGAAGTCGTCGTTGCTCTGATCTACGAATTTGATATGCCAATTATTAGAGCAACGGTTGAACGAAATAGGCTCTTCATTATCGGTATCATCAGCAAACTTTCTTACTAAATCCAATTCAATGGTACCGGACTCTCCATCTCTGTTATCGCCACCATATACGGTGTCTCCTACAATGAATCCAATATCGCCCTCAAAGAATGTATACTTCAAACTCCATGTGAGCGAATCATCTAATGTGACATACTTTTTGTTACTGGAGAAACTCTCCAAAACTTCTGTATTTCCATCCGAATCAGTAAATTCAACAACGCCACCCCATGAATTGAAGTCGTTATTACTCAAATCAAAAAACTCAACATGCCAAGAGGATGGGCATTCTGAAAACAGAATTGGAGGCCCATCTTCGTCCCAGATACAACCGGAAAGCGCTGTCGACATTATTGCTATACAAAGAATTGAGGTAACTAATCTCATATCATTCCCTGATTTTCCATCTTCGTGCAATTATTAAATCACACTCCGGATTTCTGTATTTTAGAGGCCTAAATTAGGAATCTAAAGGTAATTTAGCATTTCAGACCACTTGAACGACGACCCTCTGCGGAACATTTTGTCGTGAAATTCAGTTTGAGGGTAATGATGGCATCGATTAACTCTTCCACGGCTATTATAGCAACCAGAACGAGTATTGATTGGAACCATGATTGTGGATAAATCCAACGAAGGTCCGTTTGGTGGAGGCATTTCGACTTCGACCTTTTCAGTAATTCCATCCCAAGATATGTCGTCTAAGTTTGGTGGCATAACGGACATGTCATCTTCCAGGCGAATAGTGCCTTCAGCAAGTCTTTTTGGCGCCCAAGTGTTAGAATTATTCCCATCCAACCAGTGAACGAGTTTCTTCATATCTGGAAGCTCTAGTAGAGTAATGAAACTTCTTTCCCACCAACCAGGAGATCTAACTAAAGTGACATGATGAATTCCAGGCTGAATATCACGAGGGTCTAGATTATCTGCCCAAGTTCTGCAGATGTTCTCCAATCTAACTGGAATGATTGGCATATCGGGAGCCATAATATCGCTCAATCGGTAGGGATTGGCCAATTCGCCAACAATCAACAACGGCCTTCGATTTGTCAAATCAATGGTCTGAGAAACAGTGTTGCCATTTTCTAGTGTAAATGAGCCAATGTAATCTTTCAAACCCCCCAAATCCAAATTTTCTGTAGAGGGCATTGGTGGAAATTGCAAATCACACAATTCGGAATTAGAAAAAAACATAGCGCTTGGAGGTAAAGGGAGAGGAGAGTTGCCCGGAGGATTAGGCCACAGCCTAGGAGATGAGGACATATCTCTCGCACCGACTCTCTATTGTTGAAACTTGCTCACAGTATGAATCTCGGCAAGTGTCGCGCAACTACGCTGTGAGAAACACAACCAACGATTTGCCCATCTTGATTAGTTACAGCCAATTGATTGAGATCATGGGTGAGCATCAAAGCAGCCGCCTTCAACAAAGGAGTATTTTCTCTCATTGTGATAGTTTCTTGAGTTACCAGTTGTTTAGCAGGTATTGCGTGCATCCAAGCAATATCTCTATTCACGGTTTTTCTGGCAATTAGTTTTAGGATATCTACCGCATGAATTCTTCCAATAGGAACTCTCTCCGAATTTACAATAAACAAATGATCCCAATCCATATTGGTAATTTTATCCAACGCATCTGCAACAGATGCATCTCTTCCAATAACATTGGGCGCATTCATCACTCTTCCACAAGTCAATGAACGAATCGCTCTTGACTTACTGTTCCTGTCAGAATTTCTTGGTCGACTTTGTGGCATATCTATCCTCCTTATTCGCCCGCCGACTGCTCTACCTATTTGAAGGCATCAATTCTCAGAGTGCTAAATTTTACTTTATTTCGGAAATAAAACCCCTGAATCTGGAAGTATATTGACTCAAAGAGGGCTTAGAGATGAAGAAAATCCCCGAATAGTAGCGGGACTGCCCTTGAGGAAGCATCGAAAACGAACCTTCAATGGGGATGATGCTTCCAGACATTCTATGGCGCTACCTACAGAGGTTCTCACCCGCCTTGCAAGCCTTTCTGGTTACGACCAAATGCTCGAGATGGATACGGTTAGTCGAACTCATGGAATTGGCCTAGCTGAAATAGAATCTCAATTAGCCGCTTTCAAAACTGCTGCTGCAGCCCCTCCTGCAACCGAAAACATCGAACAAGCGTTTACCCCGGTAGCGCAAAAAGAGTTAGTTGATTTGGGACCTGCCCAACCTATGAACGCCGCTCCTCAATATATCGATAATCCAGATCAATATCGATTGAAATACGACCCTTCTTCTCAAGGAATCTCTAATCAATCTAAGGTTCGTCAAGCAATAATTTGTCCTGCTTGTTCTTCACCGTTAGGTATTCCTGATGTTAGACCAATCAAAGTTACATGCCCTCAGTGCATGCATGAAGCGGTATTTAATTCGTGAACGAATAGTAGTGCCGCCTCTAGAGGGAACCAAACTCGTATCTTGCAGTTTGGTTTCTAATCCCTATTACACAAGGGATAGCGATATCGCCCCTCTAGAGGCTGAGCATCCATCAAAATCCATGCTTCTTATCCTCTTTCGATACTTCGAAAGGTTCACGGCGCTACCGTGAAATCGAAATCCACATGTCCTTTGACTTTCACTCCTGGCTTCGAATATTATGTTCAAACGGTTTCTCCACTTGGGTCTCTGCCACAGTTTTCACAAACGTAGCAAGAAGCGCCTTCGTCGTAGTAAAATCGTCCTCCGCAGTTACAGTCCATTCATTTTCACCTCCGTTTTGTTGTTACAGAATAACGCATCTGCAAAGCGTGTGTTCAGGCCACAAAAGGAGGCATCCGCTGGTCCGAAGTCCAGCGAATGCCAGAAACACTCGTTGCTACGAGAGATGTTGGCAATAGCCATTACATGTTCACCGAACATTTTGCTCAGCAACCACATGTACAGTTTGTCGACTTGACAGTTCCATGGCCGCCGCATCGGTGACAATGACCTCGTCCACGCTTACCAGAACCACCACACTTGGGGCATGTTTTCTCGTTAGAAGTACAAATTTTCGACATATCTATCACCTCCTCGCTTGTCCTTTTGTTCAATAGAATCGAGTAGTAATGCAAAGGCAGAATTCATGCTAAAGCACCTTCCTGTGAAGCCTCAGAAACCCATCTTTGGATGTTTTTTAGATGGAATTCGGTAAGTCCTGAAACGCACAAAGCAGTCAATCGTTCGCCATCTCTTTCAGCGATTATCAAGATGCCGGAATCTACTCCTTTAGCGATGGCTTGGCCTGCTAACTGCATCATAATACCAAAAATTTTGCATGGAACTTTGTCAAGCGTTACCACTGTTTTCAACTCGACAGGGAGATCATCTGACTGGCCGTCGATCTCCACGTTAACATTAACCCCTAGAACAGGGTGCTGGAAGACCAAACGCTGCGAATCAAGCGAGAGCATCTTCAAGCAACGCCTGGCAGCACGTAACTGAAGTTCAGCCTCAATCAGCTTACCCATTACTTCGGGCGAGGTCTGCAGTGAAGGGCGTGGAAAGAAGGGAGATGACGGACCTCTTCGAAGAGCGAGCCTTAATCGAGATCTTGATTTGAAGTCTCCATTCGAGAACCCAGAGCGTCCGAGGATGTGACGATGTGCGATAAGATGCCCAGCTGTTGCGACATCATTTCGCGGGCGCGTGATTTTCTTAAGGTCAGCGAGCAGTTCTGACGTAGGTGCTGCGACTACTAGGTCCAACTTTTGGATCGCTTCGACAGCGATGGTACACGGAACAGCCTTCCAAGATTTGCGCGCTAACTCTCTAGCCTGTGATTTTGAAGCGACCACAGCAGGAGCGCAATAGTTCCCGCAGTTGGGACATAGGCCTTTCTTCGGCTTCTGGTTAAGCTCTACCTTTCCACAGTTTCCTAAGCACCTTCCATGCCAATTCTCATCTTGAGTCATCGTTCTCACGGCTGCGACAGACCACTCTTATTAGAACGCTTGGTTTGTTACAAGTGTAATAAAAACCAAAAACAGCGGATTAAATCGATTTAACAGACGTCAGAGTATTCTTACCCTTAGAGCCCAAATATTTCTAATGAGTATTGCGAACGTAGCACTTCTATCGCAGTATCTACTACATCAGATGCGGTCAAATCACCTTTCCACAATGCGAGCGCCAATATTGGATTTTGTGTTTTTTCTTCAAACACCTTCAAAACTTCCATCTCAGTTTTGTCTCCGTCTCTAATTCCCCAGGTTGTTTGCGGATTATCCCATAGCACATGTTTGTGTATGGCATTCAATTCTTTGCTAATTTCCTTTGCCGTCTCCCAACTTCTCGTAGACAAGTGCAATCCTCCCGATTTTTTCCCATTACCAGAGTAGCCAACAAATGCTCCCTGCGCCCATCCAAATTCCAATCCAACAAAGTCTTCCAAATCCAACTCTTTTTCTTCGAGCCATTGACTCGCTTCAGGAATCTCTACGGCCATTATTCTTCTTCCCCACATTAATTGTGTAATCGCATAATCTAGAGCAAATTCACTGTGGTGAAGAAATCTATCTCCTCTCATATCTTGGAAGTATTGACATATGTCTTCTTTATTTGTTGTAACTCCAACTCCTTCTTTCACAGTCAAACTAAGCATGTAATTGATTATATGATCTGATATTTCCAACCATCCCGATGTTCGTTCTAGTTTTTCTAAATCTGCAGCTTTCACAGTTCGTGAGCGCATAGGCCCGTCGAAAACAAAACGAGAATCTACGCTCAAATATCTCATAAACGATCTGCGCTCAACAACAACATTTTCCTTTTGGAACTTATGTCTAAGAAAATCATTTATGATATCTGTAGAAACAAACCCTCGGCCAGTTAATGCATCAAACAACTCATCTTCTAGGGAGTTGAATTGCTCAGAGACTACTGTAATTCCCAATGGCCAAGCACGACGCTCTTTACTCATGTTATCTTGTGTTTGTTACACTTATATCAATACGACGCTTGAAATCAGATGCCCCAATAGCGCTCGGCCTGGGCTTGTCTTGCTTGTACAGCACGAACGATTGTGGTTGTAACCCAAAGAACAGCTATCCACATTAGCGGCTCAAGCATTACATCCCAAATGCCCTGAACTGAGAATTCATAACCTGCACCTGTTAGAACATCCATAGCGATTTGCAACCCTTGGTCAAGGAATGAATAAACGACCATTCCGAATACTGCAAGGACGATTAGTCTTCCAGAGAAGGAACCCTTTTGCAATCTTAACAGCATAAATCCAGCCGTAGATGTCAGGAAAGCGATGACAATCCATGCTAATGCTGAATGTACAACTCCAATCCAAACAACAGAATAATTCGATGTAGCTTCTAATTCGATATACATGTCATACCCTGTTGCAACGGCGAAGATTGCGCTAAACACGGTTGTAGTCCACAATAAAGATGAGAACATAGCAGCATCTGCATTTTCTCGCATTTCTTGGGCGATTCGCCCAACGGTCGCTTCGATTCCAAGCCCTTTGGACAGAATGAATAGTCCAAAAATTAGAGGAAGGGAACCGATAACGATCCCTCCTAGTGTATCAGGCAGCATAACTCCTAATCCAAACACAGCCATTATGGCTCCAAGAGGAACTAACATTTTCGCTCTCCATTTAGGGTCTTCAAGAGCCTTCACAATGTAGTAGTAGGTTCCTTCAATGCCCTTTGATTGTTTGACGATAATTTTCTCGACGTGATCAATTCTAACCTGGCTCTGAATGATTGGAAGAACGGATTCATCTTCTGCACCATCAGTAACTAAAATTGCTTGGTCTGGTTGGAATTCCGTGACAACTTCTTCCAGTTGTGCAGCGATTGCTCTATCTGAGCGCACCCCAACTTTCTCATCGCCTGTAAGGATTGCAATCTCAACTTCATCGGTCTCACTATTTGTCTCAGCAAGATTGTCGTGCTGATGTAGTGCTCCAAGAATTGCATTGGTGTCGCTTTCCTCAGGGTCTGCAATACCCAACCTCAATGCAGCGGTTAGCACTTGCTTCCTGCCAACAACAGGTCCTCGAATTGCCGTTTTCAGACCAAGATCATTATCTCGGTCAACAGTCAATACAAGTGTCCTAGTCATTGATATCAGCCCCGGCTACGATAACGCTGACGCGCTTCCTGTTCATCAAGCATCGCCTGTTTTGGGCAAATTAACATCGACTTCGATACTTTGTTGTTGTTTTCGTCTACGTTGTTTTGCTCGGATGTACTTGAGTGGATGGTCCATCCATGATTGATCACAAAGACGGTCATCGCCAGTTCTGACCGCGCAATTGTGGTTCACTTTCAATTTAGAACAACCTGAAGGCGTGTATTCTCTTTCGTAGAGGTGACCTACCTGATAAGTCGTTGTGGCTTCATTAAAATCAGGAGCGGAGCGGAAAAAATCTACAGTTGTTTCAGCAGGTAAACCGATACACCTCGCCATTGAACCGAGGAAAACTCTTCCAAAGTGATTTACGTTAACGCCTTCGGCTAATTCTGCAACCGCCTTTCTCATACAAGGCGGCCAATCTTCTTCTCCAGCACCGATTAAGGCGATTGTTTCAGCGGTTTTTGATGCGACTAAACCTCTAATCATTCCTACCGGTTCAGATAGTCGAATCAACAGACTCTCATCCATTTTTTCCATTTTTTCGAGCGCATCCATTTTGATATCATCTTTCATTCGTTCACGCAATAACCTGGCCATTTTCCCACGCGAAGAATACTTGTCTCCCTCATCATGCAAAGTCACCCATCCGTCATTTATGTCGCAATTAGGAAGCCTCCATCTCGAACCAGTAATCCCCGTACACAATTCTATGAAATCTGATAGACCAACTTTCCATATCCCTTCCTCGCATCTAACTTCACTAACATAAGTTTCAGCAATCAACGATATGGCATCGTCCTTTTCCAAAATGTGTTGGGCTCTTTCCGCTTCGGCTTGTGCCCATCGAGATATCAGCCTTTCATCTTCACTTGCACCCACTACTAAGCGAGCATAGTAGAAAGAGAAAGCCTCGAGTAAACGCCCTTCTTCTGTATGAATGTCTCCAATCGACGCCATTTCAACTCCATCTTTACTATCTACGGAGTCCACAAGTCTTGAACGAGCTCTGACTCTTGCTCTGTCCATCATTGTACCATCAAGCAACTCATCGATGTCAATCTCATGTTTTGCTGCCATATTCGCAATCCAAGGTTTTGCTTGAGGCAAGAAAGGATATCTTGCAAGCGTGACCTCATCGGAGAGGTCTGGGATGCTAAACGGTTTAGGCACATTTCGCAACTCTAGTGAGATACATTTGAACCCTCCCATTCATTTGGGGAATGGGATTAGGAAGCGTGATGCAGGCAACAAACCAAGATTCGATTCTCATTCAAGATGAGATTCGTGAATATTTTGGTTGGTCTTTAGAATCGGATTACCAAAGCGCACTTTCTCTGGTAAAAATGTGCAAGAGCCCCACAACTAATCTCGAACTTACAGGCAAAGTAACGGTGGTAGGAGCGGCAGCTCCAACGGGATTTGTTCCAACCAATCCTACGGTTGTAGCGGATGGAGCAATTGGAGCAATAAGTGATATTTCATTAGTCAAATTGATTGTAACCGATGGCGATGGTTCTCCTTACATAGAGAATGCATTGAACATTGGCATCCCAATCTGTCTTCATGCACACGGTGATAATATTGAGGCATGGGGCAATATTCTATCTTTAGTCGATAAAGAACAACAAGTGATACTAACTCATCAAACACCTTACTCAATCGATGGAATGTACAATCCTGGCGGTTTCACCGATGGCGATAGAGCGGTGTGTATTGCACTTGCTTTGGGAGCCACCGAGATTGAATTGGTCGGTTTCTCGACCGATGAAGTCGGCGCTTGGTCTGGAGCAACTGATGAAAAACGAAAACTAATCAAGTTGAAGTGGATGAATAGAGTGTTGAGTTTACATTCATTGGAGGTTGTTTAGTGAAGAAAATCCAAGTTTTGTGGTTGATTGCATTACTTGTTGTAAATACTGGTTGGTATGTGGTGAGTCAACAGAGTGCAACTCAGGAAATCAATCGCCCAGGTGCCGATTTTTCAGACAATCGGGAAGCCGAAATCAACAGTTTATTGGGCGAAGATGCAGATTTTCAAATCGAGTATTGTTTTGAGTCAATAAATGGTGGAATTTACAACGTTAGTATTGAAGTTCAACAGGACTCAAAGACAATTCACTCATGGAACGGAACTACAGATGACCAATGTATGGAATACAAATCATCAGCAAAAAAGGGTGAAATCGTCATTCTCACCCAAATCGAAGATGGAGTGGAAGTCACGACTAATCTTCTAACATGGCCCTTGAGTAATGCTTTGGTACCGGGTATTGTTTTGTTTACCATAGGTACGGTAGCATTAGCATTTGGCGAATCATTCATTAGAAAACTGATCAAGAAAAAGTTGGATAGCCAATCTTTGGAATCATTACCAGAACCTGCACCTAGTGAGACAATTCAAACAGGAATTTGGCAGGAACCAGTTAGACCAAATTAATCACAAAAAGTCAGCCAAACTCATCTGCTTGGCCTTATCATTATTGAAAAGACTCTCAACACTATCAGCTAACCATTCAACATTCTGTCGAGTGTAGTGATCTACTCCGTATGTTTCCATAACGTGCTTTGTGACTTTGATATATTTTCTAACAGCACCTTCGGTTACCGTGAGTGCCAAATTTCCACTACACATTTCTCCCTCAGATTTTCTCACACCGAAAGCACTCATCCCTCGACCACTCTGTTTTTGCGGTTGTATACACTTGGCGGCTAACGGCATTCGCCTGTATGAATGCCCACATTTCAGGCATCTGACTTTCTGCCTGGTAAAGGCCACTAAATTACCTCGCAAATCTGGTAGGAAATGTGACCTGACTACACTAGAGGCCACGGTTCTAACATCAACTCCTCGTAATCTATGACCGAGAGATAATTGACCATTCATTTTGTCAATCATGGTTTCAAGAGTCTTGTATGCAGATAATTTCGGCCCCTCTGCCATTGTTCTAGTAGAGTGAGTAAAACCTAATCCTCTTACTGCAGCAACCGACCCAAGTCTTCTTTCTACGAAATCCATTTTTTCAGAAATGGTTTTTGGATGCGGCTGGTCCAAAGTTGCTTCGTAAAATCCTCTTTCATAATGCCATGCCGAATCGACATTTAGGGCCTCTTTATCGACTTCGGTTGGATTCAATCTAGTTGTAAGAACTAGAGGCGCATCCATTTGGCCACCACGATTAGCAGGCAAGATTTCTCTACTGAAGTTGAGCAATCCATCCATTAACAACATTATTGCATCTTCGTCACCATCACAATTTCTTCGCTTTGCAGCATGAAATAGCGGGTGCGCATATCCTCCTGAACTGTCTGAGAATCCAATCAATCTAGACAGAACTCCACCCGATGTGTGAGGGGCTAATGCACAGATTAGATGGCCTACAAGGTCACTAGGAGTTTCGACGTGGTAGTATGGTTTTAGCCCATAAAAACGAACTAACAATTCATCGATATATTTTGCAGCTCTAACAAAATAATCTGCACCATTCTTTGCTAAGATGAAATCTTGCGGGAATATTTCCAGCATTTGTTGATTGTTTACCAACTCATTTCCAAAGCAATCATGTGTATATCCTAAGTGTTTCAATTGATTCCATTCTACATTGATCTCCTCGGGAGTAAAATGGGTGACAGGCACATCACTCATGTCAAACCGGATGGTTCCATCTCTGAATACAGGAAGCTCATATTTTGCTCTGAGTATACCCTTTTCAACAGCCTCTGGAGTCTGATTTTTACTCATCAATTTCTTCAAACCCTTCATCCTTGTTGGAACTCTATCCAAGCCTAATGAAATTCGAGCATCTTCAAGTAAATTATCAAGGCGAATAGTTTGCAACTCACCTCTTCTTCTCGAGTTCTCTTTGTCGTTGGAGATTCTTAGTTCGGTTCTACCTCCACAGACTTCACCCGGTTTTTCTTCCCCATAATCGTCTAACTTTCTGTGATGACAGTTTAGCATAGGGGATTTTCTGTCACAAACAGTGCAGAATCTTACACCCATCTGGACTCTTAGGTCCTGTTGCTCAGCAGCATTTGAAATCAACCGCTGGTTACCACCAGATAGAGCGATTGGGAATAATGAATGAACGGTTGGTTTTTCTCTAGGTGCACTTTTTTCAGGTCGTCCCATTCTACAACCGATTCTTACAGGTGCAGAATGTTCCCATCTCAATCTAGAAATTTGTCTTATCTGTGTAAGGATGCCATCTACTGCGTGGTCATCTTCCAAAATTTGTGAGCGAAGATAATCATCAGGGTTTGAAGGCCCAGGGTCGGGTAATTTATCGGCAGCATCCTGTCCAATTTTATCGGTTTCCGCAATACCTAGTCCTCTCTGCCTAGCGTTTGTTTCTGCAGCAATTCTTACTGTAGAACGCTGCCTTTCCAATTCTTCCTTTCTCTTATGTTCTTGTTGAAGAGTAATTGCAGCTTTGCGAAGTTCTGCAATTCTATTGGTAAAAACCGATTCAGCATCCTCAACTTTCAGTGGGGCTTTACCCTTAATCGAAAAACCTAGGCCGTCCAGTAAGGCTTGCCATCCACCTGTGATCACAAGATCATCTCCCTCATGATGGTGAGCCAGTCCAAGCATCAATGCTGAACCCTTTACCAATCCATGTATCCGTAGTACCCAACTCATAGGGACGAAATCTGTGAAAATTCCATCTTCAACAGGAATGCTCGGTCCAGGAATAGTATCATAATCAATCTCAGCCTCATTTTCAGGCCTCAAAGCATCCATAATCTCTGAATTCCAACCATTGACTCCACCAATGAATCGTAAATTTCCATCTCGAATAGTAGCGGTTTCTATCGATTTAAGTAAAGCAGGGACCCATTCAATTGGCAAATCTAACCACCAAGGGTTGTGAGGAGTAATCAAAGATGTAGAGAAACGAATTGAAACCTCTTTAGCAGAATCCCATGAAGGATTTTGAGAAATAAGCACGTCTCGCCACTTGCGCCTGACGTGGAACCGCTCGTCCAAATCTGTGGATTGGTTCACTGGTAAACCAGGGACTCCCTCGGGCATTTCTTTTCTGTCAAGGCTCATGATTCTGCAGAATTCTTCTACTGCCTGTTCACTGTCTAATGAATCGATAAGATCCGCTGCCCACCAATCGTGAGAATACGCTGCTGGAACAAGATTTTTGTTGTTTTCCATGAATTCCCCGTAGCCTAAAACAAGTTCTCCATTATCCCAAATGGTGCTAATTTTTGCTTCATCTTTACGGAATGATTTCTCGTCATTATACTGCCTAAAAGTTCCATCTCTCAAAACGGCCCAAGGGCCTTCAGCAATATCGCAAGGAGTGATTGCACAAGCTTTGCCGGGGCGTTCAATTTTCATTTGCGTTCCAACCGCAATGAAATCGTCCATAGCAGCCATACTTGCAGCATTACAAGATGCTGCGGCTAAACCAGAAGGTCTTGCTCTACCATATCTTAATCTAAAACCACCTGCTTCTAACGGCGCTCCAAAAACAGGCCTTCCAGCAATGATATCGTTCATAAATTTCGAAATTTTTGGAACCCTTCGAGATTTGAAAGCATTTGACTTTTCACCGTCTTCCTTACTTTTTCCTTTGTTTGCAAAAGCAGAAATAAAGTCCCAACCTGGTACACTTAGGCGTTCAGTATGACGCTGAATTTTTGGCGCTTTGAGACACAAACCTTCTCCAATAACGAGCAGTACTCCACCCCTTATTCTGGCCCCTTCGATATTTCTAACTCGACCGTAACCTGCACATTCGATATCTTGGTCACCTTCTCCGTTAATCATCACAGGACACGCTCTGACGATGGTATCGATTTCTTCGGGAGGTGGGCGGTATTGCAATCCTCCTCGATAAAGTCCAAATTCCTCTTTCACCCGCTCAACTTCATCATCGGTTGGTTTGTACGCACCGACATTCAATTCTCTTCTAATCATGTCAGCGATTAGAACTGCTAATGCTTGTGCAGTACCGCCTGCAGCACGAATCGGACCAGCAAAATTCACAGAGAGAAATTGAGACCCATCAACGTTTGAAAGCAGGTTAACTTCACTGATTCCTTCAAGCGGTGCAACCAATACCGCTTCGGTTAAAATCGCTAGACCTACTCTTAATCCGACATCGATACTTTTCTGCAAATCGTGACCGTCATCTCTGAATCTTTTTGCAACCATGGTCGCCATTTTGATAGATGTAGTTTCACGATCATGCTCAGCCAATAACTTACGAATATCATCTGCCACTTCAGCCCCATCAAGATATTGGATGAGCAATTTTTCAGTACGACTAGCAAGGTCGGATGCCCTTGGAATTTCGACTTCTAAGGTGTGGTCTAATCCTTTAGCGCGCGCTTCTGTAGCAATTTGGTACGCTTCATCGGCTCGTTGATCCAACCATTCCTGGTAGGACTCCATTTCATTTTCAAGTCGCTTAATGTCCAAACCCAATAAAGGGTCATGAACATCTCTAGCACCTTGTTGAATCATGTGACTCATACATGCTTCATGACGGTGGCTCATAAGGACTGTTACTGACTATTGCAAATCCTAAGGGAAGGTTCATTCGCCATAAACGAGTGGCTTAGTCTATGTCAGTGCCAACACAGTTGCGTAGCGAACCGCGATGGGCTAGATTAGTTGACCTAGTCCGAGAACTTGCATTCCTAGATGGAGGCAATGATGAAGCATTTACTTTGGCCAGTGGACGTACATCACGATGGTTTTTTGATATGAAACCTGTAATGATGAATCCAGAAGCAGGAAGATTAGTTGGAGAGTTGATGAATATGCGTTGCGATGAAATTGGCGCAGATTTTGTAGGCGGTTTAGAATTAGGCGCAGTACCTTTAGCAGCATTGGTGATAGCCACAGATTTCACATCTGACCGTTTAGGGTTCATGGTCCGAAAACAAGCTAAGGGAAGAGGTGGAAGGAAGACCAACAACCCTCCAGGAATCGAAGGCTCTTCCATAGCCGATGGCGGCCGAGTAATTATTCTCGAAGATGTTACTACGACTGGAGGCTCTGCTATTCAGGCAGTAAAGAGGATCGAAGAAGAAACCGCTTGTGAAGTGGTTGCAGTAATCAGTATATTAGATAGGGAAGAAGGCGGAAAAGAGGCATTTGAAGAAGCAGGCATTCCGTTTGAAAGCCTGTTGATTAGATCTGATATCTCAGGGTGAATAAATGGAATTAATCCCCGAGCAAGCAGATATTAGTGGTCCTACAATCGTAGACTCCACCGCTCCAGATGGCTTACAGTTTCATTTTGCTGATGATGCTAAGCCACTTGCAACTCCGTGGCAGGTCGCAATTGAAAGAGCGAAGCTAGTGAGGAAATGCAAACTTCCAGATGGCATTATTCTAGATCCTGCTTGCGGCAGTGGCATCCAGTTAGCCGCTTATTGCGCAATGATTGGCAAAAAGGGAGTAGGCATCGAGCTAGACGAATCGACAGCCCATGCCGCCAATTCAAACTTAAAACGCGTTTCTATGCAAGGATTCAACTCAGCATTATACGAATCATCTATTTTCATTGGTGATGGAACAATTGGCAAACCTGAATTAAAGGTTGCAATGTTACATTTAGATCCTGCAAGGCCACGAAATTCTAGGACTCATGGATTGGATGAAATGGCTCCTAAATTACCCAATATTTTCACCGCTTGGAAAGATAATCTTTCATTGGGCGAAAGGGGCCCTGCAATTTTGCTAGATTTATCTCCAAGATTAATCGAAAGTCAAAGAAATGAAGTCGAAGCAATCGTTGATCAGTTCTGGCCAGATATTGGCAAAACTTGGGTTTGGACCAGCCGAGGGAGAGGCCGTATTGACAGACTTTCGTTATGGATTGGTCAACTATCCTCTCCTGGAGTTTCGAGACGTTATGTGCGAATACCACCTGATATCAAAGATAAGCCGTTGGTAATCGATGGTGATTTTCAACAGTTCTCACCACATAGGCGTCCTCCTCGGAAAGGCGAATACGTTACAATTTTGGATTCTGCTTTGGTAGAATCAGGACTGGCTGAAGAGTTTCTAAAATCGGCGTTGCCCGATGATGAGATTACCTGGAGTGTCACAGAAGGACGCAGACCCCAAATCCACCATCCTACTCCATTTGATTTTGAATCCAAATCTCAAAAATTGCTAATTCAAGCCACAGGAAGAATTGTCAAGTTGGTTCATTGCGACTTAAATCTTGACACAATTTCCTCAGTAATCGAAGCTTCCAGAGATTATGGTTTTGGAAAATTAACACTCCGCTTGGCCATGGAACCGGACCTCCAACCTCGCCTCCAAGGAAGCATCGATAGACAGTTGTCCGCTAAGGGAGGAAATCATGTCGGGTTTGTAGCCAAACAGCCCCAAGATTCGATGCTTCTCCTGTGTCTTGAAAAATAATGGCTTTACGCACATCGAATAGGAATCATCTTCGCCGGTATTTCGAGGCGCAGTCTCGCGAATGGCTAATCGCGGTCTTGATATAGGGGTGGTTTGTCGCAAAGCCGCTCGACATTACGTTGTACGCGTTTTACAGGTGAACCTCCATGGCAAATGACAAGGAATTGGGAGACGATTTCTCCTACATGCTTCGTATGGCAGATACCGATATCGACGGTCTGAAGACCCTAAGAACTGCATTGACCGCAGTTCGTGGAGTTGGGGATAGAACCGCCGCTAATATCTGCAAAATAACAGGCTTCGACCCTGGAATGAAGGCAGGACACCTTGATGCAACTCAGCAGGAAACCCTACGATTGGCAATCGAAAACTATGCTCAAAACGTCCCTCTATGGATGCTAAACCGTCAACGTGATTTAGAATCCGGTGATGAACTTCACCTATCTGGACAAGATCTCAAACTCACCCATGAAGACGATATCTCTCGTCTTCGTGAAATCAAGTGTTACCGTGGTATCCGTCACGCTGGCGGCCACAAGGTACGTGGACAACGTGGCCGTTCCAATGGCCGTTTTGGACTGACTCTTGGAGTACAGCGCAAGAAGTGATAGGAGGAATGAGATATGGGACATCCTAAATTCGCACGACCAAAGTACGACACACCTCCACATCCATGGAAGGCTGACAGAATCGAAGAAGAGCACGCAATCCGTGCTAATCACGGTCTAAAGAACATGACAGAAATCTGGAAAGCAAAATCTGCACTACGTCGTATTCGTGGCCAAGCAATGAAGTTGATTGGTCGAGTCGATACTTCAGAAGGTCACTATTCTCGAGAGAAAGACGCTCTATTGGCTTCTCTAAACCGTAGAGGATTAATTGCAAGCGATGCAATTCTGGACGACATACTTTCATTATCTGCAGAAGACATTCTCAACCGCAGACTACAGGCTCAAGTTTACTACAAGGGGTTAGCATGCTCCATGAAGCAAGCTCGCCAACTGGTCACTCACGGACAAATTTGTATTGGAGACCAAAAGGTAACAGTTCCTTCTTATCCTGTCACAAGAGATGAAGAAGAATTGATTCGCTACCATCCTCGCTCTAAGTTGAATGACGAAAATCACGTTATTCGCCAAACTATTCTAGGCGTTAGAGAATCTGCTGAATATGCAGAAGACGAAGTCGATCCCGAATTCAATCAAGCCGAAGCATCTGAAGTTAACGAATCTGCAGAAGATGCACCAAAGGCAGAGGACACCGTAGTAGAAGGAGGCGATGAATGATGCGCAAGGCAATTATCAACATCTTCTCAAGTTACAACAACGTATTGATGACAGCTACTGATTTGACAGGTGCTGAAACAATCGCAACTTGCTCCGGTGGACAAGTTGTCAAGTCTTCCAAGGACTCAGGCGGTCAATTCGCAGCAACTCGTGCTGCAGAAAGAATGGCTGACCAATTGAAAGAGAAAGAATTCACACAAGTTATCGTAAAGTACCGTGCTCCGGGCGGCAACAAGTCTAACAACACAGGACCTGGTGCTCAAGCAGCAATTCGTGCTTTGACTCGTGCTGGCGTTACAGTAACTCGAATTGAGGATGTAACTCCTATCGCTCACGATGGAACCAAGAAGAAAGGCGGCCGACGTGGACGCCGTGTCTGAGATTTTGAGGTGTTTAGAATGAAAGCACAAGTTGTAGATGGTTGGCCTAAGGGTAACAGGATTCGCATTGTTTTGTCTGAAACTAACGCAGCGCAGGTTAACAGCCTTCGCCGAGCAATCATTGCTGATGTGCCAAAGATGGCTATCACTAAGGTAAGGTTCGAACAAGGAGTTACACAGGACAACCAAGGAGAGGTTATCGAATCAGTTAACGTACTTCCTGACGAAGTTCTTGCTCACCGCCTTGCTATGGTTCCAGTACCAACATTCCTAGAGGAATTCGTTTTCCCAGAAGACGACCCAAATAATGAGAACCTTCCAGAAGACCAGTGGGGATCTCCTCTATCTCAGATAATCTACCATCTATCGATTAGAGGCCCTAATTCTGATTCCGAAGAAGAATTCAAGACTGTATATGCAGGCGATTTGAATGTACTTGGTGAGACCAAGTTACAGATTAGTGAAGACCACAAGAAAATTCCGCTAACTATCCTTACCAAAGGACAGTATCTGGAATTGTACGCATATGCTACATTGGGACGTGGCAGAGACCACGCTAAGTGGTGCCCTGCTGCAGCGGTAACTTTCCAACCTAGGCAGAAAGCAATCCTTTCCAAGCCTAAGAAAGCAAGCGTCTTGTTCAACCTAGATTTGAAATCCAAGTCTGGTCGTGCAATCAACTCCAAGTTGTTCACAAACAAGGAATGCACAGATGTCGACTCAGTTCTAGATTTAGAAAGAGCTCTACACCAAGTTGGTGCAGGAACCGGCCGTGATGGTGACTTTGCCAATGCTATCACAATGGAAGATATCGATGGCGAATTCGTATTCTCCTTTGAGTCAGATGGTTCTCTACCACCTCAAGAAATCTTCAATCGTGCTTGCGCTGAATTAGTCTCAAGATTCGAGAAGATTACAGGCGAAATCGACACAGCATTGGCTTGAATCGAAGTTATTTCTTCTCTAATTGGAGAAGCATGATGACCTATATCGTGCAGCGTTATTCCAATGAGTGAGATTTCGGTCCATGTTGGGGGCCACGTAACTCTGTTGTTTTCGATTCATTCGAAGGCCCTTTTAGCGAGAAATCAAGGCTCCAAAGGGGCTGGATTATGTTTAGAAGACGGAGTGATTTCAACAGTAACTCAGCTACAAGAGGGCACAGATCAAATATCTGTCAATTCGTTTGAGGGCAAGCCATTCACTGAAGGCGACGAACTTTATCTCAATCTCTTGAAGTCATTTAGAGAATTGTTTAGCATAGATTCTCCTGTGAAAATTGAAATCGATTTACAATTGCCAGTATCTCAAGGGTTTGGAATGTCAGCAGCGGGCTTGTTAGCCACAAGTCTTGCTTTAGGAGAATTATTTGATTGCGGAGACGAAGGCCAACTCGCTCGTCTAGCACATAGGATTGAGAGACAGATTTCTGGAGGATTAGGCGACGTATTGGGGCTTTGGGCTGGAGGATGTGAACTAAGAATTAAGCCAGGAAGCCCACCATTCCCCGGAGTTGCGAAAGGTTTCGATGTCGGTTGTCCAGCACTGTTGGTCTGGGTTCCCGAACACGAGAAGCACACTTCCAATTATATCGATAATCCAGATTGGAAAACTAAAATTACCAAAGCTGGTGAATCTTCAGTAAAACGCCTGATGAAGTATAATTGGGACATGAGTGTTTGGAATCATCTTCTAGATGAAGCAGATAGATTTGCTTTAGAATCAGGATTATTGGAAGAGAAGAGTAGGGCAGACCTACTTAACGTCGTTTTGAATAATTGTAATGACAACATGAGCAGCCATCTTTGCATGTTAGGGACATCCCTAATCATAGTCCCAAAACGATTGGACGAGGAGTTCGATTGTGAAGATTTAGCATCTCACCTGAGAAGTTTAGGTTTAGGTGTCAAAGAAACTATTCTTCAGTGACATGGTTCAATGGTTGTAAATCCAGTGGCCCACAGTCTAGTAGTACAGTTCCGGGAATGTGGACATTGTTACAGAATCCATGTCTGAATACCAACGCACCTTGGCCCCATGAATCAACATATCTTGTAGCCTGCTTTGCGATTTTCTTTCGCTGGAAATCCACATCTGCGCCATAGAAATGCTTAGCATCAATCCAAGCAACAGGCTCACCATTAATTTCAACATGATCTAAGAATAACAAGTCAGGAGTGTTGACAGGTCTGCCATGTTCTTTCATCTGTTCTTTGACCATCTCTCCCTGCCTTCGGACGCGAACACCTTGGTCTTCAAACCAGTCTGCTAATATCTCTTCGAAAATATCGGCTCTTTCGTGAGTTACAGATTGATCTACATTACTAACTCTGTCAGCCTTTTCAGCAGCTTCGAACTCATCTCTTTCTCTCTGTTTAAACTTTGAAGGAGATCTCAAAGTTTCCTTAATTCTAGATTTTGACCAACCCATTTCTTTCAGCACAACTCTGAATACATTCATTGGAGGAAAATCAAATTTCTTTGAGAGGTCGACTATGCTGACTCCTTCACGATACAATCTCGCCAATGCCTTACCCCTTGATTGCAATTGCCCATGTGAATAGACAGTTTTCTGCTGAAGAAGAGCACTCCTTAGTGAGAGGGCTTGGTCCAGCGTCATTTCAAGGTCGGTAACCATATTGCCGATATCATTGACCCTTTCATCTGATAGCCAACCAAATTCTCCTCGTCTAACTACCTTGGATGCTAACTCAGATTCAGTCTTTAGAGAGACTGGATTATTTTTCCATTCAAATGAAAATTGTCGTGGCTCCTCGATATCTTCAGGAATAGCAATCGGCCTTGGAGAAATAGAGAATCTCTCATTTGCAGCAATTTTTGCTTGTGCGTCAAATTCAGCATGCCTTTCGAGTAATAGGGACTTAGATGGGCCACCATGTCGCCTTGGTTTCTTGTTACGGCGTCTGCGATTGTTCCCTTTCCCATCCGCCATGCCTGTGGCTACACCCCGCGCTCAATAGATGCACCGGCTACTCTATCTTTGACAGGTCCTCAAGAAATTGCTCGGCTTGCTTTTTCATGAAGGCATTGATTTGTTTGGCAAACATTGCCATTAGAAATGATGCCTCACAACTAGAATGGACTTCAATTCCTCCTCCTTCTTGGCTAAGGAATGTCAAGCATATCTGGACATTTTTCAAACCTTTACCAATGGACCTTTCATTTCGGTATTGCCCTTCGCCAAATAATTCAATTTCACAAAAGCCATCCCCTTCTCTAATGGTTTTGACTAACCAACGAGTTTCAATCAAACTCCCTTTAATCATTTGAAAAATCGCCAGGTGGTCTCCTTCATCGATGGATTCTGCTTTGGTTGCAAGCATATTCTTTGCAACACTATTCCAATCAGGCCAACTACTAGGGTTTCTGAAGGCATCTAATGCCTTAGAGACTTGTTCAGCAGGCAACTCCTCTCTAGAGGTATGAGAGAACAAACGCCCCATAGTTTCTCGAATAAGTGATGTGGCATTGTTATTACGGACAACAAACACATCATTTCAAGTGTGAGATGGTGATGGAACTTTATGCGTCGGGTCCTTGTTTTAGCGTTTGTTTTGCTGATGGTGCCACAATTTGCTTTAGCAGATGGTAGTCCTGAAGAACCTCTTGGTTGGGCATTATCGGGTGGAGGGTTTGATGACGATATATTGGCCGGACACATTGTTTTAGACGACAATAATGTTGTTTCAGCAGGCTCATTTATCACCTCCGCAATCTTCGAAGAAGAAAGCGTTGAATCAACTGGAATGCTTGGCGATGCTGACATGTTTATTGCAATCTCAAACTCAACTGGCAACTGGTCTACAGCGCAAGGATATGGTAGCGATGGCGCAGATGGAATAGATGCAATCGCTCTTCACACATCAGGAGACATCATTGTAGTGGGCCACTTTTGCTTGGGAACAGCAGGAAATCCATGTGGAATAACTTTCAACCAAAATTTTGTTCTGAACAAAAGCGACGATAATGGAGAGGGGGACGCTTTCGTTGGTAGATTTTCACTCACTGGAAATGTAATAACTCCGATTTGGATTAGAGCGATTTCGAACAACAATGATTTGACTGGTTTCGATGTTGAAGTAGGCCCTAACGGCGGCATTTCTGTTGGCGTCAATCACAAAGGGTTCTTGGAGATTGAAGAGTACATCTTAACTGGTGCCGAAGGTAACAGTATAGCAATATTACACTATGATGAGAATGGCAATTTAATGTGGGTGAATGGAATCTCAAGCCAAGACGGCATTGAATCATTTGGCGGAATGTGTTATTCACAATCTGGATATTTGCATATTACTGGAACTTTCATCGGCTCAGTCATGTTTATTGAAAGAGAATTTTCACAAGGCGAAGCTGATATCTTCGCGGCTCAAATCGATGGTGATGGTAACTTTACTTGGACTTCATTTGCTGGAGGGACTGGAGAAGACTGGGCTAATGATTGTGCAATAGATAGCAATGGAATTATGCACATTGTTGGCCAAATCGAGGACACAGCCACTTTTGGGTTCACCAACGTCACATCTAATGGCTGGAGAGATATGTTCCATGCTACATTGACAACCAACGGAGATTGGGACAGTGTAATGAATGCTGGAGGAGGAGGTTGGGAAAACCTCGAATCTTTAGTCATCGACATGAAAGATAATCTAATTGTAACCGGCACTTACACCTCTACATTTACACTTGGAGTGGATGAGTTAACCGACAGGGATTCAAACGGCGACAAGAGAGATGTTTTCGTTGCCCAACTCGATAATAACAATCAATGGGTCTGGGCAATTTCTGCTGGAGGTGCCGGCGATGATGTTGCGGTTTCGGTGCAATTTGGTGAAAATGAATCGCCCATAATCGGAATGTTAATCCAAAATACTGCACAGATGTCAAATTTCTCATTATCTTCATCTGGCGCTAATGATATAGCGTTGTGGAATTATGCTAGAGACCATGACTCTGATGGACTTCCTGACGGTTCAGATAATTGCCCTCGAACCGCAAACCCCGATCAAATCGACACTGATGGAGATCTGTATGGCGATGCATGTGATGACGATGATGATGGAGATTCAATCGGTGATGATTGGGATGACTGCAACCCCGGTGAAACCGGCTGGAATTCAGCACCAAATACCGACCATGACGGTGATGGATGTAGAGATGTATCTGAAGATTTTGATGATGATGAAGATGGCATAATGGATTATTACGACGAATGCCCCGAAGGTCCAGTAGGTTGGATTTCTACAATTGAAAACGATGAAAATCAAGATGGATGCGAAGATCAAGATACCGATGGCGATGGCTACGTTGACCAACTTGACAAGTGTCCAGGAATCAGTGACGACCAAGCGGATTTAGACGGAGATGGAATCGGTGACGCGTGCGAAACAGATACCGACGGCGATGGCATTTCTGATGAATTCGATAACTGTATTCGAGATTCATTTGTCTGGAATAGTTCTCATGAAGAAGACCATGACCAAGACGGCTGTAGAGATTTGGACCGCGACCCAGACGATGATGGAGACGGAGTTCTAGATCTATCAGACAGTTGTCCAACTGGAGAAATAAATTGGAATGCAACATTCGACCATGATAATGACGGCTGTCATGATGATTTTGAGGACACAGATGACGATTCAGATACGTTTGCTGACAGCGATGACTCTTGCCCAAGAGGATATGTGGGGCAAGCAGGCGTTGGTATGGATTTAGACCAAGATGGTTGTATAGATTCGATGGAAGACGATGATGATGACAACGATGGCGTTGAAGATTCACTAGATCAATGCAGATATACGCCTGCTGGAATGGAAGTGGACTCAACAGGTTGTTCCGGCGTTCAGCTCGATGATGATGGAGATGGAGTCCACAATCTCAACGACTTATGTCCTGCAAGTTCTCCAGGTGAAATGGTATCATCTACAGGATGTGCAGTAGAAACCCAAGACCAGGGTAAAGGGGCCTCAGATGAAGAATCTTCATCCTCACTTATCTGGATATTATTTTCTATTGCTATAATTTTAGTAATTGTTGCATTGGTAGTTACCTTCAAACCTCAACAACCACTTCCACCAAAAGCGGTTCCGAAAGTAGAATCTTCGGAATCAGTTGTAGACAATGGAGGGAGCCAAGGGGATAGCGGAACCGCTTCTTCCGACATCGACGACTCCAGCCTCGACATCGATACTACTCAAAGCGAGGTCGCTACAGATGAAAGCGGAGGCAGCGCTGAGGATAGCGCCCTCGTCGAGTGAACTGGCAATCATCGCCTTTTCATCATCTGACCATTTGAAAATTTGAGGTAACATTCTCTTGCCCCAGAATCCCATTATCTCTCCTCGGTTTTCTCCTTGAACGAATGGTAGATTGGACAGCACTCCAACAAAGGATTTCACATTCTGTCCAGAGCTTATGTGTTCTATTGCTGCATTTGCAAGCTCTCTTTTCCACGGCCTTGAAATGTGGATTGTTGCAGATTTAGGCGGGCCTCCAATGTGTTTGGATGCCACCTTTGCAACCTTTCTTGCCTGTTCTAGGAAAGAACGAAGATAAGTTTCGTCATCCAGTGCCTTGGTTTCAGCCTCTGTTAACGGGCTTGGCAAATCAAACACTCTACCAGCAACCAAGTCAGAGTTACCTAACATCTTCCACCAATCTTCTGCTATATGTGGCGTTGCAATGGAAATCATATGAGTCCATACTTCTAGTACTTCTCTTCCTATTTCCGGGTTTTCTCCGCCTCTCCTTCTATACCAATTTAGGTCCTTCACCAAATCAAAGTGGCTAGCATCAACAGCGCCTCTCAGATCGTAATTATCCATTGCTTCTTGCCATTGAATGCATCTTTGTTTGAGCCTTGCAGTCATCCAGACATCGATATCACTTGCTGCACCTTTCCAAGAAAGGATGTTGGATGGCATATTGTATAACTGCACCATTTGACGATAATTTGCTTCTAGTGCGGAATCGGACCAATCCATGCCGGCATTAGGATTAGCAGCGAATAGGATGAACAGTCTGACGGTATCTGCGCCAAATCTCTCAATCATTTCTTCAGGCGATACCGTATTGCCTAGGCTCTTGCTCATTTTTGCACTTCTTTCGCTTAGTTCAGAATCACAATGGGGACAATTCTCTCCTGAAAATCTGACATTCAATGTGATAGCACAACTATCGCACCATGGTGCTGTTTTGTTTACCATTCCTTGACACAATAATTCATTGAACGGCTCATCGATATTATGCAAGCCCATATCCCGAAGTGCCTTTGTCCAGAACCTTGCATAGATTAGATGCATCTGGGCGTGTTCAATCCCTCCACAATAGAAATCGACATTCATCCAGTGGTTTGCTACCTCAGGATTGAAACAAATTTCGTTTTGCATAGAGTCTGTATATCTTAGGAAATACCATGAAGAATCAACGAATGTATCCATTGTATCTGTCTCTCTTTTTGCAGGAATACCACATTTAGGACAGTCAACATTACAGAAGGAGTCACTCGATTCCAGCGGATTTCCTTTACCATCGAAAACAACATCTCGAGGTAATTCTACCGGCAAGTCCTGCTCTGGAACGGGCACAGCACCACATGTTCCACAATGGATAATTGGAATTGGAGTACCCCAATATCTTTGTCGACTAATCAACCAGGGGCGAATCTTCCAATTTACTGTACCATGCCCCTTTCCTTTAGCCTCTAGGGCTTTGCAGACGGCATCCTTTGCATCCTTTCCATATAATCCATCAAATCCTTCCAATGGTGAATTAACCATCCATCCAAGATCACATTCTGCGGCTTCTAATTCAGTATCAGCAGCAACATCTTCAGACATTACCAGCACTCTTTGGATAGGGATGTCATATTTGTTTGCGAACTCAAAGTCTCTCTCATCATGCCCTGGAACAGCCATAACTGCGCCAGTTCCGTATGATGCGATTACGAAATTACCTACCCAGATAGGTACGCGCTCACCAGTCAATGGATGAATTGCGAACTTACCTGTTGGAACTCCTTTCTTCTTACCCATATTCTTGATTCGATCAAATTCACTCATAGTGATAATCTCATCATGCAATTCTTTCCAACCCGCCTCATATTCAGTGCCGGACACCAGACTTTCAGCTAACTCATGTTCTGGAGCTAATGTGACAAAAGTCACACCGAATAGTGTATCAGGCCTAGTTGTGAAAACTCGTATTTTGTCGTCACGTCCTTCAACATCAAACTCGATTTCAGCACCTTCTGATCTACCAATCCAGTCTTGCTGCAGCGCCTTGACGTTTTCAGGGAAATCAATTGTTTCTAGACCATCGAGTAACTCTTGAGCATACTTGGTAATGTCAAGGAACCATTGACTCATTTCTTTTTGGACAACAGGTCCATTGCATCTCCAACATCTTCCTGCCTTTACCTGCTCATTTGCTAGAACGGTGTTACAAGAATTACACCAATTAACCGGAGCGAATTCCTGATATGCAAGACCACTCTCTAAGAATTTGATAAAGAACCATTGATTCCATCGATAATACTCAGGGTCATGGCTTTTGACTAATCTTCTCCAATCATATGAGAATCCCATTCTTTTGATTTGCTTAGTAATGGATTCCATATTTTTCTCAGTAATGTCGTGAGGGTGACCGCCTTCAGCAATTGCTGCATTTTCAGCGGGCATTCCAAAAGAATCGAATCCCATTGGATACAATACATCGAACCCCATTAGACGCTTGTACCTAGCAACCGCATCCCCAATCGAGTAATTTCTGACGTGTCCCATATGCATTTTACCTGATGGGTAAGGATACATCTCTAGGCAGTAGAATACAGGGTTTCCTTCAGTAAAATCCACATTAAAAATCTTGGAATCATCCCAAGCCTTTTGCCAGGACTCTTCCGTGTTTTGTGGAGTATATTCTGTCATGCGAACCCCTCTTCGCCCCTACGGGGCGAGTTGCCGTGCCATACAATGGCCTTGAATCCATCTGCGAAATCAGAGTTCAGTAGTGTCAAGAAGGAACACAGCTTCCTTAGTCAGACAGTATCTGTTTTTGACGCCCTTTTTCTGTTTTTCAACCAATCCGAATTTTTGCAGAGTTCTTAGGTGGTGACTTACCAGTTGTTGAGAACGGTCTAAGCGATGCGCAAGCTCTGCCTGTGTAGGATATTTGTTCATCTGCCCATCATCGTCCAATAGTCGCAAGATCTTACCTTGCAAACTGTTAGGGTCTGGTGATAAAGGAGGCAATGGCAAATCTTCTTCTTGTATTCCTGGATGAAGATTGTTGGTAAATGGATAGAACCGAACCAATCTACCATCTGGTCGCCTCCATATTCTATCTTCATCTTCAAGGATTTTCAGATGGTGAGTAATCTGTCCATTAGACATTTCAAGAGCGGCCATTAATGCTCTGAAATGACATCCTGGGTTAGCGGTTAGATAACCAATCAATCTGCCACGCTGGTATCTTCCATCACTGGTTTCACTGGTTCTACCAATTAGGCCCAATAGCCACAAACCAGCGCTAGTAGTAGGAATCCTCCATGTTTCGTTAGATGCAATTAGTGCAACCAATAGTGAAAGAATTCCTCCACTAGCAACAACTATTCCTGCAGAGATGACAATCGGACTGATTTCGTCTTCATTGTTTTCAACTGTCGAAATTACAATCTCTTCCTCTATTTCTTCATCAGGAATTGATTCGCTTTGTTGAGAAATGACTTCCTCAACAGTAATCGCCGTAGCAGCAAAATCAGAACATTCCGGAGACGGCTCAGAATCATAGGCCATATATTGTCCATTAGCACCTACTTCTGGAGTCCAAGATATTACACCAGGAGCACCGGAGAGCGTGAGAATTCCTTCATCAGGAGAGTTTAGCAACCAGCAAGTGCCGAGGTCGTTACTGGTTGCGCTCCAAGAACCTTCTACGAAGCGTGATACTATCTCTACATCTTCTTCTACATCATCTTCAACGATTTCTTCTTCATCAAGAACGATAGGCCAATCGAATGCAATTGTAGATTTGATACGAGGTGCAGTATATGTTTCGAACATTATTGAGTATTGACCTTCATCCAATTCAGCCATATCGATTTCAAACTCTTCAAGTTCCAAGTCGGATATTTTCAGTGAAATCATCGAATTGTAGTCGCACTGTGATAAGAATTCATCCACAACCCCCTCAGGTCCTATCAGGGTTGATTTTAATCCACAGATTGTAAACCATGTCAAGTCGTTATAGTCTGAACTAACGATACTAGGGGTAATGGTTAGAGTATCTTCTCCTGAAATGTCAGCCACTACGTTCATGTCTTCATTTTCACAGTAAGAATCACGGTCTCTAATCAGAGAAATGGTATCTGTAGAATACAAATCGTGTTCGGGAATTTCCATTATGACTAGTAATTCGCCCGGAGGTACATGGCACCCCTCATTATCGATAAAGACCCAATCCGGTTGAGTGTAGGTTTTCTCCTCGCCTGGAGTTAGCAAGTTTTCCATAGCCATCTCAGAACAATCTTTGATCGAGCGTGTATCCATTACTACATTTCCAGCTGAATCAATCACCCATGTCTCTGCACGACACACATCTGTAAATTCTAATGAGACATCTTCAACCCCATTATTCTTGATAGAGATTTGTGAAGAAAAGTCCTCCATTTCTCCGAATTCTTTGTCTCCTTCAACCAGCAAACTGAGTTCCAGGTTACCGTAATCACCAGTCATTATCCCATCATCGAAATCCCCAATGGCTTCGAAACTAATTGTTTGAGAGAGAACTTCGTCTCCAAGGGAAACAGTGTATTCATTTACACCAATCTCTGGTGAAAATGGTATTTGGGCAATGGTGATGATTTGGTTAGGCATCAATAAATCTGGCCCGCACGAATTGTATAATTCGTAATTGATTACAAGACGGCATTCCTCGAACTGGAGTTCCATATTTTCATTCAATGAATTGTGCAACCTTACGGAAATAATCGTAGGCGAGGATTGGGAATGGACACCGTCTCTTGCTGTTGCAATTAATTCCATAGCAAGCCCTTCAGGCACATTGGTTGGAGTTTGAACATGAATGTCTAATGTCGAAGAAATATCTTCGCCTGCGATGATGTATTCGATTGTGTAGTCGCCGGAAGGAACAATTTCACCCTCTGAATCGGTTAAATCCCATGTTAGTGTATTCATCTGAGTAGTAGAGAATGCTCCAAGGTCCATTCCTCTGCTTTGTCCAAGGCAATTCACACTTTCATCAAGGATGAGAGTATTTTGCTTCCAAACTTTGAGATATTGGTCACAAGATGGGTCTACAATTATACTTGTAGCATCACCATCATTGACTAGTGATGCAGCAATTTCTACAATTTCACCAGATGCATACCATCCCTTTTCGGGGGCATTTTGTAAGCTTGTTTCGACAGTCACATTTTCACTATCTGCAATGGCATTTGGTGCCATTGCAAACAGTAGGCCGGCAAGTAGTACTGCCAGCATGCGCTCTCTGCCCATGGTAAACGATGGGTGTCATCCCTTAGAAGTGATGCGGTCCATGGCGTTGGTGAGCGAACATGGCAGAATGCATCCTAGAAAGCGAAAAACTTCTTGTTTTTCAGGCGCAGTTGGGCGATTGGGACAATCTAAACCACCTTCTAGTATGCAAAAAATCACTGAAGGCAGCGATAGTCGATCCATTTTTCGCAGATTACTGGCTAGATTTTTGTTCATCCAAAGGTTGGGATTTGGAACAAGTATGGCTAACTCATTCACATTGGGACCACTCCAAAGGAGTTGATGGACTAGTTGACAAGGAAATTTGGGTTCATGCCAATGAATCCCAAAGAGGGTGGGACGGCCCCTCGAATAGAGAATGGAATAATGCTGCAAATTCAGCAGTAGATTTGACCCTCGGCGAAATCAAAATCCAAGCGCATTGTACGCCAGGGCACACTCCTGGCCACATGACTTTCATCGGCGAAGGAGTTGTAATTAGTGGAGACTGTATGTTCCTTGGACGCTGTGGAAGAACAGACTTGTTTGGTGGGGACGTAAATGCTCAGAGAGAATCTCTGCTTTATCTTAGAGATTGTTTGAATGAATTGCCTAAGGATTGGCTTGTTTTGCCTGGGCATCAATATCGACTATCTGACGGGACAAATCCAACATTCATCACAGTTGAGCAATTACTGAATGACAATGAAGCATTAGCAGCATTAGATGATGATGCGGCTTGGAATGCTTTGGATTTCCTTTCTTTTGATGATAATCTGGCTCAAAATGCTCGAAGGCAACGAGCTAAAGCCCAACGGAAATAATCACACATCATCCAAACTGAACATTGTAGGAACCGCTTCTTGTTGGGCCTGTTGTTCTTGCATCTGGTGTTGTTGCCATTGTGGTACTGCCGCTGGCGGGGTCCATCCTAATTCCATAGCCTTAGCAGTGTCTCCTTGAGCGACATAGTAATCGATCCACTCTTGCTTACGAGCTTCTTCTTCTTGGAACATAGCAGCGACTTTCATCTCTTCAGCACGACCGTATGCTGCTCTTCTCCTACCTGCTTGCTTAGCAATCATAGCAACCGAAATGATCGCTAGAAGGAATACTAGAAGGCCGATTAGAATCATCAATTCAGCATCTAAGTTCCAAGCCTCATCTTCAGAACCAGCAATGTAGTCTGAGTCATATGCATTAGGAATTCCATCGTTATCAGCATCATCAAATTTAGCACATTTTACTATGTTGCCCTCAGCATCAGGTTGCCCTAATACTCCAGAACTTATGCTGGCATCGTACGGACAAGGGTCGGTTTGGTCAGACACGCCGTCTTCATCGGTATCTGGACAACCATAGAAATCAACATATGATTCACCGTATTTCAACTCACACTCATCTGGCTGCCACGAACCTAACTTGCTGTTGTCACCATATCCATCTCCATCGGTATCTGCCCATTGTGATGCTCGGATTGGGAATGCGTCAGGAAGTCTTCCTGTGTTGTTATCTCCAAACCCATCTCCATCGGTATCCGACCATTGGCTTGGATCTAATGGGAATGCATCGCCCCATTGGTCTCTGATAGTGATTATATTACCAATATCAACTTCATCAGCAATGGTAGTATTTACCCAACCATAATTGTCTCCAAATCCATCAAGGTCAGTATCTTCCCACTGTTTCGGGTCATCAGGGAATTCATCATCCACATCTGCCCATGAATCATTATCTGCATCGGGGCATCCTTGACGTGAATTGTTTGTACTCGTACCAAATTCATCAGGACATTCATCTCCGTTAGGAACTGCTTGATTATCTCCCCATCCATCTCCATCGTTGTCGGTCTGTTGATAGAAGTCCTCAGGGAATGCATCAAATGGATCTACAACTCCATCATTATCAGTATCTGGGCATCCTCTAGCAGCTGGAATGGTGGATTGTCCGTACAACTCAGGGCACTGGTCACCATTATTTCCATCAGGATTATCTCCAAATCCATCATTATCGAAATCGCTCCACTGAGTGGGGTCGTTAGGGAAGAAATCTCCATTTGGCTGGACTGGCCTGTCACCATAACCGTCGCCATCAGTGTCTGCCCATTGGCTAGAATCATCAGGGAACACATCAGGATTGTTTCCTAATGGGTTGTCACCATATCCATCATTGTCTCTGTCTTCCCATTGTGTGCCATCTGTAGGGAATGGGTCTCCAGCATTAGACCACCCGTCACCGTCTGCATCCGGGCATCCTACTCGGTCGATAGAGGAGGTTCCGTATTCACCAGGACATTCATCAGGAGAGTTACCAGAGGTATTGTCTCCAAAACCGTCACCGTCACTATCTCTCCACTGAGTGGGGTCATCAGGGAATGCGTCGGCATCACCTTCAGGATGTGCCAACCAATCCGGCGTTGGGTTTGACCATCCATCGCCGTCATTGTCTGCACAACCTACTCGGTCTTCAGTAGAATCTCCCCAAGTATTTGGACAGCCATCGGATAGAGGAGTATTTGGCTCGTCTCCAATCCAGTCTCCATCACTATCAGCCCATTGGTATCTGAACAGTGGGAATTTGTCTACTTGTGTGGCAGCGGAATCGTAGATTCCTGGCCAGCTTTCATCCACATCAGGAGTGGACAGGTCATCTGCAGGCCGTATAGACGTCCAAGATGCATTATCGTAATTGTCACCCCATCCATCTCCATCGGTATCGTTCCATTGAGTTGGATTCATTGGAAATGCATCGCCCCGTTGGTTGATGTGTAATTCAGTAAATTGCTGAACATCATAGTAGTAATTATCTCCGTGGCCATCAGAATCAGAATCTGCCCATTGGTAGTGGTCATTAGGAAATGCATCTCCATCGTTTGAATAGCCATCAGCGTCTCCATCAGGGCACCCGAATCTATCTTGGTAACTAGTACCGTAGGTATTGGGACAAGCGTCTCCTTGATAGGCAGGTAGAGGGTTATCTCCATACCCGTCATTGTCGGTATCATTCCACTGTGTTCCTTCATCAGGGAATGCATCACTTCTACCGTCTCCTTGGTCTGAGGTGTTCCACCCATCATTGTCAGGGTCTAGATCTGCAAACCAGATGTAAAACCCTTCATCGTTTCTACCAAAGGCTTGAGCAATTCTTGTACCATCTGGGGACCAAGAAAGTCCATTCGATGTTCCACAATTATTTCCATTTCCGGAATTACAATTTCCAGGGCGAGGTTGAGCAATATCATCGACTCCATTTCCTGTCGAGACTTCGTAAATTCGAGATGTTGCTCCGTCGCCTTGATACCAACCCATTCCAAAGATGACTTGCCTACCATCTGGTGAAAAGTCAGTTGACAGGCAAGAGGTTGAAATCCCCTTGCTCCACTGTTGTGTCCACGAACCAGCACCATACAATCGGATGGTAGCTCCTCCTCCATCCCATCCTTCACAGATCGCCATATGCTTGCCATCTGGAGACCAATCTACAGCATTGACCGCACCGTTAGGTGATGATTCAGATCTTACGGTTGACCAAGTTGTTGTTTCAACAACATAGAAGTCGTTGTTACTACCAATTAGTAAATGTGTATCAGAAGGGGAAAACTCAGCCGAGAAAAAACGATCTTCACCGCCAGGGTTTAGATTTTGAATAACAGACCCATCGCTCATGTTGATGACTCGAACAACTCCATTTGTTCCACCGTTACCCGACCTCCCAATAGAGATAGCTGCCATTGTGCCATCATGCGATATGTCAATGTCGTAAGGGTAATCTCCGCCTCCAACATCAGCACTTATTGAGCCATGAACACTAGACAAATTGTTTGAATAATACACATTTGCAGTATCGTCGTTCTTTGTTATTCCAATGTATGCGCCATCACCTGACCATGAAACACTAGATAACTCGCCACCTACATTCACAGATTGAATATTCGTTCCAGTAGAGGCATTCCAAATTCTTAGATATCCATTTTCATCACTACTTGCGATAAATTCTCCATCTGGGGAATGGTCTACTCCTGTAAAGTCATAGTTTTGTGTTACAGCAACATCCTTGCCGAAGTTTGGATTTGATGAAGTCCATCCATCATTGAAATCCGAAGTTCCATCGCCGTCTCTGTCTGGACATCCAGTCCTATCTGTAGTGGAATTTCCAGCAGCGTAAAGACAATCGTCAACAGAATCATCAACGCCGTCAGAATCGATATCTGCAGCCGAAACCGACATTGCCAAACTCATAGACAACATCAGCAAGCCGAGGAGAATCGAATGAGATTTAGTGCCTGCCATAGTTCCCGGGTAGTTTTCCTACAAAAGGATTTACGGTACAGATGTTTGTTTCAAGATTGGCCAGAATAGGGTAAGCGTTGAATGTCACGTCATGGTAGGGAGTTTGTGGCAGGCGATATTCCGAGAGTCAATATTGCGGTCAAAGACCGCATTTTACTCCACCTATTAGGGGAGGATGAGCAGGCGGATAGATTCGTTGTATCCGCTGCATTGACCCGGCCAGGAATAGCAGAGGCTTGTGCTCAACATCCGCCTAATGTTAGTAGAGCGATGCGAACTTTGTTGCGTAATAGATTGGTCAGTGAACACTCACGCTCTATACGAGGCGACGACCGCCGTCAAAAAACATGGCAATTGACCGAGGAGGGAAGGGGTGCTGCAAAGGATTGTTTAGCTAAACTATCTGAACTCAAAGTCTTGATTCGTGATGAAGCAGATACATTGCTAGAATTAGAAGCTGGTCAAGCAGCAGAGCGATTGCAGGCTGATTTGTCAGTACTACAAATTCTGCTTCATGCTCAACATGAAGGCGTTCTTACTTATGGAGACATAAGATTCGGTTTGGTCAAAAAGCAAGATAACGACAACAATATTCCACCCCCTGGTAGACTGAAACTACTCGCAGGAGCACATGCAACATACCACACCTCACCTCCACAGACTAGGCCCGTTCATGGGAGATTTGAATCCATAAACGAGCTTAATTCATGGTTTGAGAAGGGCTCACCTTGTATGGTTATACACGGTATTGCCGGAATTGGTAAATCGACATTAGTAGCAAATTGGCTGGGAGAACACATGTCAGAAATCCCTCATCTGTCTGTTTGCTGGTATCCTTGCCAACCTTGGGATAAATCGGTTGGCCTAGCGGTATCTTTGCTGCACCGGTTTGGGGTTGATGACAAACATGACCCATATCAGTTGATGGAAACATTACCTCTAACTCCTGGTGCTGAATTTGATGTAGACTCTTGGCGTCGCCGATTATTGGCTTATTTGACAGACGCTCAAGCAATCCGTGAACGCTTTGTGGGAGAAGCAGGCGGCCCTCCTCCATATTGGCTAATTGTTCTGGACGATGTCCACCATGTATCTACAGAAGCCAGAGACCTATTGGGTGCACTTCTTGATATTTCCAAGAAAGCACCTCTCCGTTTGGTCTTCATTTCTAGAACTACTTTGAATGTGTATGACCGTAGGGACGTTCACACCAGAGAACTTGTGGAAGAAATGCCTCTTCAAGGCTTGACCGTTGAAGAAATCAAACAATGGGTCGAAGAGATGGATGTAGCCTCTCCTAGTCCAGAAGATGTCCACCGGATTACTGGAGGCCATCCATTAGCATTGGAATTGTTAGAGATATATGGTAAAACCACACATGGGGATTGGTTACGCTTCTTGGATGAAGAAATCATAGATCATATGCCTGAAGAAGAACATCAGTTACTAGCAACACTCGCAGTTGCTGAATCGCCGATTCCTTGGGGCAAGTTGTCTTCAGCGGTTGGTTGGGAAGGAAAACCTCCTGAACGACTAGTGAATTACGGACTACTTCTCGAATTAGAGGAAGGAATGTGGCTACACGAAGCATTACGAGAAAGATTCCTTCGCGAAGTAGGCTCTACAGCGGAAGAGCGCAAGAATCGACTTCAGTGATTAGAAGTCATTAGCAGTCATGTTTTGGTTAAGCCAACCCATCAGTGCTGGCTTTGGAACCATTCCTGCTTGATTAGCTACCAATTTTCCATTGTGGAATAAGAAAAGAGCAGGTATACCTCGAACACCGAGTTTCGCAGCGTTCATAGAATCTGTATCTGTGTTGACTTTAGCGATTGTAACTGGTGATTCAGCCGCGACTTGTTCCAAAATTGGACCAAGTGCCTTACAAGGGCCACACCAAGGAGCCCAGAAGTCAACAAGTACCCATTCATCTCCGTTAATTGCTGCATCAAAGCCGGCATCATCGACAGTCTTCACTTCACCCATCATCTCACCTAAGCACCGGACTGTGGGGACTCCTATGAGGCTTTGCTTGCACCCCAATACTCTTGACATGGCACCTGCTGGCCACAATTGAGAGGGTAACTCGTGATTATCGCACCATCTGTTTTGACAGCGGACTTTGCTGATTTGGGAAGGGCATGCGGCGAGGCCGTGGACGCTGGATTAAATTGGCTACATCTGGATATCATGGACGGTAATTTTGTTCCAAATCTTACATTCGGTCCACCTGTAATATCTAATCTCAGAAAGGCTCTGGGCGATGGGCCAATTTTCGATGCCCATTTGATGATTACAAATGCAGAAGAAACCTTCCAGCAATACATCGATGCTGGTTGTAATCACATTTCTGTTCACGTTGAAGCTGTTACACATTTACACCGCTGTATTACCGCAATTCGAGAAGCAGGTGCAACCGCTGGAGTTACACTGAATCCCGGAACCCCAATCGAAACCGCACTGGAAGTCTTGCCAGAATTGGACTTAGTGCTAATTATGAGCGTAAACCCTGGTTTTGGCGGCCAATCATTCATCCCCACTGTTGAGAGTAAAATTCGACGCTTGAAAGAAGCGATTGATGCTCAGGTTGCTGCAGGCGGTAGACCTGTTCAAATCCAGATAGATGGTGGAGTCAAGGCACATAACATCGCAATGCTGCGAGAATGGGGAGTGAGCAATTGCGTAGTCGGATCTGGTCTGTTCAATGATAGAGCAAGCGTTGCCCAAAACCTTGCAGAAATCCACCGTGCACTAGAGTGATTGAACATGAAAATATTGCTGGTCACCCGGCTTTTCCCTATCCCCGATAATGTTGCCAGAGGCACATTTGTTAGCGACCATGCTGAGTTATTGGCATCATTAGGACACGAAGTACAAATTCTCAATGTTCTTCCAAGAATGCTACGAATGAATGAGGCCAGACGTTCCACGATGGAAGGGGTTTCTAAAGCACCTAAATCGTTCAAGCATGGTGATTTTCATGTCGATGTCAAAAGACATTGGGAATTTCCCGAAATGACCTCAATCACCGCATTTAGTGCATCAAGAATCAAATCAAATTGGAAACCCGATGTTGTAATCTGTCACACACTTTGGCCAGCAGCATTTGCTGCTAAATCGATAGCTAAGAGGTATGGAGTGCCTTGGGTGGCTATTGTTCACGGTCATGATTTTGACGTAGCATTACAAGACCATCGTTCAAAACGAATAGAATCATTGGCCCTTTCTGCTGACAAATTGGTTGTAGTATCCAATTCACTGAGCCGATATGATTCGATTACAATCCCTTGCCATGTCAATGTTGATGAGGAATGGAGAAAGCCGATGAAGAAATTTAAGGGCTTATTTCGTAAATCCAAAATTGACATTTTATTCCCTGCAGACCCTCGAAGACCTGAAAAAAACCACCTATTGGCTCTTAGGGTCGGAGAAGAACTCGAAACACGTGGCTGGAAAGTTGGGATTACTAATCTAAGAAAGCAACCTAGAACTATGGTGTGGGATAGAATGCTTGCTGCAGATGTCACATTGATCACATCTAATAGAGAATCAGGACCTCTTGTTGCGAAGGAGTCCATTACTTGTGGCTGCCCAGTGGTTGCCGTTGATGTTGGAGATATGCATGAATGGATGGATGTCTATTCGCATGACACAAATGAATTGGCTGATGCAATAGAAGATAGACTACAGAATGGTCAAAACGTCACTCTTCCTCAGAATTGTGATTTTGAGCAAGTAGGAAATCAATGGACTTCATTGCTGGAATCACTGTAAGCAATCCAATTATTGCTAACCAACTTCCTATGGAAAGTAAGTAACAAGATATTACGCAGAATATGGCCAATACATCCGTTAGTCGTTCATCGTCTCCACATAGTAATTTGGAGAATGACAACATAATCGAACAACCAATCAAACTGGCCCACGCCGCACCCATTACTCCATATTCGGGAATTAGCAACCATCCAGATACGCCAGCCCCGATCACAATCATACCGATTAATGATGTAAATCTCCAAGGGCTGTGTCCTGCTTGAAGTGCAACATACCATGGGATTGAGAGTAAGGTCATAGCCCATCCGGCCAGAAGAATATCGAATACTTCTACAGCCTGTGAATAATCGGAATCAAAGAACCTTGGAATTGAAATTGAAACGATAACATGTCCTGCAACTAAACCAACCGGTAGAAGTACCAAGGTCCAATGGTGAGCGGTTAGCATTCTCTTTGCAAATTGCTCAGGTTTATCGCGCACTTCTCCAAGATAGGGAAGTAGCGCTGCTCGCATTGCTTGAGGTAACATTAGACCAGCAATCCATGCTAATTGAGCAACATGGTACAGACTAACATCATCGTAGTTTGTCAATGCTGCGAGTAAGAATTTTTCCAACTTGGTAACATAGGGTAAAATGCCCAAAGTCACGGCAAATGGTAGCGCTGCAATAAAGAGAGATTTGTTGGATTTCCAATCATCTGAAAGTTTACCATTTTCATCCCGTGCCAACCTCTCTCCTATCCATAAAGTTCCAATTAGAGAAATAAAAACACCAATTGAAAAACCCCATGCATAAATTGTGGGAGAATCGTAGTCTTTTGTCAGGAAAACCCAATACAAAAACGTAGTAATTGCTCGCTCTAATAACTTCAAAAACGACTCTATTCGAGCCTCCCCCAAAGCTCTCAACATTGCTTTGTGAGGATAGGACATAATGTGTCCAAAAGCAATAATTGCACATGCTAATAATAATTCTAAAGGAGCATCATCCCATATGGAAGTTGATACGAATGCGCTCATCAACAAAAATGGGATCGCAATAAATGCCTGTAATTTCAAAACGCGCCGAACCGCTTGCTTACTGGCGCCAGGTGAGCGCGGCACATCTCTAGCAAGTATGGTTGGAAGGCCAGCATCGATTAGAATATACATCGTTGCAAAAGCATCCAATATGACAACAAGAAGGCCATAATCTGATTGAAGCAAAGCCTTTGCAAGAATCACCTGGCCTATCAGCCCCAATATGATGGCAAGCCCATCCGAGGAGGCCAGCCACACAGTATCTCGTGCTAACTTTGGCCTCCGCATGTGAATCCCTAGAGGCTAATGCTTGATAGAGCGACCGTTTGAGATAAAGAATCAGTTTAGGTTGTCAAGTATTCTGTTGACAAGGTTTTCCTTTCTATCTTTCATCCATGGCTCGACAATTTTTGTATCAATCTCGGATTTCAGACGTTCCATCCCTCCTCCGCTTACATTTAGAACAATACAATCATCCTTGTTCACTTTGCCATCATCTCTGGCTTGAATCAGAGATGCTATCGCAACTTTAGCAGGAGATAGAATGTCGATTCCTTCAATCTCCTCGAATATCTTGCCAGCATTTTTTGCATCATTTTCTTCTACGATGTACGTCTCTCCTCGACTTGCATCCAATATGTCGTAAACTCCACCAATTACCGAGTAAGCAGGAGTTTCGCTCATCAAATAATCAGAATATACTTCCACTTCAACATCCGGAAAATCACTCTCGATAAATTGCCTTGCCTTACGCTGCCATGCGTTGTGAATGGGACAATGCTCTGGATTTTGCGAAAGATGAATTTTTGCAGGCTTACCCTCATACTCTCCGGTATCGACCAATCTCTCCATCATTTCGTAAACTCCAATCGGGCCAGGGCCGCCTCCAACAGCTTGGAAATAGTGGTCAGGCAATCTTCCAATCGCCTCATAAGAATCTAGAATCAATGAGCCAATGCCATCTCTTCTGGCAATATTGTGTGCCCCTCCTTCTAATTGCCAGCCCGGTAAATTGGAAGCTAATTTTTTTGCAACATCTTTGGCGTCTTGATAATTTCCACCTTCAACTACGACCACCTTTACACTATCTAAATCCAATTTTGTGTTAGTCCATATTCTATGTGCGTGAATATCAGCAACTACGACAATCAAAGGAAATCCATCATCGGCACAAAAGTGAGTAAATGCCCTTGCAGTATTACCTGCAGATGCACAAATCATTCCTTTACAAGAGTGGTCTTTCATTCTTTGAATAGTTGGTACAGCCTCCATATCTTTGAATGAACCAGTTGGGCACAGAGCTCCTTTTTCAGGCCAAAATCCATTGAATGCAACCCATAGATTTGAAAGGCCTAATCTCTCACCGAGTTCTTCAGCATGGTAAGTAACAGTTCCAGCGATTTGTTCACTAATGCCGTTTGTTGGTAGCCAATTTGAGTATTTCCAAACTCCCAATTCATCACTAGGGTCGAATTTCATTTTGTAATCTGCTTGAATTAGCGCTCCATCTTCATAATGAAGAGTATAATTGTCTTCAAATTGTTCATTTGTTTTGAGGCATTTGAGTGTATATTTTGGCATTTGGTGCACCAGAACCGAGTTGGCTCACCCATCCGTCAGACCATCCATTGATATGTTGTTCGTATGTATTGTATTTTCAACGCTCATACTGAGACATAGTTTTGCAAATCATATCCGAATTGATAATTAGTTGATGCTTCGATTAAGACAATGGTTGAAAGCACAGTTCCTGTTGCGTTAACACATGGTGACCTGCGATTGGCTGGAAGAGGAAATCCGTGGAGTGATTCCAGATTGTGATGTTGAGGCTATTGATCTCAATGGAACTCAGGACCATTTTCACATTCGTGTAATCTCAGAATCATTTGAAGGAATGCGCCCACTGCAGCGGCAAAAAATCATTTTGAATCATTTCAAACCTTACATCCCTAGCCCAATTCATGCAATTGACATCAAGTGTATGACTCCTGCACAAGCAGAAACAGCAGGAGATACAGTATTCCATCCACATGCTGGAGGAACAGGAATCCACATAAAGCGGATTCAGAAACACCAAAACAAGGAGTGACTAAAATGGACTGGACACCGGAAGAATTGCAAGCATTAGTAGACGAACATTCACTCGTTCTATTCATGAAAGGAGAACCTGGAGCTGCACAATGCGGTTTCTCAAACCGTGCAGCACAAGTCATGCAGGCCTTGGGAGAGCCATTTGCTTCTGTAAACATTCTAAGCGATCCACGTGCAATACCTTCAGTTTGTGCTTGGTCTGATTTCCCTACCATGCCTCAGGTATTCGTTCACGGTGAATTGATTGGCGGGTCTGACATTGCACTTGAGATGTTGAATGACGGAAGCCTTCGTGAAATGTTTGACGCTGGCCGCCAATAATTAGTTTGCAAATTGACAAGTGAAACGCTTTATGGCGGTTTCATTCAAAAGGTAGTTCGATTCAGGACTTTGTATGGGCGTTTCAGAGAACAAGGTTCTCCGTAGAGACGGAAAACTCCCATTCCTTTCAGCACCTGTAAAAATAATGCAAAA
>QQSK01000004.1 GCA_003602415.1 Candidatus Poseidoniales archaeon | reverse complement strand
TATCTGCGAAATCGAAAGACAATTCAACTCCAGTAGTTGGGCCTTGCTGTCCATTATTCATCGATGTTTCAATCATGCCGGATGTAGAATCATAATAGACGATTAGATCGATAGGTCCAGAGTATTCTCCAGAATCCTCATCATCGCCACCAAGACAGCCAGCAAGGCTAGCGCTTAGTAAGGTCAAAGTCACGGCTAACAGACGGAAATTCGTCTTCATCGATATACCCTAGAAGGTCCTTATCCAAAAACCTCCCGTCCCGTGGGCGGTTTTTTCTGTCGGTGGGTTCAAGAATGGAGACCATCGCCGGTTGACTGCTAGCGGGATAGGTTAGCATGGTTCGACCGACGGGCTCATAACCCGTAGATCGATGGTTCAAATCCATCTCCCGCTACCATTTAATGCACTTAGTTCGTACTGTATGTGTGATAATCATGGGTCGGAACCAATGAATCTACAGCGGCTTGTAGCCTTGCATTAGCAGCCTGTTCTCCTGACATAATTGCTGTAATTTGCCGCTCGATATCAGCTTGAATATCTCCACCCAAAACAGCCCCTACTCTTTTTGCATCTGCTGCAGGTCTTCCTTCTATCTCTAGAATGTAAGCGCCATTTTTGCTGATCACAGGACCGGCTAGTGGATACAGTTTTGCCAAGCGTTTTGAATATCCACATTGCTCTGCAGCATCCAAAGCAGCAGCGAGATGACCTGGTTGCAATTTTTCACACTTGGCAAAGGCTTTCTTTGCAGCACCTTTCTTACCAGCGTTCGCATGAATAAATCCTGCTAGATGGTAATCTGAAGCAGCACTAGCTAAGTCATGATGACCAATCGATTTTCCATGCTTGTTTCTATGTTTGTGAAGTAATCCAATGGTGATTCTGGCCCGTTTGTACTTGCCTCTACTATTGAGAACAGCAGCAAGAATTCTTAGCCCTTTGACCAAAATTCCTTGCGTATCATCGTCTCGGTTTTTTTGAGCCATAAGTTGGTCAACTAAGGCCGAGGCCATCACCTCTGCTCTTTCACCTCGTCCTTCACGATGGTAGGCCTCAAGTTGGCTGATTGCTTGTTCAGGGTCAGCCGCACCAAACATGAGTATCGACTATCTTAACATGGCATGAGGTTTAACACTTGGCTACTTCAGCAACAGTCAATGGCAGTAGAGAATCCAATCCTCTCAATCGGAGTAATCGGTACTCCTGGATGTGGAAAGACTACATTTTGCCAGAAATCTATGCTACCAACAATCAGTCTTGCAGATTACGCAAGAGAGAATGATTGCTTGGGAGAAATTGAGGCTGATGGTGCAGCCGAAATGGATGTAGAAAAGTTATCCAAATCATGGGTCAATCCCAATGAATTGACACTGATAGATGGCCACTTAGCCCACCATTTACCAGTCGATGCATTAATTGTGATTCGATGCTCTCCAGAGGAATTGAAAAGTCGCTTGAAAGCAAGAGGATATTCAGATGAAAAAGTTCGACAAAATGTCGAAGTTGAGATGCTTGGAGGTCCATGGAACGATTTAATCAACGACCATAGGCCAATTTTTGAAGGAGTTGAGGGCGCTATGCAATGGATAACCGATGGCTGCCCAACCCATAGCACTCCAGAATCGGCTACAGATTGGCTCTCGCGACCATAAGGCACAAAGGATGTAGGCGTTCAAGTAGCAATATGGCACTTGAAAAGGGGCGTAACCTGTTCAAGAAAATCAGCGAGCCTCTCGTATCCAAATTGGAAGGTGTCAACCCTGCAACATTAACTTGGTTGACATTACCAACAGGCCTAGCAGCAGCTTGGCTAATGATGGAAGCGGGCCAAGGCCAAGATGGCGCATTGATGTTTGTAGGTGCTGCGTTTTTGATGGCTGCAGCAATGGCATTAGATGGCTTAGATGGAAACTTAGCAAGAGCTACGGGACAAGTAACAAGATGGGGAGATTATCTTGATCACACCCTCGACAGAGTTCTTGATGTGGTTTGGATCCTCGCTCTAGGATACAATCTCGTTTGGTTCGGTCATGTGGAATTAGCATGGATTGCTGCAATGCTGACCATGTTTGGCTCATATCTTGGCACTCAAGCCCAAGCGGTTGCTGGAAGCCGAAATTATGGTGGATTTAGTAGGGCTGATAGGATGGTTCTGACATTTGTAGCACTTCTTGTTGCTGCGATTATGGCATATACTGATGCTGGTTCTTGGGGCGAATGGAACGACATAGAATTCAACCCGATTTCCTTCATAATTGCAATTTCAGGAATCGGCGGAATCTACACATTCATCGTCAGATTCTTCAAAGCCCGTGCAGATCTTCAGTCTTTGGACAAATCCAAGCCTCTATCTACCACCAAGGATAAAGAAAATACAGATGAGTGAAAAACTCAACCTTCGCAAAGTCCAATTTGAGCAAAGTTGGCCCGATTCACACCGCCTACGGCGGTATCCTCATAACCGATTCATGAAAAGCGAGCATTCGATGACTGGCGATATGCTGAGGGTTGGGAACCGCAGGACTACCTATTTTGTCCTACTTGTTTTGCTTATGTCTTCTATTCCACTCGTTCCAAGTTCGAGTGCGGATGTGGGTATACCAAGCGAATTACAAGCACAGGAAATCACTGCTACTTTCGATAATGTGAGCGAAACGACTACAATTTCTTGGAGAAACATTGAGCAAACAGGAGGCAATCCTGATTTGTATTCAGAATTGTGGACTGCAACCTATCACGTCTTCCGCCATACAGCACCTATCACATCGGATAATATCGATAGTTTGAATCCATGGCATTCCGTAATCGCTTGTGACAAGATAGCACTGGGTGGCAGCCCATTGAGTTGTAGAGGATTGGGCGGCCAATCCCCTCACCCTGGCCATTCCGCAACCTATCAAGTTGGGGCGGGAACTAACGGCTCCTTCTTCTATGCAGTCACAACCGAATTAGGCAACGGGTCAGTCACTTCGACTTTGACTTTGAACGGCAGCTCGCTTGCTGAACCTGTTGTTGAGATTACAACTCCAATTCGTTCTCCTTACAACATTGTAGCGGACTTCGACCCAGAGTCTAGTTCGACTTCTCTCCAATGGATAAATTACAATTCTATCAATCCAGTTCTACCTGAAACCGGGAATGATGCACTTCAGATTAAACTGTGGCGAACCAATTACAAAGTGGACCGTGCTAACGGAGAAAATATGATTTCGACGGAAACTCCGATTGCCACACTATCATCTACAAACACCACATATGAAGTATCAATTCCTCCAATGACAAATAGGGAAGTATTCTATTCAGTTACCTACTTCTTGCCTAATTGGACAGAAGATGGGTCTGATTATGAAGATACAAGATTCCTTTCTAACAATGCAATGTCAAATGCAATATTGGAGGATAACACACCTCCTACGCCTGTAGACTCTACCGAAGCATACTTCACACCATTAGAGAACGGAACAGGATTTACCTCTATCTCTTGGGACAATATTCTTTCAGAAGAATATGAAGAATACAGGATTTATCGACATGGCGAATATTTCACATCTACGAACGATCCATATGCACAATTAATCGGTACAATATCTGAGAATGGTGATACCAAAAATCAATCGCAATACTCCTTCAACTACAACGTTCCATACAATACGTACGGAGATTTCCACTACTGCGTGGTAGTTGTAGATAGGTATGGCGCATACAATAGCAACATCATTTCATCTTCATGTGAAATAGTTACTGAGGATTCTGATGTGGATTGGGTCAAGGAACCAACCAATGTTAAAGCCGAATTTATCGGCAATTCTACAACCAGAGTTACTTGGACAGATCAAGCAGGAGTTGAAGGAGAAAGATATCACATTTGGAGAGGTTCTTGGAGAGTACAAGGGCCTGAGTTCGTTGCCAACTCTTCATTGATGTGGATGGGTAGTGTGCCCGATGGAATCGAACAATTCGATGTTCAATTACCCGATGGCCTATCAGTTACCAATACGCATTATTTCGTCACAAGCGAAGCATTGTATAATTGCCCTGGTTGTAATGGAACTATGATGTACACAGAATTAGTTCAAAACTGGGACGGCCCTGTTGTAGAAGATACACAAGCTCCTCCTAGTGCCCGAATAAGTGACATATTGATGCTTGGAGAACTGAAAGTAGTCGATGTAGAATGGATTAATTCAGCACAAGAGGAAGGCGAATCTTACTATCTTTACAGACACTTCGGAGATCCATTTGGAGACTCTGAATTCCCTGTTTCGAATTACACAGATGAGGGATGGGAATACATTGAAGGGCCAATTATCGAAAATGGATTCTCGACAATGGTTCGTCAAATTCCAGTTCCTGAAAATACCCAAAGAGATGTTTGGTACGCGGTAATTGTATCTGATTCGATGGGTAACATCAATCCGATTATCATCCCAGGTTCTGGTTCTAACGCTCTACAGGTTACAGAAGATACACAACCTCCTCAAATCACATACACAATCAACGATGAGGATAACATACCTGTAACTCAGAGTTCATTGGTTCGAGGAGAATACACACTTCGCATTGAGGTATCAGAAAGCCTTGGTGCAGGTTATGAATTCCCAATTGTCAACATTACGACCTCAACTGGAGGCTCTCTAACCGGAGGTAGTGAGCAGGCAATGGTTCTACTGTCCCAAAACAGTAACGACCCTGACAAAGGGCCAGAGTATTTCTTGACCTTCTCAATCTCTTCTACAACTACTGCGGGAGATTTATTGATAACAATCAACTTGACAGACATGTCTCTCAATTCAGTCGATAGAGAAATCCTAGAATTCTCGATTGATGCTAAGGCTCCAGAGGTTAGCATCTTTAGTCCAACAGCAGAAAATGATGGAGCTATGTATCTTTATGGAAATGACATCAAGGTTGTAGCTGGTGCTACTGATGATGTTGAGATCGTGGGTATGCAAATGAGATTCGTACAGAACTACGGTACACCTTCCTCCGTAACAGAACCATGGAGAGATGTTTCTGGCGTAACTATCAATGAGGATGGCGACTGGACTATCGAGATGATATTCAGTTCAGGTAATTTCCAACCTGGTACTCATGAAGTTTCAGTCAAGGCAATTGATTCAGCAGGTAACGAAAGAACTCAGAAAGTGAAGTTTATCACAGATTGGTGTAGACACAGAGATGATGGTTCTACGATTTGTGAATACACTAACCCTGTACAAGCTGACCCTGATGTAGTATATCCTGAATTGAATGCAACAGACCCACCTTACATGATCGCTTGGGTTACTGCAGGAATCTCTCTCTTAGCAATATTGACTTCATTGATTGTAATTTCATCAGCAATGTCTGGTCCTAAGAAGAAGAAGGGCGATGACGAGGATGAGGGGGACGATTGGATGAATGAATTCATAGGCACCTCAGCCGAACCAGATATGGCCGAAATCACAGGTGGAGCTCCTTCTAATGAGAAGAAGGCTGAAGCCAGTGCTGAGCCGGAAGAAGAGGACGATCCATTCGCAGTCAACGTGATTCAACCTAAGCGCCGTCGTAAGAAGAAGTCGAAAGATGACGATGAAGACGATGATGACGACGATGACGATGATGATGACGACGAAGATGAGAAACCAAAGAAGCGTTCTCGTAAGCGCCGCCCAGCAGGTCGCCGTAAAGCAGGTAAACGTAAGAGGAGTTGATTTTCATCTCTGAGACAGATAGTCCCAAAATTGGGGTATTACAATCATTTAGCCCAATGGAAAATAAGTTGAATTGGTTACTTCTTGCAGTTCCAATTACGGTTTATTTTTCAATGATAGCGCACGATACAGGAATGAGTTTCGTCTTTTCCATGATAGCAATAATGCCACTTGCTTTGCTAATGGGTCATGCTACTGAAGAAATCGCTCTGCGTACCAGTGAATCCTTGGGCGGTTTATTGAACGCTACATTTGGCAATGCTGTAGAAATCATCATTGCAGGATTAGCGATTTACACTGCGGCAACAAATGCTGACCAAGCCGAGACAATGATAATCGTGGTACAGGCAAGCTTGGTAGGAAGCATTCTTGGAAATCTGTTGCTTGTTTTGGGTCTAGCATTATTGTGGGGTGGGATGAACCACCAAAAGCAAACATTCAACCAGCCAGCCTTGAGTATGAGCGGCTCGCTTTTGCTGATTGCAGTCCTTGCAATGTTGATTCCAGCAGCAGTAAATCTAGGCGGCGGCGGATTTGATAGTATCGTACAACTATCTCGCTATGCTGCAATAGTACTCTTAGTGATGTATGGCCTTGCTTTATTTTTCCAATTAAAGACACATGCACACATATTCGCAGCCGATAAATCTGTTGTGCATCATGAGGAGCCAAAAATGACCAATAAGGATGCATGGACATTACTAATTCTGGCTACAGTTCTAGTCGGATGGATGGCTGAAATCTTAGTTCATTCAATCGATTCTGCAGCATCTGAACTGAAGATGCCTACATTATTTATCGGTGTGATTCTACTACCGTTCTTTGGTAATGCGGCAGAACATTTCACAGCAGTCATTGTAGCAGGTAAAGACAAGATGGATTTATCCCTAGCAATCGCAATCGGCTCCAGCGTTCAAATAGCGGTATTCGTCGCTCCACTAATGGTAGTATTTGCATGGTTAATGGGTGTTGATTTGTCCTTAGAATTTGGACCACTCGAGACAGCAGCAACCTTCCTTTCAGTCCTAGTAGCAAATTCAATCCTGAGAGATGGCACAACTAACTGGCTTGAAGGAGCTATGTTACTTGCTTGTTACACTATTCTGGGACTAAGTTTCTGGATGATGTGAGTTCATGGACGTTAGCGGCGAATTTTGGACACGCTTCGACACCTGGGCAGGTCCTACCTTTGGAGTAATCTTACTTTGCGTTGGAATTTATTTGATGTTCAAAGGTGCTGAAAGAATCAAGATACTTTCCTTCCTTACAGGTTGTGCGATTGGACAATTATCCAGTGCATTTCTTTACGGCAGTCTTGAGGGTTTTATCTCATTATCAGAAGGAGATTTCACGCTATTGGTTACAGCACTATGTGGCGGAATAATGTTCTTGGCGGTCAGCCTTATGTCAATGGCGATTACAGCCTACATCTCTCTGCATGTCATGTTATGGATTGTTTCGATGGTAGAGGCAAATGGATATGACGTAGGCACTGAATTGGTCGGTGGAATCCTAGTGGGTGTATCCTGGTTAATCAATCGATATATGCGTAAGAATCTGTATCTGTTCGGGTCAGCAGCTTTGGGCACTTTATTGGTAATCTATGGCTATCTAGTGATGAATGGGGAGATACCTTCAGAGATCAGTATAATGGATGCTAACATCCAGTTAATCGGATTAGCTTTATTCTTCAATTCGGTGATGATTCAGCGTAGAATAGTAAAGGATTCCAAGTCTAAAAAGGCTCAACAAAACATGCAGAAACAACAAGAAAAGCGTGAGCGTATCGAGAATGATAAGCATGGAAGAGGGCGATTTATGCANCCTGATATCCTAACTCAGGCNGCGATTGAAGAGNGNCAAAATNACCATCAAGAATCCTTCAATCTCAATTACAAACGTAGTAAATATTGAACACTCTACACGGTGTGACCTATTCTCACAGCGAGTAGTATTGGTCGACTGCATCGTTGAAAGTTTCCAGCAGTTTGTCCTCATCGATGGTTGTTACTTTTCCCGATTGCATTAGAGGAATTCCATCTACCCAGAGGTCTAAGCATTGACCACCGTTGTAAATCAGATTAGAGATGTGTCTCTCGTTGTCTTTGCCGTATGGACTCATACGAATGTCATTGAGATTCCACACAGCCCAATCTTGACTGCCTGTGGTAGCCATTGCAAACGCTTCTTTGGCCAGTAAGGCCGATGCATCCCAGTGGTCATGACGTTGCACCAGGCATGACATACGAGCCTCATGCGCCATGTCTAGGCCTGAGCCGCTTGAAGCAGGCCCATCCGTGCCTAGGCGTACCTCTACGCCTGCTTGCTTGTATGCAGGAAGAGAGGCAGTCCCTCCACAAGCTAGTTTCATGTTTGAGGAAGGGCAGTGAGCAAGGATTGTTTTTCTTGCTGCCATTGTGCGCATTTCTGATTTCTTGACCCAAGAACCATGAGCACAGATTGTTTTGTCAGGGATGAAGTAGTCAATACTGTCAAGGTATTCAACAGGATACATACCTGTTTGCTTGAAGCAATCTGCAACTTCTTTGCGAGTCTCAGAAATGTGAATTGATAGGTGCGCATCATGCTTTTCAGCCAATTCCTTTCCACCAAGTAAGGTATCTTCATCACAAGTGTAAACTGCGTGGGTTGCAACACCGTACTGAACTTTATTTTCTGGCCTATTGGATGCTAGTTGTGAATCCAACTCTTTCCTTACTGAACCATCATCGCCACCTTCTCTTGGCGGCCATTGGGTTTGCGGACCACAGATGATTCCACGCACCCCTGCTTCATTTAATGCTGAGACAATCGCTTCTGGAAAGTGATACATGTCACAGGCAAATGTTGATCCGGTTTTGATCATCTCAACTGCAGATGCTAAAGCACCTATGCGTGCATATTCTTTGGTGAGGTTCATCTCGGTAGGGAAAATTGACTTTTCTAGCCATTCTTGTAGAGGAAGACCATCTGAGAAGTCCCTTGCATTGAGTTGCATTGGCAGGTGAGTATGCCAGTTTTGGAATGAACGAGTAATCAATTTCTTACTGCCATCAAGGTTCTGTACAACGTCTTCATCTCCCTTTGAAGCGGCCCAAGAGCCATCGCTATGCAATAGAAAATCGCCAAGATGGGTCTGTTGTTCGTCATCGATTAGGACGGCGTTTGTATAGCGTACTGCTGCCTCGTCCATACCCATGCCACTTCGCAATCAAATGTCAATGCTTGGCTTGAATCACACAATCTTTTCAATCTTGAAGGTAGATTCATTATGGCCCCAAAGCACCAATCCTGGTTCTTTGAAAATGAAGTATTTGGTTTGGAAGTCTGTACCCAATTCTGGATGCTCTTCTTCCAAGTTAATCCGAATTCTGTCGCTGTAGGTACCTAGGGTTCCAGTACACGCTTTGCCTTTTATCCCGTCAACCAATACTGGGTGCATTTGTTCAAAAAAGTTCACCGTTTTAGGTAGGTCTTCATCAAACGGATGTACATCATTTTCTATCATTAAGCTCTCTTCTGTTGCTGGTATAGTTTCTATCTTTTCTTCAGTCATATTCTCATCTCCTTTGTTGTTATTTTTTGTTTGACGACTTCTCCATTTTGTAGATTTAATGCTGTTAATTGTGGGTCGTCTCCACCATAACAACAGGAATCGATACCCACAGCAGCAGCTCTACTGTTCATCAATTCAACTTCTGATTCCCAGATTTCACTCTGCTTTAGTCCGAATCCAGGCATTGTAGAATGCCCAAACACAATCGTTCTCTTCTCATCTACTGGAGTAATTGCATTGTGAAATTCGCCTCGTATCCACATTAGTGTGTCAGTGGTTTGCAAGTCTAGATCTCCATCCCAAGGCGAATATCCGGCATGGACAAGTCGGAACTCATCCAGCACAATGTGGTGAGGTAAGGAGTCAAGCCATGCAAGGTCCTTTCCGACTCTCATCCGTAAATCGAAACTCTCTAGATTACCACTAGAATCAGTAAACTCATCGAGATATGATTGGTTTGTGGCCCTGCCTCCAACATAGAACCATCCCGCCTGCTTTGCAGTCATATTCTCGATATTGTCTACATCGAAATGTTGTAGCATCATATGTTCGTGATTTCCTAAAACAGAGTATATTTGTTCATTTTCTCTAGCGACTCTAATTACCTCGCAAGACCTTGGCCCTCTATCCACCAAGTCACCAAGAAGTACGACTCGATCTCTTGAGTTAAGATTTAGATTCTCTAATAGAGCAACGAATGTATCAGCATAACCATGAATGTCACCAATAACCCAAACATTGCCTCCATCATTGAGAACAGATTGTAACTCATTCTCAATTTCTTTGTTTCTTCTTCCTCGCAAAATATCACGCCCAGTCTTCGTTTTCGTCAGCTACCGGTTCACGACTCCAGACCATTTCACCACAGCATTGAGCGGGGATTAGTCTGAAATGTTCAGTGATTAGAATAATGGTTCCAAAGGGTAACTCTTGTTCGCATTTAGGACAGTTTTCAATACAGGTTTGAGCATCACTAATCGCAATCACTTCTTCGTCTTTGAAGTCTTCACCAGCACACATTTGAGGAGGAATTGGCAATTTGTTTCCTAGTAGCATGAATTTCTCATCATCACCTGGACCCCAATGCAAATACCCCCAGGCATCGATATTGTCAGGACTTAGCAGAGTCATCTTTCTGAAGGTTAGTCGGACCTGTTGGATTGTGTAAACTTCGTATGGAACATCGTGAAGTTCGACTTCAACCTCTTCATCGATTAGCACATACAAGGGTTGGCCCAAAAAATTGTCAACAAAATCTCTTCTGTCCTTGTGCCTGCGACCTTTCCACCAGCCCAATTCATATTCGATTCCAGCACTGTCACACAGTCTTTGACAAACAGCATTCCTTACCGAGCGCATAGCTTTCTCTACACTTACGGCTTGTTTTACAATAATTTCATCGTTGATTCTAGCAACGATTCTCCATACTTTGTTATCACTAATATTTGCCATACTTTAACCTCCAATTGTTGTCGAAAAGTGGACCAAAAATTGCAATCTATTTTCGTCGCAATTCTTGTTCTACCCTAACAGAGTAACTTAACTCTCGACCGTTATAAACCCGATGATTTGCCCCTCAATCTCCAAGATCTATGTCAATCGATTGACCCCATTCTGCTGGCTTTACTCCACCTTCAATCACTCCCCAGATTACCGGATAGTGGGGTTTCTTATTTGGCGCTGAACCATAGCCATCGGTAAGGTACAGAAGTACCTCTGGTGGCTCGTAGTCCTTAGCCAGCAAATCAAACACAGGATGGAAGTCAGTACCTCCTCCTCCCTTCAGTTTGAAATCATCGGGAATAAACGGATTGTCCATGTCAAAGATAACATCTTCTGCGATGTTCATGTCACATTGAATCAAACGCAGTTGGTAACCTCCAAACGAATTTAGAATGGCGAATACTTCACTAACAAACGTCTTCACAATATCTCCAGTAGTAGAGCCGCTAGTATCGATTGCAATTACGATATTGAGTTGCTTTTCTTTTCGTAGAGATGGCAAGTAGACCTTCTTGTATACGTGCCTTCTATTGGGTGGCAACCATTTCCTAGTACTGTCAAACATCGGGGTGAGAAATTGTCTAAGAATTTCTTTCCATGGCATCTTCGAATTGAATAGGTCATCGATATGGGATTGGTAAACTCCCATGTCTGTACCCTTGTCTTTGCATTGTTGAGCAGCTGCCATCATCTTGTTTTTCCAGTCCTTCCAAACATCATCACTTCTTCTTGGTCGGAAATCTGAATCAACCTTTGCCGTTATTCCGCCTTCACCATCGACTTCAACCGTCGACCATCCGTCAGTTCCATCGTTACCCGGTTCAGAATCTTCTCCTGGTGCTGAATTGCCGTGTTCATCTAAGCACTGACCACGCATTTCGATTTCACCATTTTTGATCAATTCAAAGACTTGTTCAGCAGACTTACCTTTGTGTGGGCGATATAGAATCGCATGGCTAGGAATTTTGAAACCATCATCTTCTAGCAAGGAATTGACCTCGTGGTCAATTGCATGATTCCACATCGTATGGTCTTCAATTCTGCCATGTTCACGGGTGAAATGAGACATTCCACAATGCCAGATTTCATGGGCAAGAATTGTTAGGCGTTCTTGCTTTGTTAGGTCGTTAAGAAAATGTGGGTTGAAGAATATCCTTTTGCCGTCTGTAGAGGCTGTGGGGCATCTATGGTCTACTACCGGTATCAGTTCTAGATTCATTGCTAGTGTCCCTATGAATGGTCTCCAACCAAGCAATTTGATGCGGTCATTTGTCCAATCTTCCAAAGCGATGACTTTCGCCGCTTCATCCTCTGGGTTTGGAGGGGAGAAGTTCACTTTGTTTTCATTGATATCAGACATTAAATCACCTCAAAGCACAATTTTGTTTTCTAATTCTTGGTGCCTAGGGTGGTCAAACATTTCTTCCAAGAAGTCATCATTTCCGAGCTTGTCCATGACCAGTGTAATGTCGTGATACAACAATTGAGCCCAATCGTTAGGGAATTTCAAGATGATATCGAATAATCCATCTAACAATTCTTCAGGCTTGTCGCGTTGACGGATATTGTGAACAATCGCCGAAAGCATAGCGTGGCGTTGATCCGAACGCTTAGGAATAGTGACTTTGATTTCCTTAGCCAACATTCTCTCCACGTCAGGTATCTTGCCGCTCCAATTTAGGAATCCCATGAATTCTAGCGCAGCAGCATCTCCGATTAGACCTTCAATGATGATTTGTAGCAAATCTTGGTCGAGATTTTTCTGGTCTGCTAATTCCATTTCCATAGCAACTCTTTCCCAACTTCTTGGACTTGGCCACCCTCTCTCTTTGTTGCCTTCCATAGAGAACAATTTCTGAGGCAGGTATCGAATGAATCCTGTGACTCTGGGGTCAATGTTGTTGATTAGTGCCCAATCCAGCCAACTAGCAGAGTTAGCACCTACTTCTAGATGGCAGAATCTGTTTGCCAGAGCGCTCGACATAGTTCTAGCAACCGCAGCATCCCCTGTACGATTTCCTGCAGCTACGATGTACCATCCATCAGGAACCTCGTACAATTGCCCAAGTCTTCTGTCAAGGATAAACTCGTATGCCGCTACTTGCAGAGTACTGTCGGCAGCGGTTATCTCATCGAATAGAATGATTCCTTTTTCGGGTGTATCTTCATCCTCAGCACGTGGCCATTCTGAAGACACAATCCAATCGATTCCCTGTTTGTCATCTCTAGGAACAGGTAATCCACGGATATCTACAGGTTCTCTTTGAGCAAGTCTAACATCGATGAATCCGATGCCATTCTCCTTGCACAGGTTTCGAATGAATGTGGACTTACCAATTCCTGGTGGACCCCAAATCATCAGTGGAGGAACTAGCCCCGCTTTCTTTGGATTATCCCATAGGATATCCAGTTGGTGTTGTAGTACTTTTTTCGCTTTTGCAATGCTTGTTACGTTCATTTTTTTTCCTCCTTACTTACTGTATTGTGTTTGCCAACTCTTGAGATATGGCCATGTTGGCTTGGCCACTTTGCCCGTGTCAAATGCTCTTCTTCCACTTACGGAAATGGCACTGATCAGTGTAGACTCTTCGAAACTTAATTCCTTATCAGAAGCCAGTCTCTTCAAAGCCATTCTTGCACGAGGTGAATTGGTTGTGTCGACTATTCCAATGATTAAGGCGGCTCGCTTCCAGGCGGCAGCAGCCATTCCCATAATACCATCAATTAGTGCTCTAATAATCGGCTTAGTCGCTACTCTAGACACTGTGAGATGATAAACTGTGAATTCACAACAGAACGGATCTGAATTGATGAGAGGGTTGGTGTACAAACTCTCTGCCAATTCGGTGAGTTTCCTCTCAGCAGCAGAATTACGACCTACGGTATTGGCTGCGCTAAGAGTTGCTACTAGCAGGTTTCTTACAACCCCGTTTTCGCCCAAATGTCTTCTGCGCATGTATCTGTTCTGGAAGTTATGTGTTTGATGGTCCATTCCTAGGAATTCGATTCCAAGTTCAGTATGCAACCAAATCTCCAAATCTACTCTTCCAAATGGCATTACTGAATTATTCGGAGTCTCCCACTCATTGGAATCTCCAGAGAACAGAGGGTTCCACTTTCCACCTTGGTTGCCATCATTGACTGAACCAATAATCAATTTCGGCATGCTAGTGTTCATCTCAGAAATGTGATTTCTAAGTCTAATAATCGCCCCACTATCATAGCCGTTGGAAATTAATGATGCTAGGATTCGCATCACTTTGTATTGGTCGAACCAACTGAGATTGTTGGAACACCAGGAACGAAGTAAGTTAAATTCAGCTTCGTCACCATCTTGGATTAGTTGGATGAAATCTGTAATTGGAATCCCAAATGATAACTCATCAATATCCATGCCCAAGGTGTTAGAGAAACGAACCAATCCTCCTTGGCCATCGTAACTGTAGGGAATTATCGATACTCCGCCCATGTCTGCACAACTGATAATCTCTTCAGCGGTTAGATGAGCTTTGAAATGAGGGATTTGAAGAAGTGCAACTTGTAAGTCATACCATTCGGGAACTTGATGCCAGAATCCACCTATTGACAATGTGTTCTTTTTCCTAGGCTTTGGTTGTAGATCTAACCTATCTCCAAATCCAATTATCGTATCAATAAACGGACATCTCTTGAGTGAACAGGTTAGGACTCTACGTTGAATATTCAATGATTGAAGTGCAGGTCCTTGGTGAACTGTAAAACTACGGATTATGCGCTTACCTGTAACTTTGATGCTGTTTAGAGACTTATCGCCGATGATGGAAATATGTGAAAGGTCATCTTTCACTTCTAGATCGGAGATGCCTTGTGTTTTCATAATCAGAGCGTCAATTCCAGCACAATCGACCTCATGGTCGTTAGTTACTATTGCGCCCCACAAAGTGTCCAGAGGCAATGTTGGATTTGAGCCAAATCGATGAAGCGCATAGTGGTCCTTCTTGTCCTGGATTCTGACTTCTTCGAAAGCACCCTTGATTCTGACAGTCTGTTTTGGGAATGAACTGAATGAGATGGTGGCTCCTGGCTTCTTTATGTTGATCTCCTTTAGAGATGAAGCCTCGTCGATAATCAATGTGTGGCCATATTGAACGTCGTCGATGTTGATAATCTCAGCATCGTTGCCAATAAAGCGTAGACTCTCGTTAAGGTAGGTAATGTTGATCTCTGTTTCTTCAGGTATCGCTTTGTAAATTGTTGTCATATCATATCCTCCTTTATTTGTTGTGAAGAGTGAATAAAAACGCCGTATTTCTGATGTAATGTTGCTCAGTTATTCGGTTATTTTCGATTCAAGTCTAGGCACCTTGGTGCGGTCGGGAGAAGATTCTGCCGACCACCATTATATTGCGTCAAAGGTCATACTTAAACACGCCCATTTTTCACGGATTTTACCAATCCGATTTTGTAAATCGGAGGTTCTACTAAATCCAATATGGTTGAGTAAATCTATTGCGCCCACACTCTTTTTTTCTTCTTCTTCATACTACGTATGAAGAAGAAAAAAAGAGTGGGCTTATTGAGAGGTTTTTTGCACCCTTCGGGATGCAAATACTCCTTGCCTTGCCTCATATTTAACACTCTTCAAATATCACTGTGATTATGTTTCATAGATTGAGAGATTTGGCGCTTCGACCGCATCGATCATAGAGTTAATTTTGTTATTGGAATTCATTGCCACAATGAATTGTATCCCCTCTTCTTTGCAGACATGCTTGATCAAGTCGATTACAGCTATCGCTTCGAAATTGTTTAGCGTCTCGATGTCAAATGGACAGCAAATGGGTACGCACATTGAATACGTTCTTTTTTTCATCACGGCCTGTGCTAATTTGGAAAACAAATTGTGAACGGATGGCATCTTTGCTCTGTGATGTCTTCCAACATAGAAGTGGCTGAAATCACCTCTAAGGGACCATCTCCCCTCGTAATCGATATCGAAACTAGAATCGCCGATTCCTACCATCCTGAGCCAATTGTTTGCTAGAGCTACCAGTGTTTTGCGAGAATAGTCATTTATTGGCTTGAAGATAGATGAATTACTTCGGAATAGATGTTCGTCTGAAACGATTAATGGTTTGTGAAACTTGGTGAGTACTTGAATTGCATTTTGACCATGATAAACAATATCTGTTCCTATTTTGTGTAACTTTGCCTCTACCGAATATTGCTCATAAAAGCATCTTTGTAATTTGTATTCATTCTGGTCGGTTTTGAATGTGATAGAGCATACAGTCTTTGGAGGGCTAGAGCCCGTCAGGTATCTTTTTGTCATTCTAACATTAGGTTTTGATAGGATTTCTGGATGATGGTTATTGGTGGCAAACATCGACCTTATCAAGCCAATCAATTCACCGATTTCGTAGTAATACGCTGCACCAATAATCGTGCTATAGGGTTTCAATTTAGCTGAAAATGGATACCACATTTGATTGATTCCGTCATGTGAGAAGGAAGAGATTTCTCTTATGGTTTCCACTTAGATGACCCCCAACTCGAGATTGTCTTTGTAGTGAAGGGTGGATTCTTGAAAATGTATTTTCTTTTTTGTGAGTTATTCAGGTCTAGATTGTAATATCTTGGAACTCTAGTTCTATTCAACCTTATGGGGTTTCGTCTACCGTTTCGAAATCGTGAAGTAATCATGAATTGGCAATCATAATCTTCTGCTAACTTGTTGAAAACCTCATTCATTTTTTTCAGTGTAGAACGATCAAATCCCATTTCGATTTCATCGATTAGAATCACTTTAGACAAATCATCTTCATCTATTCTCGTAAGGATGTTAAACAGTTTTCCAAGTACGAATATCAACTTAGTATTCCCTAGAGAGAGAGCTGCTAAGTGAACCTTCGAGCCATCTTTGTATCTACAGTAAACATCTCTGCCTTCTATTTCGATATTGGATATTGAATTGTTTATCAATGGTAAATGCGAATTTAACCGTTCAATAAGATGTTTTGATTTAGTGAACATCGGATTGATTTGTGCAGTCTTGCCTCTGGTCCAGTAAAAGAAATCACTCCGCTGCGCTTCTAAGTGGTCTACTACGAATACTGGTTTCAGTTTGCCAAGATACTCAATCACTTCACCGTCTCGGTAAAATAATCGATTTTTACCTTCTCCAATGTAAAGATGTAAATCAGTAGTATTATCATTCTCCATAACTCTACGAATGTAATGCATTTTGTCGTCGGCAATGAATCTCATTTCTAGCAAGGAAGGTTTTTCGCTAATGTAAGGATTCCAAACCTTGGTCCAATGCCTGCTTCGTTCAGTAGATAAGCACTGAATCATTACAGTGATCAACGATGTTTTACCGCTAGCGCTTCCACCAACAATTGTGTTGATGCCGTCCTGGAACTCAAAATTATGGAGTCCTCTAAACGCCATAAAATCTCTACACGCAACTGATATTATTTTTTGAATCGGAATCAATTCTCGTTTAATTTTCATTGCGCCAACCATATTGATTCATTGTTGAGGTATTCAAAAACCCCACGAAAATTTCTTCACAAGTTTTGTGAAATCATCCATTCATCCCATGCTTTAGCAACTTGCTCTTTTTCAACATTAGAATTAATTCCTGCCATGCTCCCGAAAAATTTGTGCATCAATACTGGTGTAATTCGTTCACCTATTTTCAGATAGCCCATTCTGATCTCAGTTCCCTTTTTCAGCCCAGGATTGGTTTCGGTGAATTCACCAATTCCAAAAAGTCGTTCAACGATCGTCCATCCGGATTTTCCAGTAATCTGAATCCATCTTGGTTGAATTTTTTCAATAATCGTTTCTATCATTTTCATGTTTGCAATTAATGCAGGGTCGCTCTCAATTAAATCAGCCAAAATCTCTGGATTTAGACCAGTTTTGTGAGAAAAATACTGCACGGTGTCAACTTCAATTAGGTGTCTATGACATACCATCTGTTTTGCCTCATTACCACCATATTGGTCGTATGTATTTCGGAACCAATTTTTCCCCAACCAATCACCATATTTGTTGAAATAAGTGCGGTTTCTTTCATCTCTCAGGAAATAATTGGTCTGAAAATCCCATAGCTCCTGTAGCGAATTACCATCCTTAGTCTGATGATAATTAGAAATACATTTTTTTGGTAAATCAAGATTTACACGTTGAAATTTCTCATCATGATTTCTTTTGGGATTTATCCCAAGTAGGAGGACGCAGTCATTCGTTTTCATACGTTTAATGTCTCCAACAAATGTGTGAGGAGGCACCTCAGGGTCCAATAATGAGTCACCTCTCAATTTCAACGAATCGTTCAGTCTTAGGACATCCGATTGGTGGTCTCTGGCCAAAACCGTAATCCATTCTGGAAACATTTCTATCTCCTATCTCATTGGTGGTCTAGAGGTTTGGAGATTGAGAATCTAAATTGCTTTGCAGATTCTTCTAGAGAAGCTACTCCTGGTAGGGTTCTGCCTGCGAGCAAATCTAAACATGCTCCTCCACCAGTAGATACGTGCCCCATCTTGTCTGCAAGTCCACGCTTGCTAACAAGTGTGGCAGTGTGACCTCCGCCCATAACAGAATATCCATCGCCTTCAGCACAAGCGTTCAGCATTTCCACAGTGCCTAGAGCGAAGTCTGACAATTCGAATACTCCAGCGGGGCCGTTTAGAATGATTGTTCCAGCACTCTTAATCGCTCTAGATAGAGACTGAATACTGGTGATTCCCATGTCAAATATTTGTCCCTCAAGTGGTAGATTCTTTAGAGGCTCATCAACACGGTTACCTTCCAAATGAAGTGCAACATCACTAGGCATAATGATGCATTCTGGATAATCCATCAGCAATTCGCTAGCCATTGCAATGGTGCTATCCCAAGAGCCTTTCAATTCACCTTTCAAGAAGTCAACATTCACATCACCGATGTCAATTCCAGAAATGAACAGGAATAGATTCGCAACACCACCAGTCACCCAAATATGATCGCAAACATCATTCCGTAACATGTTATCAGCAACGATTACTGAATCATCAACCTTGACTCCGCCAAGAACGGCGATACATGGGCGTGCTGGATTGTCTAATGCTTGTGATAGTTTAGATAATTCATAGTTCATCAATTCGCCAGCAATGCATGGCAATGTGTTGGTAAATCCAACGATAGAAGGGGAACTCCTGTGTGCGCACGCGAAGGCATCGTTGACAAATGCGTCTGCAATCATCGAAAGGTTTTGCACCATTTGGGTTTGAGCCATAACATCAAAATCGCCCTTTGTACTGATTTCTTCTTCATCCATTCGGACATTATTGAGCATCAATAACTCTCCATCTTCTAGGCTTTCAATAGCTGTCAAAGCCTTCTTGCCATAGATGTCATCAACCCATTTTACAGTTCGACCTAGCAATCTTCCTAGTTCTCTAGAATGACCTAAAGTGGATGTGAAATCTTTCTTTCCAGGTCTGGATTGGTGGGCTAGAAGAACAACTTTTGATTTTGACAATTTGTTCAAAGTAGGGATGATTCTTTTGATACGAGTATCATCCAAGAATACATTTGTTACAGGATCCAATGGCGAATTGATGTCAACGCGCACCAGTACAGTGCGACCATCGAGGTCTACCTCATCGAGGTTGAGGACCTTTGCCATTACCAATCCCACTAGCCCACGGTTTTTGATACGACCGGTCCAAACGCGCGTCATTGCAATAGCAAAGGCGCGAAAAGTCATATACTGATGTGAAGCGATTACAGCCATGACGCGCGAGGATTCTTTCGAAGGACCTCGTAAACGTGCTAAAACTACAACATCCTCTTTTGGAGTATCTAAGAGAGAAGGTCATGACTCCTCTATCTATTATAATTCGAGAATGTATGATTCCCTCGTATCTCAAAGAGACGTTGGAGAGCAGCAGCCTTTGCCTGAGGAATTAGAAAATTTAGTGATTAATTGTGATTCTAAGGAGTTACCAATCCCAGATAATTGTGTGCAATTAGTTGTGACATCTCCTCCATACAACGCATCTAAAGCGTATGATGAGGACCTATCTCTAACCGAATACTTGCGTTTATTGCACGATGTATTCGCTGAATGTTACCGAGTGCTTTCTCCTGGTGGAAGAATGGTAATCAACATTGCAAACCTTGGTCGCAAGCCATACATTCCCCTATCTAGTCATATCAATTTGATAATGCATGAAATTGGATTTATGCACAGAGGAGAGGTCATCTGGGATAAGTCGGCCAGTGCAGGTTCATCTTGTGCCTGGGGTTCCTTCCAATCAGCATCAAATCCGTGTCTAAGAGATATTCATGAATATCTGCTGATATTTTCCAAAGGCGATTACAAATTGCCTCGAACAAAACAGGAAAGGGCAGAGGGCAGAATAGATACGATCAGCAAAGAGGATTTCATCAAACAGACCAAGTCGATATGGTCATTCTCCACCGAATCAGCAAAGCGGGTAAACCATCCCGCACCTTTCCCTGTTGAATTGCCAAAACGCTGTATCGAAATGTTCACATTCACAGGAGATGTAGTTCTTGACCCATTCCTTGGTTCTGGTACTACCGCGGTAGCAGCAAAGCTGACTGGACGCAAATACATTGGATGCGATCTATCATCGGAATACTGCGAAATAGCTGAGCAACGCTTAGCCAATACACAAAGCCCATCTTCGACTAATGTAATCGAAGTAAACTAATCACATTCCGCCTTGAGGCGGTTGTTGATATTCCTGGACCGGTTGCTGGTATTGTGCAGGTTGTTGCATCTGTGGTGCAGCCATTTGTGTCGCAGCAGGAGTTCCCATCATTGGTGCTCCTTGTTGTTGAACTACTACTACTGGTTGTTGAGTCTTCAGAGTAAGTGCAAATATTCCACCAAGTAGTAGGAAACAGCCACCACATGCTAAAATTCCGAATGAGCCGATAACTGCAAAGAAGCCGCCAACTGCTTCTTCTAGGTATTCGCCATTATCTGAGATTGCAATGTTTACATTTGAAGAGATGGTGTATGTATCTGATTCCTCAGCATACCAACCGCCCAAATAAGTAAGTTCTAGTTCTTCATCATTATCACATTCCCAATCGAAGATCATATCGTCGCCAAATGAGTCTGTGATTTGAACTTCAGCCGAATCACAACTTGCTTCAGTATAAACACCGAACCAAACGTCACCATCGCCGTCAAACGAACCGGACTTTCCTTCGTATAAGTTGTCGTTCATTGGGTCAAAATCCATTCCCATTCCACCAACTACGAACATAATTATTCCAATTACTGTAGTTACTCCGCCTAAGATAAGCATTACTTTTGCTGCTGTATGCATGTTATGGCGCTAGTGCATGCACCATAAGTAATTATTCCCTCCAACGGAAGTCGTTTTGAACTGGTGGCACTAGGAATGGGGCATGGAGGGCGAACTGGATACCTTGGTTGGCCCCGAAGGTGAAGACTGGAGAGTGCCGGTTAGTGAATTAGAAGCTAGACAATCTGAACTAGCATCTCGCCTATCAAAAGAAGGTCATGAAGCGGCTTTAATCCAAACTCCTGTAGATTTGTACTACTATGCAGGAGGGCGTCAAAACGGCTCACTGCTAATCACTGCAGATGGTGAGGCAAGACTATTTGTTCGTAGATCACTTTCCCGAGCTAAGCATGAATCTGGCGGCTCTGACTCACCTCATACGGTAGAGTCATTTCCGCGAATGGCTTCTTTCTCACAAGATATTGGCTGCATACCTTCGATGCAATTTGCTGAACTACCTCACGGGTTTGCAAGCCGTTTTGCATCTAAGGTCGAAGCTACCAAGGATTGTTCACAAATTATCCATTCACAAAGAGAAGTGAAAAGTGATTGGGAATTACAGATGATGTCTGAAGGTGCAGAAGTACAGATGGCAATGTTTGAAGCAGTCCAAGCAGTAGGTGGTGAAGGAGTTCCTGAGATAGAATTGGTTGCTGCCGCAGAGGCAGTAAGCAGAGCGGCTGGCTTTGGTGGGAATGTGCAGATGCGCAGATTCCCATTACAATGCGACAGAGGTGTAATTGTTGCTGGAAGAGCAGGAGGAATCCCTTCATTCTTTGATTCTGCTATTGGAGGCACAGGCCCTCACCCAATGTCCTCAATGGGGAGTGGATTCACCAAAATCAAGGCCAATGAACCAGTTCTTGTCGATTTAGTTCATCTTCACAGAGGATATGTTGTCGATACAACAAGGATGTTTGTAGCAGGCTCGCTTCCAACCATTTGGGAAGAGAGATTAGAAGATATGTTAGCGGTCAAAGAGGAAGTTGTCGATGTTTTAGACCAGGGTCTAGATTGCTCAGAAGCTTGGCGCAAAGGACATGGTTTAGCAGTAGAATTGGGACATGGAGGCCATCTCATGGGTATGGCACCAGATCAGTCCAAATTTTTAGGCCATTCTGTAGGTTTACAACTCGATGAATCCCCAGTAGTAGCAGAAGGGTTTGACCGCCCTCTTCCTATTGGAGGAGTCATGGCAATCGAACCCAAAGTCGTTCACTTGGATGGTAGCATCGGTAGTGAAGACACTTGGGTAAGGGATGAAGAAGGAATGCGTCCTATCACTGCAGATGGAGCGATTCCTTGGATTAATGAATGGTGATATTATGGCAGAAAAAATAGTTGTTGATGAAGATTTTACAGAGAAAACCAGCGACTGGGATGAGTCGGATATTGGAAAAAGAATCGTTAAGCGAGTAACATCTAATGGTACTTATTTCAATGAAATGATAGTTCATGTTTATTGTCAATTTTGTGCTTCCGAATTTATCGGCCCTTCAAGGGAAGCAGGTGGTTTCCTGGGCGGACATGAATGTCTTCATGCATGGGAAGTCTCACAAGCCATCGGCCGTGAGGACGGACTGGTGGAGTAGATGGCAAAGCCGTATTCAACAAGTCATATCGGGTTCGTATCATCCGGGTTTACAGACATGAGATTGTCTGGAGCAGTCAAAGAACAGCTGGTTGAAATGCTAGTTGCAGAAGTTAACAGGATGGTTCCTGCTATGGAATCTGCCACATTAGCAGCAACTCCAGATAAGAAAACCTTGGACGATACCAAGAGAACTCGTTTGAATTACAACCGTACTCGAGAACTAATGATTGAGAGACTAGGGGAATTAGAAAGCGTAGGTTCTGAGGCAGTCCAAGCAGGAATTGAACATCTTGAAACCTATCTTAAGAAAATCCTCAACGCTGCTGAAAGTGCAGCTGCAAAAGACAGAGTCAATACGATCAAACCACGTCACCTTTCAGCGGTTACATCCCAGCCTTCAGAAGAGGATTCAACGGATGAAACAACTGCAATAGAAGTAGAAGAGGACATTCTGGATGGGCAAATTAGTGGCTCCGCTCTAACTCCTTCAGTGGTTAGAAAGATGGCTCGTTCGTTTGCGGGTATGCAAGTTACCGATGCTGCAATAGAAGAGTTGTTACTATGGTACTACGAAGTTGTAGATGAAGTAGGACAGAATATCAGAGAACATGCACAATTAGGTTCCAATCCAGCGGCTTTCATCGATGCAATTGACAAAATGAAAGATCTGATGATGCTTGGATGGATTCGCAGAATGCTAGTAAAGGCAGCAGAAAATGCAGACGAACGCGGTTACAAGAGAATTGATGTTGAACAACTAATCAATCTCGACCCATTTGAATAATCAAATTGCACAGGTCATATCTGTGCCACAGCACATTGGAGACTTGATTTTGCCACAGCCTTCAGGGCACTTAGTTACTGAAACAGTGGTTCCATCGGCCTTTGTAATAGTGTCAGGTACCATATCACAGTTGCAATTAGCACACTTCATTCCGACTACGCCCATTCCACATGATGCACAAGAGTATTGAATCATGCTTCACCGATTGGTCCTCGGTGTATATCGCTTTCTGTATTTTCCAGATCGAAATCAGAATCTATCAGCGTTCATTACCTTGTTCCATGCTGCGATGAAGTCAGCAACGAACTTGTCCTTGCTATCATCCTGTGCATAAACTTCAGCAATTGCACGAAGTTGTGAATTGCTTCCGAATACTAGGTCGTATCTTGTAGCGCTTCGGACCTTTTCTCCAGTGGAGCGGTCGTGAGCGTCGTAAGAATTGCTTCCAGTTGGAGTCCACTTGACATTCATATCCATCAGAGTGTTGAACCACTCGTTGGATAGGCTTGAGCCATCAGCGAACAGACCTCTGTTATCGGAAGAAACTCCGAGTGATCTCATTCCACCGACAAGAACTGTCATTTCAGGTGCAGTCAATCCCAGAAGTTGTGCCTTATCCAGCATCATTTCTTCAGGGCTTACAGCGTAGTTCTTCTTCAGGAAGTTTCTGAATCCACAGGAACGTGGTTCTAGAACAGCGAACGAATCAACATCGGTCTGTTCAGCAGTTGCATCTCCTCGACCAGGCATGAATGGAACATCTGCGCCACTTGCCATTTCGATTCCAACGTTACCTGCTAGTACGATAGTATCTGCTACGCTTGCTCCATTTGCTTGAGCAATTCCTGTAAGAGTTGCTAGTACCTTGGATAGTTGTTCTGGCTTGTTTGCTTCCCAGTCCTTTTGAGGAGCAAGTCTGATGCGAGCGCCATTTGCTCCACCACGATTGTCAGAGCCACGGAATGTGGATGCACTTGCCCACGCAGTTTCGACCATCTCAGCGATTGAAAGGCCACTAGACTTGATAGCGTCCTTGACCGCATTTACATCGTAGGATGTGCTACCTGCAGGAACTGGGTCTTGCCAAATCAAATCTTCTTCAGGGACATCAGGCCCTAGGTACCTTGACTTTGGTCCCATGTCACGATGTAGCAACTTGAACCAAGCTCTTGCGAATGCATCGCCGAAAGCATCAGGGTTNTCATGGAAGTGCTTGGAAATCTTTCTGTATTCAGGGTCACGAATCATTGCCATATCTGCGGTGGTCATCATGGTTGGAACCTTCATTGAAGCATCTTCAGCATCTGGTGCCATATCTTCTTCATCTGGGTTCTCAGGAGTCCATTGATTTGCACCAGCAGGGCTCTTGACTAACATCCAGTTATCTTCATACTTGAATAGAAGGTCAAAGTATCCGTTATCCCATTGTGTAGGGTTAGCGGTCCATGCACCTTCGATACCTGAGGTGATGGTATCTCTGCCCTTACCAGATCCGTGAGTACTCATCCATCCGAATCCTTGCTCTTCAATTCCGGAGCCTTCAGGTTCAGAACCAACATTTGCAGCATCTCCTGCACCGTGAGCCTTACCGAATGTGTGTCCGCCAGCGGTTAGAGCGACGGTTTCCTCATCGTCCATAGCCATTCTAGCGAAGGTTTCTCTGATGTCTTGTGCGCTCAAGAGAGGGTCTGGGTTTCCATTTGGCCCTTCTGGGTTGACATAGATAAGTCCCATTTGAACCGCAGCAAGTGGGTTCTCGAGATCTTGGCGTGTATCGCCGTATCTGTTGTCACCTAGCCACTCATCTTCTGCACCCCAGTAGATGTCTTCTTCAGGATGCCAAATATCTGGGCGCCCTCCTCCGAATCCGAATACCGGTCCACCCATGGACTCAATAGCAACGATTCCGGTAAGAACTAGAAGGTCTGCCCAACTGATCCCGTTACCATACTTCTGCTTGATTGGCCACAATAGTCTGCGTGCCTTGTCCAAGTTTCCATTGTCTGGCCAGCTGTTTAGAGGTGCGAATCTTTGAGCACCAGTTCCAGCTCCACCACGGCCGTCACCAATTCTGTAGGTTCCAGCAGCGTGCCAGGTCATTCTAATGAAGAATGGACCATAATGTCCGTAGTCTGCAGGCCACCAGTCTTGACTGTCGGTCATCAATGCGTGAAGATCAGCTTTTAGAGCGGAGTAGTCAATTGAATTGAAAGCATCTTTGTACACGAAGTTAGAATCCATAGGGTTGGATTTTGTATCGTGTTGATGTAAGATATTCAGGTTCAACTGGTTTGGCCACCAGTCAGTATTCTTTGTTCCAGTATTGCTTGTGCTGTGTGCTCCGTGCATTACGGGGCACTTGGCCTCATCGCCCATTCCGTGCATGCCCCATCCTCGATGTGGTTACATATGAATTATAGTGTTCATCGGGGTGAACAATTTTGTTGGAGAGTAAACATGACAGGCTTTGTATCTCTCGATTCCACAAACTGGGAAACATTTTTCAACGCAAAATTATCTTACGTTATGTTTTCAAAAACAAACTGTGAGAACTGTAGGAAATTGCAAATCGAGGTCGAAGGTTCTAGTGAGTTACAGAATCTAATATCTGGGAAATTAAATTTAGATATTCCTGGAATGTCAGAAATGAAAATGAAACATAAGTGGGTTTCGCAAATTGATATCTTGCCATTTAATGCCATTTTTTCTAATGGTGAATTAATCGAATCATGGTCTGGAAGTAATTTCGCAAAATGGAAAGATAAAATCAGTTCTTTACCGAACTAATAATTTGATACGAGGAGACCATGCCCAATACAATATGCTGACAATTCTTCTATCTGCAATCTTTGCAGGAATTGTCGCAGTTCTAGTAACAGTTGCCATAGAAAAATGGGGTGGAATTGTTGGTGGAGTACTTGGGACGCTCCCAACTACAATTGTACCTGCTGCCATTGGCATGTATGTTGAAGCAGGTTCTGAAGATCTAGCAACCAGTATGTCTCTAATCCCGTTTTGGATGCTTCTGAATGCACTATTTGTAGCATCATGGGTAGTATATCCTCGAATCAATAAAGACGTAACTTTAGTCAAAATGATTTTTGTATCTCTATCATTTTGGACAGTGTTGGCTATTTTGATGACAATTTCTCTCAGCGAGGCCTTGAATCACATTTCTGAGCGTAATGTGGGAATCGCAGGTTTGGTTTGTCTTGTAGGTCTGGGATTATGGATGACTTGGATTCCTGTTAATGCTCCAAAAGGCAAGAATCCAGTTACAAAATATGTTCTGGTAATGAGAGGATTGGCTGCAGCAACAGCAATAGGAATCGCGGTATATTTCTCTGGGATGGGAATGCCAATAATCGCAGGATTAGCTGCGGTCTTCCCAGCGATTTTCCTGACCACAATGGTTGCACTATGGATGGCCCAAGGCTCTGATGTGCCAACGGGTGCTGCAGGGCCGATGATGCTTGGTGGCTCATCGGTTGCAATGTATTCTTTAATCGCCCCTTGGGCTTTACCTGAGTACGGAATATATGCCGGTTCTGCGATATGTTGGATAGTATCTGTATTACTTACTTCATTGCCCGCATATTCCTGGCTCTCATGGAGAAAACTACAGTTGACTCAGCATTGATTTACTTTACACCAATCATACATTGATTGAATGATTGGCGCCAATGATTTTGATTTTTCAGTAAGCGCATAGGACATAGAATTGGGCCTAGTTTGATTTTGACAACGGTCTACTAAACCATATTTTTCCAATTCTGACAATCGTCTTGAAACAGTAGTTGATGCAGATTCTACATGCCGCTTTAAATCAGTAAAACCCAGTTCACGATTTGCTTTATGCAATATCAATAGGATGTGAAGACCCTTAGATTTAGTCAACAATTCCAGTAGTTCGTCTACCTTGCCATAAATTGGGTCGCAATCATTTTCCATAATGTAATCGTACATACCAACTGTCTCTAATATATCATTACTAACTTCAATTGCCCAAGGAGGTTACATCAGTGTAACCCAATCCTTAAACTGTATCTACTTAACGACATTACATGCGAAATCTAGTGTATCTGTTGTCATTTCTAATGATAATGAGTACGACCTTTTGCATAGTTACGGATTTTGGTGAACTCAATTCATTACATGAAGAAGGCGAGCACGATAAAGGTGGAGAACGATCTAGTTGGGTAATTTCACCAAGCTCTGGGCCTCACTTTGGAGGCGACAACATAACTCTAACAGGTTCTGATTTCTCATCCTTTTTCCCGGAAACGGACCCTTGGGAAAATTTCACGATTGATTCTTCTGCAGACGTAGGTAAATTCTCCTCAATCGTAGCCGATTCTAATGGTGAACTTCACATTGCATATCGGGATGCAACAAATGGTCATTTGAAGTATGCATCCAATGCAGGTGGAACTTGGACTAACTATCCAATAGACAACGGCGGGGGATACATTGGAAGATACACATCGATTGATGTAGATTCCAACGATAAGGTACACATTTCTTATGGTAACCTAAATTCTTGGGACCTAAAGTATGCTACAAATGTAGCGGGCTCATGGACTCGAGGTACGATCGACGATGGAGGCACTGGTCAAGCGGGTATGTATTCCTCGCTAATAATTGATTCAAATGATTTGATTCATGTTTCTTATTGGGGCCGAAGTTTTGATCTTAAGTATGCTACTAAATCAGCAGCAGCTGGAGGAACTTGGGCTGATGAAATAGTTCAGTGGGGATATATGACGGGAGAATGGACTTCTATCGCGCTTGATTCAAATGATAAACCCTTTTTCTCTCATTGCGATGAAACATACGACCGTCTCGAATTAGGTTACAAGAGTGGAAGTTCGTGGACCACACCCACTATAGATTCTGGAAGTTCAGGTGAAATCGACAATGGCACAGCCCTTGCAATCGATTCAAATGATGCCAAGCACATCGTGTACTATGACGATGATAATGGCGACCTTAGATACGCGGATTACAATACTCAAACGAATCTTTGGCAAAATACAGTATTGGATAGTAATGGAGATGTAGGCAAATACCCTTCAATTGAAATTGATTCTCAGGATAATCTGCATGTTGCTTACTATGATAATGGAAATCAACAGTTGAAGTATGCTCATCACAATGGTACCTCTTGGAGCTTCTCAACTTTGGATGAATCAGGAGGGATGTATCCATCTGTCACAATCGATTCAAATGATAACATCTACATTTCATATTATGATGATACAAATTCAAACCTCAAGGTGATACAACACATCGTAAATTCAAATGATCCTCTTGGCGAGGTTCAAGTCGAGTTTGCTGGATACGGAAACGTAACTGCAACTGTACTTGATGATGAGACAATGACATTCACCTCTCCGCCAGGAAACATTGACGGAGAAATTGTAGATCTGGCTATTTGGCTAGAGAATGGAAGCAAAATCGACCTTCCTGTAAGTTTCGAATATGAAACATATGATTCAGATGGCGATGGTATTCCAAACACCTCTGACGACTGTCCTCAAACCTATGGCGATTCTACAATTGACCAAACAGGTTGTCCAGACAACGACAGTGATGGATACAGTAACTCAGGTGACGCTTTCCCCGAAGACCCTACTCAATTCAGCGATTATGATGGAGATGGTTGCGGTGACAATCCATCTGGAGTTAACGCAGATGAGTTCCCTTACGATGCAACCCAGTGTACAGATTCTGACTCAGACGGGTATGGTGACAATCTCAGCGGAAACAACCCGGATCATTTCCCATCAGATTCTAGCCAATGGAATGATACCGATGGCGACGGATATGGTGATAATCCTCTAGGTAACAATTCTGATGAGTGCCCGAATGAATATGGTAACTCGACCTTCCCTGGTTTAGGGTGTCTAGATTCAGATGGAGACGGACATGCAAATACATTTGATGCATTCCCATTCGATGAAAATGAAACTCACGATACTGACAGCGATGGAGTCGGTGATAATGCAGACGCATTCCCCGTAAATGCAATGGAACAATTCGATACCGATTTAGATGGCATAGGCGACAATGAAGACGCATTCCCAGAGGATGCTAACGAGTCAGTTGATAGCGATGGAGATGGTGTTGGAGATAATGCTGATATGTTCCCGAACAATGCAAACGAATCTATGGATTCTGATGGTGATGGAATAGGAGATAACGCAGATGAATATCCCTTGGTTGACAATTTCATTGACTCTGATAATGACGGAATCTTAGACTTGGAAGATGCTTTCCCAGCAGATGCAACTCAAACAAATGATTCTGATGGTGATGGATACGGAGACAATGCTTCAGGAAATAATCCTGACATGTTCCCTAATCTTTCAACTCAATGGATGGATTCAGATGGCGATGGGTATGGTGATAATTGGGGTAATTCCTCTTGGAACTCTACACGCGTGATTGATTTCCCCGGAGAATTTGTTGAGAATGCCGAATCAGCTGACCATTGCCCCACGATTTCTGGCAACTCTACTGCAGATGGAATCTTTGGTTGCCCTGATGGCGATGATGATGGAATCGCCGATCAATACGATGAATTCAACGGTACAATTCCATTGGATAGTGATAATGATGGAGTCCTCGATTCTGAAGACTTGTGCCCAGATACTACGGAAGGGGTTTCTGTAGACGAAAATGGGTGTGAGGTTACTTCTCAGGCAGAAAGTGAATCCGATTCTGAAGAGTCATTCATTGAATCCCTGTTCTCTGGTGATAGAGATACGGTAACTACAACTGTTGGATTCGGTGCAATTTTACTTGCGTTTATTGCTTTGCTTCAGACTAATATGGTCGCAGCAATACTTCCTGAGGCTTTCAAATGGGTACAGGTCTTGAGGCGCTCACACAAATTGACTGGTGAGGAAGAAAAAGAGTTGATTTACCTTCAATCTCTAGTTCAAGCATACTACTATGATTCGAACATGTTGAATCAGGAATTAGAACAATTGCGAGCTGACCTAACAGGCAGATACACCAATAACGAAATCAAGAAAACAACTCGAGAAAAGATTGTCACATTGATTGAAGATTTGCAAAGAATGGATGAAAGCCAACTAGGTGCTATAGCGAATAGCGAGGCCTATTTCGGCTTGGCTGAAACAACAGATGTTGAAGAAAGAACCGAATTGTTAGAACAGGAATTAGCAATGAGGGCACACGAAGATTCCTCAGTGGCAGCACCTGTTGCTAGCATGCTTCCAGATGCAAGTATGGTTGGAAGACTTAGCCCAGAAGATGGCCATGAATACTTGGAACACCCTGCAGGAAGTGGTGTTTGGTACTACAGGGACCATACAACCAATCAATGGGAAAAATGGGAATAATCACATTCCTAGGAAGAATACCATTACCATCAAACTGACTACTACAATCAGAATGATTTGCGTTGTCAAAGAAGGACCTTCTTTGTCACTTTGAGCGAGGTCATTCCACTCATCACTCATTGTTACATACTCCGATTAAGGGTCCGAGTCCAGCGATCACTTGCAGGAACTCCAACGACATTTAGAGTAGCAAATGAGACACCTTTTGTGTCCAGTAACTTGGTTCTGAATTTATCCAAATCTAGCAAGCAACAGGGACAATGAGGTCTGCTTGGTTTTACGGTGATAGTTACTTCACCATCTTCTGCGACATCGATATTTTGAACGATATCTCGCTTCGCCCAAGGCAACTCATCATGAGGGTCAGACCACTCTGCGGCCAAGCGTACAACCCTTCGTTGAAGAGCTGCATGTTTTCTACTCACTCAACATCCTCCAAGCGTAATTTCTCGACCTTGCCTTCAGCTTCAGCAAGTTCAGCCTGACAGGATTTCAGCAACTTAGACCCTTCTTCGAAGAGTTTCAGTGTCTCGTCTAGTCCAGTTCCTCCAGCTTCGAGTGCTGCGACAATTTCTTCCAATCTTTTCATTGATTCAGAGTAACTCATTCTTTCACCTCGGTATCTACCTGTCCATCCTGTAACACCACTGTGAGAAGGTCTCCCTGTTTCAAACCGACGATGCTGGTAACAGGTGTTCCTTGTTCATCAATAGCCATAGAGTAACCTCTCTCGAGTACCTTTGATGGATTGGTGGAAGACAATATGGATTGCAAAGCATTCAGGCGACTTTTCTCTTGCAGCAACCGCCTATCGATTGCAGAATGAACTTTGTTAGATAGTTGTGAATGTCTCAATTTTGCGTTAGCAATTCCTTTCATTGGTGCTGAACTCAATCTGAATATAAGGTTGGAAATCTTGTCATTATGACGCGTGAATAATCTATCTATTGCAAAATCTAGTCTGTCGCTAGTTTGAGCGATTAGTCCAACTAAATCTTCTTTGATTGGGATGACTCTTTCTATTGCGTTAGAAGGAGTTGATGCCCTGATATCGGCAATCATATCGCTCACTAGAAAATCAGACTCATGTCCTACGGCACTGACAACAGGGACACTACAATCAATCATCGCTTGACAAACAGATTCTAGATTGAACGACCAAAGGTCTTCGGGAGAACCTCCCCCTCTACCAACTATTATCAAATCTGCATTTTTTTCTGCAATTTTGATAGCTTGAACAATCTGTCCAGGCGATTCATTTCCCTGCACTAGAACTGGAATAACCGTGTAAGAAAAATTCGGCCAGCGGTCTGAGATGAGTCTTTCCATATCTGATAATGCAGCACTGCCGCCACCAGTAATGATATGCAATCTCTTTGGAATTAATGGGGCCGATTTTCTAGGTCTATCCATCGTCCCATCAGCACGCCATTTTTGAATTAATTCCTGTCGTGCCTTTTCCAATTCTCCTATACTTTTCACAGGTTGAACACGGCTTGCTTTGAATTGCATTCTTCCGGTTTTGACATATACATCAATACCACCCAATGCGACGATTTTCGTCCCTTCCTTGATGCCTTGAGACTGGAATGAATTATTCCCTCCAAACAATACACAATCAATCGATCCATTACGATCTGTGAGCGTGAAATAACTGTGCCCTGAACGTGCTAATGTTAGTTTGGTAAGTTCACCAATAATTGCGGCATTAGAGAGATATGGCTCATTCACAAGAGCCCTTCGAGCAAGGGCCACAAATTGCCCAACCTCAACCGCTTCTCCCGCCATAAATCAACATGAGCGTCCATGGTTCTTGAACCATCCCACTGTCAAAGGAAGGAGTTTTGAATAGGTGGCTTGTGGGCGATGCGTTCCAGTACGGGGTTGGCCCCTTCTTGGAATGGTGATATTATGTCAGATAAGGATGCTTCAAAGGATAATTCCGAAGACGAAGATGACTGGATGTCATATGCAAATGCAGGTTTCGGCTCAACCGATTATTCGTTATGGGATGATTCAGGAGAAGACTCAGAAATCGTTACAGAACCTGAATGGGATGAAGAAAACCTGCAACTAGATACAGGAGAAGAAGAGATACCTGCGGCTCCTAGGCCCGCAGGTCTCAAACATCTTGTTAGGATTGGAACTTGCAATCATTGTTTAGGTAGAATTGGCGGTAAGAAGCGATTTGGTCAATCGAACCTAGAATCTGGACTTGAGGTTAGGAATTTAGTCGTCGAGACGGATTCAACCATGGCTCAGGCTAGGGAAAATGAACCTCTTTGTCCATTCTGTGAGAATTTGTTTGAAGAGGCACCATTGTTAGCAGAATTAATCAAAGAAGCAATAGGTGAGCGCGAGTGCTCTAGATTGCAATTGGGTGCGCGCATTCCTAAGGACCAAACCGAAGCCGAAGACCACCTTCGTAAGAGGTTTGGAGCAGGTGGTTCATCACCTCTGAAATCTAGTCTGGTTGAAGAAGTGGCACATCAGTTGAACGACCTTGGAATCAAGTCGAAGTTAGTAATCGACAAACCCGAGATTCTGGCATTATTGGATGTACTTACTCTGACTGTTGAATTGGATATTCGCTCCCATTACATGTATGGTAGATATCGCAAATTGGAGCGAGGGATTCCTCAGACCAAATGGCCTTGTCGTTCATGCAAAGGTCGCGGATGTCAACGATGTGACCAAACAGGAATGCAATATCAATCCTCAGTTCAGGGATTGATCGGAGATCCTTTGTTGGAAATTTTTGGTAGTAAGGAACACGCATTCCACGGAATGGGCCGTGAAGATATCGATGTTAGGTGCTTAGGAAGAGGTCGTCCGTTTGTTATTGAAATGAAAAACCCAATCAAGAGAGAAATCGATAGTGATTTGATTATGAAAACGATTAACGAAGCAGCATCTGGCCGCTTAGAAGTTTCAGACATGCGACACTCAAATAGAAGTGAAGTAGTGAGAATTAAAGACACTCCTGCAGAGAAATCATACACGATTCGATACAAGATAGAACCTATTACTCAAACAGAATTTGATGTTCTAACTCAGGTTATGGAGATACCAAAGAATAACCAAGACCGAAACCGACGCAGAAAGGACCACCATCGTGGTAAAAAGCGTGAAGATAAAGTCGAAGAAGAGGAAGTCGATTACTCTCAACTAAAAAAGGCAGAATTGGTTGCTTTGTGTGAAGAAAAAGGTCTTCCAAAGAGTGGAACTAAAGATGTATTAATCGAAAGATTGTCTTCATTCAAGGAAGAAACATTACCTCTTCCTGAACAGGAATTTGTCATGGAAATCATGCAAAAACTCCAGGGTTGCACACTGGCTCAACGCACTCCAGAAAGAGTAGCTCATCGCAGAGCAGATAAAATCCGCAAGCGAAAAGTTATGGAAACATCCAATCCATCAATAGGGGTTGATGAAGAAGGAAATCTCATTGCAGAATTCAGCCTAAGGTGTGAATCTGGAACCTATGTCAAAGAAACAGTTCACGGAGACGGCGGCAGAACTCAACCTTCCATCGCATCGTTAATCAAGGCAAAATGTAGTGTTGAATGGCTCGATGTGGCCGATATTCACGCTGATTAGCGTATCGCGGTGCTTATATGGGTTGGGCAGGTCGGCAGGTTGCTTCGAATGGTCTAATGACACTAGAAGCAGGATGCGATAACCATGCAGCGATCAAAAGGACAACGCCAAGGCACCCGTTCTATCCTACGCCGTAGACGTCACGAAAGAGGGCGTGTAAACATCAGCCGTATCATGCACGAGTACGCTGAAGGCGACCGTGTTGCTATCGTTCTAGATGGCGGTCAACAGATGGGTATGCCTCACCGCAGATTCCAAGGAAGAACTGGATTTATCCAAGGCCGCCAAGGCAAGGCTTGGGTCGTCGCAGTCAAGGATGGCAACATGCAGAAGACAGTTGTTGCACGCCCTGAACATCTTCGCCCATTGGAGTGATTATCATGGATGATGAAGGAACTTTCACAGACTATTCCTCAGTCAGAGACATGCTATTGGATGCTCAACAGCGCCGTGGCTTCTTGACCTATGAACAGAAAGCAGCTTTGCAACATGCAGAGTGGGCAGCTAGCGATAACCGTAATGGCTACGCTACAGATTCAAAGGTCTTCGCAGATATATTCAATGCAATTATGGAGATTGAATTATTCCAGAAGTACCCAGAATTGGCTGCTAAACTAGCAGAATTAATGCCAATGCATTCCGACGACGTAAGAGCAGTAATTGCTAGCCGTCGTATCTCGATTGAAGGTAGTGATGTCGAAGCAGTTCTAGACATCGTTCGCCAGCACGTCGGTGTTGAATGAAACCCCGACCCCCCGGTAGTGAGCATATGCGTGACGATCGTAGAGGCGGGCAGCGTAGGAACAACCATCGCTCGGATCAACCTGACCCACTATTGAAGGTTGAATGGTGTAGAGTTATCGACCAACCAGAATCGGATGGAGTGCTGGTTGTAGTTACTGAACCGGCTCTTCACGTTATTCGAATCAGGCCTAAATCAAATTCTGGTTTGCAAGCGGTTGGTACAAAATTGTACATGGGCATCGATCATTCAAAGAGAGATGTAGTCCAAGACATTCTTGGATTTGCGCGTATTCGTGACCTATCTAATGCAGCATCGATTGAATTACCGGTTGTTATTCAGCAAATCATTGAAGACGAGCCAGATATTTTTATTCAACAATTCTTCAACCGTGCAGGAAACTTGTCGTTGAAGATGCATGCGTTTGAATTGTTACCGGGAGTAGGTAACAAGAAAGCGATGGATATGGTTTCCAGCCGTGGAAGAGTTGGTTGGGAAGGATTTGCTCAACTAAACGAAGACTGCAACATTAACGCTGCCGAATTGTTGGCCAAGAGATTCGTTTCTGAAATCGAGGATAGAAGTCTACAACCTCGTCTGCTAGACCTTCTTTTGAGACAGGAGGAGTAAATCTATGGGCCATGGAGCCCGGGTTTTGATTGACCGACTGCGGATGCGTCAGGATAATGTAAAATCTCTCGGTCAGCATTTTTTGAATAATGAAGAAGTGCTTGATGAAACTATGAAATTAGCAGACATCAAGCCTGATGACCACGTAATTGAGATTGGACCAGGGCCCGGTGTGTTGACTGAAAGGTTGCTAGATACAGGTTGTACTTTGACACCAATCGAAATAGATCCGGGGATTTGTGAATATCTTAGAGACACTTTTCCTGCCCTAGAATTGGTCGAAGGAGATGCCCTTCAAGTAAAGTGGCCTAAGGCAAACAAAGTCGTTGCCAATATACCGTATCAGATTTCTTCACCATTAATCGACATCATAACTAGAACTCCTTCTATTCAGCAAGTTGTAATATTGGTTCAGGAAGAATTTGCTGAAAGATTGGTCGTTGAATGGGAAAGTGATAGAGGAAGTTTGGGAATGTGTACAATGTTAGATTGGGACTGTACTTTCGAGATGAGAGTCGGTCCACATTGTTTCACCCCTTCTCCCCAGATTCATTCTCGCCTGGTAACTATGACAAGAATAGAATCTCCTGAAAACTCAAAGCTTGCAAAATTATTGATTCGGCAAGCATTCGCCCAAAGACGCAAAAAAATCAGAAATACACTTTCTAAGGCTCCAAAACGAATTGCTAGAGTGAACGGATGGCATGCGAAATCTTATCGAGATGCCTTTCAGTCCATCGATTGCGATTTTATCGATGAGCGTCCAGAAGATTTGGAAATAGAAGATTGGCTCGAATTATCTCGACTTCTCGAAGACGCGCGGGTGGCGATGGGTTGACATCTAACCGCCCGCTCGGCCAGTCTCGTCGGAGGGGTGCACATGGCAAAGAAGGACACATATCTGGCTCTACTTCGTCGAGGAATCGACGAAACTACAGCAATGCAATTAGCCGATGCTGGTATTAAGATTGGAGATCTAAAAAAGATCGATAAATCTCAACTGGTTGAAAATTATGGATTGAAACCAGATATTGCAGAAGGTGTATTGGAAATTATCACAGCGGGACCTAAATCTCATGGTAAGGAGAGATTCTTGTCAAAGGTTCTTGCACCTGAAAGAAAGACTGAAAATAAAATTGAAGAATTGAAATTCAAGCGCCAACAAAAGGATGTATTAACCGAGTTGGCTGAACAGAAAGAAAGGCTAAAATTGGCTAAAGTAGAAGCATTCCGTGCTAAGAAACTGGTCATGAATAGACTTGGTAAAACTGTTGAATTAATCGTGAAGTTGGAAAACAACCTTCACGATGAAGGCAAAGATGACCAGAAGGTCAAGATTCGAGACCAGTTAGAAACACGTGGTCTAGAGGCCGCTAGAGACCACGAGATGCTCGAACTAGAAGGAACTCCACAAGATATCGTAGATTTCCGTAGACAGATAGTTCCCAAACTAATTCTCCACGCTTGCCCAGAATGTGGTGAAGAAATGGACCCAAGGACTAGCAGGAATCCCGATGACTCTCAAAACTGGTCATTCATCTGCTGGGATTGCGAGACTCCTTTCTCACCAGGACTTTCGATGGCAGTAGACCAAATTATGGAAAACGGCGGACGAATAGAAACCGACCCCGATGCAAGACCAAGGAATCCGGTTCCTCCAAAACCTGCTTCTCAAGACTTTGCTACAATTAACCAATTAGTTCAAGAAGAGTTAAAGAAGACCGGTGCTGATGCTGATACTATGGCTCAAGCGGCAGAGGAATCAGTATTGACAAGTGGATTGATGAGTATCGATGATTGGATCGACCAAACATTGGCTGCTAAAGGTTACATTCAGGCGCAAGAGGATAGAGAAGACTTCATCTTACGAACTGGTGCAGGAGCTACTAAGTTCAACAAGTGGATGAAGAAGGCAGGTCTTTACTTCAACAAGCAAACTGGAAGATGGTCACGCTGGGAAGACCGTTGAGGTGCTTTCATGGGACTCATTCGATTCCTTCGTGGAGCGAAGTTATTGGGTCAAACCAAAGAAATTCCAGGCAAGTCTTTGGTAGAGCATGCTTATGCTGCTAATGTTGACATTCCTACAAATTGCACTAGTGGAAATTGTGGCTCTTGTATGGTTACACTTCTGTCGGGCAAAGTTAGTCTGCCTGACCCTCTAACCCCAGGCCTTGATGATGAGATTGTGGAAGAAGGAGCCCGATTGGGATGTATCGGCATCCCATCTGGTGATGTTGACATAGATATATTGCCGCCAATTTGAGGTGTAATAATGGATGTTCCAATGTGGGTGTGGATTCTTAATCTGGTAGGGGTAGTCTCGACAGTGTGGTTTCTTTCTTGGAGATTGAAATCAAAGTTAGCCGAGGTTGAAGACCGCCACGTGATGAGTGGAATTCGTCATCGAAAGCGATTAGACGAATCCGAATAACTGCAGCCCCTTCGAAAGGGTA
>QQSK01000003.1:201468-335668 GCA_003602415.1 Candidatus Poseidoniales archaeon | reverse complement strand
TCTTACCAGAACCCGGTGGGGCAACGACATAAAGCCTAGTTTCACCATTTTCTAATTGTGGAATAATTTCCTTACATGCTGCCTCTTGCGATGGCCTTAATGTACCATCAAAGCGAATGTTGCCAAAATCAGGAAGTTCTTTTGGCATGTCTGTCCCACATTACATGAGGTTTATGACGGTAAGCATACTCAGTCAAATAGTAAGCCAAGTTACAAACTTGTTAGTAAAACTGTATTTACTAGTTCATAATTTCGTAATTAATGGCAGGTAAAGCGAAAGGAATTGTAGGAATTTTTGGCACTCCCCAAGAGTTACGTGATTTCAGTGAGATTTTCTTTGGGTCTTTGGCGTTGGCATTGGTGTATTTCCTATATCGACATTTTACATCCGGAATTGCCAAACCAGGTACAAAAAGATTCAATCTTACGATGCTAGGTCTAGCATTTTGGTGCTTCATGGGGATGGTAATAGACGGTTGGGCACATACCCATGGTGAAGTAGATGATTCATTTTTTACTAAATGGCACGGCCTTTGGTACTCTGGATTTACTGCATATGCGTGCTATGTTATTTTCTCATTGTGGCAAATTCATGATGGTCCAATACCAAAAAGTCCGTCAGCGATAAAGCAGTTCCTACAAGGCATGCCAAGCGGCTACAACGTAGGAGTCACTGGGATGGTTGTGTTTGCAGTTTCTGGCTTTGGAGACATGTTATGGCACTCATTTTTTGGTATAGAAGGTGGAACAGATATCCTCCTTTCACCAACTCATTTAGGATTGGCAGCAGGTTTGATTCTGAGTTTGATGGTTCCAACTATGGTTGCATGGCATGACCCAAATAGCGGTCAGAATCTGAAATCTCAAATTCCTATTGTTTTCGGACTAGGTTGTGCATGGTCGGTGATTACTTTGTTCACAATATACACTAACCACTTGACTTTAACTTACGTTGAAATTTGTATGGGTAAAGGTTGTCAGCTTGGTACAGAAGGACTGGAGCGAGGGATAACAGCAATAACATTCCAATCAATGATAATGGCGGGATTCATTCTTTTCTTCCTCAAGAGATGGAAGGCGAAATTTGGTGTATTCACGGTCATGCTTGCAGTCAATGGGGTTGCTGTGGCTGCCTTCGCACAGGGCGAATTGAAGGAGGCATGGAAACATTTCATGACACCGTTGCTAACAGGAATTTTACTTGATATAGTGTACAAGTTGTATGGTGATAGAACGAGGCTATTCTCATTCCTTATTCCAACCATCTCAGTACTTGCATGGTACGTTATGCTCGTTCTTGTTGGAGGATATAACAATCTATTAGGTTGGACTATCCACGCAACTATTGGAATAATTTTCATTGCAGGAAGTGCATCTCTAATGATGTGTATCCTATCAGAAACAGACACAGGTCTTGCTCAAGGGAATTGATTCATCTCTTGATGATGATTGATAGAACATCACCATCTTTCAATAAATGGTCGAGGCCAACCCTTTGCCAATCGAATTTTGCAGATGGCCCTTTCACTCTAGCAAATCTAAATTTACGCACGAAATCTCTGTGAAGATTGTTACAGACATTTTCCACAGTTGAATCATCTTTCACAATGAGCGGTTCTTCCATGTCTGCCTCTTGTCCTTGTGGCTTCAAGAATACACGCATGAATCCAAGATTATCATAGATGAAATCCTTCAGTTCTTCTAATCCAGTACCCTTGAATGCAGAGATTCTCATTATCGGCCAATCTTGTGGAAGCGCCTTTTCTGCAGCAACTATTTCCTCTTCCGATGCTATGTCAATCTTGTTTACCGCTACTACGGATTTCGAGTAGACTCTACTACCAACCATTGTGTCAACTAACATCTCTGCAGTGGTATCTGCACGTAGCGTGACAATTGCCGATGTATATCCAAACGAACGAATAATGTCTCCCATTTCATCTGCAGTTAGGTGGGTTTGCTCAACTGTTGTTCTGACATCGATTCCTCCCTTGTCTACGCGTTTTACGAAAACAGGAGGTTTGGTTTGATTGAGTCTTATTCCTGCATTTTCAAGTTCTCTGTGAAGAACTTTGAAGTGAGAGTCTTGGAATGGATCAACGATGTAAAGCACCATGTCACATGAGCGAATAACACCAAGAATTTCCTTTCCTCGACCTTTGCCCTCTGCAGCACCTTTAATCAATCCTGGCAAATCCAAAATCTGAATTTTAGCACCACGGTGTTCCATCAATCCAGGAATACAGGTTAAGGTTGTGAATGCGAAATTTCCTGCTTCGGACTTTGCATCGGTAACTTTGGTAATCAATGTGGATTTACCCACTGAAGGGAATCCTACTAGAGCAACAGATGCGTCTCCTGATTTCTTGACTTCGAAACCTTTGGCTGGGCCAGCTGCTTTAGCGGATGCAGCAGCCTTTTCTTCCTTCAATTTTAGTTGTGCAATTTTAGCCTTTAATTTTCCAATGTGAGCATTGGTAGCCTTGTTCTTTTGGGTTTTGTTAATCTCTTCATAGAGGGCCTGAATTTGCTCTTTGATAGTAGCCACTTCACACCCTCCTATTTGCAACGGGTGGACTGGTATTCTTGAATGCTATCGCCCAATTGGCTAAGTTGGTGTCAATGACTGGCTAAAATCCGTCACAGAATGTAATCTAATCGAACTAAGTCCCGATGGAATGATGTGTAAAATCAAACTGGCGATAAATATGGGGATAGACATGAAACTTCATCTGGTAGATGGAGACTCACTGCAAAGTCTCCTGGATATGGATTGGAATGAATTAGTTTCACAGATGAATTCCAACCAATTACGACAAACCCGTCCACCTGCCGATGCTAAATTAGAACGCGAATATGATATCGATTGTGAAGCAGAATTTCTCGACATCGCAGATAATATCAGTGGAGAGGGTAGTGTCAAAGAAGTACTAGCCTCAAATTTCCATTATGATGCATTACTGAAACTCATAGAATGGGCAAGTGTTGGATATTGGGAAGCCTGGGAAGGAAGATGTTTCATCTATATTGAAAATGCAATAGGCAGAGAGATTTCACATGTCGAAGACATGTATTCATTCGCTGTATGGAATGAGGTTAGAGAATCATTAACCTCGATGGGAGAATCTGAATATGCTGAGAAAGTGTGTGCTGATTGGATGCAGAGAAGAAAAGATTTGGGTGAAACATTAGATGAGAAAAAAGACCCACGAATAATTCCAACCTTCGAATCACACGATAAAAAATCAAGGAATCTCCACTATGCTGTAAACCAAAGGCAATATGTTCAGATTTTAGGCAGGGACCATTTAGATGCAAAGTCTTGGGGTCATGGAGAATGGAATCTTGGAAACCTACTTGATTCGTGAGATTCAAAAATGAGTCACCGGTGGAATTGTCATGGACGAAGATGAAGTTGTTGTGGAAGAAACTACTACCGAAGATTCCGAAATAGAAAATGTAGTGGAAGAAATAGTCGAAGAAATCGATCCACTTACTCAAGCCATTCAAAGAGCTGAAGCGGCTGAAAAAGAAATCTCTTATCGAGATGCTGAAATCCAAAATGTCAGGAAGCGCCTGATGTCAGAAAAGGCCTCTGCAATACAATATGGAGGCATGGGAATGGCGAGAAAAATGCTCAATATCCTCAATGATATTGACCGAGCACTGTCTGTAAATGAAGACGAAGGACTTGCATTGATTAGGTCGAAAATGTGGTCAGAATTATCTAGTGATGGAGTTACTAAAATTGAGACCAAAGGTGGGAAATTTGACCCTACCAAAATGGAAGCGATTACAACTCTCCCTCCATCTGATGAATACCCCGCCAATTCTGTTATCGATGAATTGGAATCTGGATACATGTACAAGGATAGAGTTCTTACCCCTGCAAGAGTAGTAGTTTCCTCTGATCAATAGTCAGAGATTTTGGATTATCTTTTCTCGTTTAAGTAAACGCTAGAAACCTCTAGACGTTCATGGGTTGGGTGAACTTCAACCATCATTATCGGTACAGATATTACTTCTGAAATCTCTTCAGCAGCAGAAAGCGGAATCTCAATTCTCTGGGTTGACGCATCGTATCTAATCCAACCGTCATGCAATCCAAGCAATGATTTGAGTTCTTGAACATCATCTGAGGCATCATCCAGCGAACAGGGGATTGCTCCAAACAAAATCGTATCATCATCTGATAGAATTTCATATGGTCTCAAGGTTGCTTCTCCTCTCCTTCTGAATCTGTTTCGCAATTGTCCAGCGTCTTTGTATGATGCTGTGCAGAATTTAACATGGAAATCTAATCCTTCAGCCTCTTGTTTGAGTTTTATTGCTAGTTCTGCAGAACCCTCTGCAGCTGCGGTAATCCCGCCTGCTAAGTTGAAACCCCTTACATCCATATTCTCTTGATTTCCAACCGTTATTTCTAACTCATTAAGATTCAAAAATTGGACCGGGGATTCGTGGAGTTGTTTAAGCAAATCTAGTAATTTATTCTCCTTATCTGGTTCTGCAGGTAACTCTACACCAACACATATTCCAGCCTCGTCTGCGGCGATTACAGACTCCATGTAGCGATCAAGACTGAGGTCCAGCAAATGGAATCTCAACTCATCTAAACCTGCATCTCCAAGTTGTTGTGCCTGCTCTGCTTTGATTGGAATAGATGTGTAGCAATGGATATGATGTTGTTTTCCGAATTCATTTTTCAAAGCAGTTACCGCTTCAACGGTTTTATCAAAATCTAACATTGGGTCGCCTCCGGTTATTCCAGTACCCGTTGCTCGCATTGCTTTTGCTTCCTCGATAACCTCATCGAAATTAGAACATCTTCTTTCATTGGCAAACATATCTGGAGTTTCACGACGGTTATCTGACAGAGGACAATAATCACATCCCCAATGGCACCTTCCGGTCACGAATAGTACCAATTTACTTCCTCTTTGGCATTGAATGCAGCCTTCAGCCTCACCTTCCTCGGGGGGGGCGACTTCGCTTGCCATTTGGAGTTGCACAGTGCTTCGCCCAAGTCTCTAGGGTTTGAATTAACTGGTTAGATTAATTCTCTCTCGCTTTATTCAGAAGCCATTCATGAAATCTGTAATCCTCAGTTAACTCAGGATGAAATGTCAACGCCATGATGTTGCCTTCTTGAACTCCTACAACTTCATCTTGGTACCAAGCAATAGGATAATTACTCCCTTCTGTAAATCTTGGTGCTCTGATGAATACTCCCATGAACTCGTCTTCACCATCAAAATTTATTCTGATTTTGGATTGGAAACTTTCTTTCTGACGTCCAAACGCATTACGGACTATTGGAGTTGTAATCAGTTCCTGTTGAGCCAATAATATGGCACCAGCACAAGTGCCCAGAACTGGAGTTTCCGAGTTTCTGATCAGTTCCCATAGGCCTTTGAAAAGGTCCTCAGAACGACTGGCAATTTTCATTGCAGTCGATTCTCCACCCGGCAAAATTATTGCGTCAATACCTTCGATGTCAACCGCCTTTCGTAATTCCCTAATCTCAATTGGAATCTCCAAATTTTCTGCAGCCTTCAGTACCGAGTGCATGTGCTCATGTCGCGCACCTTGCAACATTGCAATGCCAACCGTCAGCATATTTGTGGCTGAGAGGATGGAGTTATTCAGCACCTCGGTTTGTAGTTCACTTATTGTACCGAGCGCGCATCGGAGTAAACATGGGTCATGATGGAGACTGTTTTTTGGTTCCTGGTCCGGTGAGAATGAATCAATCTTGCTTGGACGCATTATCGACTCCAGTCATCACTGCAAGAGGCACTGAGTACCGTGACGTCATGGCCAAATTGAATAGTGGCTTACGTTATGCATTCAATTTATCGCCTTCATCACCCGAGAGAAAGAACCAGTCTTGGACTGGCTCAGACGGTTACAAAGTCATAGTTGTTTCAGGTTCAGGAACTGCAGCTATGGAGATGGTAATGGCAAATCGCTTCCGTCCAAACGACCGAGTTCTTGTTCCAACAAACGGGAAATTCGGTGAAAGAGTTGCTGAGATGGGTTCTCGATTTTGCAATGTAAAAAATCTCAAGTATGAATGGGGAAGAGCATTCGATTTTGGAGAAATCGAGGAGCAATTAGCCAGAGGTAATTGGGAAGCATTAGCGATTTGCCACAACGAAACATCATCTGGTATCACTCAGGATGCTGCTGAATTAGCTGAGATGTGTCAGCGTCATAATGTGGCTTTCATACTAGATGGAATTACCAGCGTAGGCGGACTGCCAGTTCATCCTGAACAGTGGGGTGCTGAAGCGGTAGTGGTTGGTGCCCAAAAGTGTACAGCAGGGCCTAGTGGAATTGCTGCGATTGCAGTAAATCAACATTTTATCGATAGATGTAATGCAATTAGAAACCAGGGTGATTCAAACTCTGTGTATTACCTTGACATTTTACCTGCACTCAAGAAAGGAGATGACGACCAAACTCCATGGACTCCTGCAATAAATCCCGCAATGGGTTGGGCTGCAGCATTGGAGACATTGAAAGAAGAAGGATTAGAAAACCGTTGGAACCGTTGTGCATCTTTGGCTAAGGGTGTCAGGAACTTGTTTACAGATTTAGGATTTGATTTACTGGCAGATGAATATTATCGCTCTAGTACTGTTACAGCGATAATGTATCCCGAAGGTATTGATGACTCTTGGAGAACTAAACTCAAAGACGATTACAATACACAGGTTATTGGAGCACAAGACCATCTGAAGGGTAAGATGTTCCGTGTTGGAAGCATGGGTGAGACTCCAGTCGAAGAAATGATAGAGGGCTGCAACAGAATGATTGCATGCTTCAAGGAATGTGGCCTTGAGTTACCTGATGTCGATGTCAAAAAATACTTTGAGTGATAGTATGAACATTGTTTTGGGAAGATTTCAACCATTTCACAATGGGCATGAATATCTTGTGAATGCTGCTTTGGAATTGGGACCTACTGTGATAGCCATCGGCTCTAGTGAATCTGAAATCACTATGAACAATCCTTGGGACGTTGATGAAAGAGAGGCTATGATTAGGGCGTGGTTGAATGGCAGAGATGCAGAAATCGTTCACATTCCTGACATAAACGATCCACCTAACTGGGTTGAACACGCTACCAAAATACATGGCGAGGGAGTTTTAGTCACCAGTGATGAATCCACCAAAATATTGTATCAGGATTCAAATTTCCCAGTTCATTGGGTAGATTTGTCTAATCGAGAATCATTTGAGGGATGGAGAGTCCGTGTTACTTTGAAGATGCTCTCAACGGTGTATGAAGTGGATGCTCAGAAGCAAGTAATGCAAGCATCCATACCTGAAGAAGTGGTTGAATGGCTAATAGAAAACGACGCTTTACACCGCCTTTATTCGATGTCTCAAGGAATCGAACATGCAGGTTAGGAGTGTCAAGACTTATCACTGTGTTAGTATACGTAGCGGCGTGGACCTCCTCAAAAAAATTGGAGTCATCGCCGCCGGTTTAGGTATCAGTGGCATGATTGGAGCAATTTCTGGAGTCTTACTTTTGTATGTTTTAATCGATGCTGCAATTGCAGGAGCCGATGATGCAGTTTGGTTATATTTATGCGCTGCAGTAGGCGTTATTGTGGGTGGAATTTGTTTCAAAATTGTACTGTGGGCAAGCAAGAGTAAGAACGTCCTGCAGTAAAAAATAACAAATCCGGTACACAAGACTTTGATAACTTCCATCTGTCAGCATGAATCATGGGTCTGAAGGAAAAGTTCGGTGTTGACCTCGGCGTCTTCAAAGATTCAACTACCTGGAAAGCCCTAGGAATTGGAATTGTTCTATTTTCGATTATAGGTTATGCAGGCCTTTCAATGTTCGATTTGGCATCATCAGGATATGGTGTGGACCGTGACAATATTCGATTAGCTCCAGACTTTGAAGTCGAGACAGTTAATCGTACAGTTGAAGAATCTGATTACGTGAATGAGACTGGATGGTTTCAGTTATCTGACCATCGCGGTAAGGTTGTAGTTGTTGATTTCATGGCCATTGATTGTGCAAATTGCCATTTGGTTCAAGCTCATTTGGAGAATCAAGTAGATGAGTGGAGAGACTATGATGGTGATTATGAGATCATAATTATTTCAGTAGGAATGTGGTATTCAGTTGAAGATTTGGATATGCTAAACGATACCTTTGGCGATACAGATTCTGACGCACACATGCCGTGGGTTGTTGCAACAGGACAAACAGATTCAGTGTTAAAGTCTGAAGTGATTCATAGTGGAATGAACTCTTCTGAGGTTGATTTGGAGGATGGTTCTTATTGTATTGAAGCTCAGGTCAATAATTCAGACAAAGAGGTTTCATGTTTTGACTTAGGACAAGGCCTTGAAGACAATGATGGTTTGAATAATGATGTTACGGGAATTGAAATTATCATCGAGGAAAATTCCTCAGTCAACTTCACAATTAATACTGAATTAGAAGGTAATGTCACTTGGGAAATTATCGAGTTTACCCGTGGTGATATGGTTGAAGAATATCAAGCCCAAGCGATTCCGGTAGTACTGGTTATCGACCATGAAGGTTTCATTGTGGCTAAAGAAAATTCAGGAACCCCTACCGGGGGTTGGGATGAATTCGACTCAGTGGTTCTCGCGGCTGCCGATGGTGAAGCTGAAGATCTGCGGTTCTCATTGGCTGAAGTAGACCGTTCTGCAGGAGCAATTTTCACTATGGGATTATTGCTAGGAGTCCTAGTTTATTTCTCACCTTGTGCGTTCCCAATTCTACCAGGATATATCTCATATTACGTTGGACTTGGTCAGCGTGAAGATGAGTTGATTGAGGCTGGCAAACTTGAGAGCAGAATGCCTGCACATTGGATTTTGGGAGGCCTCGCAGCGCTTGGCCAATTGACATTCTTTGCCATAATTGGTGTCATAGTTCTTGGTCTTGGCAGCATAATCAATCTTTCAGGTGTGTTACATTATTTTGCTTTAGCAGTAGCAATTCTACTGGTTGTTTTAGGGGCTTTCATGCTAACTGGTGGAACTGCACATTTACTTGGTTTCGTACAGAAATTAGTCGACAAGTATTCGACTACGGAAATGGATGAAAGATTTACTCCTAAGAGAAATATGTACCTCTGGGGTATTGGATATTCAGCAGCATCAATCGATTGTACTGCAGCAGCAGTGATTCCGTTTATTGCATATCTAGCATTAATTGGTGGTGCTGCAACTTGGACTGGTCTTGCTGGACTAATGCTTTCAGTGAGCCTTCTTATGATTGCTGTAACCACTGTTGTTGGTCTTGGCCAACAACAATTCATCAATATACTTCGAAGGTCTACTGGGCTGATTAAGGCGATTGGAGCATGGATGATGATGATGGCAGGTATTGCTTTGATATTCTACTTGACACAACCAGAATTAATCGCCAGTTGGTTGTAAATACGCATCTGAACGATTACCGATTTTGAATAGTGAGTGAGAATATGAAGCACATCCAAACAGGTTTAGTTTTTGCTCTTCTTTTGTCGTTTAGTCTAGCGGGTTGTATTTCTGAAGATGCAGGAAATGAAGGACTTGATTTACAAGTCGATTATGATTTATTGAATGGTACAATCGTTGAGACTTACAATGATGGAGAATTGGTTTCAGTGGATTCAGTCACCATTGAATTCGACTTTTCAAAGACTACATCAGATAACAAATTGTTCATATTTGGCATAGATACCAATGATAGTAGAAATCCAATTGAAGTAAACGCAAACGAAACATCGATTGTATCAGTAGATTTTGTTGAACATGGATTATATGAATTAACACTGTATGCTATTGATTCTGACAACAATCAGGCTAATCTATCTCTCATAGTCCGTATTGACTTAACCATCGATTGGACTGAATCTTATACTGATGAACCACAAATTTTGACATTCGACCCTCGCCCAAGTAATGGAGGGCAGCATCCAGTTATGATCGAAATAGAATCTACTGTTGAGAATCCCGAATTGATTACTGAATTAGGTAATGGTGAGTCAGTAGATATTACCTGGAGTATCGTTGATGAATACGATGACACATGTCAAAGAAACGGTGCACAAATTGCTAATGGCGACCAAGGCACTTGGAATACTATTCACTTCAATACTTATCTTGTACACGAATTGATAGTTGAATTTGAAGAAGACCAAGATACTATCAGTATTTATCACTGGATTTCAATCATTTATGATGAATGATCACTTGTGAATGTTTCAGTCCATTCTTCATCATTGGCTATTCGCATAGCAGGAATACACATCCAATACCAACAACACAGGCCAGTGATTACACCTGTTACCAAATCGAAAAAGAAGTGTTGCTTAGTTGTCATTACAGAAATACAAAGCGCAATCCATGCAATCCATGTGAAAACCTCTTTCCATCCAAACACAATCTTCCAATGCCTAAGCAACATTACAATCATCAAGGACTGAACTACATGTAGACTAGGCCATGCATTGTATGGTTTGTCGGTATTATGCATTATATCTCCAAACCAGAATCCCCAGAAACCTTCTCCGGCTCTTACATCAGCAGGAATCTGTTCTCTGATGTAGACTTCTGTTGGAAACAATATGAAAATCAAATTTACAACCCAAGTCATAACAAATAATGCTTGATAAAATGCGAACATCTCTCTTATTCTTTCATCACTATCTCTGCCAAACCATGCAGCTGCAGGATAGTAGAGATACAATGTGAGATATATTACGAAGGTCCAACCAACGAATGGAACCCATGAGTCAATTGGCAAAATTGGATCCATTACCGAGCGGTCAAAAGAACCCATAATGTGGTTAATTATGGAATACGGTAAAGCCATAGCAAGAATCAATGTGATAATTGTATACCAAAAAATTCGCTTACCTTCTCTTCCGCGCCAGTGGGGTTGCCACATGCTCCAAGGGCGCTTGAACATAGCCCTGCGAATAGTTCTCACTATTCATGCAATCGGAGAGCCACAATTAGGACAAGCCTTCCATCCTGGTTGAAGAGTAGTTCCACAAGAACAAGTCATCGGTGAATTACTTCGAGATTCTCCTCCACTGCCGTCAACCGCTTTTTGGGCGGTTTGTTGCTTCAACATTTCCTGCATAACCTCAGGAGAAAGCGCACCATGTTGTGCAGCCATCTCTAGCATTTCTTTTTGGAATTGATTTTGGCTTTCCATACGTTGATTTTGGAAATCTTGTTGGTTTGCGATTCTTGCGGCCTTCTTTGCTTGAACTTGTTCAAACAAATCCATGGCTCTCTTTGTTTTTGCATCTGCCTCATCGACACGAATCTCCATCTTATTTCGCTCGTAATTTACTTCAGCATCCCACTTTGCCTCTTGTGCTCTAAGCGCCTTTAGTTCAGTCTCCAATTCGACTGTAACCTTTCCTTGAGCTTCAGCCCTAGCAACATTGGTTTCCATCTCAATTCGAGCCAATGTTAGGGCTTCAGTTTGAGCATAATGTGCAAGTTGTGCTTCAGTATTGGCTTGATTTCCGGCGGTTTGTGCCTGAACAGCAGCTCTGTGTCTTTGCACGAGTTCCATGTCGGTAGGATTGGTTACTGGGAAGGCTTTGAGAAGAGTAAATCCTAGATTTGACAATAGGTTTCTCATTCCCATTTCAGCGGTCATCTCGAATCGTTCCAAGAAGGTAGCATCTCTTAATCCTGCAGCGGTTTCACAAGTTGCTAAGCAAGGAGTAACCACTCTTGCTTTAACTTCATCACCGATTATCTTGATCAATCCATCCCTATTCAATATGGGTGTATTATTAGCAAAGTAATTCAACAACTTAGGTACATTCTCTAAGTCCATTCTTAAGCGTAGATTTGCAAAACCATTGACCTTTTCACCATTAGCGATTTGTCCCTCAAATGGAATCCAATAGTCCATAGGGCCAGTCATTGCAAACAGTAACCTTCGGTCATTTGCAGTAACTCCCATCTTATCTCCTAACCATCGAGTAAAACCTCCTGCCATACTCTTGAGTAAGGTCTCAGTCAATACATCGCCAATGCGTCCATCAACAATCAATGCACACGCTTCATTAGGCTTGAGCATAACTTGCTGAGTTGCTAAGGTTTGAATCTTTTCAGCATTAACTAATCTTGCAATAATATCGGGACTGTCTCTCCATCTGTAATTTGTCATAATATCACTTCTTCACTTTTTTATGTTTTAATCCTGCAAGAACATTCGCTCTCGCTCCAAAGAATCCTCTGCAACTCGTCACCATTTGTGTTGTTTGCATTACCATCTGTTGTGAATTTCCATCTCCTGTAGCTAGAGATTGTTCGGCACTATTTGCTATGTTCACGGCTTTTGTAACCATGTCAATAACTTCATGATCATGCTTGATTAATTTTTTCAAGTCACGATTTGATGGAGACCTTTGGCCAGATAGGAATGCATGTTCCATTCCCGAGGTTGCTTTTCTGACATCTTCAATCAGATAATCGCATTCTTCCATACATTGCTTAGCAACTCTGGCCACATCCATATTGTTTGCTTTGAACTGGCTATCAAACATATTCTGCATATGATTTCTTACACGACCTACAGCACGTGAAATTTCGTCACGCACCATTTTGTCGGTCTCAAATCTAGAACCTTTGGTGTATCCATTGTAACCAATTAGCACTAATTGAACCCCGCGAATATATGGAACTACGTCTAATGGTGTGCCTACCATGGTCTCCCCATATCTATTAGGAACCCACTAACATATGATGCTAACGCTCAAATCATAGCGAAATTATCGAATCAGCGAATTTTGCGGCAATTGTTTTGTTATGTGTGACCAAAATTGCCGGGCAGTTTCTATTCTTGAGTAGAGTTTTGACATCTTGAACCAATTTTTTAGATAAATCATCATCTAGTGAACTGAACGGTTCATCAAGCAATAATACGGTTGGGTTTGCCAGTAAGGCTCTAGCTAATGCAACACGCTGACCTTCTCCCCCGGATAGAGTTTCGATTTTTCTTTCTTCAAAATTGGCTAAACCTACCTCTTTGAGAGATTTTTGAATATCGCCCGACTTAGACCCTAATCGTAAATTTCCTCCGACTGATAAATGGGGATAAAGTACGGGTTTTTGGAAAATCAGACCGATTCCTCTTTCTTCAGCAGGTAAGTTTGTGATCTCTTTACCATCCAAGATAATTTGACCATCATCAAGATTTTCTAAGCCACATATACACCTTAGTAGAGTGGTTTTGCCACTGCCACTTGGGCCAGTAATTGCAACAATTTCTCCTGGCTCTAATTCTAGATTAAATTCTGAAAACAATTCTTTTTCATATGATTTATTCAGGCCTTTACAACTTAACATCAAAACATTCCTCCTCCTCTACTGGGTCTAAATTTCTCAGCCCATGTGAACAAAGTTACAGCTATCAACATCAATACCGATGATACAGCACTTGCAGCAGGTGCTGTTAGTGAATTATTGTATGGTATTGAGCGAAGCGAGTCAATCATTATTGGTAACGTAGTCCAATCTGAGTTTCTCGTAACTACCCATGATGCTCCAAATTCACCCATTGACATTGCCAGAGTGAAAATCGTTGCAACCAATATTGAACCTCGCAATAGTGGTAATTTAATCTGGAAAAATCTATTCCATTTTGTAACTCCAAGAGTTCTGGCACATTCCTCATATGATGGGTCTATTGAACGCAATGCAGGTAGCATTATTCTAACTACAAATGGAGTGGTTATCATTACATGTGCAATAACAGGAGTTGGCCAAAATGAGTAGAAGAATTCAGCGTCTATTCTAATCATACCCAACATCACACCTAATCCAATCATGACACTGGAAACAGCGAACGGAAGCATAGTTGCAATATCCAATATCCGTGCCAAAATCGGTCGTTCAGTTTCAATCAACATTATTGTTTGAGCCAGTAACCAACCAAGTGGTAGAGCAATTATCAATGTGAGTGAAGCATATCCTATTGAATTTAGTAAAGCATCCCAAGCAGATGGTAGCGATTTTGTGGCAGTGAATGCATATTCCCATCCATCTAAACCCCAACTGTATGATGTCCCATTTGCAGTAGTTTCTCGAATTCTGAATGAGGAAATTAGAATTGTCACCAATGGCAATAGTGCAAATACCATTGCTGGAATAATCACAAACCAACCAGTAGGGTTTGCTGTTTTCGCAACATTCTCTGAGGCTTGAGGGAGTAAGTTCTGTCTTTTTTGTTGTAGCCAAGACATCAACCATAAGGATACTAAGAGTACTGCAAATTGAATTAATGATGCTCCTAAAATGATTTCATTCCGTGAAATCATATAGCCATCTATACCTGCTGATGAACCAATGCTTGCCATCATACTTTCCAGTGTATTCTCTCCCAATGTAATCCACCGAACCAGTGCAAAGGATGTGAATGAGAAAACGAATGTCATACATGCGGCCGCAGCTACTGATGGAAGTAGTATCGGCGCCCACAGATTCTTGATTCTGCCCCAAGATGTTCTTCCGGCAGGTAGTAGCCGAATTTGGTCTTCTAACATCGGGTCCAAAGTTGATAGTACTGGCTCACAGAAACGAATTACCAAAGAAAGATTGAACCATGCATGTGCTATGATTAGTGTTGCAAACCAAGTGCCTTCATCACTTCTAATATCCAATCCTTCACGACCAATGATGTTCAGAAAACCAATAGCGGCAACAATGGATGGCATCACAAACGGCATTGTCAAAATTGATTTGATCAATGATTGTAATGGCCATTCATATCTTCCCAATTGCCAAGCAATTGGTAGACCAATAACCAATGTGGCTATGGTGGAAAAAAAGGCTTGTAATATTGTGAATTCAATGACTCCTTGCGAGATATAATTTCTGCCCAATGAATCAAGCCAACTAGATATGTCATACCCTGCAACCCAGATCAATCGGTCCAATGCGAGCCACAGTGGAACCAAAATGAGTAGCATATATGCAACAATAGAAAACCAGTGTGGGAATTTGAGATTCATCTCAAGCATCAACCATTGCCTTGTTCCAATCGCTTAGCCAAGTTTCCATATTATTCGAAATTTCGATTGAACTCACGTTAGCTGGTTGTGAAGGAACGGTGGAATGATATCGATATCCACTATCCTCTGGCAAATCTGTACCTTCTAACACTGAATACATGAAATTCTCAGTCGGCATCTGTAAATTAACTTCCTCAGATAACAAATACTCAATGAAAGCTGATGCGGCATCTAGATTTCCTCCTTGGACTGCAGCAGCATACTCGACTTGATGGAATGCTGCTCTTGGTAGGTCCAGTGCTGCAGATTTTGTCCAGTTGCCATTGTACCATGATTCAACACCTGGTGAATGGCAGTATGAAACAACAATATGTGCGTCTCCAACATAGCCCTCCGTATATTCACCATATCCTCCTGTGTAGTGAGTCTCGTATGCTTCACTCCATCCAGTGGTAATTATCGCATCATTATCAGACATTGCAGACCACCAGTCTGTCCAATCAGTTTGATTATCAGCATCATTGGCAAAATAATCAACCGTTGCAGTCATGAATGCTCGGCCGGGGCTGCTAGTCTCTGGTGATGGAAGTGCAACTTTTCCATTCCAAGCATCTTCTGTAAGATTCCATAAATTTGTTGGGACCGTATAGTTCACTCCATCGACAATCTCTGTGTCATAATTCAAGCACATGTATCCATGGTCGAAAGGCACAGCATACGGCCCGTCGTAAGGTATCAAAGTGTTTTCAGAGATATTTGGAACGTCTGCAAAGTGAGCCCACAATACATTGTTATCCAATGCGGTTTGGAGGTATGTGTTGTCTAGGCCGATTGCTAGGTCTGCGGTCTGTACGTTTTTGTGCTGCAATAGATGGTCAAGAATTGAACCCGCATCATCCAATTTCATTAGAGAAATTTCATACCCCGTTTGGTTCGTAAATTCAGTTAGCATTTCGTCAGTCAGCCCATATACATCATAGGTGACAATTGTAAGTTCGCCATCATCTTCCCATTGATAATCATTAATCACGATCCCTCCATCGTCGATTTTTTGATTCTCTATTCTTTCACTAATACAACCTGATGTCATTAAAATAAAAATTACAATACTTACAAATGTTCCTTTACTCTTCAAAAAATCACCTCAAAATGTGGAAATAATCCTATGCATTCTATCGACTAACTCCAGTGGATTGTGAGCAAGAATGTAGAGTGAAGGCTCCCAACCAAACGCTCCTTCGTCTAGAATAACATCGATTCCCTGATGAGGCACAAGTTCGCCTTTGGGTGCAAAAGTTAGATTCAAATCTAATTCTTCGCAAATCGATTCAATCCTTTCAAGGTCGCCTCCAGGGTGTATGTTTAGGATTGCAGTTTTGGAATGGTCGTGGACCCTTGCATCAATCAGCATCCCAGCTAGATGTTTTGATGCTCCAAATGATGGTGTCTCATGGTGTCGCAATTTGTCTCCAACAATCGTTACCTTTCCTGGGAATGCCGCCACTTCAGCAGTAGAGCGTGAAGCCTCCAAGCAACATGCTATGTTCATTCCAACGGCTGGCATACATTTCTTCAAGCGATTGATGTCGATTCTTGATACAGCCCATTCCAATCTCTTTAGTAATGCAGTTTGTTCTTGATCGGAATCTAAGTCTGTTCCAGTTAGTGATTTATCAAATCGTAAAACTTGCCCAGGTGCGAATGCTATTTCCATGACGAAACGAGTTCGACTTGGTTTTGCAGTAGGTCCAAGTTGCCTTAATGCCATGGAAATCTCATGAGCCCATCCATCAATGGTTGATTCATCCGAAGAACCTGCCATTTTAGGTAAATCTCGATGAGCCATACGTGAAATTGTCGACTGTGTTGAGCCCAGTATGTCTGCAATTTCAGCCTGAGACCAGTCGGCAGCCTTCAAATTTCTAGCGAGTTGCATGTGTAATCTTTCAAGCCACGCAGAACCATCTTGCCCTAGCATGTTCTCTCCAAACGGCTTCTGCTATTCAATGTTCCTAAGTGAAAATGCATATTGCATTAAGAAAATTAGATATTCGAAAGGTGTCCGAAATAACACTAAATTCGATTTCAAAAAACGAGGTACTGAAAAAATTGATTTTACTGTAAATCAATAGATTTAGCTCTTTGAAATCATTTTTCGTGATCTTCTAGAATTCTGATACTCGATTTTATTTCAAGAGTGTCTAGAATATTCAAAACTCTCAATTATATTCATTTATCATAGTAAAAAATGCACTATACATAAAAGAGTTACTGATAGCCATTGCGCATGAAATAGTACAAGTTATCGGGTTATCTTGGACAATTTAGATACTTTATCCGCGGATAAAATAATCGCATAGTTCTAAACCCGTCACAATTTGGCATCGGTAGGGATGACATGGAAGATACCGAGTTCTTGGATGAAATTCTTCGAATTATTCGAGATTATCTTGAAGGTTCAACCAATGTTGTAGATTTTGTTTCACCATCCAGTCTAAGAAGAATGGCGGATTTGACACTCCCCCTTGAAGGACGAGGTATCGATTCGATAATCGAAGATATTGAACAGTTCCTGAAGTATAGTGTGAAGACAAACGATCCTGGATTTATGAACCCTCTTTGGGGAGGTTTCAATCTTGCAGCGTTTGCAGGAGAAATCATTGCTACACTTTCTAATAACTCAATGTACACTTACGAGTTATCTCCCTATGCGACATTGGTCGAACAATCTCTGATCAAGAGAATGTGTGAGATTGTTGGCTTTGGTGAAGGTAATGGTACCTTGACAACCGGAGGCTCTAATGGAAATATGATTGGAATGATGTGTGCTCGTCATCAAGTTGACCCTTTGGGCCAGCAAAGAGGGTTTGATGGGCAAAAGCTAGTCTGTTTTGTTTCTGAAGAATCTCACTACTCGGTTCTCATGGCTGCAAATGTTTTGGGAATAGGGTTTGAGAATGTCATCAAAGTACCCTGTGATGGTGATGGGAGGATGAGGTGCGATAAACTCGAAGAAGAGATTGAGCGTTCGAGGTTGAACAATCAAATTCCATTCTGTGTAGTTGCAACAGCAGCAACTACAGTCCGTGGAGCATTTGACCCAATCAAGGAAATTGCACAAATCTGTTCAGATAATGACTTATGGTTCCATGTTGATGCTGCTTGGGGAGGTTCATGTTTGTTTAGTGCCCAGCATCGTAAACTAATGGATGGTGTCGAATTGGCAGATTCTATTTGCTGGGATGCTCACAAAATGATGGGTGTTCCTTTGGTCTGCTCAGCATTTTTGATTAAGCGTCCCGAGGTATTGAGGAAAATTTGCTCTCACGGTAATGTTGCTCACTATCTCTTCTTAGGTGAAGCAGAGGAAGTAGACTTAGGTAGAATTAGTCTTCAATGTGGCAGAAGAAATGACGCATTGAAACTATTTTTGGCCTGGAGGGAAAAAGGTGATGCTGGTTGGGCACGATTAGTAGAATCATACATGGAATTAGCTGACTATTTAGAAAGCTTAGTTACCAACCATCCTCAATTGGAAATGATGTCAAGCCGTCAATGGACCAATGTATGTATTAGGTTTACAGATGATTCAACAGATATCAATGAAATCAATCGTGAAATCCGAGATCGGATTGTCAAATCAGGTAATTTTATGATATCTCAATCCAACATTGGAAATAATGTAATATTGCGGCCAGTTATTGCAAATCCTGCAGTGAATACTGAACAAATAGACAAGCTCATTGCAGAAATAGTTTCTACAGGTAATGACATTTTGAGAGGCATTCCCTTTTCTCAATGATTCTAAGCAAGTTATCAAATATCTTGACTAGAACATTAACATATGCAAGTAGGAAAACCAGATTGGTGGGATTCAGCAGAAGAGTTCTTGCTTCAAGATTCCATACTGGCCCCCATTGTTGCAAAGTATGCCAATGAATCTTTAGTAGGAAAAGGCGATGTCTTTTCGACTCTAGCACGTTCAATTGTCGGACAACAGATTTCTGTTATTGCTGCAGATTCAATTTGGGGGCGTTTGGTATCAATGGTTGGTGAAATCACTCCAAAAAATGTTGTCAAATTTACTCCTGAGCAACTTGCATCATGCGGCTTGACCAAATCCAAATCAAGTTATTTGCACGGCATTGCATCCGATTCAGAAAATTTCCTTTCTCCTGTTTGGAATGATTTGACCGATTCACAGGTCCACAACCATTTGACAAGTTTCAGAGGGATTGGTCCTTGGACTTCTGAAATGATTATGATTTTTGCATTGCTGAGACCTGATGTTTTCAGCATTGGTGATATTGGATTAATCAAAGGAGTAAAACTATTGGTTCCTGAAGCCATAACCAAGGAAGATGTCCTAAAAGTTTCAGAAAGATGGGCTCCTTATCGTACAGCCGCAAGTTGGTATCTGTGGCGAATGCTCGACCCTGTGCCAGTAGAGTATTGATAGAAAGTGGATTATACTATCATCCTGTAAAGTAACTTGTGGAATTTGCATATTACTCACTTTCAATAATTCTCGCATACTCATTTACCAGATGGGTAACCGAGAATATCAAGTTCCATCTTAGAAACAATAGATTTTGGCTTCATCATTGGATTTTATCGGCACTAGCAATGATAGTATTGCTGTATTTTAGAATAGATTCACCCTTCATTTGGGGTGCATTAACCGGTGTTGCTCTAGAGGGTTTGGGGCGCAAAAATTGGTCAATTCTTAGGAATAAATCATGAATAATCTATCAGTGATGATTTAGTGCTGAATACGTCACCCCAGTTTCATGTCAGATGGTGAACCAGTTCGTACCGCACTTTACGATGAGCATGTTGCATTGGATGCTAATATCGTGGATTTCCATGGATTCGAGTTGCCGATTTGGTACACGAATATCACTCAGGAACATTTGGCATGCCGTTCAGGAGCAGGATTGTTTGATGTTTCTCACATGGGTTCATTCAGATTCAAAGGAGAAAATGTGAGAAATTGGCTTGAATCTGTTGCCACTCAAAAGTGTAGTTCGATATCTCCTGGTCGATGTGCATATACTCATTTCTTGGATCATGATGGTTTTCTAATCGATGACATGATTTTTGCAGTTGTTTCCGAAGATGAAATACTGGGTGTACCTAATGCAAGCATGGTTCCTGTAATGTGGGATTGGTTCCATACATCGCTACCCGCAGATGGCTCTATTGTGATAGAAGACTTATCTCCCGAAACTAGTATTCTAGCCTTGCAAGGACCACATGCTAAATCAATCTGTGAACAGGTTCTAGGAACTCAAAACCACGTAGGCCGATTCAAATGGGCCGAGATTTCTGAAAATGACCTCGGAGTTCAAGGATGGATTCAAGGAACAGGATATACTGGTGAAGCCGGATATGAGATATTCATCCCGAATCAAGATGCTGCAAAACTATGGCGTGCACTGATTGATGCTGGCTCGACTCCAATCGGCTTGGGAGCAAGAGATACACTAAGATTGGAGAAAGGTTTCCTATTATCAGGTGTAGATTTTGCTTCACCAGATTTGGATGAAAACCAATTATTACATCGTGATTCCTGGGAAACAAATGTCCCATTCGGCTTAGATCTGGAACATGATTTTGTTGGTAAGCAACGAGTGATTTCACACGATCCAAGCGATGCTAGACTATGGGGGGTATTGCAACTTGAGAGAGGTCCTTTACCAAGAGGCGGAAAAGCTGTTGAGGACATGGAAGGTAATCACATAGGGACCTTAACTAGCGGCGCTCCTGCTCCATCACTGGAAAGAACGGGAATCGGAATGGGATATATTTCGGGAGTCAAGCCGGATGATGAAATTATGATTGTCGCCTCACCTCGAAAGAAAGTACGGGCAAAAATAGTCCGTCCACCTTTCATTTGATAACGCCCCTAAGGGGCGTTGTATTGATGAAGGTCCTACAACACGGGGTATCATGCGCCGAATCATTGCAGTTGGTATTCTGGTTTGTTTCCTGATGTCCGTAGTTCCTGCCATGTCGACAACTTCACCTTCAGTTAACACTCCTGGGCAGGTTGAAATTAATCCAAAAATCATCGATGATTCTGAGTTGACACTAAAACAAATCGAGGCGCTAAATTCTGTCGGTATGGCACGAGGAACTAACACAAATTGGTCCGCAGCAGGCGGTTCAATGAATGACGATGAAATATACGAGATGGTATTTGACTCACAAGGAAATGTTATTGTTTGTGGAACAATTTACCAAGCCTCCCAATTTGGTGCAATTCAGGTTTACACAGAAGGTGAAGGAGACATTCTTCTAGCCAAGTTATCCAAGGATGGAGTTTGGCAATGGGCAGTATCTGCCGGTACGGCACTGTACTACGATGAATGCAGAGGAGTAACTGTTGATTCAAATGACAATGTCTACGGAACAGGCTACTTCCAAGGTTCCGTTAATTTCGGAAATACTACAGTTACTACCACAGGTTTCGATGGCTGGCTAGCTAGAGTAAACAGTTCAGGCCAATTCGATTGGGCCGTTAAATTCGGTGGTTTCGATGTTGACGTAGGTTGGGATTTGGCTGCAGACAATTATGATAATTTGTATGTTACAGGCTACTATCAAAACTACACTGATTTTGATGGGAATCAACTTTTTGCTCAAGGTCAATCAGATAATGCTCGCTTTTTCGTTGCATATTACAACACAAGCGCCTCACAATGGGATTGGGCTAAAGATTGCTCAGGGTCTGGAAATTCAGTTCCTTACCAGATTGTAGTCGAACCATCTACCAATGATGCTTACATTGCTGGTTACAATACCGGAACTGAGCAATGGGGTAATGGTAGTTTTACATCTAGTCCTCAATCGACATATGCTGGTTTCGTAGTCAAATATGCAGATGATGGAACATTCATCTGGGGACAAAATACAGGTGGAAATCCATGTCCGTTTGGAAGCAATTGTGGTGTTTATTTCAACAATATAGTCTTACATCCAGATGGTGGAGTTATTGTCGGTGGTAATTTCTACCTATCTTACAAACAGCAAGGTGGCAATGTCGTCAATGGAAAGGGAAGTTGGGATGTCCTAGTTCTTCGTTATGATGCTAATGGTACTCAAATTTGGGATTACAATGCAGGTGGAACTAGTGACGACCGTCTGCAAGCACTTTCTGTTAATCCAAAGGGCCAAGTACAATTCGGGGGAAGGCATCTAGACGATATGACATTTGGAACTACCACTTTACAGAAAAACTTCACCACCAACAAATATGATGGATTCATTGCACAAGTTGATCACGATTCAGATTTCCAGTGGGCAATGAGCATCGGTGGAGCTGACAATGATACTGTTGGTGCACTATTGGCACTGAGCGATGGCACTCTAGTTGCTGGTGGAGATTTCAGCGGAACTGTTTGGTTTGGAGATACACCTAGAACAGCAACAGACCAGGACGTATTCGTTTGGATGTTCCAGCATGACAAAGACGATGATGGAATCACCGATTATACTGACAACTGTTTGAATACTCCTAATGCTAATCAAAGCAATTTTGATTCAGATTTACGAGGTGATGCTTGTGATACAGATGACGATAATGACGGATTACATGACGTTCTAGATGATTGTCAATATGGTGTCCTTGAATGGAATCAGTCCAATACTTCACTCGATCACGATGCTGATGGTTGTAAAGACCTTGAAGAAGATAATGATGATGATAATGATGGAGTTCTCGATGTTGATGACAATTGTGCAACTGGAGTTCTAGACTGGACAGTTGACAATACCACAGATATGGATGGAGATGGATGCCAAGATTCTGATGAGGATGTCGATGATGATGGCGACTCAGTTCTTGATGTGGATGACAATTGTCATTACACTCCAAATCCGTTGCAAGAAGACTATGAAGACGATGGTATTGGAGATTTGTGCGATGGTGACGATGATGGCGATGGAGTCGATGATTTTGTCGACAGTTGTCCTCAAGGTGCACTGAATTGGACTTCTGAAGTCCAAACAGACAAAGATGGTGATGGTTGTGAAGATGAGGGGTCCAACGAAGACCCTGATGATGATAACGACGGAATTTTCGATGAATATGATTCATGCCCTCGTGGGGAAACAGGTTGGAATTCATCTCAATCAAACGATAGAGATGGTGATGGTTGCAGAAACGATAACGAGGACAATGACAATGATAACGACAGTGTCATCAATGAAGTAGATCTGTGCACTAACGGAATTGCAAATTGGAGAAAGAATGCTACAAATGACAATGACGGTGATGGCTGCATCGATGACAGAGAAGATAGCGACGATGACAACGATGGATTCTCAGACTTAGTTGACTTCTGTCCACTTCAAGAAGGAACTGCAACTCTTGGAGGCATGAAAGGCTGTCCAGATTTCGATTCTGACGGTTGGGCTGATGCAGTTGATGCTTTCTTCCAAGATGAAACCCAGTGGAATGATGGTGACGGTGATGGCTATGGTGACAATCCAAGCGGAAACAATCCTGATGACTGTCCATTCTTCTTTGGTAATTCAAGTGCCGACAGAATTGGTTGTATTGATACAGATGGTGATGGTTATTCCGACCCAGAACTAGCTTGGAGTGTGGCTATGGGTGCAGATGCATTCGTCGATGAACCAACTCAATGGGCCGACGCTGATGGTGATGGTTATGGTGATAATTTCGAAGGAATACTGGTTGATTTCTGCACCAATGATGAGGGGACTTCAACAATCGACAGATACGGTTGCCCTGATCTGGATGGCGATGGATACTCAGACCCTGACGCTTTCTGGACTTTCAGCAAATGGGACTCACTTGGTTATGGACCAGATATGTTTTCACTAGACCCTACTCAATGGTATGACACTGATAACGATGGTTTTGGTGATAATTGGGGTAATCCTGAGTGGAATGATTCACGCGAAGATGACTGGCCAGGTCAGTTTGTTGAGAATGCAACTTCCGCAGACATGTGCCCATTGGTCAAACCCGATGGAAGATTTGATGATGATATCAATTATCCTGGTTGTCTACTTTCTGAACCGAGTGATGGTGGAAAATCAAATACTGCTGATGATGCAGCTGCAAGCGATGATGAGGGAATGAGTACTGTTGCCATAATCGGAATAATTGGTGGTGTTGTTGTTGTAGCATTAATTGGAGTAATTGCTATGATGCTAAAGAAGAAACCACAACCAAAAGCAAAGCGTCCAGGTCCAAAGAAATTGACTGACCTGCCTGCTCCACAACCGCCTATGGCAGGACCGGTGGAACCAGCACCACCTGCTTCTGCTGATGTTGCGGATGACAATTCAGAGGAATTGGCTGAGGCAGATGACGAAATAGAAACAGAATCTGGTGAAGTAACAGTTGGTTCTTGGGAAGAATTACCCGCAGGTGATTATCTAGATCCTGATGAAAATGGTACTGTTTGGTTCCGTGCAAACGATGGTGACAACTGGTATCAAAACCCTGATGAAACCTGGACAAAATGGCAAGATTAGTTCCTTGCTACTAAACCAACATTCATGTTGGTTCCGCGCTGCGACTATACTGGAGGCCACCATATGGTTGACCAGTTACCAAATCTCGGACGCGAAAAAGAGATGCTTGATGCGATGGGAATGTCGTCTATGGACGATTTGTTTGCAGATATTCCTGTAGCGGTAAGAATGAATGGCGAATTGCCACTTAGAGGCCCACAATCCGAAGAAGAAATCATTGCCGATGCTCGCAGAATTCTTGGAGCAAATGTGGCATTGGGCGATAGGGTTAGTTTCCTTGGAGCTGGATTAAATCGAAACTATGTTCCTGCCAGTGTATTCCAACTTGTCACCCGTGGAGAATTCCTAACATCCTACACTCCGTATCAGCCTGAAGTCAGTCAAGGTATGTTGCAGGCTATGTGGGAATTTCAGACATTGATCAGTGAATTGGTGGGACTTGAAGTGGCCAATCTTTCAGTATATGATGGCTCAACTGCTGCTGCAGAAGCAATAACCTGTGCTGTGAGAGTTCACAATCGTAAGGCAGAACAGAAAGATACGGTTTACATTAGCGAATTGGTTCCACCATCTCGCCAATCAGTGATATTCAACTATACTCAAGGTGGAGATATAACTCTCAAGACTTTGAAGCACAATCCAGATGGTACATTGAACCTAGATTCCTTAGCAGAAGCTAGCGGTTCATGTGGAGTATATGTCGAGCAACCTAATCCGTTAGGTATTCTCGATGGAGGTCTAACTCGTGTGAAGGAAATTATTGGTGAGAACACCGCATTTATTGTCGGCGTATCTCCTGTAAGTTTGGGTATGATTGAAGCGCCGGGTAATTACGGTGCAGATATTGTTGTAGGCGAGGGACAAGCTCTTGGCTCTCCAATCACTTACGGTGGACCATTGTATGGAATTTTTGCTTGTACCAAGGCATATTTGAGACAGATGCCTGGCCGAATTGTTGGTAAATCAATCGATGTAGATGGTAAAGAAGCATTCTGTTTGACTCTTTCAACACGAGAGCAACACATTAGACGGCACCGTGCAACTTCGAATATCTGTACAAATGAGACACTAATCGCCCTGATGGGTGCTATGCACATGTCGCTTCTTGGCCCAGAAGGTCTTGAGAAATTGGCTAGAAGAAATATGGCTGCATGCCAACTTGCAAAACAAAAGTTGTCAGAAATAAGCACAATTTCAATTCCTCACATGAACAATTCACATTACAACGAATTTGTGGTTCAATTGCCCGGATTAGCATCTGATTGCATATCATATCTGGACACTCAAGGCCTGATTGGAGGTTTTGATTTGTCCAATTGGTACTCCGAGCATAGCAACTGGCTATTGGTGTCATTCAGTGACCAAACCCGTGCTTCAGAGATTGAACTATTGGCGGCCCATCTGGCGGTTTGGTCGGCATCATTGACACAGGGGGTGAGCGCTTGAGCCATCTTTTCGAACACAATGGTGCTAGTGGTAAAGGATATTCCCAGCCCGACCCAATAATGAACACAGATAATCTTCAGATCCCTCCTTCCTTGGTTAGGTCCAAACTACCAAGGTGGCCTAGAATTTCTGAGCCAGAAATGGTGCGGCATTACACTTGGCTATCCAATCGTAATTTTGGTATTGATACTGGATTTTATCCATTAGGGTCTTGCACAATGAAACATAATCCTCGTGTCAACGAAGTGATTGCTCAATTACCAGGAATTGCTGACATCCATCCTTTGCAACCTGAGCATCATATCCAAGGGACTCTTGCAATTTTCCATGAGATGCAGGATATGCTAGGCATATGTGCGGGAATGGATGCAGTAACTCTACAACCGGTTGCTGGTGCACAGGGTGAATTCACTGCTATACGTTGTATTCAGGAATATTTCAGAAGCCGTGGAGAACTTCAGAGAACCAAAGTCATAGTTCCAGATTCAGCACACGGAACAAACCCTGCAAGTGCTGCTATGGCTGGTTTTGAAATCATAGAAATCCCAAGTAGGGAAGATGGAAGAATCGACTTGGATGCTTTGCGTGCTGTAGTCGGAGATGATACAGCCGCAATGATGATCACAAATCCAAATACTCTAGGTGTATTTGAGCCAGAAATAGCAGAGGCTGCAGCTATCGTTCACGATGCTGGAGGGCAAATGTACTACGATGGTGCTAATTTCAATGCGATTCTTGGTAGAACTTCTCCAGGAATAATGGGATTCGATGCAGTTCATTACAACCTTCACAAGACATTCAGTCAACCTCACGGTGGCGGAGGTCCAGGTTCTGGTCCAATCGGTGTAAAATCCCATTTGGCCGAGTTCTTACCTGGGCCTGTAGTCAAGCGCCGCCCTATCCTGCCTGATGATAAATTGACCACGGTCAACCATGAGTGGTGGTATCATTGGAAGGAGCCAGAGAATAGTATTGGTAAAGTACAGCAGTGGCATGGAAATAGTGGTGCCGTAATTCGTTGTTGGGCATACTATCGAAGATATGGCAATGATCTGAAAACGATGTCTGAGCATGCGGTATTGAATGCAAATTATCTTCGTCACAAGATTATCGAGGAAGCGAATGAGCAGGGCGTGAGTCATCTATTTGCTGATGGCGCTCCTGTTGATGTTGTAAAGCATGAATTCACTCTATCTATGGCTCCTATGAAAGAATCGATGGGCCTAGGTGCAATGGATGTTGCCAAAGGTTTGCTCGACAAAGGGTACATGGCTCCAACCGTTTACTTCCCATTAGTAGTTCCAGAATGTATGATGATTGAGCCAACAGAAACAGAATCCAAAGAAGTGTTGGATGAATTCGCTCGTAAGTTTGTTGAGGTATTACAGGAAGATCCTGATGTATTGCATAATGCTCCTATTACCACTAAGGTGCGAAGAGTTGACGAAGTATATGCAGCCAGAAATCTCACTCTTTCATATCAATTCGATGAATGATGTAGAATCATTACTTTTGATGAAACAATTCAAGCATGATGGCCAATACCAGTACACATGGACTGGGTTGAGGTTGAGACTCCAGGACCGGGCCCAAAGATGCTCTGGCCTATGGCCTGGTCATTACTACCTCTTGTAGGCGGTCTACTTCTTTTGATTAGAGATGGAAGTCTGCTTGCGACCTCATTTTTGGCAATGGGAATTATGCTTTCATTGATTGCAGTATGGATTGGTACTACCAATATGCCAGGGCGTGTCGATATGCTTGTATTGTTGGTCTCTCCATTTGGAGCATTCATTCTTTTCTTCCAACCACCTGAAATAATTCAGGCGATAATCGCATTGATTATTTGGACGATTAACTATCGAACAGCAGCATTTTTGTCAGCACTTTCAGGTAAATCATATCGTTGTAAATGGGACCCTCGTGTTCCTTTGCCGGAGATTGATGGCGCAACATATCTACATCGTAAATGGGCCGCAAGACCTCTTTTCAGGATTGGAAGTAACGTTGTTCGAGGCATACGAGTTGGCAGTGATATAATGCTTGAATCAGATACTCCTATCACTTTCACATTTAGTGATGAGTGAGAGAAATGATTGCCTACTTGGCAGATAATATCTCTAAGCATGCGCGATTATCCATTGGACATCAGAGGCCTAATAATTCGTCATTCTCAGCCTGAGGTTGAATACCGATGGGTTGCTCCATTTCTTTGGGATGGAACATTTTGTATTGATGATTTAACCGACGACAAAAAGTTAGCAAGAATGTATCAGATTCTTGTTGAAGTAGATTGCTCAGGTCGTGGTAGAATCATTCCGAGGGCTGCAGGGATAGCAGCAAGACAAGGTCGCCTTACATTGGCTGCGATTTTGATGACCACTCATTTGTATAATCGTCAACCAGAGCCTGAGTTAGAGGCTCGTGCTCTCAACCTTTTGAATGATGAAAAAAGAAAAATCCGCCGTTTGATGAATCGGAATAGAGAGTGGCCAAAAGATAACTGGAATCTACAAGATACGCCCGCATGGATTATACCTTCCTTCACAAGAAAGTTCAGATCTCTTGTCAATAGTAGGCCAATATCAATAATCTCTGGAGGTCATCTTTTGGCTCCAGGAAATTGGATTTGGAAGTTCTCTTCAAAATCTCATTTACCATTAAAAATCGAGGAATATATTCCACAAAATGCGATGGATTCTGCGACAAATGAAAACTCGATTAACGCGGTACGTTGATGAACCACCGTCAATGGCGGGATGTCATGGACGTAACAATACTACTCGGTTCCAAATCTGATATGCCCATTGCAGAGAAGTGTACAAAGATACTCGAACAATTCGATGTATCCTATCAATTGCGTGTAGCAAGTGCTCACCGCTCTCCTGCTTTTGTTGAACAAATCGTACATGATGCTGAAGCTGATGGCTGCACGGTATTCATCGCTATGGCTGGCCTTGCGGCCGCTTTGCCAGGCGCTGTTGCAGCATTGACAACCAAGCCAGTTATCGGTGTCCCTTGTGGAGGACGAGTACCTTACGATAGCCTACTTTCGATAGCACAGTTACCTCCTGGTGTTCCAGCGGCTACTGTTGGAGTTGACCGTGGAGACAATGCTGGATACCTGGCAACACAAATTCTTGCTCTTGGCAATGACAAGTATGCTGCTGCGCTAAAGCAGAACAAGCTTGACCAAGTTGCACGTGTCAAGCAAATGGATGCAGAGGTCAACGGAAGGGATGCTTGATGTTCGATGCGTCATCATTCATCGAAGAGTCCGCTCAAAAGATGAAAGATGAAATCGACGACATAGCAATCATCGCATGCAGTGGTGGAGTTGATTCTACAGTTGCTGCGGTTATCGCGAATCAAGCGGTAGGTGACAAATTGCACTGTGTCTATGTCGATACAGGTTTAATGCGAAAAAATGAGACTGAAGAAATCCAAGAGATGCTAGCAGCTCACGGCTTAAATCTAACAACAGTGTTTGCTGAGGATAGATATTTCGAAGCTTTAGATGGAGTTACAGAACCTGAAGCAAAGAGAAAGATAATCGGAGAATTATTCATCAGAATTTTCGAAGAAGAACAATCCAAAGTTGGAGCAAAATATCTGGTTCAAGGAACTATTGCTCCTGATTGGATAGAATCTGGCGGCGGTGTTCGTGATACTATCAAGAGCCATCACAATGTAGGTGGATTGCCTGAAGATATGACTCTTGAAGTCGTTGAACCATTACGTGATTTGTACAAAGATGAGGTTCGTGATCTAGCAAGAACTTTGGAAATCCGTGTAGCGGATAGACAGCCATTCCCTGGTCCTGGTTTAGCAGTTCGTTGCTTGGGTCCATTGACCAAAGAAAGAGTGCATGTGGTGAGAGAAGCTTGTGCTATTGTCGAAGAAGAATTAGAGGCCGCTGCTGAGGCAGGAAAAATCGAAATTCCGTGGCAATACTTCGCAGCATTACTACCTGTACGTTCAGTTGGTGTTCATGGCGATGTGAGAGCATACGGTGAAACCGTAGTAGTTAGGGCCGTTCAATCAATGGATGGTATGTCTGCTAGATATTCGACTATACCTCATGATATTCTTGCAAAGATAAGCACTAGAATCACAAATACAGTGAAAGGTGCAGTTAACCGCGTAGTCTACGATATTACTCACAAGCCACCTGGCACAATTGAGTGGGAATGATTGCATCAAAGTGGGGTTTTGAATCCCATTGCCCTAACTATGCACCATCCAGCTCTTGCTTCAAAAATTGCGAAGCAACCACCAAATGCTATTGCAGCAGCAGAATACCACCAGATAACGGAATCAAGGATTCCAGTAAGAATCACTCCGGATAGTAGAATCGAAAATCCGAGAGCTAATATGCCCATTTTCAATCTTACAGCCTTACCTTTTGCTCCAATGTTACATTGCATATTTTCACCCGATTAGTTGATTGGAAACCTTGCCTTCAATTTGAGATAGTTTATCTTCATCCACAAGGACATCTTTGAGATTGATGAAAGTTTGAGTGGTGCGGTAAACACATCTCCTGATCTTCTAATTATCTCATTGAATATCTTGGTGTAAGCATCTAGCATAATTCTTGGTTGAACCCTTGAGCGAGCATCTAGGTACTCAAACAAATGAACAGCAGAGGTTTGGTGTCGGCGTACGACTTCAAGATATTCTCTGATGAATGAATTCCAGGATTGGGTATGAACCAATTCTGGTTTAGTCAAATCCTCAATGCCAATATTGTGCTCTGCTAGAACATCCTTCGGTAGGTAAACTCGGCCTCTCTCATAATCTTCAGATACATCTCTTAGAACATTGATAAGTTGCATCTGGATACCCAAGTCGATAGCATGCAATCTTGCCGCCCTGTCTTCATATCCATAAATTTCAATCAAAATTAAACCTACAGCAGATGCTACTTTGTAGCAATATGAACGCAATTCATCCCACGTGTTGCACATTACTGGGAAGAGGTCATCCTCCATGCCTTCAATCACAGTTTCAAAATCTTGAAGTCTGATGGAGTACTTATTGAATACATCTTGTAATGCTATGAAGATAGGCTCATCGTCTTCGAGGATTTTTCCTTCGCTTGCTCTGATTAGATTGTTACGAATTGATACCAATGCCATCAAGCGTTGCATGTGTACTTCTTCGTCGTTAGATGGTTCTCTACCAGAGTGAATATCGCGAAGTAAAAGATCTCTCTCTTTTGATTGTTGTAGTAATTGTTCTGTGACAATTACGTTTGGTTCATCATCACCATCAACGATATCATCAACCCAACGGCATAGGGCATATACTGCATGAACAGCACGGCGCTTATCATAATCTAGAGCAGAGAATGAACTAAAGAAAGTAGTTGATGCGTTTTTACAAATTTGTTGACAATGGTCATATGAACTATCCAATACTGAATTTTTCATTTGAACACCTCATGTTTGTGTAGGACTGCCGCTTGTGACTTCTGCCTTCGCCATCCCACGGTTGTTGGGCTTGCTTCGACGCTTACGACTCTTGAACCATGTATCGACACCATTCCAGTCTGGACGAATTCCAAGACTGTCTAGAAGTAGCTTTGAACTAATTCTAGCAGATTCATAGATTACGGGTAAGCCACTGCCAGGGTGTGTACCTCCACCTACGAGGTACAGGTTTTTGATTTCATCAAATTCGTTCTTTGGTCGCTTCCATAGCATCTGGTCTAATCCATGTGCTAGATTGAAAACCGCTCCTCTGTAACAATGGTCTCCCCAATCTTCAGGGGTGATGACAAGTTCTGAAACAATGCTTTCACGCAATCCTTCGAATCCGAGTTTGCTCTCGATTTGGTCAAGAATACGATTTCTGAATGGGTCCTTTTCGTCATCCCAGTTGATGTTCTCATGAATATGAGATACTGGGACTAATGCATAGACTGTAGAGCAACCTTCTGGAGCCATTTGAGGGTCGGTAACACATGCGTTTTGAACATACACAGATGGATCATCCCAAGTCAAGCGATGATGCTTTTCGATATCCTCTAGGTTTTGGACGTAGTTTTTAGAAGCGTATATTTGGTGATGTGGTAGGTCATCAAAGGTTTTGTTCACGCCGAGATAGAGCATGAATGTGGAGCAAGAATATTTCTTCTTGTCAATTTTCTTGTTGGACCACTTCTTGCGAACCTTATCAGGGAATAGCGAGGTCATCCCCTGAGCGAAATCAGCATTCATGATTACCTTGTCAGCATAGAATTCTCCGTTTTCTGTAACGACTCCCTTGATTGTTTTCTTGTCCATGATGACTTCGGTTACAGCCTCTTCCATTCGGAATTCAACTCCCATATCCTTTGCGATTTCACCCATGCGTGCCGAAACATTACCAAGTCCTCCCATAGGGTGGAAAATACCATACTCATATTCAAGATAAGCAAGCATGGTAAACAGACTTGGACAATTGAAAGGAGACATTCCCAGATACTTTGTCTGGAAAGACATAGCCAGCATCAATCTTTCATCGTCAAAGATTTTCATCAAATCTTTAGCAACAGACCTGTGTGGCCTTAGGACTCGAGAGACTCTCAATGCTCTCTCAGAGAGAAGGTCGCTTGCTCCGAACCATGGCTCTTGGAGACATTGTTTGGATTTGTTTAGTTTGTTCTGGTTATCCTCAAGGTATTTCCTGAACCCCTGGGCGTTCTTTTCACCGGATAATTCAGCGATTCTCTCACACATTTGGTCTATGTTACTTGTACAATCAAGAACTCCTCCTTGTCCGAAAATCAATCGATAGTTGATGTCGAGTTTCTGAAGTTTCAATTCTTCATGCGCATCCATTCCTATAGCTTGGAAGATGTCTTCAATAACTTCTGGATAATGGAAAAAGGTTGGCCCCAAATCGAATTTGAAACCATCTCGTTCGAAAACCTTGTTTCTTCCTCCGACTTCTTTAGACCTTTCAAAGACAGTAACTTTGACTCCGGATTTTGCTAGCAGTAAAGCAGAAGCCAGGCCACCTGGACCAGCTCCAATAATTGCTACAGATGGTTGATTTTCGCTAGACATAAATTCACGCTGCCGTTTTAGTTATTAAAGGGCGGTTTTTTCCCACCAATTTTCGTTGTGCTACAGGCGTTCTTTCCAACAATGTTGTAGGGTCGATCAGTGTAGCAAACTCATCTAAATATGGTCCCATCGAGGATATCAAATCAACGTTTGGATGTCCTTTCAAAACCATACCATCCATGTACATGAGTGATCTAATGATTGGAAACGCATCATCGCCGAACGAGCAACCCGCTAGGACTGCCGCTCTGACAGTCTTCATCATTTGCTCAGTCAGTGATACTTCACTAACCGAAGTGCCAACAAAACCATCATACAATTCGAACATCGATGAGTAGTATATCTCCAATGTTTCACCAGTTGGTTCAACATCTGCCATAGTTAACATTGCATCAAATGCATTCTTCAATTCGCCTTTGGCTAAGAAGTAGAAGAATCCAAACAGTGCTTTACGAACATGGTTTGGGGCCTCACAAATTGCTCCAGTGTCAATGAAAATGAAGTCCTTGTCTTTGGTCATCATCGCATTACCTGGATGTAAATCACCGTGAAATACTCCCATCCCAAACATGAATGCTCCATGTATTCGGAATAGTTGCAGGAGGTCATCCCATTCCATAGTTTGAGCATTTAGATGTGACTCTAGAGTGGGGGCGGTTATTTCCTCAATAACCAACACACGTTCATTGGAAAGATTCTCCCAAATTTTTGGAAAACTTAACTTAGGCATTGGGAATTTATCGTTGTAGTCGATAGCAAGTTGTTCTAGTCGTTGCTTACCTTTGATTTCATTTAGGAGATTTAATTCTCTTAATGTATAATCCTCGATGTGTGACAGAAGACCAATCGGGTTACCTACTTTCTTCAATTTAGGATTGAAGAATAAACCCATTTTGACCCATCTCTTCATTCTCTTTACATCACGTCGGAAGGATTTTTCAAAATCGGCTTTGATGATTTTGATTACAACCTTTGTCCCATCTAATAATTCTGCACGATGAATCTGACCAATACTAGCTGCTGCAAATGGTTTTGAATCGATGTGTTTGAAATTGGACCTGAAATTTTCATCGGTATATTTTGTCAACAACTGTTCAAAATTTTCTTGTGGAATTGTAGGTGCACGACTGTATAATTCTTGTAACTGAATACACCTGTCTGGGTCCAGCAAATCGGGTCTTAATGCACATATTTGACCCAACTTGACTGCAAGTAAACCCATAGATTGAATCTTGTCGATGTCGACAGGTTTCTTTCCTCTGAGTTCCTTTGCAAAACTTAACATCTTGGTCAGGCGCATGTTTTCAACTCACTTGTGCAGTATATTAATTCCCGTTTAGGTTCATTAATCTGAAAGTTCTAATGCCTCACTGTTGTGTCTGTGAATGATATAATGCCATAGGTCATTTGCCGCACCACTTCCATCTACTCTTTGGATTACAATGTTAGAATCTTTAGCGAAGCGGTTGGAAAGAGCGCCTTCGATAATCCCGTCATCCATTTCCCACATAGGCAATGCATCAGGGTCATCAACCGGTGGGTGGTGAAGTCCAACTCTTACATGGAAAGAAGGATCTACGTCATATTCCAAATTACCTAGACCTGCATGTTCCCACCAATCCATCATTTCGTCCAAGAATTCGATGTCATGTTCAATTCCACGAAGTGAGAAGGCAATTTCCTGACCGACTCTATTTCCTATTTGGCGCAGCATTAATCCAATGTCAATGCCTAGAACTTTTAGGTTGGACAATTTACCTTCAGTTAATTGGTTTCTAGCCTCATTAACTTCATTTCCTGCAGCAAAGAATGCTTCAGGGTCGAATGGGGTGTCTTCATCCGGTAATTCATCATCAATTCCCAATGCAGATGTGATGTTTTTGAGGAATGAACCTTCTCCAATAGTCAATTTCAAAGGGTCATTAATTTGGTTATCAGTATATCTTGCTACAGCTGTTTCAAAATGGACAGCGTTTTCCCAAATCGTATCGATTAGGTTTAGGTGAGATTCAGCAAATGCAGATGATTCGATAATCAAAGCAGCATCATCTTTCCCTCTTCCTACTGGATTGTCTTCGATGTTCAAGTATTGAATAACTTCACTATTGTCTCTTACGAATCCTAATGATTCTAATTCATCTGAATGTCTAACTTCAATGGAGTCATGTAATTCTTTGAAGAAACGAATTGTTCGACTATCGAGGTGAGTGATAATTTGGATTACTACTCCGCTCAATGCTGCTGTGTTCACAGCTTCCAGAGCATCTGGGTTTCGACACAAGTGCAAGATACCATATTGTCCCAAAAGCAAAATCAGTCTTTCATCAGAATCTTCAGCCATTTTTTTCAGACGGCTGTAGATGTGTGTTCTCTCTTTCAATACAGCAAACCGAGGGTCATCAACACCTCTTGAATTAGATTTTTGCTCAACCTTCTTGGAAGTGACATTCTTCGATAACTCATCGTACCCTTCAACCAGTTGACTTAACTGTTGCTTTCTCATTCCGATGATGTGCTCAATAGCCTGATTGACATCAAGACTGGAGAATAGCATTGGTCGATCAGCAGTAACTGTGACAATTCCCATTTCTTGCAATCTAGACAAGCTGTTGTAAGCATCGAGTCTGGTTGTATTCAGTTCCTTGGCTAATTCAGAAGCCTTCATCCTTGGATTAGATCCAAGAATCATGATTGACTGAACTTCTCGTTGATTCAGACCTGATTCTAGAAGCAGTTCTTCCCACATCTATTCTCCTCCAGAAACATTTGACATTGCAGCTAGTATTTTCGCAACGTGTCGTCTTGGTCTGAATAGCCAGTCATACACATAGTGTACTTTATTGTCAGGTCCAATAACAAACGAGGATTTCGTTGGGAATTGGCCCAAGTGAAGTGGGATGTTGTAAGAAATTCCTACCTTTCTTTCCACATCTGCCAACAATGGGAATGGTAGGTCACCAATTGTAGATTTGAAATCCTTAAGTTTCTCATAAGTTCCAGGCCCAATTCCAACAATGGAACATCCTGAAGATTTGAACAATTCATACTGTTCTTTGAAGGTCAAACAACCCCTTTTACAGGTTGGTGAATTATTCCTAGAATAGAAGAAAATCACTCTCCATTCTCCATGAAGTGTTCGACTATCAAACATGCTGCCGTCATCGGCTTGAAGTACGAATTCTGGAGCGTTTTGTCCGATGATGCTATTGGTCATATTAATCCCCATTCACACCTTCAAGAGGTGCCCCATTCTGTCTGCTTTTGTTCTAAGGTATGTAACATTATGTTCGCTTGGTACAATCAGAATTGGGACTCTAGTTTTCACATCGATTCCATTTTCAATCAGTTGCAAACGCTTTTCAGGGTTGTTGGTGAGTAAATACAGTTCATCATAGCCGATTGATTTGAGCATCTTCGCAGCAATTTCGTAAGTTCTTGCATCAGCAGGAAGGCCGAGTTGAAGATTAGCATCTAGAGTATCTAAACCTTGGTCTTGAAGAGCATAAGCCTGCATCTTTGCATACAAACCGATTCCCCTTCCTTCTTGTTTCAAGTAAACTATTGCTCCGCTGCCGTGGGCTTGTATTTCTTTCATGGAAGTTTCGAGTTGAGGTCCACAGTCGCATCTCAAGCTTCCGAACGCATCTCCAGTCAAGCACTCTGAGTGTACTCTTACAAGGGGTGTGATCTCTGGATTTTCGAGGTATAGCAAGGCGTGTTCCTTGTTATTAGCATGGTCGTGAAACGCCCTAATTCTGAACGTACCGAACTTTGTTGGTAAAATCGCATCTGCCTCTATAATACTAGTCTCTCGCTTTCTGCTGAGCATGGTGGTGAAATTTTCTTATCAGTTATAATAACTCGTTCTAAAGCCTAAGGGTGATAAACGGCCCTATAAATACAAGAGAATGAACTTGATATCTGATGAGCGGAGTTCTTTGTGATTTAGGAGTTGCAGCCAGAGCGGTTGTAGACAACAAAATTTTGCTTGTCAAGGAAGCCAAAGGTTCCTATCAAAACCTTTGGAGTTTGCCTAAGGGTAGCGTTGACAGAGGCGAATCTCCTGAATCTGCAGTTCTAAGAGAATTGGTAGAAGAGACGGGCGCTGAAGGCCAGATAATTGGATTAGCTGCAGTTCGATCAACCTTGTACAAGGAAAATCCAGCTGTATTTTTGTGCTACGATGTGAAGATTGATTCTCAAACTGATATTTTCGATACTAGTGAAATTACCGATGTCAAGTGGGCTGGACTTAGCGAGTTGAAATCTCTAGAATGGGTTTCAGATACAATGCACAATCTGGCAATCGATGGGTTGAGCGGAAGTCGAATGTCTATTCAATCATCCAAACCGCTTTCCAAAACTAACATGGCATATCATGTATACAGCGTGAACAAACAATCAGAACATGTAACAAGGTGAGAAATTGATTCCAGAATCCCGATTACGAATCTTTAACCAAGGCATAGGCTCTGGTGATTGTATTGTATATTGGATGATTTCTGCTAGAAGGTCTTCTTGGAATCACGGCTTGGAACATGCCATAAATTTGGCAAATGAGAGGAATTTACCACTCGTGGTAGTTGAGCCATTGGCCATAGCTCACAGATGGGCAAATGACCGTTCACACACCTTTGTGATTCAAGGGATGATGGATAACAAAAGAGCCTTTGAAGACTCACCAATAACGTACATTCCGTATGTTGAAACGAAACCTAATGAGGCTAGAGGTTTAATGGAAAGATGGATCGAAAATGCTTCAATATTTGTCATTGACGACTTCCCGGTTTATCATCCAAGACGGGTGATGGAGATTGCAATTTCAATCGGTAAATCTGAAATCCATTGTGTTGATTCAAATGGTTTTGTCGCTATGAGACCAGGTAGAACTTTCACTACAGCATATTCACTGAGGAGACATTTACACAAATCGATTTTACAACACATGTCTGAGTTCCCATCTCCTAATCCAATACCGAGTGGCTCAGAATTATCTAGATATCCTGAAGAAAAAGTCCGCAAAATATTCGCAGATAGCGATACACCCATTACTCCTTACGAATTTATTTGGAGAATTTGTGAAGTTCAAGATATTGGTTTGGATGCGTTATCGGTACTGATAATCGATCATTCAGTTCCTCCAGTTCAACATGTTGCAGGAGGGGCAAAGTCTGCGAACAAAAGGTGGAATGAGTTCCTAAATGAAAGACTGATGAGTTACTCTGAGAACCGAAATCAACCCGAACTAAATGGTTCCAGCGGATTATCTCCATACCTTCATTTTGGCCATATCAGCACACATCAAATCCTGTCAGAAATTTTTGAAACATTCAAATGGGATATTTCGCAAATCACTCCACCAAATGACGGCCGCAGAGCTGGTTGGTGGGGTCTTCCAAAAGATGTTGAATCATTCCTTGACCAAGTTATAACTTGGAGAGATTTAGGTTTCATCCACTGTGCAACTGTCAAGAATCACCACAAATTCGAATCGATTCCCGAATGGGCTCAACAAACCCTAAAGTTGCATGAAAATGATGAAAGACCATATCTTTATTCTTTTGAGGAGTTTGAAAATGCCGAGACTCATGATGAGTTGTGGAATGCAGCCCAAAGACAACTTAGAACCGATGGCATGATTCACAATTACTTGCGAATGTTGTGGGGTAAGAAGATTCTCGAGTGGACTCCTACGCCTGAAATCGCAATGGAGTACATGGTTGCACTCAACGATAAGTGGGCTCTTGATGGAAGAGATCCTAACACTTACACTGGTATTGGTTGGGTATTAGGTAAGTTTGACCGAGGTTGGACTGAGAGGCCGGTGTATGGAAAGATTAGGTGTATGACTACAGACTCTACAAAGCGTAAGTATCGAACCAAGAAATATATCGAGACCTATTCTGTTTCTCCTTCTAAACAACAAACTTTGTTTTCAAATGTTGCAGCAAACCATTCTAACATTCATTACGAAAGGAGAAATTGATTTGCCTATATTCACTCATGAAAATGTTCACAATGCAACCCAGAAAGAAATCTGGGACTGGTATAATAGTCCAGGGGCATTTCGTCGAATTATGCCTGAATGGGAAGGCATTCGTCCAATAAATGCTGGAGCGTTAAGAGATGATGAAGAGACAATTTTCAAAGTCAGTTTAGGGCCAATTAAGCAGAAGTGGATTGCAAGACATCACAGTGTAATCGAAGGGGAATCATTTGCAGACCGCATGATCAAAGGCCCATTTGGAGCATGGAATCACCACCACAAATTCATTCCAGGTGAAGGAGGAGTTACTACAGTTTCAGACAATGTTGAGTATCGTCTTCCTTTTCACATCCTGACTGGTTGGTCCGCAGGATTTACTGTACTTCCAAGAATGAGGCAAATGTTCCACTATCGTAGTACCAAGGTAACCAAAGACCTCAAACGTATTCAGGAAACATCAGACAAGCCTCGCCAAAAAGTTCTGGTCAGTGGCTCAACAGGAATGATTGGATTGCAATTGTGTGCATTCCTAGAAGCTGCAGGTCATGATGTTTACAGACTGATGCGTAGAACCACAAAACTACCTCCTGATGTCAATTCCAGTAAGGTGATTCGCTGGGATGATCTTGCAGGTGAGATTCTTGAAGGCGACATGAATGGTTTCGACACGGTAATTCACCTCGCAGGTGCTGGAATTGGTGACAAACGTTGGTCGAAGAAACGTAAGAAATTAATTAGAGACAGCAGAGTGATTCCTACTGAAAATCTTTCCAAATTATTGGTTTCACTTGATTCACCACCAAAAAAACTGCTCTGCTCATCCGCTGTTGGTTTCTATGGTAACAGAGGAACTGAAGTGATAGATGAAAATTCTGAGCCAGGTAATGATTTCTTAGCATCAATTTGTTCCGAATGGGAGAAAGCATCCAAACCGGCTACTGAAGGTGGAATCAATGTCATTCATATGCGCACAGGAATTGTGGTATCTCCTCTTGGAGGTGCCCTTGCCAAACTCCTATTCCCTGCAATGATGGGTGCGGGAGGTCCTGTTGGAGGAGGAAAGCAGATGCAATCATGGATTTCTCTGGACGACGAGGTTTATGCGATTCACCATCTAATGATGAATGAATCATGTCAAGGCGCATACAATTTATCGGCTCCTAATCCAGTATCTCAAAAGCAATTTGCTAAGGTTCTTGGTAAGGTTTTGCGAAGGCCAGCATTCATGCCACTTCCTGGTTTTGTTCTGAAATTAATGTTCGGTGAAATGGGCCAAAAACTGGTTTTAGAAGGCCAAGATGTAAGGCCAACCAGACTACTAGAATCCGGATATGAGTTTACTCATACCGATTTGGAAGCATGCTTGCGCAATTGCTTGGGACGAATCAAACTGAAGAAATGATTCAGAAAGACTTCTAAACCGAACGCGTAGCCACTCCCTCAGAGAACAAAGTCAAGGTTTGGAATGATGGAGATGAGTTGTTTCTTGTGTGAGGACACAAGTAAAGATGATTCAAAGTTGCCTCAATTCTTGAAACCAGTTCGCTATATGGGTGCATAATTGCACGTCACACAAGTATGTGTGTTCGCATTATCCTTTTTGGATGATGTCACTTAGCTAATATGCGGTGCATATTCCTCAGCGAACTGGTTGTTCTCACTAAGTTCTAGATTAATATCAATTCCTAGAACCCATCTTCACAATCTGAGTCTTAGAAACGCTATAAAATTAGAATATATGATGTTTCACTAGTATGAAATTATGGAAATTACACCGGTCATGCAGTATACTTCTTGAAAAGCATGAAAACCGTTAATTTAACAGATTTTTTATTGATTTCCTTAGATTTTAGGATGGCGCCGTTTATGGGGTTCGAACCCATGACCTTGGGATTAACAGTCCCACGCTCCACCAGCTAAGCTAAAACGGCAACCCTGCCGACATGCATTCCCTATATGAGGACTTCTCAAGTTCCACAATTCAAGATGTGATGACTTCAATAATTCTACTCGCAGTCTTGACTTCCTGTTGCGATGTAACAAGTGCGCTCTGAATCATTGTAACTGTTTCAGAGTCCATTGCATGTGATGTATCAAATCTAATCCATGCTTCTCCTTCATCGATATAATCTCCTCTAGATTTAACCAATTCAGCTCCTATACCATGGTTGATGTCTGAATTTTCACCAGTTCGGCCTGCGCCAAGTTTGCACAAAACTTCGCCAATTTTTAGTGCATCAATTTCACTAATGAAACCTGATTTTTGGCTGGCGATATCTGTGGAATGTTTCTCCTTTGGAAGAACGGACCAAGGTTCTGTAGAAAGGGAAGTGATATCATTATCTGAAACCCCTTGTCTGGAACATAACTGTTTGAATTCATTCATCGCAGACCCGTTTTCTATAACTTCTCTGATATCATAACCAAGAGCATCGGCTTGAGCATAAATCAATTCCATGGTGTCTTCAGGTCCTTTCCCATTCAAGCAATCAATACATTCAACGATTTCATGGCTATTGCCGAACATCACGCCTATTGGATTATCCATCTCTGTAATCTGTGCTGTAACTTCAATTCCCAAATCGGTTCCAGTTTGGACCATGGATTGTGCTAGTAGTTTTGCATCTTCTCTTGTTTTCATGAATGCAGCCTTACCACACTTCACATCCAACACTAATTTTTGCAAACCTTCTGCGGCTTTCTTTGAGATAATCGATGCAGTGATCAGACCAATCTGTGGCACAGTTGCTGTAATGTCTCTAATGGAGTATAGAATCCTATCAGCTGGAGCGATGTCATTGGTTTGTCTAGAAATAAAACATGGATTAGTTTCCATTTGTTCAATGGTTAGACCAGTATTAAATCCAGGAATCGCCTCCAATTTGTCAATTGTTCCTCCCGTATGTGCTAAACCTCTACCAGCAAGCATGGGAACAGTAGCACCAACTGCACGTAAAGCAGGTGCTAGGACAATGCTCATCTTGTCACCTACGCCGCCTGTTGAGTGCTTGTCGACTCTACCAACCTCAACTTGCATTCTTTGACCTGCATGCAACATTGCTCTGGTCAAGTCACTAGTTTCTCTGGTACTCAAGCCATTGATTTGACACGCCATCAAGAATGCACCGAGTTGTTCTCTTGGGATTTTCTCGACATTTTCACATATGAATTGAAAGTCATCAGATGACAATACTTCACCATCTCGCTTGGATGCAAGAATGTCGGGCATTGTTCGCATATGAACACCTAAGATGCCAGTCCAATTTCCACTAATCGCTGGTGAAGGTAATCTCCAGCATTGATTGAATCATACAATACTTCACCACCAGTCATCTCAACAAATTCTGGTCTTGGTGTTAGGTCAACATCATTGCGAGGATGAACGAACATTGGCATCGAATAACGGTCTGAGCGAGCATCAGGAGGGTTCACAACTCTGTGGGTTGTTGATTTGAAGAGTCCATTGGTAAGATTCTGGAGCATGTCTCCACTATCGACGATAATGTGATCATGATTGCCTTCAACTTCTATCCATGTACCATCATGGTCCATTACTTGAAGCCCGTCCGCGGTCGCTCCAACCAGTAATGTGATGAGGTTGATATCTTCATGCTGAGCACTTCTAACTGCTCCTTCTGGTGAGTTTTCTCCAAGTGGTGGGTAGTGGATAACACGCAAAATTGTATTTCCATTTTCTGCCATATCTGGAAGCCATGATTCAGATTTACCGAGGTATAGCGAAGCTGCAGCAAGCAATTCAGAACTCATAGATTCCATTGCTACATACAATCCATCTATTGCATTTTCAAACTCAGCAGGACTTGTAGGCCAGATATTCTTTGGGAAGTTAGGGTCATCTATTGTGCGCCCTGTTTGCCAAAATTCTTTCAAATCTGGAGCAGGGTTGTCTTTAGCGTGTTCAACACCGTATGGTGTGTAACCTCTTTGTCGAAAAAGTTCGGCTTGCTCATAACTATTTTTTTCATCTTGTGAGAGATGGAAAAAATCTTCTGAAACAGAATATGATTTCTTAATCGCTTCAACATCGATTCCATGTCCTGTCAACGCAAAAAATCCGATATCTTGCAGTGCAGCTCCCATTTCTTGAACGAAATCCTCTCTTCGCTTGCCACCGGCACGCCAATCAGACAAGTCACAGATTGCAAGAGTTCTAGTCATCTTAATCACGTAATTTTGCAATCAATTTCAACATCTCGATGTAGAGCCAAACTAGGGTTAGGACTAATCCGAATGCCCCATACCACTCCATGTTCTTTGGAGCGCCATATTTGACTCCGTTCTCAATCATTCCAAAATCAATGATCAAGAAAAGAGCGGCAACTGCAGTGAATACTACGCTTATTCCTATTCCAATTGGGCCACTACTGTGAAGGAAAGGTATGCTACCTCCAAACAAGGAGAATATGAAATTGAAAACGTATACAATCATGATTGCACCAGCCATTGACACCACTACCAATATGTATTTCTCGGTAGGCTTGATTAGCCTGAATCGGTAAACTGTGAGCATGGTTAGGAATACTGCTACCGTTCCTACAAGCGCTTGCAGAATAACACCTTCAGTACCTCCCAGATAATAATTTTCGATAATAAATGAGAATGCACCGATGAATATCCCTTCTAACAATGCATACATTGTCATCAATAATTGAGGGTTGTTTGGTCTGATAAACATTACAACCATTGCGAGAACGAATCCTCCAATTCCTCCTCCAATGATCAAGATTCCAGATAGTCCTGGGTTATCTACTGCAATTGAATATGAAAACATTGCAGCAATAGAAACTAGTCCTAGCAATGCCAAGGTCTTGTTTACAGTTCCGTCTAAAGTCATTCTTTCTGTTGCTAATCCGCCTTGAAAATATCGCGGGTTTAGCGCCGGGTTACCACTACTAAATGCCATGTGATTCAGACACCGATTAAAGCGGTCCCTTGTCAATCTTGTGTGATGTTGCTGTCAACTTGTTGCTTATACCACTCTGCAAGTTGTTCTTCAGACCAACCCGAATCTAGGTATTTCTGGACCTGTTCAGAACTCCATCCTGGGAACTTACTCATGTCAGGGCCTGATTCTTGGTTGACCTCTTCGGTACCATCCAATACTGGCATGTCCCAACTTTTAGCTTCTGAAACTTCAGGAACGGCTGAACTGACTTCATCTTCATCGCCCTCTTTCTTTTGTGAAAAGAAGATCAAACTTGCACCTATTAGGACAACTATTCCACCGATTATCAAAGTCATCATAAATGTCATTCCAGCAGAGTCTTCCTCTTCATTTGAATCGTCAAATGTCTGCTGCTTATTCTGTTCGTTAGAACATCCCTGTGTATCGGTTGCAGCCCCTAATTCAGTATCTGGGCATTCGTCGATTTCATCGAGTATTCCATCATTATCTGAATCAAGTTGACCGGTTTGATTACCATTGTCAGTATTGTTTTCAGAGTTGTTATCTCCATTCTGATTATCTTCGAATTCTGGCTGGCAACCAATTACCGTGAAGTCTTCCACTCCATCCATATCAGCGTCTGGTAATGTTAGAGCATCTGAAGCACTGACTTCAGGTAGAGTTGCTGCCCACAAAATCTCATCACTATCGATAATACAATCTCCATCCGTATCATTGGAATTAGGGTCTGAACCATAGGAGAACTCTCCTAAGTTGGTAAGACCGTCACCATCAGGGTCGAGCAATGAGTCCTGATTTGTACGAGATAGATTGTTTTCAACTTCCCAATAATCTGGCATACCATCAATATCTGTATCTGTATTCACGTCAAATCTATTCCAGTCCTGCCAAAATGATTCAAGATATGGCGCAGTAACTTGTTGGGAATGGATTATCAATCCCATTTCTCGGTTGCGCAAAATTGAGTTATCTCCCCAATTGATACTTGAAATAAGCACGCTTTCTCCATCGATAATTACACCTTTATTGTGCAGTTTTGTCACCGTTTCATTTTCACTCATCAGAATAGCTTCAACGTCACCTTCCCAATCGTTCAACTCGTTAACAGCCTCTCTGATTCCAGAGTTTTCATTTACGTAATGCTGATTGATGGCTAGCCTAATCGAAATGCCTCTAGCAGCTGCATCTTCCAATGAATCTAGTAATGGGTTTTCTTGCCAACCCCAATACCAATCCATTTCGAAATATTGTAGCGACAATAAAATTTCATTGTCTGCTGAGTCGATGAAATCAGCTAATCCTTGCATACAATCATCAGGACAGGTTAGCAATTCGCCTTCGATAGGCCCTGTAATCGGGCTTACTGTACTGCCTGGAGTATAGGCTGTAGGTGCTTCATAAGAGCCGGCTTCTGGCTGTGAATATGTTGAATCTTCAACATGTAATTCACTAGGGTCCTCATCGAAAGCCATTCTTTCTAGAACGATTGCTGCCAAATCAGAACTCTCAACAATTACTCCCCAATCTCTGTTGCCAATTCCATCATCAGGTAGCGATGAATCCTTCCAATTTCCTGAACTAATCCATACATGAGTTGAATCCACTACTGCAACTTTAGAGTGAATGTATTGATATGGTGAAGAAGACGAAGAAGAGAATTGCATAACTTCAATTCCAGCATTTTCTAACTCCCAAGCGATTCCAAGACTTTGTCCAACATTGTAATCCCCCCACCAATCTTCAGGTTCGTGAATTACAACGATTACATCGACTCCCCTTGCTGATGCTTCAATCAATGACATTGCAAGTTTTGTGTGATGTAGTTGGTATACATGTAAGTGGATAGAATCATTTGCATTATCCATCATACTCATAACATCATTCAATCCAGATTCTGGACCGATTAAAGGAATCACCGATGTGTCATCAGTGAAGGTGTTTATCCCACAGAAATGGCTTGCGCCAGCAACAGACCAGCGCATTTCCCAATCATCTGATTTGTTGGTATCTTGCATATCTCCACAACCGTCGCCACGCAAGTATAGAATGCGATCGACTGTCGTGACAGGTTCTGCGATTGAAGGTCCACTCCAACCTTCGGTGCTAGTTGGCCCATTTCCATATACGAAAGTATCAGCGATTACTCCATTCGGTGAAACCAGTTGCATAGTAGCTCCACTATTAGGCATCCAAACAGGGTAGTTCATGACATCGTCTGCATCAAGAATCATCGTAGCCCCCATCGCCTTTACAGCATTTGCATCAGGGCTGATGATAACCGATGAGCCGGCGGGTATTTCCCCGGAAACGAATGAGCCGTCAAAACTAGTACCTCCAGTAGTAGTTTTGCGAATTGACCAGCCATTCAGAACAGCGGTAAGGTCACCTGTATTACTAATCTCAAAGAATTCATCATTCGTGCTCTCACTCTTTTCTTCAAACATAAATCGACTGAAAATCAAATCTTCAGGACCAGCAAAAGAGGAAGAATCAGGTTCAGGTTCTCCTGGTGTAGGCCACGGCAGCAATTGTCCTTCACCGTTCATGGTTTTGCAATCGCTAGTAATGTCCCATCCCACGAAATCGACTTGTAATCCATCTGGGTTTTCCAAGGCTATTGAATCTCCTAATCCACTGATGAACCAGTTAGGTGTGGTGAAAACAAACCTCTCACCTGGTGCGATTACCATGCTAGATGAGTTCCAAACACTTTCTGAGCGCAGATGCATTAGGTCTCCATCACCAGAAATCATTCTCCATGCTGACAAATCTATCATCTGTGTTCCATTGTTCATTACTTCTACCCAATCATCAACCGGAGTTATACTCCCATCTGAACAGTGAGCTAGAATTTCTGTAATCTCAACACTATTGTCTCCACTGTAAGGTGATGTTTGTGGGTTTGCAGCACCTGGTGTTGGCCATGGTGCTTGTGACCAATCTCCGTTCCAGAACCAATTGGATTCGCCTTCAGTGCTCGAATTGTAGGTAATTGTTGAAACGATTTGATTCATTGAATTCCTTAACTCAATGGTATCTGGATTTGTATTTTTCAAATAGAATCCTTGACTTCCATTTATCGCTACCAAGAAGATTTCTCCTGGTGCGACAATGGTATCTGATTTGAATGGCATTTGATGAGGATTGATGTTGAAGTTTCTTGAGCCAGATGTGAAGTGCCAATTGGCAACATCTACAGATTGGTTACCAACATTAACCAATTCAATCCATTCTCCATTAGGCCATGATGATGTGTCATTTCCAACGGCATCGGGGTAGATTTCATTGAAAGCGATCTCGCCCACTAGAGATGTGGTACTTGGCTCAGGTTGGCCCGGTGTTGGCCAACTTGCAGTTATCCAAGGAGCCATAGGGTCTTGTGCTTCAATCAAAGATACATCTAACCCTGGGTCGTTTGTCCACCAAGACTTGTGTACTATACTTCCAAATTGATCAAACAGCATCAGATGATTGTAGTTATTCCATAACTCGGTTCCATTGAAAAATTGAACCAGTCTACGCCCGTCTGCTTGAATCATTGTTCCCGGTTGTGTCATATTGTTCTCCAGACTCAGTGCATCGATGTGTGTGACATTGCCCATTCCATCCATCAATTTCCAACCCATTAGGTCAAAATCACTGTTCCCTGTATTGTGTAGTTCTACCCATTCACCATCAGGTAAAGGCGCTCCATCTGTCGTGGAGTTGACAAGAACTTCTGTGATTTTAATCATCGATGGAGTGCTAACAATCATGTCCCAATGCGGTGCATTTGCATCACCAGGTGTTGGATATGAAGCATAAGACCACGACAAGTCGACCTGTTCGACCAAAGAGAAACCAGAAACTGTAGATGACCAAGAAATAGATTCAGATTGTGTCCCATTTGGCCACAGCAATCTCAAAGTTTCAGCGCCATTGTTCAAAACTCCCCAAGCATTGGTTGAGTTGACCGCTATGACTCGATATTCGTCAGGAGTAATGATGGTCGATGAGCCAATTAAGTGACTTTCGTTAAATGGTAAGATATTACCTGCATTGTCTACAATACTCCAACCTGTAAGGTCAATGTCACTTTGGCCTGAGTTCCAAATCTCTACCCATTCTCCACCAGGCCAAGATGCATTGTCCTCTGAAGGCCATGGGTTTGCCATAACTTCGCTAATTTTCAAATCAGATGCGACTGGGGCCGTTGATGCACTATTTGCAGAACCAGGTGTTGGTGAGTTGGTTGAAATCCAATCATTCATTGAATTTGTAGGGTCTTCTTCCAAACTGTTTCCAGAGGAGGTAGTATTCCAAGAGGCTTGATCTAGTACATTACCAGATGAATCTTCCATAGTAATGTAATCAAAGGTATTTGTCAAGTAAAAATTAGCATAGCCGTTCCTAGCAATAACCATGTAATCTCCTGGCTGAATAGTCCATGTGGAGGAATTACCTGCTTGATATCCAACAATGGATGTTGAGTTGAATTCTAGAGTCTTACCTGCCTTGTTGATTAATTGCCAGTTCAATACATCAACTGCAGTGGTTCCTGAATTGTATATTTCCATCCATTCTCCACCAGGCCATGCAGCGTCGTCATAGCCGTTGGGATTTGGTAGAGCTTCGTTGAGACAAACAGTGCCGCTGCAAGTCATTGCTCTACCTGCAGTAGTACCTTCGGTATTATCCAAAAACAAGGATAATGATGACATTAGTAGCAGTGCTGTCAAGGTAAAGGCCCTAAATCGCATATCTCCACCGTATCTATCGACACAGTTTAGGGTATTCATGCTTTCTTAGACATGGAACAATTGTATTGTTTCAATAACAGCAACATTCCTGCCGTCTGCCAATATTACTTGGACAGACTTGGCAAGAATGCGTTTGCTGCCTTTTCACAAGCATTAGCAACATCATCCATTCTCTGAAGAACTCTGTACATGTGCATTGCAGCCAGTGCATCATCGTCTCCTGTAGAGAAGACATGTGCAGCAGCCTTTGCTTCAACTTCGTCAGCAGCATGCTCCTTCAGATTCACTTGCTTGATCAGTTCTGCAACCTTGGCCTTTGCAACCTTGGTTTCTCCACCAAGTGATAAATCACGCATTGCTTCGACAGTGTCTTCGTAAACTGCGACTGTTTCAGCAACAGCCTCTCCCATCTCAATCAACATCTTCCTCGCTTTCTTGTCGGTGTACAATTCTCTGAAACTCAACTGTTCAGCGACATTTTGTGCGTAGTCTGCGATTCTATCTTGACGGGTCAGCATGTGTAGGAAGTCATCCATCGAAACGATTAGTCTGAATTCAGAACCTGCTATTTTCTTACGAAGAGCAGCCTTGACATTGTCAGCGTTAAGCTCAGCATCAATTGTTGCTTGAATCTCTTCACTTGCATCTTCACCATTAGCGGTCTTGTTGACAGCTTCTAGCATGTGTCCAACAGTGGTTTCGACAGCCTCTGCGTGTACATGGAATAACTCGAACGGAGTTTGTGCCTCAGGTGCATTGATTTCGATATTGATATCTCCACTGCCAGCGTCTGAGAGTGCTTCTTCGACATATACTTCTCCGTCTTGGGTTCTCCACAATACGTATGCTACTCCTAAGAAAGCAATTGGAAGCAAAATTATCATTTTCAGATTGTCTCCACCAGATAAGACATAGATTGTTGCTGCTCCGAAAGCCGCAACTGGTACGCTCGCAACCCAAGAGGCGGCAATCTTACCGAATACACGGAAATCAACAGCCTTGGCCCCGCCGGCTAATCCGACTCCCACAACTGCTCCAACCAATGTGTGAGTGGTTGAAACAGGTACTGCCAAGAATGGCATTGAGAAAATCATAATTGTTGTTGCTGCACCAAATTCTGCTGCGAATCCTCTTGTTGGTGTGATTTCAGTAATCTTCTTTCCGATGGTCTCCATAACTCTCCATCCCCAAGTCAATACACCAACTGCAATTCCTGCTGAACCTAGTAATACTAGCCATAACGGAATTGGAGCCTTCTCCATCAACATTCCAGTGTCATTCGATAGAACCTGCCAAACTGCAGCCATTGGTCCAATCGCATTTGATCTGTCGTTGGCACCGTGTGCGAATGCAACGTAGGCAGCAGTAATAATTTGTAGCCAAACGAAGATTCTCTCAACACCCTTGAAACCTCTACTCTCTTGATTGATGTCTATCCTCCTGAGGATTAAGTAAAGGCCGAATGATGCAATAGCCCCAATAATCGCAGCCAAAATAAGCGAATTCACAGGGAACCATGCGGTGTCAGCCAATGGGTTCCAACTACCTGTTATGCCATCGTCTCCTGGCTTGTAAGGCAGCCAGTCACCTTTGTTCTCTATCCATCCATTAGATTGAGCTTTAGAAAAGAATCCCTTGAGAGCTTTGAATTGCAGAGCAAGGCCCAAGACGAAGAAAGTTGGGAACGCTAAAATTGGCGCAAGCCACATCGAACGTTGTTCAGGATTGTCTGCATCCAAAATTGCTTTCTTAATTACCCAATAAGAGAGGAATGCTACCATGGCACCCATCAAAGGACTTGCAACCCAACTCATTACCACTTTCTGAACAACTTCCCAGTTGATGTAAGAGGTTTCGTGGTCGACCTCAAGAACGAGACCTACTCCAATAATTCCTCCAATGATGGAGTGAGTTGTAGAAACCGGAAGTCCGAATCTTGTAGCAATTGTTAGCCATACTGCTGCAGCCATCATTGCAGCGATAAATCCGAATGCAATATCTTGCGAGATATCAGGAGTTACTGTTGAGAAATCTACTTCCAAGATTCCTTTTCTAACAGTATCCGTTACTGCATCGCCAGCGAAGAAAGCACCAGCGAATTCGAAAATAGCAGCGATAATTACCGCTTGCTTGAGGGTTAGTGCTTTGGAACCCACCGAAGTTCCCATAGCGTTCGCAACATCATTTGCACCAATATTCCATGCCATGTAAGCACAAACAATCAACGCTAAGCCAACAACAACCATTGTTACAGGTTCCATATATTGCTCTCATAGAAATCAGTATATCACCTAACGCCCATGTAATCTATATAGATGTAAATAGTCGGGGGATTTGAGCCTCATGTCGTATGGACCTGGAGACGTAGATGTTCGAAAAGTGCAACTGACTGGTGGTGCAACTTATACTCTCAGTTTGCCGAAACCTTGGGTAGACCAGATGCAACTAAACCCTCGCGATGCGATTAGAGTTGACTGGCGACCAAGTGGTGCCCTAAGGCTAACTCCTTTGGAAATGCTGCAAAATACCGAGAAGATAGTCTCGATTAATTTTGGAAAGATACCACACGAATCTCTACATGACCACCTCATGGGTGCGTACCTTGCAGGTGTTGACACAATTCGAATCACATATTCTAAAGATAATGAAAGAATATTGCAAAGGCAAATTAGGCGATTTTTGAAGAATACCCGTGGCTTTGAAATGATGAATGAATCGGAAGGGAGAATCGATCTAATTTGTTTGATTAGTGCATCTGAGATGCCGCTTATTGCCAGTATTAATCGAATGTATTCACTGTTAACTTCAGTTACTCGCGATATAATCTCCATTAGCGAAGGAGCTGAAAAGGAGTTACTTGGAGATGTAGATGATAGGGAAGCAGAAGTTGATGCGCTTCTTTACCTAGTCGAGAGACAAGTCAGTGTTGCCCTTGATTCTCATTTAGTCGCATCAGCCCTAAAATTGGCTAGAAACCAAGCGGTTGAGCATTCTAATCTAGCTACTTCACTTGAAAGAATGATGGACCATGCAACTCACATGGCGCATCTTGTTCAGGAATCGGATTTCAATTTGGAAAGTGAAAAGACACCCATGATACAGGTTTCAACTTGGCAAAAAGCGATTAAAAATTTGATGATAAATATACGAACAAGGAATTCATTTGAGATTGAAGAATCGAGGCAATTACTCAAACAGGCTCAAATTGAAATTGTAGAATATGAAGATGAGTTGATTGAAGGAAGGAAGATGACAAAGGACGATATTTTGTTGTTCAGGCTATCAGAATCAGTTCGCAGATTATGTGCTTATGCTCGAGATTTCGGAGAGATTTTGCTTAATCTAAAATTGCATGATGAGATGATTTCTAGAAGCAAGTGAATTGTAGAAAGTTCATTCGCTTCTTTTGTTTGGAGGATTTGTGGAAGTCACCCTAATGGTTGTTTTAGCAGCTTTTTTCGCTGCGGCATTAACTGTTCCTGCAGGATTCGGTTTATCCACAATGCTAACTCCGGTTGTTCTCCTAATCTTAGATCCGCATGAAGCAGTTGCAGTTGTTGCAATAGTTCATGGTGCCCACAATTTGGCTAAGTATCTAAATCTGAAAGAGCATGTTGATTTTGATGCAATCAAACACTACGGAATTTTCTTAGTGATAGGAGCAATAATTGGTGCAGTATTACAAAATCAAGTTGAGCAGAAACCTCTTCTAATTTTGATTGGCATCTTCCTTATCATCTTGCCAATTCTTACATTGAGTGAGAAGTGGACAGGATACAAAATACCAGAAGCGAACGACAGAATCGGAGGTTTTGGTTCTGGATTCATGGGTGGACTTTCAGGCCACCAGGGTGCTTTACGTGCAATGTTTCTCTCACGTAGGTTGACTGAAAAAATGTCCTTTGCAGCAACTGCAAGTGTTTTGGCATTATGCGTTGATTTAACTCGAATTCCAATTTACATCTATTACAGGCCTGATGAAATTATGGAACACTTGCAACTGACCGGATTACTGGTAATTGCAGCATTATTCGGAGTACGGGTGGGCAAAAAGTGGTTAGTTAAGTGGAAAACTACGACCATAAAAAATGGGATTATGGTAGGTATTATCTCAAGTGGCATATTCTACCTTTTCGAAGCCCTAAGTTAATTCAGGATATAGATCACAAGAATCCGAAAGCATCGTACTTCTGTGCGAATGTGTAAATCATAATTGGTACAATGATAATTCCCATTGCGTGAGAACGTCTGATTCCTATTCTCGGTGGCATCAATCCAAGGATTGTTCCAATGATTAGAACTCCAATTCCAACCCAGCCACAAGACAGCCATACCAAGGCTGTAATGAATATGATTACACCCATAACCATTGACTGCAAAGGTACTGCCTCGTGAAGTTGGAGAATACCTTTTCCAACATGGCGCATCAAAGGTACTGCAATCATTCCAGCAGCAATTGTTAATGCCAGGAGTCTGATGAAATCGGTAGTTGGATGCAATCCACTCCATGTATCAACTGGATACATCTGTTTCAGAGCGAGGGTTGCACCTGAACGAGATCTTCCTATAATGTAAAGGAAACCAAGAACCATTACGGTAACCGCTGTGTTGGTTGCTGAAAGCAAAGCGATGACTTCCAAGTCTTGCTTTTGATGTGGACTCTCTCCCTCACCAGCAGCCTCTGCACGTGCTAGTGCTAACAATTCTTCATCACTGAGTTGAGTTAATCTTCTGGTCTCCCAATCTAACCCAACTCCTTCTTTACCCTGAAGTTTAGCAGCAGCATTCCTACCACCCATTACCAAGACAGTAGCCTGTGCAGCAGTCATTCCTGGCAAAACACCCATTGCAGCACCTGCACAAGATGAGAGGAAACATGGTACGATAAGTGGACCGCTTGGTGGTAACTCCCAATCCTCTTTTTGAGGAGGTAATTCAGAAGTTGTAGCATAAATATCCAATAGATTTGCAATCCCGAAAAGACCGCCTAATGCTGGCAATAATAGCCCTGCACCTGGCATCCCAACAGGAGATGTAACTGGAAGATTGAACACCCCCCATCCATAAAGACCAGCTAATAGGAAGAAGGATGTTGCTGCAATATACCCTGCAAATCTTGAGTCATCACCCAATTTTCCAAAGGTGATTTTTTGCATCCATTGAGGGAAGTTTAGTCGAGTGGTTTCAGTAGCAATGAGTAGAATGGATATCGATAAAAGGACCCAAGGTAATGAACCTCGAAGTGAATCATACCATCCAAGTTCAGGACCGAATGCTATTCTTGCTGCAACAATAAGTGGCAGGGATAGGAATAACCCCAACTGACTTCCCCTTGCTGAATAAGCAACGCCTTTCGGGGCATTTCCCGACAGTAACATTCGATGTCCCGGCAATAATGCCAATGCAGTATCTGCTCCAGGTGCACCGATTAGCGCAGAGGGGATATATCCAAGGAAAGTGTGCACAACTCCAGTTGCTACAATAATTCCTGCTGCAGCGGAAAGTGGTATTCCAATGGCCAATAGTGCTGGAGAGACACCTAGTAGAATCAATGCTACATTGTTTACGTGGAATCCAGGAATCAATCCAGTCAACGAACCGATGCAGACGCCAATAAATAGCGCTGCGAGCATCCAGCCCATTTCTAGAAAGAATCCTTCCATGCTAATCCCTCCTATCAGACATCTTCAGCATCATCAGCAATTCCATTGCCGTTTTCGTCAGTAATGTCAGCCTCGTCTAATACGTAAATATGGGCCAATGTCACATCATCTGCAACTTCGATTAATCGTCCAGTCCACTTCAGAGTCTTACCTTCATTTTGAGAATTACTTTCGTAGATCGAGTTGGACTTCACATTGATTTGTATTTTCTGTTCTCCACCTTCTTTTTGCAAGTAGGTTTGGTTATCAATTATGACTAGGTTTCCTGTTATGCTTGTAATTTTGTTAAGGTCATAAAACTCAGGAGGACCTTCTGTCAAGTCATATGTATTAGGGGCAGGAGTATTTCCAATCAGGTTGATATTTACAACATTTAACTGAAGTTCAGGAGGGTTTGCATTCCAAGTAACTGTTACAGTTGCAGCAACTTCTTGTCCATCTTCAAGCCAACCAGAAAGCATACCCAATGGGATATATGCATCAAATTTGGTTAGAGTATTAGGGTATGGTGCATTAGCAATAATGACCTTTGTATCTTCATCATTCTTCATCAAGGTTGAACCAGAAATAACTCCTGTAATGTTGAATTGAGTTCCATTCTCAGAATGCTCTAAACTTGCTTCTGGGTTGCTGGCAATTTGGTTTAACATATCTTCAGCGCCCAATACATCACCTAAACCTGCCTCAATATTACTTCCAACATCAATACACCACATTCCTTTGGAATTGGACCATGATAGTCTGCCAGTAATGGATTTGGTTTGACCATCGATTGCAGAAGTGTCTCCTGCATTGATTAGGCAAACTGACAATGTTTCATCTTCTGACAACACATTATCTTGGCTTATCTTACCTACCAATTTCACTAAGTTGTTGGAAGAATAAGACCATGATTCATAATTAGACCAACCGATTTCAGTAGGCACAGGGTCATGAGTTCGAACAACTCTTACTTCTGGGCCTTGAGTGTGAATGGACCATCGTAGTTCTCGTTGCTCATATTGAACAACAGCAGTAACCTCGACCTTCTGACCAGATTCCAGCCATTGACCTGGAGCAGAATGAATAACCAATCTCATTTGGTGTTCGCTATTTCCATACTCTGGATGATCTCCTAAGTACAGAGCAGTAAATGTTGAGTCAGGATTTACAGATTTTGAAAGATATCCTGTAATGGTGAATGTTTGTCCCAAATAATCTTCAGGATTAGCGGCTATAGTTGAAATTCCAATTTCTAACGCTTCCGGAGTATCTGAATCATCCCATGACAGTGCTCCGCCACCTAATGCTTGCATCCAGATTCGGCCTTCATATTCTATTACATCACCAGTTGCAGTTACCGTTGTACCCAACATTGGAATGTCTCCATATCTGTACCACCTCAGTTCAGCAACACCAGTTTCATCTTCAATGATGATATCAACGCGATTATCTCCTGATGAATATGGGTCTTCAACCCAAGAAATTACTACTCCTTCAACAGAAACCACTTCGTTTGTATGTTCAACTAAGTCTTCGATTAGAACCAATTCAGGTTCTCTAACCATTGCGTAAGCATTCATTGCCGCAACAAGAAGAACTGAAAGGGCAAACATAACCCATAATCTCTGTCCGCGAAGTTCAGGACTGTCATCCAATAGGCGGTCAACAAATGCAGAAAATCCTCCATTTTCTACTTCGGCTTTGTGTACTGCAACATATTCGCTGTGCTCTATCTTTCCATCGGTATTAGCATCATATGTTTCAAAAACAGAATCGACATCCATCTCCATATTTGCTTCAGAAACAAGTTCTTCCACATCGTCTTTTTTTGAGTCACTGTCATCCAACTGTGCACTCTCGCTCATGACCCGTCCAAAGCCTCTAGTTGAATAGCCCTTGCGTAGGGAAAGGACTTGATATTAGATGTGAGAGCGACCACCATGAGGGACCGTGTGATTCGTGATGAGATTCATCGCGATATCTTTGTGCCTTCTCACATAGCTCGTCTAATTGATACTCGTGAGTTTCAAAGACTTCGAAATATACAGCAGTTGGCAACTTGTCACTATGTTTTCCCGGCAGCAACCCATAACAGATTTTCACATAGTTTAGGTGCGTATCACCTAGCTAGAGTGCTATGTGAGCATCTCGCTGAAGTTCAACCCGGAATTATTTCTGAAGAAGATGCTGAACTGGTTTCTATTGCAGCATTGCTTCATGACATCGGCCATCCACCCTTTTCTCATCTTCTTGAAACAGATAAGGTGTTTGCGACATTCCACAGTCACGAAGATTGGGGCAGAATGATGCTCGAATCTGAAGAAACAGAAATTGGAATTGCAATTCGTGAAGTCTTGGGGGTCGAGAGAACAGGCAGATTATTTGCACTATATGCTGGAAGATCTGAGCATGATGGCCAAGAAATCGCCCCATTCCTCAAAGAGATTGTTAGTAGTCAATTAGATGTTGACAGAATGGATTACATGATTAGAGATCAAGCCAATTCAGGGGCACAAATTGGTGGATTTGATTCTGCTAGAGTAATCAGGGCGTTACGTGTAGATGAAGACGGACATTTGTATGCTAAACAATGGGGCCTACCTGCAATTGAGGCATACCTAGTAACTAGATATCACCTATACAATCAGGTCTACTTTCACAAGGTAAATCAATTGACTCAAGAGTATTTGGTCAGAGTACTATCTCGAGCAAAGGAATTAGCGAATTCCGGTAAACTGAGTTTGAGTAAACCATTGATGAATATGTTGTGCAATGAGGAACTATCAGTTCACGAGTATGTCAGGTTGACGGATGCCGACATCAACGGTATTTTGATGGATTGGGCTGACAATGAAGATTCGGTTTTGTCTGGATATGCTAGGAGATTAGTTTCACGAAGAGATTATCACAAATCTATTCGAATTGGAGAATTAGACGCTGAAATGAGTTCCAATGTTATTCCTAAATTATTGCCTATCGTTGAAGAAGCAGGCTATTCTAAAGAAGACATCATAACTGCCAGTATCCGCAAAAAAGGATACATGCCCTACAGTCAGGGAATAATGCTCGAAGATGGTCGAGACGTCATCGAGCATTCACCTCTAATTCGAAGCCTTTCACTTCCATCGGAGCAGGCTTTGATATTCATCCCGGAGGATGTCAGAGACAAGTGTGAGTTTGTTGCAAGAGAAGCAATCAAACCATCACAGTCAAGACTACCAACCTCTTGAGGGTGATTGCTACGGACCTGTAGCTTAGTTGGTTGGAGCTCCCGGCTCATAACCGGGCGGTCGTGGGTTCAAGTCCCTCCGGGTCCACTTTCACTTCTGAATTGCTATTATTTGGTTGATATTTAGCCATCCGAAATTATGCGAATCTTCGCTTGCTAAAGGGTCTGGATTATCTCCTTCAACAAAAATTCTGTCGCCATCAATTTTCTTGACTCGTTTAACACAAGTAGTGTTGGTTTTGAAAGGGTGTTCAAAAATCACAACCGATGATAAATTAATTTCACAATCTTCAACTGGTTGACACTCAATAATGTCGCCATCATTGTACGTGGGCCACATCGAGTCGCCCTTGATTACAACTTTCAAGATGCGCGAATCCATGGGACTTCACGGCCCTTTACCGACCAGAACATGTTGTGGATAGACTCGATTGCGTCCATCAATTCTTGAGCATGGTCAGCGGAAACTTCTACCTTACAAGCAGAGCAAAGTTTTGCAGCCTGCCAGAATGTGTCGTGAAGATCAGGGTTTGCTTCGAGATGTTGTGGCTTGAAGAAATCAGTCCAAAGAACCAGTAATTCGTCCTTGCACTTCTGAGCTTCTTCTTCCTTAATCGCTGCATATCTGCTCATAGTGTTGATGTATGCTGCAGAATTAGAGTCATCGCCATGGTTTGATGCTAGTGCTAGCATTTTCTTAGTCATCGACTGTACCGCTTCTCCAGCGACTCTTGCGCTTGCAGGGTCGTATACCCCACATGGTCCGTCACAATGTGCTTCTGCTTCAATCCAAATTTCTTCACTCATGGAATCCCTCTGATGGCCCTTCCACAAAGCCTAATCTTATCAACATGTCCCGTATTTGAAAAGCAACGCTGTTTCCCTTTTAGTCAAGGCAAGTTCCCAAAATGGTTATGAGGGTCGAGAAGGTGGGTCGTGCATAGGTGATATGATGAAGGCTCTACGACGTTCTTTGTTCCTACTTGCAGTATACTTGGCAAGCACCCTAGTTATCGCAACACCAGCAGCGGCTCAGGTCTCTGTTCCGGCGGTTGACTTGCAGTGTTTGTCACCTAACCCTAGTGGTGCTGTTGACGTACCGGTATATCCTGGTGCAACTCTAACCGGTTTCGCTAACTGTAAGGTTACCAATCCAAACACCTACGCTGAAAGAATCCAGATTCAGGTTTCTGCTGATGGATTAGTAGTTGCAGCACCAGGTACAATTTCTCTTGGTCCTAACGCCGAGTCTGAATTCCAGACTACAGTTAGAGCAGATCAGAGAATGACAATGTCTGGACGCAACTTGATTGTAACAGCAACAGTTGTTGAAGCAAATGGTGCACCTCCACCAAACATTGCCGAATCACAAGTTCAAATGATTATCAACATTCTACAGTTTAGCCGTCTACAGGTTGAAGCAACAGAACCGTTCCTACAGTTGTCTCCTAAGACCGATCACAATTTCGAGTTCAAGGTGTACAACCAAGGAAATTGGGCTGACAAGTTCAAGGTCGGAGTTACCGATGAATCACGTGACAAGTTAGAGGAGAAAGGATTCCAAATCTCCATCCCATTGGTTTCGGTTGAAATTGATGGTATGGCAGCTCCTATGAAGGTCCGTGTAATGGTAAGGACTCCTAAGAACCAAGGATGGACTGACGAATACCACACTCTTGAATTCGAAGCAATTTCTGAATTCTCTTGCCGATATGAAACCAGTGGATGTAACTCAATGGCACAGATGGTTACCATCTATGTCCGTGGTGTCTACCTACCAGGTTTCGAGCTGATTCCTTCCCTAGCAATGCTTGGAATGGCAGCAGCAGTAATCGCTAGAAGAAACATGGATGATGATGATGACGAAGATGCGGAATGGCGGGAAGCCGCCCCCGGTCTGTAAAATCAACATACCAAATGATACATATCTGACCCCGTGGAGGGGTTGTATTGATAACGAAGCGCTTAGCGTGTACTTATTGCAACAACCTTGGTGATTAAAATGAGTGGACTACTTGACAAGGCAAATGAAACCGCAAAAGAATCTGAAACATCAGAGATTAGGGCTGAAATCAAAGATCAATCAGACGCAATACTGACCGAAGCCACAGTTTCAGATGGAAGTGGCATTAATGCTACACAATTGAAATTCCAACTAGGTGCTGTGTTCGGATTTTTGCTAACTATGATTATTGTGTTCTTCATTGATACAATCGTTTTGTTTGAAGGTTTTACTCTTGATGATATATTAGTTCCTGCAGTAATTATTTGCTGGTTGGCATTCAACGGCCAGGAATTGAAAATAAAGGAATTTGATACAACTAAATTAGTTGCAAGTGGCGTTGCATTTTTGGTGCTGACAGGTATCTTTGCTGGTATTGCAATTTTCAGTGCCTCAGATACAGCTGTAACAATCTCAAACATTGAATATGATGGAGATGATGATGAAATCGACCTATCATTCTACGGACCTAAGGGCATGGACTACACTATCGAAGTTTTAGTAGATGGCAAAGTAGAATATTCACATGATGCAACAATCAATATCGACAGAGGTAGCCATTCCGTTGACCTTGATGACTTTTGGAAGGGTAATGCAGAAGATATGAATGGCAATGAACTTGTGGAATATGAAATTAAAGTTACTTCAGAAGGTGGAGAAGATTCAATGACTTTTGATTCGATTATGAACAGAGAAGTCGATACTGCATATGTTCGAGTTACTGAAGTTTTCGAGACCGAAAGTGATGGCTCCAGGAATTATGTAGGGATCACCACACAGATGATTCTGGGAATGGGTACCTCTGGTGCCTCATTTGACTTTAATCATGGCTATTTCACAGGAACTGCTCCTAAACCAATGGCTTCAGACTGGACCGCTGATGTTGTTGTAAAAGGCGGGTCAACATATTCCTATGACACAATTTCGGCCGACGAAGGAATAGTCAATGGACTCGGAGAATTCCTTTACGATTGGGTCTCCTTAGACGGTCAAGGGTACCTGGATCGTTCTGATTTCTACAACGGAGACGGTTGCTATACATTCGAAGTTACTGTTGTCAACGAACATGGCGAAACATTTGTCTCCACGGATTCTCAGATATCTTTCTCTTGGGAGTCTAACGAAGCAGACTCAGATACTGCAGATGATGAACCTGCAACTGCTTGCTGATTAGCAGGTAACGCGAAACAACGGTTTATACCACAACCGTAGATGTTATGGTATGGTCGATTGGTCATTTGACGACTCTGGCGGTGCTGCAACTGCAAAGGTTAACCCTAGACGTAGAAGTAATTCTTCGCTAAGGGCTAAAAGGAGAAATACCTCAAATACGCCGTCCACAAGATCTCGTAGATTGGATGACGGCAGGGTACAGAAAGTTGTCAATGGACAGGTAATGTACCTTAGAGTTCGCAAGGTAGTCAGAAACTGATTGCGTTATTCGATTTCTCCAACTTCTTCACCAACTGTTTGGACTTTGCCAGCAATTTCTTCAAGGTGTTCTTTCAACAATTCTTTCTGCATCATCTTTCTTGAGACTATCACGAATCCAATAATCGCCAACCCTGCTCCAATTGAAATTGGGATTACTAAGTTTGTTGAATTGTCTTCCTCTATGCTCCAGCTAACCGAACCTGTGGTCGCAGTACCCGAGGTTACCACTTCATATCCTTCAAAGTGATAAGGTACGAATATACTACACTCAAGAACAAAATCTCCCTCATATGCTGAATCCCAATTCATAGGAATCTCCTTTGTTTCTCCAGCCTCGATTGCGTGTGAAACAGTTACTCCAACATTAGCATCGCTTCCATTGGACGTACAGTCAATGAGGAAGTTAGCCGCAGCATTTCCACTATTGCTAACAGTAGCCATGACTCCTAATCTAGAATCAACATTGTTTTCATCATCACTCTCAATCAGACTATCAAAGTTTAACTTAGGCAAATCTAGAGTAACTTCGAAATGATTTACCTTTGGTAAGTCATTGATTTGATGCTCATAATCTCCCCAAGGAGTAGATAGTACAACCATTCCACTTGCACTTTCTTCATGAACAACTCCATTGCCATCTTGCCAACGTACCATCCTGGCTCTTTCATTTGGTGCAATTTCAATTGTATTGTCACCTTGATTTTCAGGGGTGAATGTATTGTTATCGGCTAGCGGTGATGTTCCTATAGCATCATAGCCCATGTCATATCCATAGAATACTACATATCCATTTTGAACACCTAATGTTCGGGTAGTAAGAATGTTCACCCAGTTGTCAGTAACTCCTCCAGTTCCCACTGAGTTTTCCCACACTATGCTTGCATCATCCCAAACGATGATGTCTTCATCCGTGACTCCGCCAAGTAGGGATGAGTCTGTAACCGAGATTGAGCCGTATACTTCAATTGGTCCTGTGCTGCTCATTTGAGCTCCATCTAGAGTGCAAGTTCCATGACAGGTAATTCCAGCACCAAAGATCGAGCCTGTTACCATAAGGGTCCCTTGAACATCGATACTCCAAGCATTATTCCTATCTGGAATAACTAACGATGTTCCATTTCCTGAAAGTTCGTCAGCTGCTCGAGATTCGGGAGTTGCTCCATCTGGGGAGAGTGTAATGCTACTGATAGAAGATACTTGGAAAACATTAGTAGTAATGTTAACAATAATATTCTCGACATCCATGTCGCCAGTCCAATCAAATTGTGTTCCAATCCAATTCTCAGTAGTATCGTTATTAATTTCAATTGTAATTCCATACAGAACTTCTTCAGCGAAATAAATTCTCAGCAATCCAGATTCTCCCAAGTATCCAACAGGAACTGAGATATTGGCAGTTTCTGCCAAATTCAATTGTGGAGGAGATGATGCATTCATCGAACCAGAAACAATCATAGTAGCGCCTTCCTCAACTAAAATTGTGGTCCCTTCTTCGACATCATAATCTCCAGATATAGTCCATGTGGCTCCATCTTTGACGGTGTAGTCACCATCAAGAATTCCATTTGAATTTTCATCAGTATTCTCTGAAATGTCTGTCGCACTTGCTAAAGGTTGGCTTAACAAAACAATCAATGCCAGCAAAATTGCTCTTCGCATGAGTAACCCTACTAGTACAAGCACATGAAATGTGCCCCAACTTTAGTCATCAATATGGTACATCTTTCCATCCAATCTTGTAACCGATTAGATTGAATGATCGGTGAAGTATTGGTGTAATTACTACCAATAACAACATTGGAACTAGTAAATCTCTATCTCCATGACCGGAATTGGTTAGGAAGATTTGTCCAAACAAGAATACGGAAATTGCAAATGGCAGTGTGTCTAGTAGTGGTGCTTTACTTGACACATCCCCTTCTCTTTTCATGCCCTTTCGGCGCTTGAAGTATGAGCCTGTTGAATCACCTACCAAACTTGTGAAACCAAGGAATGTTCCAACTAAGAAAGCACTTGCAGCCCATCCTGTCGCAGCCTCAACTGGGGAAATGAATATCCAATTTTCAGGAACCATTGTCATCAACCAACATAGCAAACCACTGGTTAGTGAACCTCCAATTAATCCATTCCAAGTTTTCCCATCTCCAAGTAACCTGTTCCCATCTTTGTGGATTCTTCCTCCATCGATTGGCCACGGCCCGTATCCCGTTTTTGGAAGCCATTTACCCCACATCATGGCGAAGGTATTCACTAGGAAACCAGGGAGATAAATCCACAATGTGAATAACATCATCTCTAATGTGTTGAACTCTGACATTATACTGTGCTGAGCAATTCAGCCTTTGAACCCAATGGAGAATTTCACCACACGATGGGCTTATGAGCCGCTAATCAATCGAGGCAACATGGCAGGAATGTCGGTGTTAGTCGTAGGCGGCGGAGGTCGTGAACATGCTTTGTGCTTGGGACTTGCCAGAAGTGATTCAGTAAGTGAAATACACTGTGCTCCAGGCAATGCAGGAACTGCAGAAATAGCGACCAATCACCCATTCACTGAAGTTTCAGATATTATTCACTTGGCATTTCAATTGGATGTAGATTTTGTGGTTGCAGGTCCAGAAGCTCCATTGTGTGATGGTCTTTCAGATAAGTTGTCCAATATGGATATTCCATGCTTTGGACCAGTAGCAGCATTGGCCAGATTGGAAGGAAGCAAATTACATGCTAAGCAAGTTATGCGAGAGAATGACGTTCCTACTGCTGACTTCCATGTTTTGGACAAAGACAGCAATATCGATGAAGCATTGAACGATTTTGCGGGAAATCCATGGGTAGTAAAACGAGATGTTCTTGCAGGTGGAAAAGGCGTAGTAGTTACCGAAGATAGAACAGAAGCAAAGCAATTTATCGAAGAATCTATCCTGTCTGATGGCAGAGTTTTACTGGAAGATTTTTTACCTGGTGAGGAAGCTAGTATGCTGGTGATTATGGATGGCAGCGGCTTTGTTTGTATGCCTGCAAGTCAAGACCACAAAAGAGAATTTGAGGGAGATAAAGGCAGGAATACTGGAGGAATGGGGGCATATGCGCCTGCTCCAGTATACACTGAGAGTGTAAAACAGAAAACCATCGAAAAAATAGTCAAACCTATGCATGAGGCACTTTCCTCTAGAAGAGTGCCCTATCGTGGTGTACTGTATGTTGGATTGATGATAGATGAAAATAATGACCCATATGTAGTAGAATTTAATGTTAGGTTTGGAGATCCAGAATGTCAAATCACAATTCCATTAATCGCATCGGATTTAGGCGAGATGTTATTTGCAGCATCAACTGACAATTTATCACAACTTGATGTAAAGTTCCATGACAAGCATGCTCTAACAGTAGTACTTGCTGCTGAGAATTATCCTGGTTCAGTAGAGAAGGGAAGAACAATTTCAGGGATTCCCGAATCAACCTCGGATTGTTGGGTAAATCATGCAGGCACAAAGAGCGAAAATGGACGGTTAGTTTCCAATGGAGGAAGAGTACTTTCCTGCACAGCAATTGCGGACACTTTGGACCAAGCAGCAAGCAAGGCTTACGCATTTATTGAGCAAATTGAGTTATCCGGCTCACACTACCGTCGTGATATTGGGCATCGTGCACTATGACCATCGTTTCCAATGCAGCCTCTCAGTATAGCGGTTTCTACACTACTTCTTGTAATATGAAAATAATGCCTTTAGGCAACTGATAAAAAGGGGTCATTGGTGGCCGCAATGCTACAGCCTTTAGGCTGCACCTAGAATACTAGAGGGAAAAACAATGTCGACACAAAACGACACCGGAAACGGAGCGCCAAATGCAATGCTTGGGTGGCTTATTGCCCCACTCGCAATTTTGATGGCTCTCTTGGCTGACTATGGGCTAGACTTTGGTCTAGTTCTCGAAATGGATGAAATGACACCTTTCGCTGCAATAGCTATTGCTGCAGTGCTTGGAATGGCGCCACGTGTGCTTAAAGAATTAGATATCATCAACGTTTCAGCGGCAGTAAGTTCCCTCGCTACCCTGATTGTTTCACTGATTCTGGCAGAAGGAGTTGCAATGTATACCGATTCTAATTTCATCGGATTATTGTTCTTCATCGTAATGTTCGGAGGTCATATACTTGACTCAAAAGGACGCCATGAATGGAACACTGTACTAATTTTCACAGTTGTTGGAATTTGGGCATCAATGGTTTCTGCTCTAAACTTCGCAGATACTCAAACAGAGTTGTACACCTTGGATGGCCAAGAATACATTCGACTAGCTGCATGGCAAGAAGCAATTGGTTTTGTCTTCTTCAACACTCTTGCGATTTTCGTAATCCTTGGATTGCTAACCGCAGTGCTAGTCCGTGGAGTACTTACTCCTGCTACCGATAAAGGATGGTTTGGTTACATCAAACCTCACGATGGTAATTGGAATCGTAAGACCCTTCCTTTGCAGATCGCTCTAGCGGTTTGGGCAGCAACTCACATTGCAGTACTGTATTACTTCAGTACACTAGGAGACATGGACATCTTGGGTATTTGGACCGAAGATGGATACCATGGATACATTGGATTTTGGCCAGCAGCACTTACTGGTGTTGTTGCATTGATGTGCGCTTGGATGTGTGCAGAACGCTGGTTTACCCGTGCTATTTTCACTGGTTCAATGTGGGCATTGTATGTCGTCTCTTCATTGTATGAATCTGGGCACTGGTCAAGCACCAGTCTAGAAGGAACATGGGCTGTTTGGATTTGGTTTGGTATTACTTTCTTCATTGGGGTAATCATCTACTGGTTCGCAACACACGAAGAGTATGGCGGCTGGATGAACAGAGAACAACACGAACCAAGCCAGGCTCGTGTATTCTGGTCTAACCACTGGGCAGGAATCATGACTTTCACCGCATTCATGGTTGCAATTGCAATCAGAATCCAGTGGTATTTCGTTCCATCAATGAATTCCTCAGGATTAGAATCTTGGGATTTGACAGGTGGTTCTGACCCGTGGTACATGAAGCGTGTTGTCGATTATGTAATCGCTGAAAATGCACATTTGATTTGGGATGCTGACAGGAATTATCCTGTTGGAGGAATCAATCCTCGTCCTCCATTGTTCTCATGGTCTATGGCTATGGGTGCAATGCTACTGACCAACATTGGAATTTCTTCAGGAGATTCAGTGTGGTATGCAATGCTAGCTCTACCTGCAATCTTTGGTGCTCTAATCATATTCCCAATGGCAGGTATTGCTAAGGATAACTTCGGTAAGGGCGCAGGTGTAATCGCTGCTTGGTTAATCGCATTCATGCCAACACACGTTCAGAAGTCAACATGGGCAATGGCTGACCACGATTCGTTTGCTTTGCTATTCTTAACAGCGGCTTTCATGTATTATCTTAGAGCGGTTAAGGCAGGTGGAGATGAAAGACTATCTCGCTACACCAATGCTTACCCATCAGGAATTATCAGTGCAATGTCTCAGGTGTTAAGGGAACGAAGAAAGGCTTCTGCTAATGCTATCGCAGCAGGTGTATGTTTTGGAATCGTTGCTCTTGGATGGAAAGGTTTCGTCTATGGCCCAGCAATTATCTTCCTTGCATACTTTGTTCAAGTGGCAATGAATATGTTCAGAAGAAAGGACAGCACTATTTTGTCCGCACTTAACATCATGATGTTAGGGACCATATTCATCATGGTTCTTCCATTCTATGCACATCCACAATTGGATCTAGTTTTGAACTCGACAGGATTGACTCCTCTATTGTTCATCACATTGTTCACCGTTGCAATCGCTTGGATTACAACTGGATTCCGTGACAAACCTTGGCTGCTTGTTCTAGGTTCATTGGTTTCAGGTGGAGTAATCTTTGGAGGAATACTATACCTTCTGCAACTTGCAGATATGTCCAATGCTTGGGATATTCTAACCACCGGTTCAGGATATTTCACCAAGAACAAGATTTTCGGAACAATTGCTGAAGCAAGTGCTCCAAGTCGAGGTCAACTGTTCGCATCATACGGACCGATTGTCTTCGTTCTTGCAATCGTAATGGGTATCATTGCACTGTGGGATGGAGTTGTCAAGAAGAGCCAGACAAAATTGATTCTAGGTATGTGGGTTATTGTAGCTGCATACATGGCATGGTCTGCTGGCAGATTCCTGTTCAACGCAGCACCTGCAATGGCTGTAATGGGAGCATGGGGAATTGTTACCCTTTGGAGAGCAAGCGGTGCTGGAAACATGGCTCGTTCTTGGAGAAGAATGGGTATTAGGACTCCTGGAGAAAGAATCTCCAATGCTCGTAAAGCAGTATGGAGAAACCCACAATTCAGTGCAATAGGTATGGTTCTAATCATGCTGATTGGTCAACATGCTACATATGGATTGGATGCTGCTATGCCATCCTCTTCTAGACACGAATCCGAGATGGATGAAACAATTTACAACATTGCTCCAGACATTCTACGTTGGAATGACTTTGGTTTCTCATTACTCGACGATTCAACTTATGATGAAAACTCAAGATTCTACATGGGTGCATTTGGCTCTGGTTTCAATGACCGAGGCTGGAACCTTGCTTACGATTGGTTGGCAAACCAAGATCAAGACCAGGCATATTCAGATAGGCCTGCTTTCGTATCATGGTGGGATTATGGTTTCCAAGCGTTAGAAACTGGAGAACATCCATCAGTATCCGATAACTTCCAGTCTGGTATTCCTGCTACTGGTAACATGCTTCTTGCTAGAAACCAAGATGACCTTGTTTCAATGTTTATTTGGAGATTGTCAGAAGCAGATTTGGCGTACAATGATGCAAGAACTGGTGATAGAATCCATACCTCATACTTCACTAACACATTGGCAAATCACCTAAGTGATGCTCAGAAGGATGAATTCATTAAGATTCAAACCGGTATGGACTCAGATGGTGTAGTGGACAGAGTGTTCAAGGTTACCAAGGTTAACGGTGATGTAGTAATGGCTCAAGGAAGACTGATTGAAGACGGTGTTTTCGGTGCAGATCCAATGACTTACTACAAGGTCTACGAAAACGGTGAAGTTCTTCCATGTCCAGCAGATTACGAATGTGTTGGCGATGCATTTGTTGATGAGAATGATGCAACTCCAATTTTCAACAATAACATCAGAGCAGCATCAGATACTGAGACAAATACGACTCACTACATTGTTGGAGATTACTGGTACACATCTGACCTAATCGAGGAATATGATTCGGTAAGTACTGGAATTCACCGAAAGAATGCAGGAATCGCATTGGTAACTCAGATGTTGACCTCATCCCTTGATAGTGAAGCCTTACACTCATTGTATGTTGATTTGATGGACAATGATGTCTATGAAGTTCAAAACTATGAAGGCGCACCTGGTGAAATGATTACCCGTGACCACGAAATCAGATACTTTGGTATCGACAACAGATTGTACCCTCGTGCAGGAATGTACAGTTCAGAGTACAGTGGCGGTAACCCAACAGGAATCTTCGCAGCACCTACAATTTTGTCAGGACAAGATTTCTCCACATTCATGGATGAAGTCTACATGACAAAGAGAGGTCAATTCAATGATGAAATGACTCGAGAAGAATTCGATACTGAAATGCGTAAGGATGTACTAAACCAACAATCTGGTGCAAACTTCGACCCTCTGAGTCTGGTAGACATCAGAGTTGACCACACCCCTGCGTTCTTTGAAACAATGCTTGCAAGAACCTATGTTGGTTATGGCGCATCATCACTAGGATTCGCTACTACCGAACAACCAGGTCAGCACTTTGGTCAATCCGGTACTCCAAATACTATGATGACCAATGCGGTTCCATTGCCTGGTGCAATGATGAATCACTTTGTTATCGCTAACTGGTACAATGCTGAGAATCCTGATGATACATTAGGTCAAGCAAACACTCTTGTCAAGATAATGAAGTACTATCCTGGTATTGAAGTTGGAGGTTCTGTAGCAATGTCCGACGATGGTCAACCACTATCAGATGTAAGGATTCTAATCGAGAGAGATGCTTTCTCTGGTGAAGGTGAAACAGATCTGGACGATGATACATACTGGATTCCTATTGGATTTACAGATGCAGATGAAAACGGCGAATGGTCTTACACAGTACCAGCCGGTAGAATTCGAGCAACTGCTTACGCAGGAGAATTCAACGATCTGGATGCTAAGGATACTTTCAAGACTGGCGAATACGCAAGTGGATTGGGAGATTTGACTGTTGAGACTAATGAAGACCGTGATACAAACATCATCACAGCTCTATTGGGCAAGGTAGCAAACATGTCATGGATGGGTGAAGTAACCCAGAACATTACCGGTGAACAAGCAGACAGAAAGGCTGACTTTGACGGTAATTTCGACATCACAGTAGAGTCAAGTGGTATTTCTGGAACAGTAACTTGGACCGGTCACGAATCATTTGATGGACAAGCACTAGATGACATTGATTTCATTCTGAGGAACATTTGGGGTATGACTGAGAATTATTCAGTCACAACCACAAGTGGTTCATTCACTACTTTGCCAGGAGAATCTAGAGTTATTCCAGGAACTGGTGAAGTCATGTTCACTAGTGAAGGTACCTTTGATACTCAAGGTAACACTGGAATTGTTCGTGGATTTACAGGTAATTACACACGTACTGTAATGGACGGACGCTCTTACACAGCTAACGCTTCTTTCGATGGTGCAGGTTCAATTACTGCATCATGGATTGATTATGATGCACCTCAATGTGATGTTGAGACTGTTGGAGAAGAGACCATAGAGTCACTGCCGACCTTTAACGAAACGGTGGATAATGAAACTGTAACAAGCACACATATTGCGTGTTTGACTGGTGAAGTTGACACTTACTTGTTCAGTGGTATTGTTAATGCGAATGGACGAATGACAGCAGATGGACAAGTCGCAGTCACCAAATTCCTAGATGGTGAAACATTCGAAGGAACAGGTGTCTACGAAGGAATTGGTACTGTAAATGGTACAGGTTTGTTCATTGGTGAAGGAACATTCTCCGGTCCAATGGTTGCCCCAGGTTCATTCTACAAGACTGGATTAATGCCAGGAACTTACAACATGATTGCAGTAATGGAAAACGGCAGAGAAATATTACTACCAGATCCGGTTGAAGTAACAATCGAGCCTTCTTCTGGATTGGATATGACAATGCCAGGTTCAATATTTGAAGACATCCTATACGCCGATTATATGACAGATGGAAACCCAACTCCATTGCCAAATGCAACAATCGAATTAATCGATTATGATCTGGCTGATGATGTTGCTCCAGTTTCCATAATGACCGATGAAAACGGTTCATTCAGTTATGGTCCTTTAGCAACTGGATTCTACCAGTGGAGAGTTGATATTGACCAAGACGGATGGTATGAAGTCGAAGAGAACTTCACTGTAGGTCTAGATTCTGAAAATGTTACACTAGCAATCTCAGTTCCAACAAAGAGAGATGTTGCCATCAATTTGGGTGCAGCAGATAGTGGATTTGATTTGGCCAACCGTACAATCACTTTCAGAAATACTGAAAGCACTGATTTGAATGATTATTCAGTTACAGCAGTATCGGATGAAAACGGAGTAGTTCATGCTGAAGTTGCTATGGGTCAGTGGATCATCTCTGATGAAACCGACGAAAATTACGTCTTGTGGCACGAAGTAGAGGTTACAACTGATGATGTCGAATTGAATTTGAACTACTCAGTGAGCGTTTGGGTCAACGGAACCATTTGGGCCTTTGATGAAGAAATCTTACAAGACCCTCAATTCAACAACACTCCAGCAGATGTTCCTGTTGAACTTCGAGAAGCAGCATCAAATGTTGGAATCGAAGCACGTTCTGGTTTGATCGTTCTTGAATCAACTTCTGATAGCAATGGTACATACTCATTCAGATTGCCTGAGGATTTGGTCTTCCATATTACTGCACAGAGTTTTGCTCAAGGAAGTAGTAACACTCTAACTGCAGGAATGCTGGTTGACAATGCATCTGAAATTGTTGATGCAGACCTATTCCTAGTGAGTTCAAACGTGATTCAAGGAACTGTTTGGTTGAGAGATTCACCAACTAACGGCTCTGGTGTCGCATGGGGAGAAGGAATCTCTGGAGCAATGGGTGCAGAAGTTATTGCGACCGATGAAAATGGACTAGAGTGGAGAGACGAAATCGACACAGTAGGAACATTCTTGATGCACCTAAGTGATGGAAATTGGACTATGTCGGTTTCAAACTCTGAAATGAATGTAGCTCCAGTAACAATCGATACTGAAAACCAAAGCGACCAAGTGATTCTGGTAGCTGACCCAGCAAACGTTTCTCTGACAATGAGAGTTTACCTAGATACAAATGATGATGCTGTTTGGGAAAACGGTACTGCGATTTCACCTATGTTCAATATCACTTCAGTGAATGATTTCGGTATGAATCTTGAAGTTACTGAAGACATGTATGATGAAACAACAGGGGAATTGATGGTCGAACTATCGATTGGAACTTACATTATTGATATGACAGAGGATGACCCTCGTGATGAAAATGCTAGTGATTACAGACTATTCTCTAGTGGATTGCCGACCATCGATATTGGTTTGGCACCTTCAGGAGAGCCTGTTGAAATCATGATTTCTCCAGAATATCTGGTTAGCGGTACAGTTCTCATGGAAAGTGGATTCCCAATGGACAACTCAACTGTATGGCTAAGAAATGAAGCAGGAGACGACTTCTATCCATTGGTTACCGATGAGAATGGTACCTTTGCTGAGTACGTCCCTCACGGAGAATGGTTTGTTGAAGTAGCTGATTATGAAGCAGACAGCAATGAGACCGAAATTCTTCGTGATGTAATCACTGTAGATGGTGCGGTCACTGGAATTGTTTGGAAGACGAAGACAGCGATGGTTGTCAATATGCAGTTGCAAGAAGCATTGACAGAAGTCAATATCACTGCGACCAGAATTACTGCAGTCAGTCTTGATGGACTTGGCAATGTCAGCCTTGGTCCATCCGATAATGAAGGAATGATCAGTGAAGTTCTGATGCCAGGAAACTGGACTCTAGCACTTAACAGAACCGAGAATCTTGAGATGTGGACCCTTGAAGAGGGCATCTTCAACTCTGCTGATTCCATGGTCAACAATACCTGGGAAGCAGGTGTAGTTTCTATCGACAAATCGGTACTTATTGGTGGAAAGGTATTCTGGGACTTAGATGATAACGACTTACCTTCATCTAGTGAAGGTATTGAAGGTGTAAACATATCAATTACTAGTGAATCAGGATTAGACCAGAATGTATCAACTGACGAAGAAGGTGTATGGACTCTGTTCGTACCTATCCGTGATAATTACACGATTGTTGCACAGAAAGCAGGATTCGCTACAGTGAACTACGCTGATGGAAACAATTCCTTCTATACTGTAAACGACACTCATGAAAGTAGAGACTTTGAGATGAGTGCAGGAGTAGTTCAGGTTTCAGGAAATGTTACCGACGTAACAGGTGAGAGTACAAGACTTGAAGGTTCAACAATTACCCTATACCCGGTTAGCGGAATTGTTCGTGACAGTGTTACTATTACACAAACTTCCTATGAAAACGACACTCTGTCATGGTCAGGAAGTATTGAGCCAGGAAACTGGATAGTAGTTGTTGAAGGAACAGATTCCAACGAGAACGGTGGAGGAATTGCAATTGGATTGCTAGAAGCATCAGTTCAAGATGGAGCTTCACTTGATTTGGTTATGGAGAGAGGTGGACTTCTTTCCATCTCAACATCCTGGGCTACAATCGATAGCATAGAATATCATGCAGGAGATGTTTCTGAAGGCGTTGAAGTTGAAATCGATTTGGGAGATGGTGTCTCTTGGAACGAAGAGTTTGACTCCAATGGTGAATTGGTAATGGTTCTACCAGCTGGAAGTGTTGGTTTGGACAGTCAATTCGATACTGTTCAGCACGATATGAATCTAACAATGGAATACAATGCTGGATTGTCTGTTGAAGTTGTACAAGATACTGCAGAAGACAAGACCATGGAATACTCAAGAAGAGTTAACTCAGATCTAACTATTGAGGTAATTTCGATTACTGAGGGTGTTGCAGAATTCTCTAGCGAGGATTTGACAGAACTAACAGCGATTGAAGATGATGATGGTTACAAGGTAATTGAAATGAAGTTAGCCTTAACATATGGTGGAACTGAAATCTCAGATGAGTTTACAGCTTCTTCTTCACTAGCAGTTACTCAAGATGCAGATTTCTGGACAATTGAGTTCCTCAACTCTTCAGGAGATGGCGAATGGACTGAAATGATGGATGTTGGATTAGGAATCGGACAGAACAATTCTGATGAAAATCAAATCCTATACACTGAAGTTGATGTAAGAATCACTCTGCCATTGCAGAATCAGACTCAGACCTATGATGACGGTCATGCAGTCAACATGAGATTCGTAGCAGATGGTGGAATCAGCGAAGCTAGCGTCAGAGTGAATGTACCTCAACAGTACAACATTTCGCTTAACGATGCACCAGATTCAATTGGAGTGGGCGATGGCGGAGAAACAATTGTTACTTTGAGAATTGACAACCACGGTAACGGTGATGACACAATTTCGGTTCAATCCAGTCTTGAGCAATCGTGTATTGACGCAGGATGGCAAGTCGCTCCAGCAATTTCCAACCTAACAGTTGCTGCTGATGATGATAGAAGCCAATCTTTCACAATTTACGCTGCCACCAATTCAACAGTTGACTCGTGCGACATTGAATTCACAGCAGACAGTGAAGGCGACTTCGAAACACAATCTGCATCTACTGAAGCATTGATTTCAGTTGCAAAGATTGTAATCGATAAGTCAGCAATCGAACCAAGAGATGCAGACGCTGAGGCTAACGCTGATGGAATCTTCCGAATACCTATTCGAAATGATGGATTCCTGACCGCAAGTGATGTTATTGTATACCTTGAGGCTGATGAATTAGGAAATACGGATTACTCACAGAAGCAAGTCACAATTGTTGTACCTGCTAATGGAGTAGCATATGCTGAATTCCCATACGCAGACTTACCACCAGGCCCAGCAAGACTGAAGGTAACTGTAGATGTTATTGGAACACCAGTACATCCTGATAGCGCAGAGAGTGAGATCTTCACTACCACCTTCTCTAACATGGCAGATGATGACGAATCTCCGGTCTTGATGTTCGTAATCGTCACATTGACCATCTTGGTATTGTATGGTGGATACAAGACTGCCAAAAAGGGCTCATCTGGAAGATTCTGATATCCAACTTTGAAGTGCTCTAGAAATAGGCTTACTTCGTAATTGGTTTGAGACATATCTTCAAGGGTTGAAGGCGTCAGCCTTGTACTATGTGGGATGAAAATGAACTCAATGGAGTTGATTTCATCCCGGAACCAAGCGACTCTCGAATACTGTCTGCAGCGGATACTACAACACGTGGCCACCAAGATGGATGGCGTAGTGAAGTGATTGGTTGGAACCCACACCCAGTGCCTGTTGTTTCACGCCCAAGAAGGAATGCACAACGAGTTGCAAACGTAGGAATTTTCATGTTGATTGTGCTGATTTTATGGGCTATTTGGCGCACTCAATTACTCATCATCGAAATACCGCCCCCTACCTCTGAATGGGCATATGAAGATTCAGGAGTGAGAGATTTGCAGGACATGGGCTACACGGGAGAAGGTGTTCGATTGTGTATGGTCGATACTGGTATTGATGTTTCACATCCGGATTTAACAGGCGTAGATTTAGTGTTCAAAGATTTCATCACAGGCTCAAGTGAGCCAACAGAGAGAGGTTCTCTTGCTCATGGTACCATGATGGCAGGAATTCTGGTCGCAGATGGTTATCTCCAAGGCATCGCTCCTGATGTGACATTAGGAATGGCTGCTGCATTAGGTGATGATGGAGATGGTGGCAATAGTGGTGACCAAAATGTGGTCGCTAGTGCAATTGAATGGTGCTGGAAGACATTTGATGCTGACATTATTTCCCTTTCATTAGGTGGCGAAAGCGATCCTGATGCAGATAGAGATGGGCCTACCACGAATGCCGTAAGACTAGCGATGGCAAACGGCGTGTTCGTAATTGCAGCAGCAGGTAACGATGGTGGAGAAGATGATGATGGCCGTGTAGCAACTCCTTCCGATGTTAAAGAAGTAATTTCAGTAGCTGCTCTAGATGATAATGGAGATATTTGGAGCGGCTCATCATTGGGTGACTCAACAGATGCAGACGGAGAATCAAGAACAAATCCTAATCTCAAACCTGAGATATCAGCACCAGGTGTCGGTGTAGTATCTACTGCATATTATGGAGAGTATTACTCTTCGACGGGAACCAGCGATGCTACTGTGTTTGTTTCGGGAATATTAGCATTGATTCTAGAAGCAGAACCTAGCCTACAAAACGGCGTTGATTTAGATTGTATTAGCCAAGTAAAAACGGCTTTGATGCAATCTGCACAACCTCTCGAGGAAGGTGTTTCACATGATGCCAGATGGGGATATGGTGCCATTGACGGTCCAGAATGGTTGAGTCAAATCAGAGATAATGTCGTCTGTTAATCGTGTTAATCGCTCTACTGCGTCCTATTGTCTAAGCGCCGAGAAATATGATACGAAAATTAATTATTTGATACTTTGATATTTTATTGAGCCAAAAAATGTGATATTTATTGCTAAAATTGATACTATCCAATTGAAATCTAGCCCAATGTGTTAAGTTGGACTTTATGTTGGGGAACATGTTGAGGGTGTCAAATGTCGTTGAACGTTCAAAGAAGTAAGAGCATTGGTCTGGTCAGTTTATTCATGTTATCGCTATTCGTAGCAATGGTATCTACTGCTCCATCAGCAGTCGCAGTAAATGATACAACATCTGGAACCATTACCGGAACTGAAACATGGACTGGAGTAATGAACCTTGATGGTGATCTACTGGTTGCAGGTGGTGCGAAGTTGATTATCAACGCTGGAACAACTATCAATGTACCAGCTGACAAGAACATCCAGATTCAAGGCTCAATCTGTGCTGGTGATTCCTCATGTGGTGCTACTCAAGCAAGCACAGGCTCTCCTATCAGATTCATTTGGGGAACTGCTGCAGAACCTGCTCCTAACCAAACTGGACGATGCTATGTAACTGGGGTATTCAATCCAGATATGTCATGTGGTTCAGGAATTTATCTAGCATCCACTATTGACCAATCATTAACCAAGATGAACCACGTAACACTTGATGGTGCTTATGGAATCCCAGTCGATATCGATGGCCAAGGTTCAATCAAATACGGTGCAATGATTTTCGATGGTGCAAGTCTTTCGGTAACCAACCCCACATTCAAGGATATCAATACAACAAATGTATTGGCATTTGGTGGGGCATCTCCTACACTTGACGGTGGTACCTTTGAAGTTGGAATAGATGAGCAAGGATACCACGGCGCAGCAATACAGGCTTACGGAGCAGGTGCAGGATTAGTTGTAATGCAAGTGATTAATTCGGCGTTTTCTGGTGAAGAAACCGATTGTGGTTCTCAAGGAGGAGGACGCTCTGCAATTTACCTGGAGAATTCATTCGTAAGAATGGATCAAATTTCAATCACAGAAAACTCATATGGAGCATTCCTAAGAGCAAGCAGTGGTTACCTGACCAATTCCACAATCACCACCAAGTGTAACGCTATAGATACCAACTCACATCTTTCTGCAAATGACCAAGACTACACTTTCGTAATCTCGGACAATGCAATCACTCCAACCGACGGTGCAGGAATTACTGCCTATGATGGTGCAATTGTTGTTGCTGAAAGAAATGTCATATCGGGCTCTGCTGAAGGTTCAGGATTTGGAATTCGTTCCTCAATGGTTACTGCAAACGAAAATACAATCGGTCCTATTGGTGGATGGAATGGAATCTGGATTTACGGTGAATCCGATGTTTCTGCAGAAAACAACACAATCTTGAATACCGCAAAAGAGCCTGTACTGATTGGAGAATATCACCATAAAGACCAGGGATGGAACGTTCCTGCTCCCACTAAAGCTCGCCTATATTTCGCAAACAATGTAATTTCTAACAACACAGGAACATGTAACTCTGTTTACATGTACGGGGGAGATTTCCCTTGTCCAGCATTCCACGTCTACATGTCTTCTGCTACATTCATCGACAATACAGTCACCAACAATATCGGTGATGGATTTAGAATCAAAGGCGGTATAGTAAACGCTCAAGGAAACAACATCGAAGTTGGAGGGTTTGCTGCCAACATCTCACTTTACGATGATAATTATGGTAACAAGTACGGTTCAATCGCATATTTCTCAGAGAACACATACTCTAACGCTTCTCAGATTTACAATGTAACAGAATCTCGTGTTGCTGTTCAGAGCGAATTTATGCCAGACCCAGGGGCAGGAGAAATGTATCCAGTATCCCTATCATGGCTTGGTGCTGAGTGTCCTTGGGATGCTGATGAATGTATCAAGGCCCCACTGACTGCAGATTGGCCTCCTCGTTTCATGCCATTATCGATGGAAGTTAACCAAAATGCTACCACTTTCACATATTCTGATATTCAGAATTTCGACCGCTCAAAGATTCACATTCAGAATCAAAACACTGCATGGGGTGTTCAAGTCGAGCAAGGTGAGTTAGTGCGTTACCAGGTTAAAGCAGACAATTCACAAGTCTCGGATGCTTTGGTTACAATCAAGGATGCTAACGGCAAGTCGCTCTACAACATGACTACAGATTCCTATGGATACACTCCATGGGTAACACTGCCGTCTAATTTCCACATCGATACTAACTGGAATCACGTTGCGACCGACCCAGGAGAAGATTCCTGTGGTGATGGTGCAGACAATGATGGTGACACTTTGAAAGATGGTCAAGACCCTGATTGTCAAAACGGTAACCGTGAAATGCCTACTTATTCAGTCGAAGGTAAGAAATTCGGTAAGGGTACTTCAGAACACGTATTCACTCTAACAGGAATGGTTGACGAAGTAATCAGTTTAACAAATACTGCACCTTCGGTTAGCGTTGATCAAAATGATGGTACTTCCTTTGCTAGAACAATCTCTCTGACAGGTTCTGCATTCGACGGTGTAGAAGGTCCTTACTTCAACGATTATGACTCTTGGTTGAAGCAATTCGGTGAAGTCAAGAGAATTGAGATTCAGCCTCATGGTAGCCTAGATTGGTACCTTGCAACTGATACTTCAGGAGCCAATGGAGAGGTCACAATGACCAACTGGCCATTCAAGACCTGGAGTTTTGATTGGGACATGGCAAACCACTTCGAAGAGGATGTTACTTTCCGTATTCGTTCCCACGATGGACTGGATGAATCTATCACTACAACTAGAATTTTCAAGTTAAACATCAATCCACCTTCAATCAACCTTGAAGCTCCTTTGGATGCCTCAACCCATGATGGGCAAGAAGTGATGTTCAGTGGTACAGCCTCTGATGATTACCAAGGAGTGCAAGGAAATGATATCAGGGATATTTGGTTCAGTGTAGTTGGTCCTAACAACTACTCTGCAAACTATCCTGCAAATAGTGGCGGTGGAACTACATGGGCGGATTCTTGGAACTTCTCATCCCTTCCAAGTGGTTCATACACATTCACTGTTTGGGCTAGCGATTCAAATTACTGTCATGAAGCAATAGATGTCTGCACTCCAGATGTGGTTACTATCATTATTGACAACGATAACAGAATTCCTATTGTTCAGGTCAGTGAACCTCTACCAATGGAAAGTGTTCGTGCATCTGAAGAAACACTGATCAGTGGAGTAGCCAGAGATAACGATGGCCAAGTAACTAGAGTTGAAATCACAATAGTTGATTTGGCTAGTGGCATTGAATTGAACAATGGACCAGATCCAGTAACATCCTTCCTACCAAATGGTGCTTGGATGACTTATTGGGACACTAGCGATTTGATTCATGACCAGCAGTATGAGGTCAATGTACGTGCATACGATGGTGTAGATTACTCAATGATTGAAACTGTACGAATTGTCATCGACAATCCAACAGATGCAGATAACATCGCACCGACATTCAATGCATCTGGATGGTCTGACACAGTTACCATATTCTGTGATGAAAAGTCAACAGCATTCGATAAGTGTGGAGAAGGAGTAGAAATTAATCTGCTTGATTTCTTCAACGATCCAGATGGTGTAGGTCCGGAATCAAGTCACATGATTTTCGATATTTATGATGACCCATCAACATTAATCGATGATGCTTATGCTTACCACATTCGAATTACTCCTGAAGGCAAGGCAATTTACAATCCAATGGATTCAATGTACCAAACCTCCAGTGAGGATGAAGATTGGTCCATGCTGAATGTAATGTTTGAAGGAAGAGATATTCATGATTCGGTAGTGTACTCTTATCAAGTCAATTTCATTGTTAAGGGAGTTGAATTTACAGCTCAAAGAACTGACACAGGTTCAGTCGTATTTGGTGATTCTGCACAGTTTGAGGGAACTGGACTACCTAACTCTCAGGTCAAGGCTCGATTGTTGAAAGGTGATACCTTACTGAACACTTCAGTTGTCGGCGCAGACGGAACTTGGTCTATGGAAATATCATCTTCGCAATTAGGCGATGATGGAGATTACCAGATTTACTTCGCTCAGGATGGACAGTTCATTGGTAAGGATGACAACTCAGAGATTACTCTCCAGAGTGGAGAAACCTTGTCCGATGGTCTACCAACTTGGATTTGGATTGTCATTGCAGTAATAGCAATCGCAGTATTGCTTGGTGTTGGTGCTTTCTTCTTCCTTGAGTTTGAAGAATTCGAAGATGACGATCCTGATGCAGTTATGCAACAGCAAAAGGAAGAGGACCCATATGCGTGGGCCAAGGCGCGTGCAGCAGAAACAGCTGCCGGTGAATTGGCACCAGCGCCAGCGCCTGTTCCTGCTGCGCAACCTCAACATCCAGGATGGATTTGGGATGCACAATCCAATCAATGGGTAGCAGATCCAAATTATCAGCCACCACAACAGTGATTCCGCACGGAATTACACAACACTCTAAGAGGACTGGGGAATAGGGAGAGTTATGGTTGGGAATCCGAAACCGGGTGTACAAGAGAGGATATTGTTACATTTATCCGATTTTGCAGACTTCATGAACTCGGTCGAAGTACCATTTTCACTATCACAAATGGGTATTGCAAATGCAGTTGCGATTGCTAGGTCAAATGTACCGAGAGCTATTGCGGGATTGAAAGATCAGGGTTTATTGGTCGAAAGACAAGCCCACGTACAAGGTGTTAGTCGAAAAAGGAAGGCATATTTCCTAACAGATTCCGGTATGAAACTAGCTGAAGAGACTTGGAAAAGGTTACGAGAATTCCCATTACGAGCCATTTTACCCGGAGGTAATTCAATATCCTCAACCCTAGGTGAAATCCAAGATAAGTTACCTTTCACTATGAGACCGGTAGATGTAATTCGTTATTTGGATGATAATGGCGTACTTGATGTTCGATCTTTGTCTGCTGATTTAGTTGAAAGAGACTTGTCCAAGCATGTGGAAAAGCAGTTGGTCACAAGTTTGGGAGATTTGCCAAGATTAAGACACTTCTATGGCCGTTCAACCGAATTAGAAAATATGGTTAACTTGCTAGAAGCACGTTCTACAACTCTGATGGTTCCAGGTATTGCCGGAATTGGAAAGACTTCAATGGCAGCAAAAGTGATTGAATCCTTCATGCATAGAAGGAACTTGCTCTATCATCGATGCCAAGATTGGGATGGAAGTAGAGCTTTCTTTGAAAGCATTGCAGATTGGCTTTCGAGCATTGGAGACTCGATGCTTGCCGATTATATTTCAGCAACACCGGTACCACAATCTTCTGATGCTTCGAGAATAATTATCGACGCACTTTCAAATTCTCCTGCATTGATTGTGATTGATGATTATCACAAGGTGAGCGACAAAGCGCTTCATCAAACCATTCAGGCCATATCTAGAGGTTTGGTGGAATGTGAGGCGGACATAGGTTTAGTTATCTTCTCACGCTCTTTCAAAGAAGTAGTTCCGCTAAAGGATGCAGATGGAAGAATCGTTTCATTGGTATTACCATTGGAAGGTCTAGACCAAGATTCTACACGCTCTCTGCTATCTGCGTTTGATGACTTGGATCAAGAAAAGTTGCTTTACATTCACTCTCTGAGTCGAGGACATCCACTTGTCCTAGAATTAATCAATCGTGGTGCATCTGCAGGTGCTTTCCACGAGTCTCTTGAGAACTATGTTAATATCGAAATATTTTCAAAACTTTCAGGTGAACAAAAAAGATTGTTGGGAGCCCTATCTGTTTTCCGTGAACCAATCCAATTAGAAGCGATTACTGAACAGGGTTTGAAAATTGATGAACTCGATTCCTTAGTTGAGTCAGGATTAGCAAGACAAGCTGATTCTGATACATACGATGTTCACGATTTAATCCGTGAGTTTTTGCTACAAAGTCTGGACAAGCAGTCCAAAGAAGAACTCCATAACAAGGCTGTATCTTGGTATGAGAAGCAATCTTCTGGAAGTCAAATCGCATTGGAACTGATTTACCATTTGATTTCATCATCTCGTCACGAGGATGCAACCGAAATCATTGTGCGTCAAGGAAGGGACCTGATTAAAGAAGGACACATTGAATTGCTTGGTCTATTGGAAACTGTTGATACCAAATCAGTAGCTGCCGAAAGTGCTTGCAGGATTGATAGGCTGCGTGGTGAAGTACTTGCATTGTTGGGTCGTTTCGATGAAGCCGAAGAAGCGTTTAGCCAAGCAAGACCTCCTGCAGAAGCTGCTGGATTAGATGATGTCATTGCCGATATTCTTTCCAGTTTGGCAGATATAGCATTGAAAAGAGGAGATTCAGAATCGAGTTTGAAAATGCACAGCAAAGCATTGGAATTATTCATATCATTAGGTGATGCAATTGGTGCTGCTAGGTCATACAACAATATGGGCTACATTCTCAGAAGAAGCGGAGATAATACCAAGGCATTAGAAGCGTATGCAGAAGTTGAAAATATTCTCTCTGGTGATGACTCAGATTCACTAATTCCTGCTCAAATCGTATTGGCAAGGGCTCTTCTCGACTTAGGAGAAAATGATCGTGCTCGTGACCATGCTCTATCATCATACGAACGTTCAGAATCTTCTGATGACCCAATCTTGCACGCTAGAGCAAGAGCTGTTTTGGGACGATATTATGCAAAATCCGGTGATGCTGACTTGGCTCTACATCATTACACTGATGCGCTTTCCACTATGGGTGAAGCAGGTGATCCTCTCGCTCTAGTCGAGGTCTCGATTTTACTAGGTGAAGTTCTGCAAGATAGTGGTAGAATTGAGGAAGCCTTGGAAAGGTATCGTGAGGCATTGATTATTTCAGAGGCAAACGATTTGCGTATGCAAATTGGTGAGTTATTGGCTAGATTAGGAGGAGTTGCTCCTGATAGGCAAAGGCGCATGGAATATTTACAAAGAGCACTTTCAGTGTTCAGAGAACTCGGTGCACAAACTAGAATGAGAGAAGTGCAAATGATGGTCCATACTGCAGTTATGGGACGCTGATTAGAAATCAGGTCTCTTATTTGACAGATAAGTTACTCCGTCATCGTATACAACCCAAATCTCTGTAATGCCGGATAGTGTTATTCTTCCATCATATGTACCAGAACCAGTTGCAGAAATAGAAACATCTCTGTCCAATTCATTTTCGGGATGATCAAGATGTATGCCTTGGTCATCCAAAGTAAGGACGAATTGTGATTCATCAGCTTCAGTCAATCTCCATTCGACCACTTCTGCATACCTGATACTACTATCTTCACGGCTGGCTAAATCAGCTCGCTCAACAGCAGCAGCGATGTCAGCCATATTCACATCAACTGCAGTAGTATTCCAATTTTCACGGGTTGATGTTTCCAATCCAAATGCCCAAACGCTGAACATCGAGAGGAATAGAACACCAAGAAGGAATGTGAAAATGTATCCCAATTCTGTACTTGCTGCAGACTCATCACGCTTTAGTTTACCATTCATGATGACACCTCCGATAAGTGAACATCTAGACTACTAATCTGTAAATTAAATTGAATCGGTTGGCCACCGGTATGCCACACTGCTTCACTTGGACCATGAGATGGGATTGGGACCCAACCAACATAGTCCTTCAACATGTCAAGATTTGCAGGGTTTACTATCCAGTCTTCGGAATTCTCTAAATCAGTGCTTGACCAAGATGCAATAGCATCTCCGTATGGGCCAACCCATCCTCTGCGAACATCGTAAGCGGTTGTTGATGCGAGACTTTCACGCATCGTCAATTCAATATCAAGATTCATTGTTCCCGAACCTGTGACCGATGTTTTAGTTGGATGCAATGATGGAACAGTAGCACTGAATCTTGGCCCAGGTCCTTGTCTATCTGTTGGACCTTCGAGAATTACAGGGTTCAATTCAGGATGGTTAGTTACTATTGCACCTGCACTCCATGCAACTTCTAATCCCGTTATCGATGTGTCAAATTCGTAAGTCAGTCTTGAGATGTGGAATGCCCATGCTGTTGCAAGGTTTGCATGCGTGGCCTCTCCTTCAACTCCAATCAATCTGATTTCGATACTTGCAGGATGATCGCCATCTCTCCACGATGTGATTATTTGACCCTCTGGCAAGCCAGTCATCGATTTCCATGGTAAAGTAGTAGAAATCCAACCTGAAGCGGTTTGATTGATTGTAATACATCTCATGGCTCCATCATCTTCAAAATTCAGGCTACCAGTATTTCCACTAACTCCTAATTTTGTAGAATAATCTTCGAACTCTGAGGTGAAATTAATTATTTCATCTGAATTATCTTCTATGAATTCCAATCCAGTGCTTTGCCCAGTATCTATTGCTGGAATCATTACCATTCCATTATCTCCGGTTTCCCATTGAAGCAATACATTTTCACTACTCTCAATGTTCGCTGCACTTTCCATATTCGTAGGAGGCCATGGTACAGATAACACTTGATTTGCTGGAACCGATACTCCTCCATTTCTCCATGTTATTGTAGCAGCATTTTCGTTTGGATTAGAAATAGTAAGATTGCCTTCACTATGTGGGGCGATGAAATATTTAGAGAGATAACTTCCTTCATTACCCAATAATGAAACCTTACCTTGGCCGTTTGTGTTTATCAAAAGATGTGCGTCCACATCTGTTATGACTTCTAACAAACTATCTTGGGTCAGATTGATGGTTTTCTTCCATGAATTTGCAAGCCTTACTGCAGATGATTGGACTACGGCTTCATCACCTGACTCAGTTCCAATTTCCCATTGAACTAACAGGTCATCATCAGCGAAAACTTCGATATGATTTTCTCCAGCTGGAAGTGGAATTGCCCAATGCTGACCTTGTCCAGTTGCAGGGTTGGTCTTTGTTGGTGGCGCAATTATCGAACCAGAATCACCTTTGGTTTGTATTCCTGTCAGGTCGTGACTAGACTTTATTTGTGAATCAGAATCTAATCGAATCACTTCTCCTATCGAGAGAGAATAATCTTCACCTGCTTGTTCAATCATTACAGGTCCCAACGGAATAGTAAGTCCATGTTTTGGAGTAACTAAGACGGAATCTGCTTGGCTACTAGGAGTGAATATGAATGGCCTATCTGGACCTAATCGCATGTCTTCATAGCATACAGCTTGTACATTACTTTCAGCATGACGAATATCGATATTTCGATCCAAGTCTAATGCTCCTCGGATTCTGAATGTATCATCCTCATACCAAGAAGCAGAATACCACATTCCCCCTCGTAATCTATCCCATCGCAATTCACCATCTACTGGAATGAGTTCGACCTCGGACGAATCTCCTGGAACTCCTGATTCAGAGAGCATGGTGATTTCATGCCCCATTATTTCCATCTGTGCTTGCATGTCATTTCTCTTCAATGAGCCCTCCAGTTCTTGAATAACTGGCATCATAGATAGAAGCATAATTCCGATGATTGTAATGACTCCACCAAATAACAAAACGGTTGCAACTGCCGCACTGACAGCCTCCTCGTCTCTACGGAAATCTCCAGGAATCATTTACTGACCTCCACAATTTGAAGATCGACTTCAAGGTCAATCATAGAGTAACCCTTGTCGATTGTCATTCCATCTGCTCCACTGGTTCTTAGCCAAGGGCTAATTCCACGATGCTGGTCCAGAGTATCCGAAGCACGATGTAGTGTGTAATCAGTTAACCAACCTTCATTCATCTGAGGCGTGATTGTTGGCCCCAATGATGAATCATAAGTGAATCTAAAATTCCATGCATCCCCACTAAACAAGCTGACTGGTCCTGCAGAACTAATGTCAAAAACAGCGTTTCTTCCATCAGGTATGGCTCCAACCGTATTGATAGTTCTAAGTGACAAACTTGCTCGCATTGTACCATCAAACAATTCTTCAATATTCATATCTGGAGAGGTAGATATGTCCCATGTTGAATCTGAGAACTTGTCATAACGTGCATCGTTGACCAATGCAATTGAGTGCTCTCCAGTTTGTACTTTGGTTTTGATTAGTAGTCCAGAAATTGAAACTTTAGCATGCCTATGGATTTTTTCTAGGTCCTCATTGAATACGGTCACAATGTATAGGCTTGCAGTATTGAGTTCGTGATCGATTATCACTTCTTCATTTGTGGCGTCAAAATTGAAACTTTGTTCCCCACTTTGGGTCCAGATACTGATGCTTGTAGCCGTTTCATTTAGTGAAAAAATACTGAATGAAGTCTGGTTTAGATATGTTACAGTCACGGTATCAAGCGCAGTTAAATCTGCGGAAACAGTCCAAACTTCCGTGTTTGCTAGAGGGGATACAGAACTTGTAATTGTCGAAACAGTGGTGCGTATCCCCGTATCTGCACTTGCACCTGCTACAACATCTATTCGGCCGTCCAACCTTTCAGCAATTCCGTTAGCATTCGACCATGCTGTATTATCCTGGAAATCATTGACATAAGGTGTCAGGAACAGAAACACTCCACCCATCATCGTAATGACCATGGCTAGAAGCATTACTACGCCGATGACTTCGCTGACGGCGAGGTCTTCATTCGGCTTGCGGTCAGACCTCATCAATCTGGCAGAGGTAACTCCCCTCTTATGGTTTCACCAAGTGTGAGCCCTAAAGGGCTCATCCTCGCAGGGTAATTCCTTCACTCGCCACTCGTTCAGATTCGCTCTGACCTATGTGGTGGGTGAATTCAGGGCCATCCTGAAGTGAGATTCGAATATCTCCTTCAAACACCTCATCAACATGATACAGGACTGTAGATTCAGCAATATGTGGTGCATTGTTCTTTTCAGATAAATGAGTTAGAACTACCGATCTTGTATTTTTGTCGATAACTTGGGAAAGAAATTGTCCTGTTTGGTCATTGGATAAGTGACCCCCACGTCCTGCAATTCTATCTTTCAATTTCATCGGGTAAGGTCCATTCCACAAGCGGTTGTGATCATAGTTCGCTTCTATGGAAATATGTTGACATCCTGCAACGTGATTTACCAATTCATCAGTCCATGAACCCAGGTCTGTAATGACAGCACCTCTCTCCCCTTTGTGGCTAGCAATAAATGCAACATTATCAGCTCCGCTATGCGGCACTGGCACTGGGAGTAATGCCAAATCATCTGCGAAATTCAGAGCATCCAGACTTTCAAACAAATGAACTCCACGCAAATCGAGATTGAGTGCAGTTGCAGTTCTGTCATTGCAGTAAATCGGGATGTTCCATCTCCGTTGGGCAATCGATGCACCACCTCCATGGTCTCCGTGGTGATGTGTGAGAACAATTGCGTCTATTTCTGTTGGCAGTATCTCCATCCTTGCCAATCTTTTCTCCAGTTGTTTACCACTGAATCCTTGGTCGATCAAAACCTTTGCATCTCCGCTCTCAACCAATGTCGCATTCCCGCGACTTCCGGTTCCGAGATGCGTGAAAGCTAGAGACATGCGAACTTAGGGAGGGCATCGCGTTGAGCCCTTGAACTCACCCCTAAAATTGATGGTTTCGAGACCGTTTTTTGCAACAATTCAGGATTACCGTAGGTAATCTGAGTCTGAACAATGCTCCATCACTCTATTAAGGCTGGTTCAATGGTTTGAGTCTGATTGGGTGCTACCGCGCCCAATGGTGATACCGATGCGACGCTCACAGTCAACGCTTTTGATGACAATTCTAGTGGTTTCAGGTCTATTTTTCGTTTCGCAGTTGCCCGCAATCTCCAATGTTGCAACTACTAACCCAAATCTTACCGAAGGAGAACGCCCTCCTGCTACTGATTCAGATGGCGACAAAATTCCCGACGTCCATGAAAATTTGTTCAGTGAATGGATAAACTTCTCCTCTCCCGATAATCGTGCGGTTATCATGAAGGGAATGGACCGAGATAATGCCTCAGATGCTCTTATTGACATCGATATTGATGGTTTGAATGCAACTGAAGAATATTGTTGGCCATATCCTGCCGAATGTGTTGAACCTAGTTTTACCAGAGGTTTGACCGGAGTAATCAATGAATCTGGAGAACGTTGGTATCTCGACCCTCGTGTTGCTGATACAGATGGAGATGGAATGCCCGATGGTTTCGAAGCTCACATGTGCGAAAAATTGGGTGGATTTGATAACGAAGAGAAGCGGTTTGAGTGTGAGTATTTCGACCCTCTCAATGCTAGCGATGCAGATTACGATCCCGATGAAGATGGTTTCGATGTGGACAGAAATGGTTTCATGACTGTTAACGAATTGTTGACTTCACCCGAAGAATACAATTACGGCGCACCTTCAAACTGGACAAATGAGTTAGATGGTTTGAGGTGTTATTCACCTAATCCTGGTTCATCAGTTCTTTATGACTGGCCATTCATCAGTGAAAATTCCAATTATACTGTTTTTGAAAACATCCTTTCTGCTTGTGCAAGAAACGGAACTGAAAATACCATCGACGAATATGTGTGGTTAGGTACTAATCCAATTTCAGAGGACAGTGACAGATTCAACTATGATGGGGTTAAGCATCGTAGATTATTCCCATCCAATGGAGACGGAATAAGTGACGGTTGGGAAATCCACTTTGGATTGGACCCTCTGAATCGTTCCAACGCACTGATTGATTTGGATAATGATGGTTGGGATTCTAACAGAGACGGAATAATTAGTGCTGATGCCGCACGTTCTCAAGAAGCATTAGTAGTTGGGGAACAACTTTCCACTTTAGAGGAATATTTCGTGCATCTTGATGATGATAATACCGTCAAATCGGGAATGAGGTCTGTAAGTTTGGGTGAGAGTGAAGGAACTTACGCCGAATATCTGCTGACGCCGGAAGTTACTGGTGATGAAGTATCGATAATTCATCATGATATCCGTTCAATGCAAGACGATGATGCACATCTATGGGTGGGCACAAAGTTGGGAATTACAGTTATTGATTTCGAAGATTCCACCAGTTCAGACCATCATTTACCTCAAGGTCATGACTTACATGACATGATATTACTCGAAAACCATGTAGTCATGGTTACTGAAAATGGAGTTTGGATAGCAGGTAGAGATTCAGGCGTAATCGACGACATATCTGCTTGGACGTATTTCCCTGGCAGGTACACTGCAGGCGCTCAGCTGATTACTGATGGTGGCGATGATTATGTAATCGCATTAGGGTTTGCTGGATTCGGTTCAGTTTTCCAAATCAATGAGTTCTCAATAACAGAATTTAGTGTTGGTAGTGGAATTTCAGATTCTATGACTTTAGGTAATGCCACTGCCACATCAATAGTACATGCAGATGTGTCTTCTGGTTCTCTAACACTATTTGTGGGTACAGATGTTGGACTATTTTCAGTAGAAACAGCAACAGCAAGAGATGCTGCAACTCCAAATTGGAAATTTTATTATTCTCTCGAACCAACTTCAATCGCATCTAACATTGATGATTTGAGAGCGATTGGGGCACAAGGCGGAGATAATCCTGCAACGGTCAATGCTCTTGAAGCAGATGGCCCAGATGGAGGGCAATCACAGGTGTTGTGGATTGGAACACCTTCAGGCTTACACAGACTAGATTTGTTGACTGGCCTACTTATCCATGGAGGAGATTATGAGCATCAAGGAGTTGATGGAGTAACGGTTAGTTCAGCTAATGAAATACACTCCATTCATTCAACAGGAAATGAAATTATTATCGGCTCAGCATGGGGTATGTGGTCTCTCAACGGTGGATATTCAGCAGTGTATGGGATGACAAATCAAGAATGGGTTCCAGGAATGATTTCTGCTATTGCAGTGCATGATGTTTCAGGAATTGAAACTATATTTTTGGGCATTGGCCCTGGTATGTATTCCAATTTGGAGTTGATGGATCCTATGGCAAATGATTCAGATTCCGATGGAATGCTCGATGGTTGGGAAGTTCGATATGGCCTAGACCCAACAGACCCATGGGATGCTTTACTGGATGCTGATGGAGATGGCGTTAACTTAGACTCAGACCCTATCAATGAAAGGCTATGGAGAAACCTTGACGAATTCAGATATACTGCTCGAACTGCTAATGGATACAATGCTACGGACCCACGTTCTGTTGATTCTGATAATGATGGCGTTGGTGATGGTGCTGAGTACTTCGGTCTCTTCCATGAATTCACACCTTTGTGGTGTCATTACACGAATCAGTATGACCATGAGCATGTATGTGATGATGCTGCAGGTCAGGCTGCAAATGCTACTTACCTGAGTTCTTTGGGAATTGATTCTGGTACAGATGCCACAAACCCAGATTCTGATGGTGATGGTATGCCAGATGGTTGGGAAATTGAGAATCGTAGATGGATTGGTTCTACATTCACAGGTTCAAACAATTGGACAATGGATCCTATGAATCCTGATGATGCAAATTGGGATGCAGATGGAGATGGATTGACAAATCTGTGTGAGTATCAATGGACATTAATCAAAGCTGCAGGTATTGCAGGAGATTTACTTGAGAGCCATCTCGAATCAGAGTCTGAGGCCGCTAAGTGGGCAGATTCAGATCCAAATAATGTAGATTCAGACGGTGATGGATTACCTGATGGATGGGAAGCCAGAGGTGCATGTACATGGGATGTTAGCAGGGTTGGCATCAATCCTCTAAACGGTAGTGATGCATTCCAAAACCCAGATGGTGATGGATATGATATCAATCACAATGGTGTAATAGAAGATAATGAAGCACTTGTCAATTGGCTAGAATATCATATTCGAGATGATTTATTCGATGGCAACATGACTCTTGATGGTGAAATGATTCCAAACAATTTCTCAACAGACTTGTTTAGAAATATATCAGATTGGGCTGACCCAGAAAGCACATTTGGAGATGGTGTTGCAACTGGAGACCCAACCGATTCCGATAGTGATTCAGACGGTATGCCTGATGGATGGGAGATATGGTATGCTAGATGGCATCTTCTCGATGCTGAATGGTCACTAGATCCTCTTGATTCAACCGATAGATGGGATGATTCAGATGATGATGGTATGAGTAACTGGGAAGAATACAATAGTATTGACCCATCACTTTCTGAGACCAATAGCAACAGAACTAGTCCACAATGGTATGTGACAACTGTTGGTAGTGGATTCACCTTACAGCAATGGTCTGGAATTACAAACACTGAGTCATTTGGTTCATTTGTTGGTCAGGATTTGATTAACGTATCAGGTTGGACTACAGACCCTACAAACCCAGATACTGATGGCGACGGTTTCCTTGATGGATTAGAATTGATGTTCACTGCATGGAATGACACTGCACAAACATGGACTCTCAATCCATTGGTCCCTGGAGATGGTTCATTTGATGCAGACAATGATGCTCTAACCGATGCTCAAGAGTTTTCCTTGGTAACTACCAATCCTGAAAACGGAGAGCAACATCCTCTCGATGCCCCACTAATGCATATAGATGGTGATCTGAATGACCCTACTCAAAAAGCACAACGAGTGTACACCATAATTTTGGATAAAGGTCAGCGTGGTAAGAGGCATCTAGATCAATTCCAAGAGTGGCAATCGACTGGAATTGCTAACACATTCATCTCGACATTGATGGGCATCACTGACCCAACAATCTCAGATACCGATGATGATGGAATGATCGATGGTTTCGAGTATTGGTTCACAAGTTGGGATTTAGAGAATAATCGTTGGTCAATGAATCCATTAATTGATTCTGACCAATGGCTAGATAGCGATATGGATTCAGTCGATTGTGACCGTGATGGAAATATTTCTCTCGATGAACAATTCACAAATAAACGCGAATATGAATCAAGGGTTTACGGAAAGTATTCTGAAAGATTAAGCACAGGTAGTGGATTGATTGGATTCGGTGATGATGCAGTTGATGCTTATGTCGAAGAAGGAAGTACAGAGGCGGAAGCACGAAGGGCAATTTTCAATACATTCAGTGGCAAAGATGCAACATCCACAGCTAGAATGAATATGATAAATATGGAAGACCCCAACACTTTCAATCGAACATTATTCGGAATTAGTGACCCCACAAATACTGATTCGGATTTAGATGGAATCGATGATGGTTGGGAATTCTGTTATGCTGTTTATGGCATGCCAGATCCAACTACTCAGAATCATTGGGCTACAAATCCAGTTAATCCATTCGATGTAAATTATGACCCTGATAGCGACGGATGGTATGGTAGAACTTCCTTTGATGTGCCTGCTGTTCAAGGAACATGGGAAAATAGACAATTTACTCCATCTGGTGATGTGATTCAGAGCGGAATTGGTGACCTTCCGTTTACCAACTATATGGAATATCTAAACGGAACTCGACCGGATGCAAATGATTCAGATGGTGATGCTATTACTTTCAATACGGTGGTAAATGCAGGTGTAGTAATTTCACATGACAGAGATTGGAATTTATCTGATGGCCGTGAAGTGTTCAAGTATGGAATAAATCCGATGGATAACGATACCGATGGCGATATGCTACCTGATTGGTATGAGTATGAGAAGGGCTGGAATGAAAGCAATGACAATTATTCTTCAAGATTGAATATTGAAGTACAATGGATCGACCCTGCTACTGGTGGTTCTTGCACATCATCTACTGCTTCTTGCCGACCTCTGTCTCAAAATTCAGGTAATCTTTCAAGACCTAATCTTGGATGGGCTTGGGCATCATTTAACCCAGCAAATCCTCTTGACGCTAACGAAGATCCTGACCAAGATGGAAACTGGGACTGCAGTGGGGCGACTTGTGAATATACTGCTTACACCAATTTCATGGAGTTTTATGCTATTGCAAATCCAAATCTGGATTCCCCTGATTCTGTCAGGCTTTCTGGTGAAACCTGGGACGGTTCTCCAATTACAGAATGGTGGCAATTCCGTGCCTTTACTTTAGGTCTAGGTGAAGTTACTGAAGACTCAACCAATTATCTTGGTATGAATAAGAAAAATCTCGACGATGAAAGTTATGTGTTAATCATTAATGATATGGATACTGATTTCCTTGTATTAGACTCGGGTGACGACATTGTCATGTGTTCAGGAGATCTAACAGATGATTGGGACCTTTACTATGTTGGCAATACAAACAGAGCGCCTGCTGTTGATTTGGGAGAGCATGAATATGGTTGGTATCTACTAGATTTGGACGATGACCACATCGCAGAGGGAAGTGATCCATTGAATTGGGACACTGATGGAGATTGGTTGGTCGATTGGTTCGAAGTCAAGGATGATGAAGAAGACGGTTTGAGAGGAGATTCATCTCCTATCAGATACGATAGTAGGAATACAGCCTGAATCGTTCAATATTCCCCCTTTAGGGGGAAAAATTGCAAGTGACCTGTCGCCGGTTAGTTCAAGAGTTATGGCTTACACCGAAAGTCGGTGAATTGTTGATGTCGCAGAAATTTTCATCTCGGGCTGCTCTATCAATCATGATTTTCATATTGGTATTGACTCCGCTCAGTCCACTATCTGAAACCTTCATCAGTGAAGCTGAAGCAAATGGTGCTTCTCGCCATATCTACACTTTTTCAGATGGAAGTGTAGAGAACATTGCTCTATACCAAGGTGGGGCAGACAAAACAACAATGGTAGCCATTCCTAAGGGTGCAGAAGTGTTGGATGTACAAGTGACATTATCTGGAGCATCATCCACTGGTTGGTCACAAGTCACCACCGATACTTACGATGAATGGATGGATGGAACATCTAATCGTGCAGATGCTAGAAGCAGCGACTTGACTCTTGGGTTTGATGAATCAGAGGATGCGGATTCTATGCATTCTACCGATGATGAAATTCTGCCTGGTTCTACTGCATGGTTGGATAATGGAAGTTTTGCAGTTAGACAACCCCACACTTCTAATTCGACCGAAACTAGGTTCAGTAACCAGGTCAAAGTAACCAGCACGAACTTCATGGTTTTGGGACAAGGTGCAATATTGAGAAATCACGACTGGCTATTCATGTCTACATTCTCGGGTACCTCTTTTGACAAAGTTGTAAATCGAATGCACCCTAATAACATAACAAAAGACATCACAGTTGATTTGCAGCGTGAATCCGGTTGTAATTTGCCACAAGATCCAAGTTCAACCTACTACAAGTCTTATGGATTCAAAGATTGGACAATAACCGATGATGAAATGCTGTATGGTATTTTCTCCACTTACAAGTACGCTTATTCTTCAACTACTCCAACACAAAATCTGAGAGTATTGGCAATTGATGTGTCAGATGATTGGGTATGGAAATGTGTTGATTCATACGACATATCACCTCAGTATGGTGAATACAACGGAATTTCATACGACCGGGAATCCGATAGTGTATGGGTAGTTCATGGACAACAACGAAGAATCGTTTCCTATGACTTTGGAGATAATGGACAATTCACTAGAGGCCAAGATATGTATTCCTTCAGTTCAGGTTCTTCCTCTTCAACAGAATGTGGTAAGTCAACCAGTAACGTGCATGGGCTAACTGTGTATGCAGGTTTCTTCTACATGCGATGTATGAAAGGTTCCTACTATCAGAACACTGACCAACTGAGCGTTTGGGCTATTTCTGGAACTTCATCTTCATTAGTTCCTCAATCTGGAATCAAGGACATCACAGTAAAGGGATATGGATTGTTTTATGATGGCCAGAGATTGATCACAGTAGATACTGGATATTCGACATGGAGTTCTACAACTCTTTACTACAGAGAATTTGGAATGGGTATCACATTCCCTACCAATCCTGCACCAGGAACAACTACTTGGATTGGTGAAACAATCGTTACCGAGGATGATGTTCTTGCAGTAAATGTTCAGAATCATTGGTCCGCTCCTACACAAGGAGATAGAGTCGATTATTGGGTTAGTGCAGATAATGGAACACATTGGGAGACTGTGGAGAAGAATCAAACAATTCACTTTGCACATCCTGGAAATGAATTGGTTTGGAAGATGCAGTTAATTGGCTCCTCAGCCGTTTCATGGTGGATTTCAATGGAATATGCTACCTCGTATGAGGTCACTGGTGATTGGACAAGTCAGACTATTTCGACAGGCACCAATGTAGGTAAGGTCAGGGCTGTTTGGTCAGCAGATGTTCCTAGTGTCTCCTCGATAACAGTCAAGGTTTCAAACGACAATGGTTCAACTTGGGAAGATGCTACAAATAATGTGGAAGTTTCCTTCTCAACTCAAGGAGGAGGTAACGAATTACTTTACTCGGTATTGATGGGTACTAGCGATGATTCCCAAACTCCAATGATTGATTCATTCATTCTTTGGTATGAAGAAGGATATCCAGATGGGCCTCAATTGGATGTTGGAGATGATGGTAACTGGGATTGGAAATCAATTCTGTTCTTGAATGAAAGTTCAGTCGTAGCCTCTGATGATTCTCCGGTAGGCTCAGTAGTTTCTGAGGCTCCTGGTCTAGTTGATGCATTCAATGACCACATTCCTGAAAACGGAGTGGGGACTGTTGAGATTCCTATTGCCGTAAAGGCAAATACTCCTGGTAGAGTCAAATTAACAGATTTAGATATCGAGTATCGCTTGAACACAAGAGTGCTTGATGCTAGCCTAGAAGGTGGATTAGTTGCTCCAGATGGTGTTTACAGAAATCTGGTTGTAAGATTAGCTCATGGAGATTTAGTCGACAAGGTTACAGAGGCCACTATTGGATTGAACAATTCAAATGGAGGAGATCCTGCATTCAAGTGGTTGAGAGGAGATTCATGCAGTGTAGTAGATGATGCTGGTGGAATCGTTGATTTCGATGTAGGTAACTGTACTTCAACAACAGACTCCGATGGTGTAGTAGCGGTGAAAATGCCGTTGCGAGTAAATTGGACATGGGACGATGAGAGGAAAATGGAGGCTATTGTTTCCGTAAGTGATGACTTGGGTCCACAAATCAATTCATGGACTACAGATACACTTTCACTAAATGTTGAAAACGACATTCAATTAGACGGCATGAGAGTATGGGAAGAAACTGGAAGAGAATTGTACCCTGGGGACTGGGTTAGAGGAGGTTTCAATCTTTCAATAAGTGGTGCAATAAACTTCGAAAACTCAGCATTCTCACCAAAAGCTGGAGAGTTTACTCTTCGTGTCATTGGTCAAAATGTAACCTATGATGGGGACCCAATAGGCGAGCCATCTATACTTCATTCAGAAGGTAATCCAGCGTTTGGTCAATACAATTTGACATTCACTTCGCCGATAGAATCTTCTGCTGGTGGAATGGTATTGTATGTTGAAGCGATCAATTTGGCTAATGGTTCAACTTATGTCAACCCAGGATATAATACTATCAAGTTGATTTTCGATGGTAATGCTCCATTGGTATTATTTGCCAGTCCAGAAATGAGTATTGAAATGCAGAAAGGACCTCCATCTCCTGGTGGTCAAGCTATTGAAATCGTGGTGCAGGATTCAGTCGACCCACCTCAAACAATCGACCTTCACTATTGGGTTGGATGTGAAGCTGGAGAACATGAAAAATGCGACGATTCAAACTTTAATGGCCTTCCTGAACCTATCGAATATCGTTCAAAAACATTGACAACACCTGAAATCATTTCTGGTGGATTGAATATCTTCAATGGACTAATCGATGATTCAATGCTGGTTCATGGTGACAAGGTTGCGTTCTATGTAACAGGCCAAGATGGTCAAGGAAATGTCATTGCGATGGGCGGGTCCCCTGTATGTGAAATGGAACCGGATGAATTCTGTGGCGAAAGACCGGGGGATGTTACTCCAATTTGGGAAAATTCTCTATCATGGTATAAGATTCGTGAAGAGTTCGAACCAGTAATGGATATTGACAACTCCACAATCATGGGACACGACGACATGGAGCCTCTTCATCCAGGAATTTCATACACTTCGACTTTCATGGTTTCAGATATCAACGGATGGTGGGATGTTGAATTTATTCAGTTAGCACTTGGCGGTGACTTTGATGATGATGAAACCTCTATTTTTGCATTCATTTCTCAGTCTGAAGATGGGCAGCCTCAACTTCATTTGGAAAGTGGAGGCTCAGGACTTGCGGTATCAAACCTTTATTCTTCAATTATTATTGACCCAGAAAACGAATCAAGAATGATAGTTTCAATTAAGTTCCAGTTAACTTGGAATTTCCCTGAAATCTGGGACACAGATGGACAAACCCATTTCATTCCTAAGGTGTGGATAGAAGACAAACCATGTGGTATCGAACAAGTACTTCCTTGTAACATACACAAGGCTGGTTTAGGAAATGATCTTTGGAGCTTGGATAATGATTTGAGATTCGATACTCAATCAGGACACATACTTGCAATCGAGTTGCGAGATGGTACAAATCATTACAATCCTGAATTTGAAGAGACATTGATTGGTGCTGGACAGGCACTCCGCTTCAGCGGTCGTGTTTTATTCGCTGAGGATGAAACTCCTGCACCTTCTGGCGCATTTACTATCTCGTTAGGAGATTATGAAAATGAGTGGACTACAACTAGCCGTGAAGGCGGATATTTCAGTATCGACTTATTGGTTCCTGATGTAAGGAGTGGCCATCTAGACTTGAGGGCAAAACTTGTCGATTTACCAGGTCTGGCTGAAGATCAATCAGAATTCAAACCTAGATTGCGATTAGCGGTAGATAGCGAAAGACCAACTATTCATGCAGTCCATCTATCGGGTATTGCCCCTGGTGAAGACATACCAATTTCTCTTGCAAACAATTTGCAAGTGATGTTAGAGACTAGAGATGACCAAGGATTTTCATTGGATAATCCTGCAGTTTTGCATTATTTGGTTCGGGCAGGAGAGGCAGAAATCAGTCGTGGGTCCGCTCCTCTTCCAGAAACTACTCCATTCGAAGACCAGTTCTTCTGGACGGGTTATATCGATTTGACAGATGGTGGAGCCACCATGTTATTGCCGTCATACACAATTGATGTGTGGGTGACCGGTTCGGATAATTCAGGTAATCCATACGGTAGTGATGGTAATACAATTTCTGAGCCATTAGCGTCTTGGCCATTGGCTCTCAATGGCCCAGATGTAAGTCTACGTGCCCCCGATACGACTTGGTCTTGGTCCAATCCAACACCAGGACCTGGAGATGCTGTTTCATTATTTATTCAGGCTAGAAATAATGGGGCTTCGGGCAATGTCACATTTGTACTTCAACGCTTGGTCTCAGGAGACAATTGGCAGACATTGGATAGTTCTTCGATAGAAGTTTCTAGTGGTAAGTTAATCCAAGTCAAATTGGAAACTATCGCTGATGGTTCAGTTGGAGAAACTATCGAACATAGAATTGTGCTATTAGATTCAGGTGTCGATAAAGAAAGGATTTCAATATCTCCTCTATTGATTAAACAAGAGGTTGACAGAGATGGAACTGCATTGGCAAATCAAGTTGCTGATTCGCAATTATCTGTTGTGATGTACCTGATTGCTTTGGGCGCAATGTCATATGCGGTTTGGACTATGGTGCAAATACGAAAGATTCGAAGTGAAGATGAGGTTGATGAATCGGATCAAACGGCAGAAGTTGTCGACGAAATGTCTGGTAAAGTAATTCCAGATATCGCCAATACCGAGCCATCCGTCACTCCAACACCTGTTAATTCTGGCCCTCCTCTACCACCAACTGGTTTGCCTGAGGGATGGACTATGGAACAATGGGGCCATTATGGTCACCAATACATGCAAACTTTGAGTGGTCCAAAAAATTAGTCAGAGGTTCTCATATGAGCGGAACTGATTCAATGGTTACTCTCCAAGAGAGGTTAGTCAATCTAATCAACCAACTCAACATGCCAGTTTTGGAGACTAGTTTGGTTATATCAAGATGGACGAACCGACTTCTGAAGCAGTTGCAAGACCATTCACAAAACATTCCAACCAATCTTTCTACTCCATGGCCCTTAGACGTTGAACCTGTTGAGAGTGAATCAACTTTTGAATTGGACAAGGCGCTTTCTTTAGTTGACCGTGACAGAATGGACATTCTTGATACTTTGATTAGAGTGACTCTTGAAGAAGAACAAATGTTAGTTAGTGATGCATTGGGAGTAATGCGTTCATGGGAACACCTGGTCAGAGGACAGCTTTCACAGGCTGCAGGGCCAGGTCAACTGTTTAGCCCAACAGATATTCCAGATGATTTTTAGGTGAGATTATGAGATTTTCATTGGTAGTAATTTTGTTGCTGACTTCAGGATTCTCAGGATGTTTTGGAGAAGACAGTATTTTTGCTGAAGAAAGAGGAATACCTGGAGGGCTTACTTTAGCCTGTCTTCAAGACGATAAATTCGAAAAGATGGAAATCCATTTTTTGTATGAAAGTGGTTACGACCCAATTGCAATGGATTTGGTAAGAACACGATTATTGGAAGTCTGTGACAAACCAGATGGAATTACAATTAGAGCAGATGAAACCGATTTTTCTATTGACTCAATATGGTCTTCAGATGATGTAAGGGATGCTAGGTGGAAGCATGGCGGTGATGCCATGGGTTCCGATACACTACACTGGTACTTCCTATTCCCTAAGGGTACATACAATGATGATTCCGTACTGGGAGTGGCGGTAGATGCATCTACTGTAGCAGTGTTCAAGGACTCTGTTGAAGATGCTGAAGGTTTCTTGGGCAGACCTTCTAGTGAAGAGGTAGAACGTGCGGTCACTATTCATGAAGCAGGGCATCTTCTAGGTTTAGTGAATCTTGTGTACCAATCACCAATTGACCACGAGGACCCAGATCATCCTGGTCATTCAAGCAATGATGATTCAGTAATGTATTGGGCAATTGAAAGTAATACTGTTGGCAATTTCATAAGTGGAAATATTCCTGATGAATTTGATGCTGATGACAAATCTGACCTAGAACAAATGGCTAGTGGCGAACTAGAGTGCAGTTTCCAAATTTGGTCATGATGATTCCGAGACTTGAATACTTGCATCTCTCCATGCATCAAAAATCGACCAGGCATAAAGTAGAACCCATAGCACAAGAGTAAATGCAAGTGGGATTTGTAGCATGAACCAATCAAATCCTCTTTGGTGCTTGCGATTGAAATGTTGTCCCAAGTATAAGAATGGAATCAAGGATAATGCAACGGCAATGATTGGACGAAATGCGCCCCAAATCCCCACACCAGCGGTGATTTCTTCCCAAATCGTCTTTGTCAAAGCGAAAGAATCGATATCATCTTCTTCGGTAGGAACGACTACCTCGATGACTGAATCTTCGTCTTCCATCAATAGGTCGTATCGGTTTATACTTGTCAATGTGGCGACGCAAATGCTCATTGGATTGTAGTTCTAGAGGGGGAATATGGGAGGTCGAGTTCTCGTTACTGGTTTCGAGCCATTCGGCACGCACACAACCAATGTTTCAGGCGATGTCGCACTTTCAGTTGAACAAAGTGTGGTGCGTGGACATCAAATTGAATCCCTTGTATTATCTGTCGACAAAGAAGGTGCTATGAAAACCTCCAATCTGTTGGAGACAAAGAGTTATGATGCAATTGTCCACATTGGTCTAGCTGAAAACTCAACCCATCCAAGAATCGAATTACGAGCAAAAGACATCCTAGACTTTCGAATACCAGATAATTCTGGTAGAATGATATCAAACAAAACAATCAGTGGAAATGGGGATTTATTTTCCACAATCAATGTTGATGATTGGGATATTGAGAGAATGATAGATTCTCCTGTGATTAGTAATGATGCTGGAGAATACATTTGCAATGAAACACTATATCGTACTCTATCGGTAATCAATGATGAGACTCCCTGTTTCTTCCTGCATTTACCATTACAACAGGCTGATGCCAAAGGTTTAGTCTTGCAGTGCATTGATAGAATGCTTAGGCCGTCTTGCTTAGACGTAGGTGCTGGAGCGATTATTCATGAAGGCAAATTTCTTGCTGCTCGCCGATCACCTTCCGAAAAGCATGCAGGCTGGTGGGAATTTCCAGGAGGTAAATTCGAAGAGGGTGAGGACACATCTCAATGCTTGATTCGTGAAATCAAAGAGGAATTGGAACTCGATGTTTCAACCGGTAAGAGTGTTGGCAAATGGATTTTTGACCATGGTGATGTTGTTGTTCGATTACATGTGATGGAATGTTTCATCCTAAGTGGAGAAATGAAATTACATGTTCACGATAGAGTACATTGGTGCGAAGGACCAAACGAGGTTGATTGGCTTGGACCTGATCAAGAGATTGCAGAAGCGATTAGTGCCAGGTTACCGCTTCACCAGAATCATCCATAGTGAACTCATCACCTATTCGGCGTGGGATATTTTCTCTTCCATTATGCCATGTGGCAGCTTCCAACCAATCACCAAGATTTTGACCATCTATTTCGATTGTAATGACGCCGCCTAATGGCTCAATTCCCTGTAAGGGGAATGCTACCTTGCCCGCCATTGCGGCCTGTCTTGAAATGTGGAATACAGTACCGGTTTCATCTAGATTAGCAGACATAAAATCTAGAGATGTATCCAGAATGGATTGCTTATGCAGGGCTTGAAGGAATACATCCAAGCGAACATCTTGTGAAGCGATGATGTCATTTTGTGAACTTGGAAAAATCGGCTTTTCGGGTAGACCGCAAGTGAAATCTGGAAACAATTTCAAAATAGAGTCAAGAATAATTTCTGGGTCATCCGCTCCCGTTAATTTTGAAGAAACTACCACGGACAAACCTTCGTCTACACCAGTTAGGTTTAGTCTCGCCATGTTACCCTCCAGAACGACATATAACATGAACTTGAAGGCCAACCTTGACATTCTGAATTGAAATGGGAGGGTCATGGAAGTTCGGGTGTGTGCAGTTGTACCCGTTCTAAATGAAGAGAGATTCATCTCAAAATGCATCGATAGCTTAGTTTCTCAAACGATGCCAATTGACATCCTAGTTTTGGATGGTGGTTCCACAGATAAAACCCTTGAAATTCTGGCTGGTTATGGTGACGCAATCAAGGTTGTAAACAATCCCGGAAAGCGCGTCTCACAAGCTAGGAATTTAGCTCTCGAGTTAATCGGTGAGGATATTACTCATTGTTTTGAGATAATAGGCCATTCATGGATTGATACAGACCATGTTGAAGTGCGAGTCCGAGATTTGTTATCCCTAGAATCAGAATTGGGAGCAAAGATCGGTGCAATCGGTTGTTGTACAATGCCCGGTGAGTCACAGGGTTCAGTTTCAGATTGGATCGAAGGTGCTCTTTCTTCTCCAATCGGTTCGGGGGGAGGTCAATTCAAGAAATTCAACGGGCGTGAGAAAACCAAAGTGCCAGCGTTTTGTTTACATCGTGTTGAGGCATTGAAATCGGTCGGTGGTTGGGATGAACGCTTCATCACTAGCCAAGACAGTGATTTGTCTATGCGCATGATCAACCAAGGATGGCAATTGTGGCGCTCAGACGTTTCATGTGTTTACATGCACAAAAGAGCCTCTCTTAGAAATTGGTGGAAGATGGGTCACCGCTATGGATTTTGGCGAACCAAAGTTTTGCTGAAACATCCAAAAAGAATTGATCCAAGGGAGTTTTTACCTATTTTTGGATTAGTTTTGATTTTCGCATTGCCTCAGTGGTGGTGGGCACCTGCGGTTTATGGAATCACACTTTTACTAATGGGGATTTTATACGGGTTAAAAAACTCCAAAATCAGCTCGATTTTAGGAATCCCATTATGCCTGATGATGTTACATACTGCGTTTACATTAGGGTTATTCGATGGATTGGTTCGTACAGGTAGACCGCCAAATGACCGGACATAATGCGCAAACCTTCATTGGTGAAATGCAAAAGGAATGATTAGATGGCAAGGCAACTAACCTCAGTGGTTCTTCTACTAACGCCAGTGTTAGTTCTCAATGCTTTACGTTTCATCGTAACTCCATTAGGAGATATGATGTCTGTTTCTAGTTACCTGGATATTGGATTGCACATAATCTGTTTAGTTATTGGATTTGTCCTATTCAAGAAAACAAGAGTAGTACGTGACCACGAATGGCAACGCAGTAAGGCGGTCAAATCAGTAGGTGGGCATTTCAAGGCAGAAGATAGCGGAGTTTGGGAGAAAGATATCGTAATGGATACTCAACTTTCAGTAGAAGCAGAAGCCAATCTCAAAGGACAGGTTGGGGGTGCAGTTGGAGTTGCTTCTGTTGCAGAAAACTCAGAAATTGATTCCGAAGTTGAAGTTCAAATGCTGATTGACGCAGACCATGTTCGTCGTGCTCAAGCGAGAGTTTCAGGAGATGAACAATTCGATGATACAAATGTAAACTCCACAATTGGGGCAGTTCGCAAAAATTCTCCTATGGACAATCTGCTAGATTGGATTTTCTCGTTACGTGGTAGAGATCGAAAAGCCGAAAGAGACGCTAGCAAAAATGCAGCTTTACAAGCCAGAAGTGCAGAGGCACCAGTAATTGCTCAACGACCAATTGCTCCAATCCAGCCTATTGAGTCGGAGGCTAAGAGACCAAGACCAATGGAAATGGTTTCTATTACAGATTCTGGAGAGGAATCTGTGATTATCGATGAAGAAACAAATCAAATTAGTGAACCGGTGATTCGCGAGATGTCAATAGAAGAAATGGCATTTGGTACATCTGTGCCTACATCCACAAAAACCCCATCACAATCCGGTTTTTCCCCACAACCTACATGCAGAGTCTGTGGAGCCTCCAACCCGGTTGGCGAACGATTTTGTTCTAATTGTGGGAGCGATATCTAGGCGTTGTACTGAATAACCCCGACCGTTCACGATGTTTTGTCCGAGGTGCTGATATGTCTGATAAGAGAGACTACTATGAGGTACTAGGCGTTTCCAAAGACTCCGATGAAAAGGAATTGAAAAAGGCCTTTCGCTCTCTTGCTAGGAAGTACCATCCTGACAAAAACGATGCACCTGATGCTGATGAAAAATTCAAAGAGATACAAGAGGCATATGCAGTTCTTTCCGATTCTGAAAAGCGCAGGAACTATGACAGATTCGGTCATAATTCTCCAGGGGGATCTCCGTTTGGTCCAGGTGGTTTCCAAGGATTCAATATCAATCTGGATGATATTCTTGGAGGAGATTTTTTCTCAAGTTTCTTTGGAGGAGGTCGTCGCCGTTCAGCACAGAGTCAAGGCAACGATATTTTAGTTCGACATGAAATTAGTTTGAAATCAGTTTTGAATGGTGGAAAAGATGAGATTGAACTGGATTTACCAGTTACATGTCAAGACTGTGAAGGGACTGGTGCAAAAGACGGAGTTACCTCTCAATGCACGGATTGTGATGGTGCAGGACAGGTTCGAGTTAGGCAACAGATCGGTCCTTTTGTTCAAGATTCAATTAGAGCATGTCAGCAATGTGGCGGCTCAGGAAGAAAATTCACCTCGAAGTGTAAATCATGTTCTGGAGATGGTCTTCGCTCAGAATCACAGGTTCTGAGATTTGATATTCCAATCGGTGCCCAAGATGGTACAAGGTTGCGAATGCGTGGTAAAGGTCAACCCGCCCCTTATGGTAAGGGAATATCTGGTGATTTATTCATTGAATTGATTATTGAAGAACACCCTTGGTTTGAAAGAAACGGAATGGATTTGATTATGTCATTACCGCTGGGATATAGTGACTTGGCCTTAGGTGCCACAATTAAAATTCCACACATCGATGACAAAGACCTGACAATCAAAGTCCCTGCAGGCACCAACTCAGGAGATACAATCACAATTCATTCACGAGGTGTGCCATCAAGTCGAGGCATAGGCAGGGGAGACGTTGTAGTACTTTGCAAACTTCATATGCCAAAGAAATTCGACAAGAGTGTCAAGAAATCTTTGGAAGAAATAAGAGAACAACTCTCAGGAGCTTCTGACATCATCGATAGAATACTTGACGATGCTGAAGAACGAAGAAATTGATCATTCTTCAGATTGATTTTTGTCACGATAAATAGTATTGGCTGGTTTCGATGCCATTGGCTCGCCATCAACCATTCCAGAAAGATGGATGTCTATCGAATTAGCATTTCCTTGAAGATCGACTTGAATGAATATTCTTGTGTTGTTATGAATCGTATCCAAGAACATCTCATATCCTCTGGTCAATAATTTAGGCTCAACTTTGGAAATCTCCCACGATTCACCTTCTGGAGATTCAAATCTGAGTGCGGCTACACTCCATTCACAATCCAGAGGCCTTAGTCCAATCAATAGGGGCCAATTCCCAACTGCATCCTTGGAACTATCCAATGACCAAACCGCCATGTCGACACCCATGGTGTAGTGTCTCAATTCAGGCTCTCCCCATACTTCGAGCGCCTTTTCCCATTCGAGAGAAGACACAGCTCTTAGGGCTCTGGACAAATCCTGATTCGAGAAATCACTTTGCGAAAGTTTTGTGGTTAACCATTCGAGCCTATCTTTTCGACTAGAGAATTCTTCAGCATATTTTTTTTCTTTATTCACATTGATGTAGAAAATAAGGAATGGAGCGATTAGCAGTATTCCAATTATCCAATAAAAGATATCTGCTGCATCTTTAACAGCCTCTGATGCTGGGAACCAAGGTTCCTCTCCCTCTTCTAGAACAGCGGTATTGACTCTTATTTTCCATTCGACTTCATTCGAATTCTCAGATATTGAATCCGAGCCATTGATATGCAGTATTCTAATGAAATGTGTACCCTTTCCAACATCAAGATTAACAGAAATCTTGTTCATCGAATAGGTTGCAGTTTTTTCATTTACAATGTCCCAGGTTTCTTGGTCCATTTCCCAAATAGTGACTTGCAAATCATAAATATCGCCTTCAACAATAACATCCACAAGATGCACTGAATCATTCCAACCGGTTGTTTCGACTCTCAAAATATCCTGATAATCACCCATGTGAAGAGTTAACTCCCCCTCATTGATTTGACCATCCATTGTGATCAAGGGATAAGATGAATTGTCGCTAGATGCAGTTAGTGGTTTGAAACCGGGTGCGTCAAGTCCCCATCCTGCATCGAAATGCTGATGCAATGACATCGAGGAAAACCAAGTACAATTGCAATCCCACCTGAACTCAATGTGTAGTAAATCATCCATGCCAATTATTCGACTTCCCAACGATGCACCTTTCCATTCAGACATCGAGTTTTCAGAATATACATACCTATATTCTAGAGGAATATTCTGTGTTCCTTCATGATTGATAGATTCGGTGATGGTTAGGGATTCATGAGCACCTATAGTTGCCTTAAATGGTGCAGAACCAACACCTGATATCTCATCAAATTGTGTAATCTCTTGCATGACATCAGTTGCATATAATTCTGTTTTTATTGACCATATAGCATCAAGACTTGGACTCGAAACCGATACGATAATCCTCCCCTCTTCGCTAATTGGAATGTACTCGACATGATGACCGGCAATCGATGTGTTCAATGCAAGTGATATGCTCTGATCTAATTTCACCTGGTCAGTATTGTTTTGGAAGTGCAACTCGATATCAATCGAAGATGATGAAGCTTCTAATGAAAGAACCAAAATCTGATTTGCATTAACATCTATTGCGAAGACATCATCGTTTTGGTCAGTCATATCACCCGATGTATATGTTGGCTCACAACTTGTTTCACATGTGTTTATGACATTGGAATCAATCGTGTAAAATTCAGCGTTGGGTGCTGGCTTTAGATTTGGCAATTCATCTGTAACAGGAATTACGAATTGACATTTCTCTTCATCATCAATGTAGAATGAATGAGTTCCAGCCACTAAGATTTCTGTGATGTCACTTCCGTTTGCTATTTCATTTCCCTGAGAATCATGGATGCTGGCCCAAGAATTTTCACAATCAAACCAAGCACTTCCATCTGCAGTGTCTTGAGTGCTAGAATAACCAGCATTCGCAACAGGCAAGACCATCAAGATAGTGGCGAGCCATAGAACAGGTCTTCCCATGGTTCGTGCGATGAACTCATCTGCCTTCAAATCATTCAAGACCAGCACACTTCACGCCCTATTCATGGCGGGTTTGGGTCGGACGGTTTTAGCCCGCCATCGAATGTCAAGATTATGGGGTCTAGGGGATAGGTCTAGCCCATCCTCAATGGCACCGGGGTTGGTATTATCTCCCAAAGACGAATATGATGTTATTTGGGCTCCATTTGTAACTACAGGAGATGGGGCAATACCTCGCTCGATAACTCTTGAATCAAGAGCACCATTTGCTCCTTGGGAAAGCGAAGAAAATGGTCCGAGTTTATCGGCAAGCATTGGTCATGTACTACCTCCATCACTCGATGAGGCAGATGCTGGAGAAGTGGCTTCCAAAGGCGAATTGTTACCTGTTTCATGGCAATCAATGAATCACGATTCGGAGTTGTTAGATGAAAATCTGAATCCACATGTTGTCGTAATGACCGATGCTCTACAACTTGCAAACCGGCCAGGGAGATTGGTAGAGGCCATTCATGTAATCAAAACTAGATTTCCAGGGGCCTTACTATGGGCACCGGGTATTGGGGGGCCGGATAATTGTGCAGTTTTGTCATGGTTCGGTATAGATTTGTTTGACACCACTAGGACACATCAAGCTGAAGCCCATGGTGCAGTTTTAACCTGGAACGGGCCTAGAATGAAATCTGAGTTTGAACCGGATTTCAATCATTGGGAGCATGCCCTTTCCGAAGTACGTTCAGCGATTGAAAATAATTCTCTCAGAGAATTAGCTCAAGCACAGTCATTGAATAGTCCAAGATTGATTGAGCACATGAGGAACAATGACAAGATAATTGCAAATTCAGAGGGTGTTCTATCACAGATTGTGAACCAAAAAAGCGCCTTAAGGGTCAACAATCTTGAATCTCATGATGACCCAATAATTCTTGATTGGGTCGACTTCATTTCCAATTCATATTCACGGCCTAAAGATCTGGATGATGTCCTGATTCTTTTGCCATGTTCAGCACGCAAACCCTACTCCGCTTCTAGAAGTCATAAAGCATTCAGGAGGTCGATTAATCACAATGCAGCACATGAAGTGATGGTGACATCTCCCTTAGGATTGGTTCCTAGAGACCTCGAAGAAGTATGGCCGGCAGGACATTACGATATCCCGGTAACTGGAGATTGGACTCAGGATGAACTAAATCGAGTTCACCAAATGGTTTCAAAATTGATATCAAGAAACAATTATCGCATTGTGATCAATCATGCAGGTATAGATTTGCAGTGCGATATTCCGGTTGTAGATACCAGAAAAGGACTCAGGGCTACTAGTCACGAGGCCTTGGAACAACTGACTCAGGCAGTTCATGATAACATGAGAAAGAAGAGAAGAAGTGGAGAAAAAATCAATATCGATAACTTCCGTTCCGTTGCCAGACTACATCACTTGAACGACTCATGGTTAGATAGTATCCAAGTGAGGGGAAGATTCCCAAGATGGAAGGTGTTGAAGGATGGAGAACAGATTGCAATGTGGGCTCCAGAAAGAGGTGGATTTTCGATATCCAAAGCATGTGTCCCATTCTTAGATTCACTTGATTCGCTGAAGCGGATAAGCCTGAGGCCGGATGTAAAGTGGAAAGGCGATGTTAACCTTGCAAATCTAGAATCTTACGACAAATCGATTAGAGCAGGAGAAGATGTGTTGGTCATGCAAGGCTTTCAGTGCATCGGTTCTGCGAGGGCTTCAGCCCCGGCTTGGGAGTGGAATGGAACTCCTGGACGGTTGGCAAAAATGCATCAAAGACTCTAATTTCCAATTTCGCATCATGCGTAGCGGTTAAGAATGGGTGATAGGTCGGCGGAATGCTCGGAGGCATGTGATATGGCACGTATGTACGCTAAGAGGAAAGGTAAATCCGGTTCCACAAAGCCACACAATGAATCAACACCAGAGTGGTCAAACACAGATTCTGCAGCAGTAACTGCTCTTATCATCGAGTTGGGTAAGGCTGGACATTCATCTGCTTCAATAGGTACAATCCTACGTGACCAACACGCAGTTCCAGACGTTCGTGCTGTTCTAGGTGGTAAGAGAATCGGAGCAATACTATCCGAAAATGAAATCGGTGGTAATTATCCAGAAGATATGATGAACTTGATGCGTAAAGCTGTAGGAATCATCGAACACCTTGGTTCAGGAAACCACAAAGATCTCCATAACAAGCGTTCTCTAGAATTAACAGAGGCAAAGATTCGCCGTCTTGCAAAATATTACATCAGCGAAGGACGCCTTTCTTCCGATTGGAAGTATAAGCGTGATGAACTACGCTTGATGGTTGAGTGATTCCGTACTCAACTTGATGAACCACCTGTTTGGTGTGTAGCATAGGTGAGTCAGTGAATAACCTGCTTCAATCTCCGATTTTCTCTTCGATTGAAGAGCAATTAATGGCGATTGCAGACCAAATTAAAACCGCAAAGTTGGTCCAACTAATGGCTCCTGCTGATTTAGAAGGAGTGCTTGCCCTCGCTCAATTAGAAGCCGCTTTTTTAGACATCAATCTACATTATCGCAGAAGAGTATTGCCTCCTCGCAAGCACGTCAGCCGTGATCACATCCACGAATTACCGGATGTTGATGGGCTAATCATTCACATCGACCCATTTTTTGAGTCTCAATCTACATTTGAAATGGAAGAGAATCATATACATGTATTTCCTTTGTTGGTGCAAATTCATTTTGAATCATCGAAAAAAGAACACCATGGTGCCGTGGATTGTGTAGCAATATGTGCTGCAATAGCTTCTCTACTGGCTCCAGATGGTTCAAGGGTTCGTAAGCAACGCTCTTTGGCTGCTACTGGATGCTGGCTACGACAAGGTATCGATAGCAACTATGACCCTGTAATGTCGTTGCTCAGGGATCACTTGGACAGAGAAGGTTCAATCGATATTTGCCCGCTACCTGAAGTGCCTAACCCTGTGGTGGAAATGATTCCTAATTTCCCTGAGCGAATGTTGAAGAGATTATCGAAGGCTTGGGTCCAAATGGATGTAGAACAAAGAAGTTCAGCAATTAGTGAACTAGTTCTACCCACATTGCGTTCTGAAGGAATCTCGACTATGCGCTTAGAAGAACTGATTTGGCACCGTTGTATGATTCCTGGTGTTGATGTAGATATAGCCAGTCAATTGCATGCCGCTAATGTAAATTGGCCAGAAGACCTTGATGCAGCAAGGGTTCATGCAAGTAGTATCGCAGATGAACTGATCATCAACGGCCATCTTTGACTCATTCAACAATTTTGAGAACTCTTCCACAGCCTCCACAAGGCATTCTGAATGGGCGTTCATCTGTTGTAATTGGATTTGGAGTGCTACATGCAGGGCAATCAATAATTGGATAATTTACCGATTGTAATTCGGAAGTCATTCCCTTCCTTTTCGGGCTGGCTACTGCGGTAATAATCCATATTGTGGCAGCAATCGCTGCGATTATTCCTACCGTGTATGGAGGATATGCCAAGTATAGAGCTAGCAGTACGACTGGAATCAGTATCAATTCTATCCAAATCGCACCTCGGCGTTTGTTCTTAGTTATACTGAGAGAAAGCCAAACACCGCCTAATAGAATCAAGAGTGTTACCAGTGATAGGCTCAGAGGTGCATTCAGAATATTATCGGTAGGCATAGCAGTAAATGTGAATGTGGCACTAGGGCTTAAACCGGTTGCTTCAATTTCGATAGATTCTCCAAAAATTGTTCTTCTATGTGTCAGTTCTAATGAATCCTCGCCTTTGATTGTCGCACCGGTTAAACTAGCCATCATAGATGTTTCAATCGAGATACTAAGGTCCACTCCAGACCAAATTGGTGAGGGTTGAACAATGATGAAATTTCGAAGTAATGTTGTAACCTTATTTTTGTCCAAAATCTCCATGGTTGTAATCTTCAATGTTAGAGGGTGAGGGGTGACTCTATACTCATTCTGAAGGTCAACTGAGAAAGATATACGCTCTAAATTCTGAACATCATTTCCAATCAACTCTTCTAACTCTAGAGCCATTCCATCATTCATGTAAGTTACAGCAAGATTCACCATTTGATTCTCGAATTCATTTTTCTCGACGCCATCGATCATACGATTTCTTCTTTCTTCTTCACCAACCAATCCTTCTTTGAAAATTCTCAGTGGTTGTGATAGACCCGGTTCTTCACTACCAATATTATCCATTCCCCATCGCATCCAATATGCCATTTCTTGGTCAATTGCTAGGGTAATAGTTCTCTCAAGGGTAAGGAATCCATCGGTTGAATTCAATGATAAATCCATTTTTACTACAAGTGGTGAACCGGCGCCATCAGTTCGCAATGGCTCTTCGGTTGGATAAAATCCTCCGCCACTTCCTTCGCCATCATCGTAAGTATTGATGATGAATTCTGATGAACCACTTAGGGTTGGAGTGCCAGATTGTATCTGTATACTAGCCTCGACTACAATTGCTTGTTCGCCCTCTGATGTGGCCGTCCAAGTCCAAGTTAGTCTGACATATTCTCCACTACTTGTTTGAATAGGGTCGCCTGAAACATCTGCATTGTTCACTCGGATTACCAAACTGTTAGCATGTGCAGCAGTCATCTGACCAAATGGTGAAGCAACAATCATTGAAACATAAACATCCATGCCTTCAGTGACCGGTTCATCCAATAGTAAATCCACTAGTGGAAGGTCTGCGGATATTGTCGAATCATCATCAACCCCTCCCCACTTGAAAGTCAAACCTGCATCAGCACCTGGAACGCTGAATACCACAGTTTGAGCCTCTAATGTCACACTGATTTTTGTTGAAGAAGGTATGGACCCAGCATCAACATTAACCCCAATACTCAATTTTCCAGAACCTGAAGGAAGGAATGAATTAGATTGATCAGTAGTGCCAACATAAGTCTCACCTCCAATTTCCACGCTTACTGAAGCATTGATTTGTGCTCCTCCAGCATTTGCAACTTCATAATCAATTGACAAATCCCATGTTGATGATGGATAACTACCAGTCCAAGCTGGATTGATTGACCATGTGGCGATTTCACGTTGTTGTGCAATGGCATCTGAGATTGTAATCTCCTCTGAATCTTCAGATAATGCTTCCTCGAATGGTGACATTGTGCCTGATGCTGCAGGGCCTAAGAGGTGAAGTTCAACCGGTCCGGAATCACAACAAACTTCAACAGTTTCAGCAGATGATGGAATTGAAGCAAGACATGAAAGCAATAGAATTGCGCACAAAAATACCGGCTTGATTGTACGCATAGGTGGATTCACTATGAGACTGGGTGAGCATTACCCTATTGAAAACTCTGTTCAAATGAGCCCTAAAGGGCTCAAAGCGCCTTCTCTAGTAGGTTGCCCAACTCTTTCTCGAACAACCCGACCAATGCTTCGCCAACTTCTCCCTGGAGATCATCTGGTAAAATTCTAAGTCCAAGTTTAGCAGCGGCTCTACTCGCTTTCAATTCTGCATAAACCGAGCGTGCCTTTGCGTTGAAATAGTAAGAAATAGCTTCCTTTAATTCTTCTTTCAGTTCTTCATCAGCGTCGACTTTTTGTCGCACATATGATTTGATTTCATCCTTGACCAAATCACGAACTGCTTCTAGCATTATGTCTTCAGTTGCAAGTAACTCTTTCACTTGTGAGCCGAGGTTGCCTGTGAGTAACCGCTCGATTGCCATATACACCCCCCATACTCCAAACATTTTGAATCCATCTATCGTATAATTGAAGTACCAAACATGAAAGTTAGGTGCATGGAGTTCTCTACAATCGGTGCTGAAGATTCATTGGAAGAAGCCAAAGCACGCCTTGAATCAGTGGATGCGTTGATTGTTTGGGGTAGTTCAAACATCCTCGGAGTTTTGACAAATGAACATCTTGCAAAATCTGGAAACTGTGGTTCAGCATGTGAATTAGATGTCTTGGTAGACCCAAATCCCGAATTAAACATGATTTGGAAACCTAAGTTCATCATCGTTACCGATGATGGTGAACCTGTGATCCTCAGTCGTGGGTCATGAGTAAGCCATCATTTTCAATAATCGCATACCCTATTCGTTCCAGTTGTACAATAGTTCCAACAGGGTATGAATGGTCTTCTAGAATCCCTTCGACGATTTTCAAATCTTGTCCGTCTGCAATGGTAAGAGTTGATGGCTTTCCACCTGCAACCCAATGAACAACAGGTCTCTTATCACTACGGTCAATACTCTCAACATTTCCATCAACATCTATGTCGCACAAATCTTTCAATCGAATGGATTTCCCAGAATCTTCTTGCTCAATCCAAACTCCTTCTTCAATGGAATAATTCCGAGGTGGCATTTCGGTATCTGAATGAGATTGAATCTTCCCCGACTTAGGATATTCTCCATTGAGTACAATTGGGAATGCGTTTCGAACGAAAGCTAATCTTGGAGCATCAGGGTCTATGATTTTGGTATTGTGAGAATAAAGTGTAGAAAGTGGCACTGCTATGTCCTTTTGTGTCAATCCCAGTTCAATCCAAAATGAGCGCAGGGAATCTGGTCTGATTCCTCTACGAGATAGAGCCGAAAGAGTAGGTAGTCTTGCATCATCCCATCCACTAAATTTGCCTTCAGCGATATCTCTCTTCATCTGTGAAGTGGAAAATGAACCAAACTCATGGACTTTAACTCGTCCCCAGTAAATTGTTTCTGGATATTTCCATCCAAAGTGTTCGTAGAGTAGGGTCTGCTTTCTAGTGGAATCCATCAAATCTTTACCTCGAATGATGTGTGTAACCTCTTGCAAATGGTCTTCCACAGCAGATTGAAAATCGAGCAATGGCCAAACTCGCCATTTGTTTCCAACTCTTGGGTGTGAATTTGTTTGGATACGAGCAGCAGGCCAATCTCGAAGAGCTGGATTTTTCAGGGTCATATCTGTCTTGACACGTAGAACAGCATCACCTGGTTGGAAACCATCAGGATCATTCATTTTCTCCCAGAGTTGCAAATTATTGCTATCTTCATTGTTTCTACAAGGACACTCAGTCATTGAAACTCTGAATGCCTTGAATTCTTCACCAGAGCAAGTACAAACATATCCGAATCCTCTCTCGAGCATCATTCGAGCATGGTCATGGTAATGCTCCATTCTTTCACTAGCGATTACTATGCGGTGTGCAGAGAATCCACACAACCACTCTTGTTGTTCAGGTATCGATTCATATGCTTCTAGCATTGGTGGCTTGACAGTGGTGTCAGTATCATCAAACCTTAGAATTAATTCTCCATCTAAATCTTTAGCATATTGGCCATTGATTACCAATCCTCGTGAGTGTCCAAATGATAGTGGTCCATTTGGATTAGGAGCAAATCTCAGAACTGGTTTTCGCCCATCAAGGTTCGGTAGTTCTGGTAATCCTTCTCTCCTTGTTTGCACCTTTCTTTCCAATAATTCTGGTGCTTCTGTTTCCAAAATCGATGAAATACTATCTAATCCATCGCTTTGAGCTAATGCATTTGCTTCTGCAACAGCCTTTGCTACAAGAGGAGCGATGTGCTTTCCATGCTGTCTAAGATCTGCACGACTACCCATGATTCTACTAATCACAGAACCGGCTTGACCCTTGCCGTCATACTGAAGACTGTTTTGCAGAGCAAGGTGACGAATCAAATCGACAGTCGCTTGGTCTGGTTGCCACTCCATGTATAGCCGTGGGGCTCTTAGTTATTCAAAACAAGGTTTGTTGCTTTGCATTTGGCCTTGGTGGTGGAGTTCCTCCCCATGCATTGTGAACAGTTTTCCAAGACCATCTCAAACATTCATGTGGTTTTTCTCCTTTAACCAACTCCTTGACTGCCAATTTGGTTTTTGGGTCGGAGGGATATCCACTTCCCAATTCAATTCCGATTTCATCCGATAACTGTTGGATTATTCGGTCTCTAGTTACTTTTGCAATTATACTTGCAGCACTTACTTCAGGATGATTCTCATCAGCTTTGTGCTCGGCTTGGCATTGTTTATTCGACAATTTTGAAACATTTCTCGCAAATCTTTCAGCATCGACATCACATGCATCAAGCATAATTTCACCATCTGGCATAGTGGATAATGCTTCAGCGAATAGTATGGTCTCCAATGTGTTTAGATTATTTGAGTTATCGATTCTTTCTGGGGGGCAAATCACAACGCTGTGAGGCATTTTTGAAAGTATGTCATACAATTCTTCTCGCTTTTTGACACTCAAATCTTTGGAATCCTTCACGCCCAATTCTAGCAAATCAGATTGCGAAACAGATGCGAAGGCACAAACAACCAATGGACCGATAACTGGCCCTCTTCCTGCTTCATCGACTCCGATCTTCATAAAATCACTTACAAATCTAGGTCGTCTAAGTCTAGCATAACAGGGACGTTAGAAGATGGACGAGGTTTTGGCACGGTCCTATCTGTAACAGGAACAATATCATCGGGTAGTGCTACATTTGCTTCGTGAGGTTTGCTAATTTCACCTTCTGCAATCTCACTCACTAAATCATCCATTTTGGATTTAACCACTGAAGTGTCATGATGGTCTAAAACTGTACTTGCGGCTCCAACTAACTGAGAATCAACAGGTTCTGCAGTAGGTTTCTTCGGTCCACCAACCGCCTGGAACATTCCTGTAAATACCTCTGAAGGTATTTGCGGAGAAGGTGCCGGTTCAGGAACAGGTTGTTTCTTATTTGCAAACTCTGCCATCCAATCTTCAGGTTCATTATTTTCTAATTCTGGCGGAGTGTTTAATGCGATTTCTTCAAGCCTAGCTTGTCTATCTCTCAATGATTTGTTAATCATCAAACCACTAATTAATGCAGCCATAATGATCCATTTCCATGCCCAAATCGTTGTAAAAATTGTAGCAACAATATCTGTAAATGTAGAAATCACAGAATCGCTTTCTTCGTTATCTTGCTTCATGGCATCAAAAGATGCATTGGCTGAATAAGTAAACGGATTCTCTTCTGCTAACCTACTATGTGCGGTTATATTGAGATAAAAATCATCATCAGAACCTTGGTCATCTGGAATATCTGCCCATGCTCTGAAAGTGAAATTTTCTCCTTTTGCAATATCTACGATTTCAAATGAGCGAATATTTTTCGCCTCATCCTCAAATATTGCGTCACTTGGAGGTATGAAACTTAAGTCCGTATAATACGAAGAACTCATTCTTACCACAAGACCGTCAGCAACATTGCCATCATTGCGCATGGTTACAACAACTTCCAATCTGCCATTATTAACATCACTCAATGCGCTATCCCAAATCCAATTGACGAACGGCTCAGTAGATGATGAGATTGAAATTGAATCTATCAAAACGCCATCATTTCTCTTCAATTCAATGGTCGCAAATGATTGCAAGAAACCTTCAGCCCCTTCAAATGGGGTCATGTTCAATGCGATTTCAGAACTAGTTTCACCTTTGGACAATCCAATATAATCTGAAGTAACTTCAAATTCCATACCAGAATCATCAATTATTTCCAAGTAATACTCTTCATAGAAGTTACCTGTGTTTTCTACAACAAAGAACTCCTGACAAGTATTGTTCCATTCAACAGAATAACAATTATTTCCAACTTTTGACAATTTACCGTTTCTTTGCCAATCAATATCTGAGGAGATGGTAACAGAACTAGTTCTTTGAGGGAATGCCTGAGGTTTGATTTCCAGTTGTAATTCAATCATATTCTGATTGATATTGGGTGCTTCAAAACCAATTTCGATAGTTCGTGATTCATTTGGAGATAGAACTTCAAATTCAAATGCATTGAACAATGCGACAGTCCAACCATCATCTTCTATTCTGTCGCTTACAAATGAACCAAGTTTCAGAGAAGCATCTAGGTATGTGTCGACATTACCATTATTCCTGACAGTGACTTCTAATCTTCCATTATCGCCAGGGTCCAGACTTAAATTCGCATCAACAAAATCGATTGTCATGTTATGAAATGTTTGCATTTCCAATTCAAACGACCAACTAGCAATACGTCTGTCCAGTCCAGATTCAGCTTCTAAGATGAATGTTGGACCAGTTCCAGCGAGCGGTGCTCCGTCCTGTACTACCGGAGTGATAATCCAAAAATTGATGAAAACATCTTCACCATCAGATAGGTCAAGATGCACTTCTCCATCACCATTTTGATCATCGGCGAATCCGTATTGCCAGTTTGAATTAGTATCCATTCTAACTTTGACAAAATCATTCACTCCTGCACTATTGGATATGTTTACAGCTAGGCTCGTATTGACGTTTTGTTGTACATAGAATGATGACCCGTCATTTGCTCCAAATTGTAAACTAGACCATCGAGAAACCAAAACATCAACATCGTGAGTCATTTTCCAATCAGGTATTTCTTCGCAAATTATATCCAAGGAGAAATTTATTGTTTCAAAATTTGAGTTTGGAAGAACAGAGACATTTATGTTCATTTCACCTAATCTTCCAGATGCTACTCTTGTCCATTCGGGGGGCAAGTCTTCGATGGTTAGGTTAGAATCGGTTTGATTGACACTAATTTGGAAGTGTCTTTCATCACCTACAATATTGTGCCATGCTATCCTAAACTGGACAGTTTCGTCGGGATGAATTACCACTTCTTCATCGATAAAAAAATCAAAAGGTGTTTCGTTTGCACTTACATGAATCTGTGGCATCATCATTAAGATGACCAGTCCAAGAATCAATCGGCGCATAATTACTGCAATCGGTTCCACCTTTCAATAGCACGGAACAATTGTTCGGAACTAAAACTCGTTATGTGTAGAAACAAAATCGTATATACTAAGCCAAGAGCGTTAGGCCAATGCAAAGAAAAAGCGTTAGCCTACTAGTAGCCTTACTAATGTTGTCAGCAATACCTCTTAGCGTATCTGCTGATGAGACTGAAAACATACCTGCAAATGCAGCAGCAACTGGGATTCACAACTCTCTTGTAGCGGCATTAGCACATGCAGATTTGGTAACTGCTCTGGAAGGCGATGGCCCTTTCACAGTATTTGCCCCAACAGATGATGCATTTGCCAATGCTGGTATTGACTTGGCAGCGTTCAATACAACAGAGTTGAATGCTACATTAACCGACATATTGCTTTACCACGTCTATTCAGGATCTGCAGTTATGGCTGCTGATGTCACTGACGGATTGACCGTTGAAATGATGAACGGCGACGATGCTAGTTTCTCAGTTTCTAATGGAACAGTAATGATTGAATCAGCAACTGTAACTTCAACAGATGTTCTGGCAAGCAACGGTGTCATTCATGTTATCGACACTGTACTTATGCCACCGGTTGAACCAGCAATCCCAGACATTCCAACTGTGGCATCTGGCACTGGTGTACACACATCATTAGTGGCAGCAATTGTTCAAGCAGGATTGCTTGAAACTCTTCAAGGAGACGGACCATTCACAGTTTTCGCTCCAACCGACCAAGCATTTGCTGATGCAGGAGTAGACCTGGCAGACTTTGACGGCGATGAAGGAGCAGCAGCATTAGCTAACATACTTGCTTACCACGTCACAATGGGTGTTGTCACTTCAGACGCACTGACCGACGGTATGTCAGTTACTATGTTAAATCAGGAAGAAACAACAGTTACTATTGGTTCTAACGTCATGATTAATGATGCTCATGTCACAACCGCTGATGTAATGGCGAGTAATGGTGTAGTCCATGTAATCGATAAGGTTTTGATGCCAGCTATGGGCCCTGAAGGAGAAATTTGCTACAATGTAGTCACACACTCAATAGTTGCAGGTGCAGACCAATCAACTTGTGAATCTTACATGTATGTTGAAAATTACGAAATGCAAGGTCAGAACATCACCGGATGTTACAATGCTGTAACTCATCAGGTTTCCAATGTGAGTTCTGCAGTTTGTGGTGGATACATGTGGACTCCATCTGTAAGCATAGCAATGACAGCAGCTGCGACTACAATTCACAACTCTTTGGTTGCGGCATTAACTCAAGCAGATCTTGTAGCAACACTTTCTGGAGTAGAAAACTACACGGTTTTCGCACCTACTGACGAAGCATTTGCAGCAGCAGGAATTGATTTGTCTACCTTTACCACCGATGAAGAGATTTCAGCCCTTGCTAATATCCTTCTGTACCATGTAGTTCCTGGTAAAATCATGTCTTCAGATCTAGCTATGGGTATGACAAATGTGACTGCAGCAAATGGTGATACATTGATGGTTCATGTTACCGACTCAGGAGTTATGGTTGGAGCAGAAATGGCAATGGTAACCCTTGCTGATGTTCCTGCAAGTAACGGTGTCATCCACGTGATTGACAAGGTAATAATGCCTCCAGCAGATGAGGTTGTTGACGATGTTACCGATGAAGTAACCTGTGATGTTACAATCGGAATCTCTTCCGATGGCTATGCCTTCTCTCCAGCATCAGTAACAATTGATGTAAATCAAACAGTATGCTGGAAATGGACGAATTCTGAAATGGCTCACAATGTGAAAGAAGTAGATGGAATGAAGTCTTCAACCTATGTTGATGGTGGAATTACTTCCGGTGCGGCTGAAACTACAGTTGATTTCCATTACACCTTTACAGAAGACACGATCTTCTACTATGCTTGTGAACCACATATCTCTCTAGATATGTTTGGTAAGGTTACCGTAGGAGACGGAGGAGTAGAACCTACTACCAATGATGATGAGGACAAGGAAGAAGATAATACGCCTGGATTCCTCGGAGTCACAATGATACTAGCCACACTAGGAGCAGTCCTGTACGCTAGGTCGAACCGTGACCAAGAGATGTGATCTGGTGAATTGGAAGAAGTTGGCCGCTACAATTGTGATATTAATCGTGGTTGTAGCGGCCTTCTGGCTCTATCTTGTTCAGAGTTACGAGTCTGAATTAGGAACCTCAAATGTTGTTGAAATCGATTATTCGAGTTCAATTTCAAATTCAGGAACTGATAACCAATTGGCAGAATTGACTTTCGAAAGCGAAGCTGAAGATTTACTTTGGTCTTCTATGGAAATTTCGTTACTAGTCGATAGTAAATCAAATTCGTGCTCGTTTGGTTCACAATCTGTTGAAGGCGAATCCTCAGGCAAGATTAGTTCAAAACTTAGTGCGGATGGGTTGACATTCACAACAGAGGTCGATTCAACGGATGCAGAATCCTTTACCTACCTTGATGTTGCTCAACAACTCGAATCTAATGAATCCGATTTTTGGATGAAATTTTCTTCTACGGATGTATTCTTTGGAGATGGAATAAAATGGAAATTCATTGAAGGAAATGACTTTTCCGATGTTGATATTGTACCCGAATCAGAATTGTCAAACGATACAGAAAACCGCCTCGAATGGTATGAATACGATTTATCGGTTCATCGAGTAAATCCAAACGATGGTACATATTTGATCGAAAACAATGGTTCTTGGTTCAAAATTAAATTCCTCACTTACTACAACTCAGATGATGAAAGCCGTCATCCAACATTACAGATTGCTGCATTGGGCAACACCTCGTTCCCTGCATTGGAAAATCCAGATTTGGTTGTCCCTTCTCCATGCAAAATAGTTCATGGGGACAACGACTTTGACAATTGGAATTCAAATGAGACAATAATTCTGGTGGAAAACGGAATAAATATCTGTAGTGCTGAATGCACATTGGAATTACAAATTAAATTCGAAACAATCGATGTCAAAATCAATAGTCCAGAATTCAGTTTGGTTTAATGTACTGGATCTTGCAATATCTTCGAAAGCGAAGCTATGTCAATTTGGGCGCCACTCATTGGCACATTAAGCTCGAAAGAAGCAGATACATGAGGGTCAATTTCTCCACATTCGCCAATCACGGTTCCATCAATAACAATTGATGCAGCCCTGCCTGCAAGCCACGGGCCCTGTTCAACAGGCTCTAGATTCCAATCTTCACATCCTAAATCTCGCATGAGTGCTTGAATGCGACCTCTAAGGGATGCAAAGCCGCCTGAGTTTTCTGCGACGAGGAAAGCAAATCTGTCTGTGTTCGAGTGATTGATTACTACTGTGCCTAATTCGTAAACACCCTGTGGCAAATCGTGATGACGATTCGCAGCAAGAAGTCTTAGAAGACCAGGGAGAATATTTTGGCGTAGAATTGTGTGTTCAGTGGTGATGGGGTTTGTCATTCGGGTGATTGCTCCGTCAGGCTTCCATCTAACCGAGTTGAATTGATCATCATCATTGGAAAGTGTTAGTGATTGGATTTGAATTAACCCTAATCCCTGAAGTGCTTCTCGAATTCTTCTTCTCAAGTGTCCATCTTTTCTTGGAATTGCTGTTAGCGGTGCTTTAGGCACATCATGAGACAAATCATCATAGCCATGCCCAATAGCGACTTCTTCGACCAAATCAATTGGATGCAATATATCGAATCTCCATCTGGGCATTGAAATTGAAAGAATGCCTGATGTGTCTCCATTGTAAATTCCACCCATGCGCCGAATGGAATCCTCGATTTGGTCATCAGTGAATGGATTTCCTAGTATTCCCTCAACTAGACTTCTCTCAACTTTGTGTTCGATAGGACTGCCGATTAGGGTCCATTCCTTTCCTTCACATGTGTTTACTCTTACAGATTCAATCTTTCCTCCAAGCACTGATAGTTGCAAACAAATTAGCATTAGTGCAGATTCACAAGCACGAATGTCAAGGCCAGTAACATCGATGAATATGTCTCTAGTGTTGGTAGTTACAGTTGTGTGGTCTCCGTTGATAATTGGTGGGAATGAGAGAACAGCATCTTTGGAATCAAAAATAATCGGAACTTTGTCCATGCCATCTAATAGATGAGCATAATCTACTCCTTTTGGATGTTCGGCTAATATCTCATCAATCGTCATTTCATCCTCCATTGCCAATGGAATAAAAGAATGGTTTCTATCAACCGCTTCTACTCTGAATGGTGGAGATATTGTTGCAAGGTCATGGACTCCAATCGATGCCCTCTTCCGTCCTCTTCCCAAGGCAAAGTGCAACTTCTCTTGATGTTCCATCAGTCGCTTGATGACTTCTTCATCAATGTCAACTCCTCTAACAACAGCACCCAAAATCACAGGCCTGATATTAGCTAATTCTGGAGAAACACGCATAGAAATCGTTCCTGGATTTACTAACAAACGAGGGTTAGGTGGAGAATCATGAAGGAAGGGCATCATACCATGAAACAGAGTTTCGGGGGAAAGTAAATCTGGTCTGTCAGGAAATATTTCAATGTCCAGAACATCTTCATTACAAGTATCGATATCAGTACCCATCAAAGGCAGTCTAAATGCAAGATCTTCAACGTCGTGCTTACGACCACGTTGCTCGACAAATCTCCTTAACAGGTCTTGATCAACACTAATGGTTGGCATGATAATCACCTTGCAAACCAGTGTGGCATTGGGCGGTCATATCCTGCAAGTCTCAGCCCGCTAACTGCGGCAGTGTCTTGGTCACAAGCACGCAAGTTTGCTCTTGTTAGAGAATCGATTGAGGCCAATCCTAATCGGTTAAGATGTGCAGAAAGTCCTGCTGTGACTTGAGCTATCCATCCTGCGATATTTTCATCAGGTGCAGGACAGATTGTGAATGCAATGTTAGAAGCACAAAGAATTGCCAAATCTTCACTAGTCGCTGACCAAGGCAACCACATCGAAGCTTGGCAATCATCCTCTAGATTTGATGAAGCCGACCTTCCAACCATAGGTAGTGCAGCAGCCGCACTTATTCCACTTCCATCATTCAATACGCTGATAGCAGCATTTGAACCATGGTGTTGTGCATCAGAATGTAGCGAAACAGATTGCCCTACTCCTCGTATCATCAACACCTTTGCAATTGGTCCAGCAATACAGCGTAAAGCAACCAGCATTCCATCGATGGATGCTCCATCAAGACGAGGCATTGAATCCATATCGATTGCAAATCCTGCGGCCAATTGAACTAACTTTGCAGCCTCAGCGATATTGTCAGCGTCAATAATGACAATGTCGCAATCTCTAGGGTTTTCCCTGACTAGACATGGATGGAATAAATCATCCTCAACTCCTTTAGGAACATATGGTAGAAGTGGGATTGGAAGTGCAAGAGCATCCTCGTCTCCAATCAATGACACAGTGTCACATGTCGAATATGATGGATTATGATTAGATGTTGTTGGAATTAATGAAATTCCAGAGAGGTCTTCTCGGCAACTAGCCATTATGCCTTCAGTTACATCACCTTCTGGTACCAAACAAACAGCATCAGCAGGAATTTGTAGATCATCTTCTCCAAGCAACTTGTTGATCTTTGTAACTTCAGTCTTTTCTAGAGTTCTAAGTAAAACACCGGGTGGTGGCGATGGGCATCTTCCATTGATGATGATTCTTCCACCGGTCATGCCCGCACCAGGGTCGCCACCTACATCTCCGTGGACAACAATGTCTCCACCGGACATTCCTCCGCCGATTCTTATTCCGGCATCTCCACGAACAATTAGTAATCCACCACTCATTTTCGCCCCTGCATCGTCTCCTACACCATCTAGAATTGTGATACGGCCAGACTTCTGACCAAATCCTGCACATGCTCCAGCATTTCTTTCACAAGTAATCCTGTTACCATTATTGCCAGCACCCAAATATGAACCAACATCTCCTTGATGAGTGTAGGTCCCTCCTTGACCAAATGCTGCGGTAAAAGGTCCCAAATTGCCTAAACTTCTGACCTTGGACCCATCCGGAAGATTTGGACAAAGGCCTAGTTCTCCGTCTTTAGGAACAGGCTCTCCTTGAGTAGTCCAACCGATGCGCAGAACGATGTTTCTTTCTAGCGCTTTTTCAAGCTGAGCCGGCAATCGTGAATTGATGCTCATCGAGCTCGCAACAACCTCGTCAATGCTTGCCATCAGCCCCTCGGGTGTGTTCTCTTTCTTCAACAGTTTGCTAATTCGATGAGTTTTTGCGCGAAGCAAGGTTCATGTGAGGTCCGCGAAGGCACACACATTAGGGAGCCACATGACTATCAAAGTCGCAATCAATGGTTACGGAACAATAGGTAAGAGAGTAGCCGATGCAGTTGCATGTCAAGATGACATGGAAATCATTGGAGTAACAAAGACTAGGCCAGCCTTTGGCTGTGACCTTGCAGTACGCAAGGGTTACCCTCTATACTGCACCTTCGATGATGAAAATAGGATTGCAGCATTCGCAGATGCAGGCTATGAATGCCATGGTGGACTTTCAGATCTTCTTGCGGCTGCAGATGTTGTAGTAGATTGCTCACCTGGAAAAATGGGTGCTGATAACAAATCAAAGTATCAGGCTGCTGGTGTCAAGTGGATATTCCAAGGCGGAGAAAAACATGCAATGACGGGTATGTCTTACACTTCATGCGCTAACCATGCTGCAAATCTTAACGCCGAGGGAACAAGAGTAGTTTCATGCAATACTACCGGATTGTCAAGAACTTTAGTTCCACTTTACGAACACTGTGGTGAGTTATCGGTTGAATGTACAATGATCCGTCGAGCAGCAGATCCAGGCGATTCAAAGAAGGGACCAATAAATGCGATTAAGCCAGTTCTCAAGGTTCCTAGTCATCATGGTCCTGACGTTATGACCGTAAAACCAGAAATCAATATCAATTCATTAGCAGTTGCTGTACCAACAACCATCATGCATTTGCACTCGATTGTTGCAACATTACCTGAAGGCCATGGGCTTACGACAGAAAGTGTGTTGAAATTGTGGTCTGATTCACCTCGTGTTGTTATTATGAATGGTGCAGAGACAGGTATAACCACAACAGCTGAAGTAATGGAATTCGCAAGAGATATGGGCAGAACTTGGGGTGATTTGCACGAAATTTTCGTTTGGGAAGATGGAGTAAAGTTGGTTGGAAATAATTTGTATTATTTCCAAGCGATTCATCAAGAATCTGATGTCATTCCCGAAAATGTTGATGCCATTAGAGCATTGATGGGTACCGAGGAAGATTGGCAAGCATCTGTTGCTAAAACCGATGCAGCAATCGCAGCCCTTTTCGAATGAGCCCTATGGGCTCAATTTAGGCTTGTATTCAAGTACGGATTCATAGTCGGACCATAATGATGACATCACTACGGACTTTGTTTGTGCTCGCAGTGCTTCTTCTATCTCCGCTAGCTAGCGCAATTGACATCAGTGACGAGACTGAGGAAAATATTCTGCAACAAGCAGCATCTAATTGGTTTGCAATCGAACCGGTTGAAACCAAGTCATCTGCTCTGAAAGTGCTTGATTATCAATTACATCTAGCCATTGGTTCATTCGACCCATTGCACGATGAAATACCTAAGTCACGTTTGGATGATTCCAATGATTATCGAAGCACAGGTATGGCTGTAGTCCAATTGCATCACCATACTGGAGAATCTCTATACGAACTGGTTGACAAATACAATATTTTTATCTTGGACAATCTAGGTTCATCCTCTTGGTTAGTCAGACTATCACATCCAAATGATCTTCAAAATATCCAAACTGATGACAATGTTAGATGGGCAGATTCCATGATGCCAGGTTGGAGAGTTTCACCTAATCTCGATTCGGATACAACTTACATTTCTGCAATACCTGCCGTTGATTTGAAGCCAGAATCTCTCGAGGGCCTTGCTCATGATTTGGTAATCATGGGTGCTGATGAGGCATGGTGTGGTTTGCATTTGTGTGAAGTCAAAGGCTCAGTTAATTTAGAGCAGTTAGCAAGAGATGGTCGAATAATTTGGTCAGATGTCGCTCATGAATTGCGTTTGACAAATGCAGTAGCTGGAGCCATTGTGGGAATACCTGAGTTGTCCAACTCGAGTCTTGGATTGGATGGTTCGGGCGAGAAAATCTCTTTCACAGATACTGGAATTGACCAAGACCACCCTGACATTATTGGAAGAATTGCGGGAGTATACACACAATACGGACTTGACCCAAGTCCTGCAGATTCTAATGGAGGCCATGGAACTCACGTAGCATTAACAATTGCAGGAGATGGAACTGGTGATTCTAGCACAACAGGAATTGCACCTGAAGCATTGATAGTTGCTTACGCTTTAGAGCATGACCCAACAGGAGTCTTTGGAAGAATAGGCTCCATCTATGATATGCTCAATCATGCGGAACAAGAAGGTTCCAGAGTCGCAGTCAATGCTTGGGGCCTAAATGGGAACTATGGCGCATATACCGCAGATTCACGATCATTGGATGTGTTCGTTCATGATAATCCAGAGTTTTTACCAATCTTTTCTGCTGGCGATGATCCTAATCAAAACGCTTCCAAAGTCATGGCTCCCTCAACAGCCAAGAATGTGTTATCGATTGGGGCATCTACAACAAATCCAAGTGGGAATGCTGCAAATTTCTCGGCTTTAGGACCTTCATTGGATAGTAGGGTAAAACCGGATTTATTGGCACCAGGTGTCTCAATATGCTCAGGTAGGGCTCAAGAGGCTTCTATCCCTGTTGGATACAATTGTGGTACCGGAACTCACGCAAATGGCGCTGATATGTACATGTCATTATCTGGTTCTAGTCAGGCTACTGCGGTAGCAGGCGGTTCAGTTTCTTTGATTCGTGAATTTATTAGAGAAGAAATTGGAATTTCTTCTCCTTCGGCTTCCCTTTTGAAGGCTGCAACCATAAACGGAGCAATTGATTTAGGCCAACCTGACATTCCTAATGCACAAGAAGGATGGGGTCAAATTTCAGTTTCCAACACAATTATTCCAACTCATGAAGGAAATGATTTGTCAACATTCCATGATAATTCAAGAACATTATCAGCCGGTTTTTCAACATTATATCAGTTTGACATAGACCCTTCTCAAGGCATAGACCTAACTTTAGCATGGACTGATGTAGCTGGAAGTGCAAATACTGCTCAGAACGAATCTCGATTGGTCAACGACCTTGATTTGTTATTGTTATCTCCAAATGGAGTTACCTACAAAGGAAACGTAATTGTAAATGGATTCTCAGTGCCTAATGGTGTTCATGATTCTGTGAACAATGTTGAAAGAATAAACATAGCACCATCATCAGTCCTTCCTTCTGGAAAATGGCAAGTTATGGTTTCACATACCGGTGGCCTTGACCAATCATATTCCCTTGTTTTGACTGGAAATGCAACTCTAGATGAAAAAGCGGATTTGGTTGCATTTGATGGTTCAATTTTCCCATCTTCTGAATCTCCTTTAGTGAATGATTTGATCACTTTACGTATCTCTTGGCTCAATCAAGGTACGGCGGATTCAGGACAATTTCGAGTCACACTTGAAGATTTGACAGAGGGAACAACCCTCTATGATGGAGTAAGGTCAAGTTTGACAGCAGGAACAATGGATTCACTAACACTTTACCACACATTCTCAACCACTGGAGACCACGACATGAGGCTATCAGTTGATACAGAATCTTCAGTTTCTGAAGTTAATGATGAGACAAATGGTGTGAATAACAATATTGAGGAAATGACAATCAATGTTGCAGCATTGGGTGTAAGGCTTGTCACATTGGATTCCAATGGATTAGAGGACCCAACTATGGTTAACAGAACTTTGGACCCCTCAGTTGCAGAAGGATACACCTGGCCTGTAATTCTCAAGCATGAAGGTACAGAGCAACAATCTGTAAAATTGCACTTATCACAGGTACAAACACCTAGTCCAATTCGAGATGATGTATTACTTCCTACAGATGATGATTGGTCTCGCAGTTCAGATTTGTCAGGGCCATTCACATTATCTGCAATGGGGCAAGGTGGTGATTCGCTTCATCTCAATATTACAATGAATGATGATGATGCAGATCTTTCTGGAGCTACAGATAGATATGCCATGGCAGGAACATATGTGATGGACTTAACTGCCAAGTATTCAAACAATCCATCTGTTAAGCATACGATCAGATTACGTTTGGTTGTTGAAGAGGTTAAGGATGTTCAAGTGGCACCTGCTGGAACAGATGGTCTAGAAGCAATCCCTGGTGGTAGTACTGCATTTTCCATATCGGTAAGAAATACTGGGAATTCTCCTGCTGTATACGATTTAGATTGTTACTCTGAAAACCGATGGCAGGTTCAATTGGGACAATCTAATTCCTCATCTTATTCCTTTGAACCGTTGGATATATTGGAATATCTTCCAATGCAGGTTCGGCTGTATGTACCTCCAGTGGCAGATGGCTTACCTGCTGCAGGAAGTACAGATTCAGTAACATGTTCGGTTACGAGTGAAACAGACCCTTCTCTAAATATCAGTGAAACAGTTACTTTGACAGTTAAATCTCTAGAATCATTCGATACGAATTTGTTGGATGATACAGGAATTGATGTTGGCCCTGCAGCTTATGCAAAGGACATCAATGTGGATACTGGCGAGCGATTGAATCTTACTCTCGAAATTGAGAACACTGGAAATACCCCACTTGATTTGACAGTTAGAATCAATCCTGAATTGACTACTTGGACCATACAAGTTAACCATGGTTCTCAAACTGAGAATAGAGAGGTTGATGTTAGTATACAGCCTGGCGAATCTGCTGAAGTACGATTTGAAATTCTAGTTTCTCCAGTGGCTGCAAGAAATGATGAAAATCATTTGGTGATTAAGGCTAGCCAAGATCCTTCCAACTTCATAATCAATGAAACTACTTTGATTGTTAAGGATGAGATTGGATTAGAAATCACGCCATCTGATGATTTTTCATTAACGGCTAAATCTAATGGCGATTTTACTTACACAACTTTGATGGTCGAAAATACAGGTAATTCAGGTATCAGTGTAGAGTGGTCGTCATCTCTTGCACCTGATGGTTGGGAAGTTGGTTTCGCCGACCCTCCTAGTTATTTATCACCTAGAGAAAATGCTGAACTAAGAATCGGGATAAAGGCTCCAATCAACCAACCTGCTTCTGAATCTACATTTGACTTGGGCATTTATGCCACAATAAGCAATGGCTTTGACACATCACAGATATCGGCAACATATCCTGTTGAGGTATTGGCTGGCTCATATTGTGCCTTCGAATATAATGTGGATGAAAAGCCATTATTAGGAATAGAAAGAGGTGGGAAATCCTCGCAAACTCTAACCATTCGCAACATTGGAAATCTTCCGTTGGATGCGTCACTGCAGCCGGTAGAATTATCAGGAGGGTATAATTATGGGAGTGATTGGTCTATTTCTATGTCTGAAGAATCGATAACACAGTTGGGTGTCGGTGAAAGTATTGATGTAATAATAACGGTAGAATCTAATGATGTTACAAAGTCCGGGATTGAAGAATTGAGAATAACTTGTGTCGAATCTTCAGTGACTTTGGAGATTAGTGTTAGTAATACTAAAACACAAGGTGGATTGTTTGGACTAGTTTCTCCTACAGTTGCTTACTCAATTATTGGTGCATTGGTTCTTGTTGTAGCGATAGTAGCAAGAAAAATCAAGAAATCTGCACCAAAAGATCTCTCTGGAGAAGAATTGGTTGCTCCTGATGCGCATTCAATTCCAGATGATGGTGTAAGAATGCAGGCGGTTATGGATTCGGTCGTCGGCCAAGAATCTCTGGCTAGTGGTGGCGTTACCGCAGAGGAAATAGCATCTGCATTGACCCAATCTATGCCGACTCTACCAACACCTGCTGCACCGGTTGTACCTATGGGAAGACCTCCAGTGGCAGTGCCAGCAGGCCGCCCGCCAGCTATTGTTCCAGCAGGAAGGCCACCAGCAGCTACTCCGCCGCAGCCACAGGTACCAGTTGGTCCACCACTTCCTCCTACTGGATTACCTGCTGGTTGGACTATGGAACAATGGCAGCATTATGGTCATCAATGGTTAGCACAGCAAGGCCAACAGTGAAAACTGGTAGTCCTCACGCCGTACCATGCAGAGCATAGTATTGTTTGGTCCACCTGGTGCCGGAAAGGGCACTCAAGCCCAACGAATCATGGAATCAACTGGACTTCCACAAGTGAGTACAGGAGATATGTTACGAGCAGCAGTTGCTGCAGGTACACCTACTGGTTTAGAGGCTAAGAAATACATGGATGCAGGTCAATTGGTACCTGATGAAGTAATCATCAATTTGATTAAAGATCGTATCAAAGAAAGCGATGCTCAAAATGGCGTAATGTTTGATGGTTTTCCTCGCACCATTCCTCAAGCAGAAGCATTAGCAAGCATCACTGAGGTTTCTCATGTAATAGCAATAGACGTTCCTGATGAGAGAATTGTTGAAAGAATATGTGGAAGATTTACCTGTAACGAATGTGGTTCAGTGTATCATGATACTTTCAACCCGACTAAAGTTGCTGGGCAATGTGACAATTGTGATTCCAAGGATTTCAAAAGGCGAGCAGATGATAATGAAAGCACAGTCATGAGTAGATTAACCGCTTACCATGAACAAACTTCACCTCTTGCAGATTGGTATCTGTCAAAGGGTATTTTCCACGTAATTGATGGTGACAGAGATATTGATGAAATTTCTAAAGACATTATTGAAGCACTAAAGTGAGTTGAAGTTATGTCAAAAAAGAGTGTTCGTGCAAAGGCCAAAAGCCAACGCAGAAAAAACGCTCTCAATGCCCAAAGTCATCTGGGGTCAGTCATTTCGGATGTATCTATGCCTATGATTGCTCGCAGAAATGCAGCTAAACATCTTGTAAAAACATCGACTAGAAATCGGTTGCCTTTACCGATTAACAACAAACATTGGATTTGTCGTGGTTGCAAGGAATTATTGATTCCAGGAATTTCTGCTAGAGTAAGAATCAGAGAGGGTCAAAGAATTACCACTTGCTTGAACTGCCAACGAGTTAGGCGCTTTGGCGGCGGTCCCAAATCGCACAGGAGGAATATGAATGTCTGATATTCCTCAAAGCATCAAGAAACAGGCTATGGACCGAAATTTCAAGCCTAGTGTGCGCATTGGTAAAACAGGAATTACTCCTAGTATTGTAGAAGAAATCCGTGGCCAATTGAGCAAGAGAAAGCTGGTAAAAATCAAAATCAACAAAGGCATTTACGACCGTGAAGATCGTGGACAAGTTTGGCAATATTTAGCTGAAGAAACCTCTTCCTTGATTGTTTTATCAAGGGGTAATGTTGGCGTTTTGTACTCCAATTGAGGACCCAATGCTCATAGAGGACTTTTCACTCGGACGTGACATGCGTACCAACCGAATACTGAATCGTCATCCATCTCAATGGGTTTCTTTGCTTGCTTTGGTAGGTGCTGGTCTGATGGCCTTCATCACTTCCTCCAATGCAGGAGGAGGGGCTGCAGTTGACATAGGAATTTCTCTGAAAGAAGGATTAGGTAACGAACCTGTTTGGGTTGGTTTGGGAATCTTATTATTCGTTTATGCGCTGATTATCACCGAGGTCGTTCACCGTACTCTTGCTGCCGCAATTGGTGGTCTAGCAGCAATTGTTGCTTTGAACTACTACAAGATGGGAGGTGCACTTACTCTCGCTGAAACAACCACACTGATCGAGTGGGAGACCATTGGTTTACTTCTGGGAATGATGGTCATGGTTGGCGTTATTTCGCATACTGGAGTCTTTGAGTGGTTTGCAGTTCAGGCTTACAAAAAGAGTAACGGCAACGTTTGGACATTAGTTGTCATTCTGTGTTCAGTAACTGCTGTTTTGTCAGCATTTTTGGACAATGTTACTACAATGCTTCTTCTAACCCCGGTCACAATTCAATTGGCTAGAGTTCTAGATTTGAACCCAATTCCATTGCTAATTGCTGAGGTTTTGTTCTCCAATATCGGTGGTGCAGCAACGATGATTGGCGACCCACCAAACATCATTATCGGTTCCATGATGAGCGAATCTGCGATTGAGAGCGCAGGCTATTCGAATCTTGCTAGCGACGGTGTGTCTTTCAACGATTTCATAATCGAGTTAGCACCCGGAATTATGTTAACAATCGTTCCTACATTCATGATGCTAAAGTGGATGTATGCGGATGAATTCTCCGGAGAAAGAATTCGTGATGTCGAAGAATTGGAAGCAAAGTATGGTGTTAAGGATGCAAAGATGCTAAAGTCATCAGGTACCATCTTGATGCTTGTAATTCTTGGTTTCTTCCTAAATCCAATACTACACATTCCAGTATCATGGGTCGCACTAGTTGGTGCAGTTGTTATGCTTCTAGTAACAGACCGCCATGATCTTGAAGAACCTCTTGAAAAGGTTGAGTGGACGACCTTAATCTTCTTTGCTGGTCTGTTTGTACTAATCCATTCTCTACAGCATCTTGGGGTAATATCTTGGATTGGTGACCAAGTCGAATCTGCAATCATTTACTTTGATGAAGAATATCGATTTGTTGCAGCCCTTGTAATCGTCCTCTGGGTCAGTGCTATTGCTTCTGCATTCATCGATAACATTCCTTACACAATTACAATGATACCCGTGGTGTTGCAAATATCCGACTCCTTGGGAATCGATTTGGGTCCACTGATTTGGGCACTTGCATTCGGTGCATGTCTCGGTGGAAATGGTACATTGATCGGTGCATCTGCGAATGTTGTTACAGCTGGGATGAGTGAAGAGGCAGGCTACCCAATTTCATTCAATGAATTCTTCAAAGCAGGTTTCCCTGTGATGTTGATGACAGTTTCAATAATCACAGCATATGTTGTGATGGTCTATTGGGTAGACGAGGTTTGGAAGTGGATTTTCTTAGGAATTGCTCTATTAGGAATTGTCTGGCAATATTACAATGGCAAGAGTAAGGGTAAAAACTGGGCTGAAGCCTTGGTTGATGATGAATCCATTATTGATATCACAATTAATGCGCTACCATCTTCAAGCACCGAAGAAGAGTGAATTTAACGCATATTAGCGGTGTGTTGAAAGGTCTGGCGCGTCCGTACGTGATTAGGCCGATATCATGCAAGAGTGTCGAGTATGCGGATTGTTGTTCCTCGGAGGGGGCGCATGTCCTTCTTGTGGGTCTCAAGTCGCAACCGATGTCAATACTGATGATATTGTGATGGATGACGAATCTATTCCTGGATTAGATGATGTTGTTGCTGCTATCGGTGTGGATGGCGAAGAGGAAGAAAATTCGAATGTGTTACCATTCGGAATGGGAGCTAAAGCGGAGGTATTGCAATCTTCACTTCCTTTCGGAGTTGGTTCGTTTAGTGATGAAATAACTGAAGTGATAACTCCTAGTTATGAGAGTCCAGAACTCGATGAATCATCAGAAATTGAAGTTGCTGTTGAACCAGATGAAGTCGAGCCAATAATCGTAGAGTTACCTGAAGAAATAGTTCCACAAGACATTGATTCAGTAACTGAGGATGTAGAATCTGATGTAGAGGAACAAGCAGCCCAAATTGAAACGGTATCGGCACCTGGAAGCGAAGTTGTCAGGTTGAATGCATCCCCTGAATATGTAGAGGCTCAAGTTCCTGAGACAGTTGAAATCAAGAGTATTGAATTAAATCCTGTAGATATTGTCGAAGATGTACCAGATATGTGGCGTATCGATGCTGCAGAAGTGGATATGGATGAAATTTATTCACAAGATGAGCAAATAATTGAGGTTAGTTTCGATGACGATTTGAGTAGCGGTGATGTCGAGGTTAGTTTCGATGATTTCCATCACTCTCCAGTCGAAGATTCAATGGCTTCAGATGATGATGCTCCGGGGCTACATCCTGCCAAGGCATTAGCAGTTGATGCATCTGGAGAGCCTGAACTAGCATCGATGATAAATTCCGCATTTGATTACATGGGTGAATCAGCATGGGTTGAAGCCGCTCAAATTCTATCAACGGCTTCATCAAATCGAACAAATGACCCTGAGATTTTGAACAATTTGGGCCTCGCATTATTGCAATCAGCTTTAGATTTGGATTCTAGTGGTGACCCGATGTCATCTTCACAATATGAAGCCTCTATTATGGCCTTGAGACAAAGCGCCAAATTAGATCCAAATAATAACACAATTCTACTAAATTTGGCACACGCATTATTGGTCAGCGGTCGTGCAGAAAAGGCATTTGGAGTTCTCAATGTTTTACGTGACCGAGAGAAGGCAAATATTGAGATAGAGAATGCATTTGGTGCATGTTTGATTCAACTAGGAAGAGATGAAGAGGCTCAAAAGATTTTGATTCCATATTCTTCAGATGCGATTGTTTCCGGAAATCTTGCGCTTTTGTGACCATACTCCCGCTCACTGTAATACTGGTATTTACTGGCATTTTTCACCGTATAATCGGAGATATTAAATCGATGTACTGAGCGGCTATTTTGTGTGTGCTCACACCCCCCTCACTTCATATCATAGTACGATGGCTTGATATAGGGGAGGTAGGTCGGGGGGTTGCTTATGCACCCGGGCATGCCAATATGCCTGGGGAAG
>QQSK01000003.1:93703-201368 GCA_003602415.1 Candidatus Poseidoniales archaeon | reverse complement strand
ATCCACTTCCGATTCGAAGGAAGATGGGTGCACGGTCATAGCGGTGGTGTTTACCCGGTCCCATCCCGAACCCGGAAGTCAAGCCCACCTGCGTCAGTTTTGGTACTGTGGTGCGAGAGCCCACGGGAAATCCTGTCACTGTGCCCCTCTTCTTTCCCTCGGAAAGATTCCCCGCAATCACTCTAGTAGTGATAAACCGGCCGCATTCCGCATTGTGCGGGGTGCGGCCTTTTCCAATTTATTTTCTCTAAACATACGAAGAGACCATCAACCTCGATGACTAACCATAGGTGAAGACACATGCCAATTACAACCAGTGATATTCTTGGTTCCGACCAGGTAGGCATCTATCTAGCTATATGTGGTAACGTTGTTTTCCATCCACATGAACTGAACGAAGAGGCACTCAACCGTATTGATGAGTACCTTGGTCTTGAACGTCATCCATTGACTATAGGTGGTTCAACATTGGTGGGAGCATTAGTTGCTGGAAACTCCAAGGGATTGGCCGTAGCAGATATTGCTACTGAATCAGATATTGATACACTGACTTCATTTGGGGATGTTGTTGTTATGGAAGGCGGCGTAAATACTGCTGGCAATCTCCTTCTATGCAATGAAAATGGTGCTATTGCATCTCCTGCCATTCCTGAAGATGGTGTGGAAATCATTTCAGAAGTACTTGGAATTCCTGTTGCTGTTTGTTCTATTGCAGGTGAAGATGTAGTTGGGTCTCTTGGAGTTGCTAATGATCACGGTATACTGTTACATCCCGATGTTCTACCAGATGAGGTATTGCTGATTGAAGAAGTATTAGGAGTAGCACCGATGGTTGGTACAGTAGCCTTTGGTTCACCATATGTTGGTGCAGGTCTTGCTGCTTGTAACAATGGTGCAATTGCTGGTCGTGAGACCACAGGTCCTGAGCTAAATCGTATCGAAGACGCACTTGGATTGATTTGAAAATCAGTGCCAATGTTGAAAGGCGTTATGCGCAGGCGTCAGTCTCATGGGAGAATGTCTCTATTCTGGCAAGGTGAAGGAAGTTTGGTCAACAGATGACCCAGACATCCTAGAATTTCGATACACAAATCAAATCTCAGTGTTTGACCAAATAATACCTTCATTGATTCCTCGTAAGGGTGAATCATTGAATCGAACAACATGTCATTGGTTTGAGTTAGTCGAAAAAGAGGGAATTTGTAGAACGCACGTAGTAGAAAGAAATGCTACTGACAGATGTTTAGTACGTCGTGTCGATATTTATCGTGAGCCTGGAACTACACCAAGGGATGGAGAATGGGTCTTCGTTCCTCTTGAAATCGTATGTCGCCACTATCTAGCAGGTTCTGGTTGGAGAAGATACAAGCGTGGAGAATTGACTTCTGAAGAATTAGGTTTTGAAGCAGGTACTGAACTTGAGGAAGGAGCTAAACTACCTGCTCCTTACATCGAAGTTACCACTAAATTCGAAGCATATGATCGTCTAATCGATAGAGAGGAAGCACTTGAGATTGCTAACATTACTGGTGAGGAACTAGATTCATTAATCGATGTTGTAATCAAAGTAGACGCATTGATTGAGAGAGAAGCCATGAAGCGTGGTCTAATCCATGTAGATGGAAAGAAGGAATTTGCTCTAGGACCAGGAAGAGTTCCTGTTCTTGTCGACTCATTTGGAACACTTGACGAAGACCGTTGGTGGGATGCTGAAGAGTATGCAAAGGGAAACATTGTACAATTGTCAAAGGAATTCGTTCGCCAGCACTATGTCCGAACAGGCCATCAAGAAGAATTACGTCTTGCTAGAGATTCAGGGGCGACTGACCCTCCAATTCCTGCTTTGCCTGATGAAGTAATCAATGAAACAGCTGCTCTTTATGCATCGATGTATGAGAGACTAACCGGCAGAGATTTCTGATTAGTTGTGCACTCTAAGCAAAACTCCGCATTTGCGCTTTTCTGCAGCCCTTAGTAGAGCTAGCAGGTGCTTTGCACAATCTTGGCAACCTCCATCAAGAGGCTCTTCAGCAGAAGGAGTCCAAGATTTTGAAGCAAGTAGTTTTCTCAATTCCCTAGTCTCTTGATTAGTTAACCATCCTCGCATTTCTAGCTTGCCGGTTCCCTTCCCCATACTAGTATCTACCAATCTTGTATCCAAATTTTCAAGCATCTTTGTTAAGTGTGGGAATTCTTCAGGGTTTCTTCTTGGTTCTCGAATCCAGTTTCTTAGATATGTTACTGGTGATCCATCACCAAAGGGAAACCTTCCAAATCTCTCCTTTGAAATACCAGCTTCCAAGGGGAATGGTTGACCAATCTTTGTTAACTCAATACATGATAAGAAGAATAAATTTGCATCATCCCATTTTATCGATGATCTTTCATCTGGGACTTCAGCACCTTGGGTGACAAGACGAATTCTCAAGTCATCATCATTTTCTACAACTTCTTTCCAATCCCCGCTATCAAGTGCTTGAAACACCGGATTAAGCCTTTCAGAAATCATCGGGTCAATGGTCAGGAAAGGAGTTGTGGATTCGATGGCGTTCTCCATGTTCAAGGGGAGATGTCACTCATGGATGAAGTCAACGGTCTTTGAGGAAAGAATCCATCCTTCGCGACAAGTCTTCTTTGGTGTCAGTTTTCCTTGGTGAGTCGGTTTCGATTTCTCTTCTAAGAGCCGATAGCCTGCCACTCGCAGTTCCATCATCAATGTCGATGACTTCCTCTTCAGGTTGGATTTCCATTTCCGGTTCTGACTCATCCTCTTCGATATCATCTTCGATTTCTAATGATAGGTCGTCAAGACTGATATCATCTTCACTTACAACTTCAGGAACTTCCTTTACCGGTTGTTGAACCTTGCTTATTTTTTCTTGAGCCTTCGGCTTTTGCGAAGTTTCTTCTTCCCGCTTGAGGTTCAAAATACCTCCAAAGTAGGCTAAGATTACCATAATTATAGCAATCCCACCAGTCCAATAAACATCACTTGATTCATAGGTCACTAGAGGAAGCTTACTTGCAAAGACAGTCATGGTATTATCTTCTGTATTGTCGTCAATATCCCAAGGTGCTAAGCACGATGCAGTTGCAGTAACTTCATCACCATCACCCATTGCACTAGGGCGGTCTATTCGGACACTTGGTGCATAGTTGCTACCGTAAATGTCGACGGCCACAGATTTATCCCAATCGCCTCCAACAATCGAAACATCAACTTGGCAAACCGAACCTTCCATAATCTGATAACCTTCTCTATCAATGCCAATATCGATATAATTTTCATCGATTACAAAGCTTGAAATTCTGACATTCCAACCATCTTGTCTAGCAATATGTGTTGATGTAGAAGAATGAAGTGTTATTCCATTTGAATCTACGATTAAGATGTCCACTGAAATAACTCCTGGTTCAGGGTCCCATGAAAACACAGACAAATTAACAGTCGTGTTATCTCCTGCACTAAGTCTGATTGTACTGCTGCTCAGTATTTCTCCAGTTGAAGTTCTCAGCCATGCATTTGCCACTAATGAATGATCTGCATTGGCAGTTACAAGACAAGAAGTCCACTGAGTGGTTGTGGCCTCCATTCCCAATGTGGGGAGTTGGCCAAAGTTGTCATCACAATCTGCTTCATGAATAGGTGAAACAATTCCAATCAAGTGTAGGCTCATTCCATTATGTGTCGTATTTGTTCGAGAATCCGGCAATGGAATGAGAGATGTGTCATAACCAGAAGATTCTGAATAAATGGTAACTGATACCTTCTCTCCAGTTCGACCAGTATGTACTGGGCTGGAAGTTAGTACAGTTTCACTTTGGTTTATTGTCAGTGGATGAACTATGCTACCCAAAGTTGGATGCAATATCTCAATATCCAATTGGATGTTATTGCCATTCCAAGAACTAGAGGGTTGTAGTTGTAGAGGAATTCCTAGAACTTCTCCAGGTGCTAATACGATTACACTTTCTCCGGTAGCCGTCCATCCTGTTGGTAGGTTTTGAATTGACAAATCCATGATTGCAACATCATTACCGATATTTTCAACCCATGCGGTTGGCCAAGAAGCCACATCTGTATTGACCTTCCATGGTCCTTTTGAATCGACCACAATTCCAGGAACCGACCCAATACGTACTGGCACCTGCTCAACGATTTGACCAGCTCCATTACCGTTGGATATGCGTATACTAATCACTCCAACCTCTCCTGCAATAGCATCACTTGGAGGTGCTACAGTGATTGTAATTGTATCAGAGGCACCAGGAGATATTTCTGGCCCACTTGTAGGCAGCGTGACATTCCATCCTTGACCAGCTTTTGCAAAATAAGGAATTGAGGGAGAGTTTCCTTTTTGTTCAATAATAAGTTCCAATTCTCCTCCCTCAGGAGAAATTTCTAGTGAGGTATTAGACAAGTCAATCCTCCAACCTGCAACATTTGCAACTTCAAGGACAATACTTGCATTGTAATTGATATCAAAGCCACTTGAGGATGCGATTAGTGTCAATGTTGCTTCGGTCTCAGCCCATGTGTCCTCAGGAACAATTAGATTCAGTTGCAGACTCTCACTTTCTCCAACATCTAAGCGTGAAGAATTGATACCTTCTGCTATCCATGTTGATTCATCAGAACCTGAATAAGCCAAATTGAATTGAGGAGTTAGGGTCAACAAATCATCTGTGTTACCTGTGTTTGTCAAATTGATTGTTAGATTCAAGTTTTGACCCGGTATCACTTGCAAGGATTCTCCTTCACCGATTTCAATATTCCATCTGTGATCTGGTCTAGCCTCAATGGTGATATTTGCACTATCTGTTACCGTATTATCTCCAACACTAGTCCAATCAAATATAACCTCAAATTGTTCTCTAGCAGGTACATCCTCAGGCAAGGTTACCCACACAGGAACCATGCTGATACCACCTGCTCCTAATGTCCTCACGGGGTTGTTTATCTCAAAAGTGACATTGGGTATCTCACTAAGATTTCCAGCACCGATTCTACCTTCTAGAGTAAATGTGTCTTCGCCGTTTCCTGGGTTTTCAAGTCTTAGAATTAATTTCGTGCGTTCACTGACATTGAAAACAGCACCATCAGATGGAGTTACAATTTCAGCCTCAGCTCTGTAAACCTGTAACACATGTAAGGAGATGGCCAGTTCGGAATTGGATAATGATTCAGCACTTTGGTTGAAATAATGCCTCATAGGAGGTGCATCTAATGGTAGGTCTAAGTGCAACTGACCGTTTTGTCCAGTCATCTCTAACATCGTTCCATTGATACTCAAATCTCCGCTAGCACTCCAAGTCCATCCTGCCTTTAGCATTCCAGCATTTGACATATCCCAACTAATTGTGGTACCTGCATAATTCGCTTCAATATCCCATGATAGACCAGTAGCAGGCACTGTTCTGATGTGAGGTATGTTGCTAGCAACATCACTTGCAAAAATTGTGACATCAAAGTTTTCGCAAATCTCATCATCACCAGAACCAATGCACAGTGTTAGTGTTGCAGATGTTGAATCTCCTGGGGTTTTTGAATTTGGAATATCTACCTCAATCAAATACTGTTCTTTAGCACTTGGTGCCAATTCAATTCCATACTGGGTTGTTCCCGAGTAATCAACAATTGTAGTATTGGTACTCCACGAATTAGATGACCAAAACATCTCAGTAGTCTCTTGTGCGTTTCCAACATTTTCTACCATTAGCCACACATGAGCAACATCTCCTGGTCGACCAAGTCCGATTCCAGAAGGTAGACCAGTTGAACCTTGCAAAGATAAACCACGAGTTCTTTGAACTTCCAATGGCAATGTTACTGAAGTTGTAATGCTTTGATCTTGGTCAAGTGTCAAAGTCATTGGTACATTCGCATCATCTGAACCTAGAGCGTCACTAGGAACTGAAAATTCGAATTGTACGATTTGAGGAACATCTCTTTCGAGGTTCAAGTTCAAATCATTCGCGTCAAGCGCATTGAAAGACCATCCTTCAGGTAAGTTAGAGTCATCGAAATCAAGTGTCCAAGCAGCACTGCGACTACCTATGCTGGTGACTACAATGTCAACAACTTCTGTTGTACCTGGTAATGCTCTTGAAACATCTACAGGAGTTTGTATTTGAGCAACGTGAGGTTCTAAGACAACCAATGTTGTACTGAAGTTGTCATTATCATAGCGAGTTTGAGTTAGATTGTCATTTACATCCAATAACAGTTCAACAGTATGAACTCCAAGTGTAGCTTCAATATCGACGCTGAATGTAATTGGTCCTCCTTCTCCAGATGGGGCGATTGATTCTGCAACATTTACACGGTGCCTTTCAATCTCAATTCCATTCATCATTAGTACAGCATCTACTGGCTCATCAGTATCAACAATCCCGATGTTTGCATATTGTCCTGAAATTGTGACCATTTCACCGGGGTCAGGGTCTGTTGGGGTGAATCCTATTCCTCTGCCATCTGCTAGAGGTGATAAATCAGATTTTGCTTCACTGATTAGTGTGTCTCCAATTAAGATGTCCAAATATCCGTCTCCATCCATGTCAGCAATTGCAGGAGATGCCCATGTTCGATGAGGCACATCAATAGGCGACGACCAACCAATTCCAATGTCGGCTGATGTTCCAGTATTTCCATCAAATGCGAATAATCTTTCACCGTATGCTACCAACAATTCAGGCTCATCTTCGCCGTCTAAATCTATTGAGATCGGTGCAGAAATTGCAACCTCTCCTTCGTTATCATTGCCACTTCCACTCTGCAGAATCCTTGACCATTCTCTAAATGGCGGGTCGATTGTAATATCGTGACAACCTGCCACTCCGTCTCTATCTGTTCCACTGGTCAATCCATTAGAAAACCAAGTTACCCAACAAACACGGTCTGTAATTCCATCATCTGTAGTGTCAACAGCAAGAGGTTCTGCATCTGCATAACCATTCTTGGCTCTAAATCTCCATAATTCCTCAGTGCTGGTTAACTCCATCCCTACATATTGGGCTCCCATTCCATCAGTGTTTCCATTGCTGTCACTAGGTAGGGTAAGGATCATTTCAGGAGCAGCATCAGCATCTAACTGAGTTATTACTGGCCCAGGTAATCGAATTCGGGGTGTATCATCATCACTATCTGTACCTTGAACAGAAACTCTTTCCCAGTCAAGCGAACCAGTTGGGCCATCAATTCGCCAAATCCAAAAATTACCACTCAACTCGTTGACGGTGGTCAATACAATGGCTCCACTGTTATCATCTAAAGATGCAAATGCAGGGTCTGAGGGATGGGAGCCTCTATCCAATGCGACTTTCCAATCTTCTTCCGGTGTTTGAAGCCCTAATGGTAGAGAAACTACCGTTGGTTCTTCAGTTGTAATATCTACTGCTGCAATTACCAATTCTGGACTACCATCTAGTGATAAATCTGCCAATAACGGCTGTGTGACTGATTCCGGAGCAGTGTAAGTATGTGCATTGTCAATCCCTAATCGCAAGTCTGCATCTGACCAAGACCACAGTTTTTCATTTGAGTGACCAGAAACTGACCAACCAGATTCATCACATGTGATGTCAGGTGACCACAAGTCAACTTCTAATGCGCTATCTGAATCATATACAATCACAATTTCTTGCTTAGAATCTCCATCTACATCAACAATAATCGGAGTTGAACGAATTATGTCAACGGTACCTAGGTTTACTTCCCAAGCCACTTTTGCAGTATCACCTTCGACTATTGCCAATACCCTCTCATCAACATTATCTGTGTAGGTGAGAACTGCAAACAAATGGTCTTGCCCGCATCTCTGCTTTGCCCCTTCAGGCGAAGTAATCGAGTTTGAAAAATCAGCGATTGCAACCCCGTATCCATCAGCACCATTCGAATTCGAATCAAAGGCCACCCAGTTTACTGCAGGGGTTTCAATGGTCATCAATCCTGAATCTCCATGCTCTGGTAGCTGACGAGAATGACCTGGGTCTCTTCCGTATTGAGCCCATGGTTGGGAAAGCGGATCCCATGCATCATTTTCTTCCTCGTCAGCAGAAGCATGAGTTGGAATTACCATTGTCGAGCCAAGCAATATGAACAACATCAAGAATGCTCGGAATCGTTCATCCATTCGCTTCACCCAATCTATCGTGACAAGCGAGGTTGTTATGGCTTTGGGCCCTACGGGCCCATCAGAAAGGTATATTTTGAGTTAAAATTAGTAGCCAAAAACGGCTGAATCATGCGAATAGTAGCATGAATAGCGGGGGTATCATTCAAATAGGGGTCGCTGGTGGCCTGAATGACTTCGGTCACAATTCTCTCCCGAGGCGATTGCCGGTGAAGGACGGATGAGGTACAGCACCTCACTCGTCCTCCTGCCTCAAATCGGAAAGAGATACAAAGAGGTGAAAAAATGTACAAAGTTGTCACTAAAGAGGACACCATTCGTATTCCAGCGGAATACATTCGTAAGGAAAAGTCTCTGAATGAGCACATCGATCGCCTAGCAGCATCAGCTTTCGAAGGTCGATTTGATGACAACAACCGCTTCGTTTTGGTTACATCAAACCATGAGCCAATCGGCCGTGGAAGAATTATTCACGGCGACGGTGCGATTTACCAGCAAGTAAAATTCGATGCAGTTCTATTTTGTATCGAGGACTACGAAGTTGTTGAAGGTGCAGTTTCTGAAGTCAATGACTTCGGTGCTTTCGTTCGAATCGGCCCTATGGAAGCCTTACTTCACAAGTCACAAATCATGGAAGACCATGTAGATATCAATGCAGGAATGGGACTCCTAGAAGGTAGACAGAGTGGTCGAAAATTGGGTGTTGGAAGTTCTGTTCGAGCACGCATCGTTTCTCTTTCCCCAGATACCAGCGACCCACGTCGTTCTAAGATTGGTCTGACCTGTAAGCAATCAGGATTAGGAAGCCATGAATGGATTCATGAGGATCAGAATTGATTAGGAGTTGAATAATATGGCAAAAAATCCCTTTGCATGCAGTGAATGTCACATGATTTTACCAGATGGCATCGACCAATGTACAAGCCACCCATCTGCTCCAGTATCATCTGATTGGTCGGGTTACGTTGTGGTCATGGACCCATCTCGCTCTGACATTGCAAATCGCCTCAACATCGAGGTGCCTGGAAATTACGCACTCAAAGTAAACATCCGCTGAAGGAGGAATAAAAATGGAAATTATTGACCGTAAGGAAAACCCGCTATTAAATCGTGTAGAGATCGAATTCCGCTGGAACCACGAAGGTTCTGCAACTCCTTCTCGTGAAGATATGCTAAATGGAATTGCTTCAATTGAACCTGGTTCTAACCGTGATTTCATTGTTGTAAAGAATGTTAATACTCGTTTCGGTATTGGTTCAACCACTGGATTGGGATTGGTTTACGCTGATGCAGATTCGATGAAAGTCGAGCCGGATTACATACACGAAAGATACTCTGGACTTCGTACTTCAAATGCTGCACCTGCTGAAGAAGCACCTGCTGAGGAAGCACCTGCCGAAGAAGATGGAGGTGAGGCTTGATGTCTGACGGTCCTAAAGCTGGAGCAAAGTGGTCCAAGTACTCAGTAGAAGACGGAACTCTTGTTCGTAAGGCAGAATTCTGTCCTGAATGTGGCCCAGGTGTATTCTTGGCAACTCATTCTGACAGGAAGTCTTGTGGTCGCTGTGGCTACACTCAATCAAATGAATGATCAGGCATTCATGTGAGGGCTGATTTGCCCTTGATTGTCTAGTACTTGCCAGATTTCATCTTGAAATATTAGTTGGACTCCCAGTTCTTTGCGTGTGGTTGAATCTCCACGCAACATGATGTCATCTCTCCAACAGATGATTCTCCAATCCTCTCCATCAAATACTGCATCTTGAATTGAACCTCTGAGTTTTCTAGCAACGGTAATTTCTCCACCTTGATACTCCCATATCCAACCATCATTGGATGATAGTAGGAAATTTTCACCATGATTGAATACAACCTCTAAGTCACATTCAACATCGATTTTTCCTTCCTCGATAATTTCACCAGTATTGGATTCGATTCTCTTGAATTTCCCCCCACGACTCCACACTACAATATTCTCTCCGACTACTGAGATAGTGGTGACTTCGTTTGAACGAGGAGGAGTTTTTTTTCTTTCATCAAAAAGAGGTAATCTCCATAATTCTGTGGCATTCATATCTATACAGTAAATCCCTCTAGACCACAGTGCGAAGAAAATTTTGTCATCTTCAACCTTCAAAGCCACTGGCTCAGCATCGAGAATATGGCACCATTTAGAATTCGAGACCATTGCTGTGTTTCGATTTAGTCTTAAATCGGCTTTTGAAATTCCGTTAGTGATTTTTTCATTACAATCTAGCAGCGCCATTCTTGCTAATCTAAGTTCGTGATCTACCCACGTTGCAACCATGCCAGAATCGCTGATTCCGACATTTGTTATTTGACAAGGGAAGGGTTTTGACAATTCGCCATCAACATCAATTCCACCATCAATATCGATTATTATTCGTCGTCCACCATGGCGGATCATCTTCCATGGTGCGCTGTGCATATGACTGCGAAATGCTTCAGGCTTGTGAACAATTCCTTCAAATGCCTCAAACCAGACGCACTGTTATGGTCAGCCTGATATTGGTGTCCGGTGGTGATATTGCGTCTACCAATCAGGCTGATGAATTACTCAAGATGTGTGATTGGCAGAGACTTGAGCCAGTTGAAGGTCTAGATGCCTATTCCTACAAGCATGCAAGAATGTGGTGGATGAAGGATGGTTGTCTATGGGAGGATGACTTGGATAAGCGTTGGACTGAAGCTACTGGAGAAATCCCAAGTGAGATTATTTTCCCCTCAAGACATTCAGCTGCAAGCGGAAATGCATCACTTACACTACACCCAATAGGTACAATGCAGGTGCCGGAACAAGACGTTCCCGAATATGGTGGCAAAGCAGCCGATTGCCCTCCACCCAACCCCAGACTTGCCTCTTGGTGGAGGGAGTTGAATAGGGTTGGAACTGGTATGAATGAGTTTGACCTTTCACTTGAGACAACTCATCACGGTCCTTGGATTGAAACACCATCTTTGTTTATCGAAATAGGCTCAACCTCAGAAACGTGGGGTCATGAAGGAGCAGCAAAACTTCTTGCCGGAATTATTTACCGAGGTTTGGGATTAGATGGCGGTAAAGGATTAGGTAATTGGAACGGTGAAGGAAAAGTTGTAGTCACTTTAGGAGGAGGTCACTATGCACCACGAGCAAATATGCTTGGAATGCATGAGCATGTATGGATAGGGCACATGTTGGCAACCTATGCACTCCCCTTTAGCAAAGATGAAGATGGAAAAATCTCAGGAATGTGGGAGAATAGTATTCGTAAGGCTATTGCATCAACAAAGACGGCATATCCTGGCGGAGATTTGGTTTGTAGTATGGACAAGAAAGCGTTCAAAGGATGGCAACGTCAGGCTATTAGGGATTTATTGGCTGAATTGGAAGTACCTTTGTTAAAAAGTGCTGAAATCATAGGATGAAAACGGTCAAGAGTCTCCTTTGTTAGCCGACATCATGGTCGGGCGCTTCTCACGTATGGTGGTCGCAATGACCATCAGAATGCCACGCTGGTTTGTTGGTTGGGTAAGTCGTCGTTATGTTGCTGGACCTAAACTCGAAGATGCGGTTAAGGTAATGCACAGATTGTCAAAGGAAGGTGCTTGTTTCACTATTGACGTTCTTGGTGAAGAAATCACTTCAATGGGAGAAGCATCATTTTTCTTAGAGGAATACAAGAGAGTAATTTCTGCAATATCCGAAAACAAATTTGATGCCAATTTGTCGATTAAACCTACAGCATTTGGCTTGCTTCTAGATAGCGATAAGGGGATGGAAAATATCGAGGCATTAGTTTCGATGGCAAATGAACATGATATGTTTGTTAGACTTGATATGGAGGATCATCGTGTTACAGATGATACAATACAAGTTATGCTAGATATGCATGACAAAGGCCTGACCAATGTTGGGGTGGTTTTGCAAGGTCGATTGTTTAGAACATTAGATGATATCCAAAATATTGAAAATAAATTGGGATCCAATGCGGATTACCGAATTTGCAAGGGGATTTACCTTGAGCCTGAAGAGATATCTCACACCAAGAGACAACCGATTATTGAAGCCACAAATGCTTGTATCGATGCAATGCTTGATGCTGGAGCTTATGTTGGAATAGCGAGCCACGATTACCCCGTAATTGAGCACACTCTCCAAGCACTTGAATCCAGAAAAATGGGCCCAGGTCTAGACGATCCTCGTAGCAATGCCGGTCCTGCAAGAAATCAGAAGGGACCAGGATATGAATTTCAAATGTTACTTGGCGTCAGAGGACCATTACGCCGAAAACTTACCTCTAAAGGTCACAGAACTAGGGTCTACATCCCTTATGGTGAAAAGTGGTATGAATATTCAATCCGTAGGTTGAAGGAAAACCCGACAATTGGCACTCAAGTGGCTAAAGCATTCCTAATGCCATGGACAAATCGTCCATAATCAATTACGCTTTTTCTTTTGCCTTCTTCCCGGTCTTTGCTGTTTGGGTTTACCAGACTTTTCTGCATCTGGTAAAATTGGATTGGGATTGTTTCCAAGGCGCCCTTCCTTCCAAGCCTGCCTCCTCTCTCTAGGAGTTCTTGGTATGTTTTCCTCTGGCCTTGGAGGTTCGTGCAGATAGATTCTCTTGATGTCGTGAGCCACTACACTTCCGTGCATTGTACGTCCTGCACCTGTGTGTATTGCACGAATCTTCCACTTTTCATCAGCATGTTGCATGATGGTTCCAGCCTTGAATATTTTATCACGCTCAACAAAAATAGCATCGCTATCTGAGTATTCTCCTCTAGTCAATGTCAGTCTAACCATTACTACATCTGAGCGTACAGCATTTGCTCTACCCACTCTTGAAGCGATTAACTTCTTTCTTGAATTGGCGGTTTTTGTTTCCAAGCGGTTAATCTCCCAACTTGCATCAGCATATTCGAAAATATCACCTATGTGGAGAGTTTCATCCTCGTCGACTTCAATATTTGCGACAACAGTATTTGCTCCTTCACTAAGGAGAAACGGAATCGTAACAGGGCGTGGTTCCCTAATTTCTACTGAGTGTATATGTTGACATTCGAGGCACTTCAAAAGGTAGTTTGCTCCTGTACCTGCCTTTCTTTCTTTCAGAATTTCATGCCCACATGGCTGGCCACAACCAGGACAATCAGTGACATTTTCGACAATTTCATCATCCATCGATTCGTCATCCATGTCAATTCCTCCTATCTTGCGGGCCATGCCCTTCACCTTTGAGGCTGTCGGCATAAGCGAAGCCTTGACTATGAGTGTGTTAAGGCACAGCCATGCGCGAGGATGTGTTGGCTGCGGTTCTAGCCGCCGACAAAGATCTATCACGTGATGAGCCGGAAGTTGCAGCCAACATTGGGCATCAACTCGAACATATGGGACTCTCAACATGGTCAATATCTGTTCGCAGAAGAATTAGGGACGCAATGTCACGTTTGAGTCCAAGAAAAGTGATACACACAGGCGCAGGAATAGGACACCTTTCAGCATGGTTATTCGACCATTTCGATAGTGTAGAAGGTCTGGATGAATTTCAATTGATAGAGGAAGGAAATCGATTTGCAGTAATTCTGAAACGTCTTTGCGACCGCTACTCCTCAGTCCCTTCAAGCATAGTTGTTGGAATTCCTACACTTTTGGCCGGCGAACTAAAAGCGTGGAATATCACGAAATCTGGTGATTCACCTATGTTAAATGAAGCTGATGCGATTATTGTCGAAGCAACAATGGAGAAATTGGCAGATGATATTAGTGCAATGCTTCCTCTATTGACAAAGAATGGTGTCTTGATTACAGTTGAGCCAACTCCACCTGTAGGAGATAGGGATGAAGATGATTCCGAGGTAGTTGGTTTCAATAAATGGATGGAATTAATCAAGAAAACCAATGAAACACATCATATTGCATTTGCACCATTATTTGGCGGCACTATCGTAGCATGGTTGTCAAAGGATCAGCCTTGAGATTCGACTAGAAGGTCAGACATCTGAAGCATTCCATATCCGTAATGGTTGTCATGATTTTCTTGCCCACCACGCTTTTTGGATGAATCAGCAATCCATTGTTTGAGATTATCTAACATGTCAGTACCTCCATCTTTCAAATCAGGATTACTTTCGAATAAAATGGCAATAGCGCCAGTAACATACACAGTTGCGGCACTTGTTCCAGAGGATAAGCCCCAATTGTTGTTTAACATAATTACAGGGACTTTGTGTGCTGGAGCGACAACTTCGGGTTTTTCATCAGGGCTATTTCTTGGAAGCATTGGCGGAAACAATCTGCCATTATTATCTCCAACAGAAGAACCACTCCACAAATTTCCGTTAACATCTACCCCGCCTACACAAATCACAGTGTCGACAATTCCTGGAGATGCAACATCACCATCGTCATTTTCGCCATCGTTCCCTGCAGCAGCAACCACCACGATTCCAGCATCATATGCGGCTTCGACCGAATCTTCTACAGCATCGCCAAGGATAATTGAGAATCCTGAAGCATTACCGCCCAAAGATAGTGAAATAATATTCACATTCTTTGAGACACACCAATCGATAGCTTGTGCAACAGTTGAGTCATCTCCTTCACCGTTGCCTGAAAGTGCCTTTGCAACATATAGGTTAACATCGATTGCAATGCCAGACAGGCCTCCGTCTGCTACCAAAATACCAGCCATCATCGTCCCATGACCATGGTCATCATATGGTTCAGAACGGCTGCTGATGAAATCTGACCAATCTGCTAAATTGAGATTTGAAAGGTCGCTATGAGTCATATCAATTCCAGAATCAACCATGCAAACATCAACGCCATCTCCTGAATATTGGTCTACAGAATTATACTGAATAAGACTATCAAAGTCCTCTTCTTTATCCAATACTATTGAAGATGGGCCAGTCAAACTAATTTCGCCGGCTAATATCAACCATCCATACCAACCAACTGCTATCAGAATTAATGCGGAAGAAACAATTGTTACAACTCTCATGAAATCGAGGTCGTCCTCGATTTTTGCATCAGGGATTGGAGGTAACATACTCATTGAAATCAACCCAAGGCTTCTACTGCTTCAACTAGTGTTTCTGCAAATAACTTGACTTCGTCTTCGGTATTGTACAAGTAGGCACTAGCGCGTAGTGAACCTCGGTTTATTCCTTTGTCGTTGAACCATGAATGAACACAATGCATTCCACTACGCACCATTACATCAGCCGCTTCATCTAGTAAGATTGCTATGTCATGGGCATCGATATTGTCGAGCAAAATCGAACAAATACCGCCTCTTAGCGCCGGGTCTTGTGGGCCAATTATACTCATTCCATCTACATCTTTCAGAATCGAGGTCATTACACGATTTAGTGAGACTTCATGTTCATGAACTTGATTTAAGTCAATTTTTGATATGTAATCTATTGCAGCATTTGTTCCCAATATGCCAGCATAATTACCCAATCCTCCCTCAAATCTAGCGGGTGGCTTTGACCATTGCATGGAATCATAATGCGAAGTATCAACAGTACTTCCTCCTGATTGGATGGAGCGCATATTCTCTAAGAGTTCCATCTTCCCCCATAGTCCACCCATTCCAGATGGCCCCATCATTTTGTGAATAGAAAATGCCATGAAATCTATCCCCAAATCTTGGACATCAACTTTCATGTGAGGTGTCGATTGTGCTCCATCGATGCAAACTAGGGCTCCATGATCTTTAGCAATCTTAGCGGCTTGCTTTACCGGCGTAGCTACTCCGTCTAGGTTTCCGACATGAGATAGGGAGACCATTTTCAAATTCTTACCTGCATTTGCACATGCCTCTTCAAATGCTTCAATATTGAATGTGTTATCCTGATTGGAGCGAACAACTCTGTGATCAATTCCTTGTTCCTGTTCTAACTGAAGCCACGGTACAAGATTGGAATTATGCTCCCTATCCGTGGTTAATACGACATCTCCTTTATTCCAGGATAGTCCTTTAGCAACTTGATTCAATGAATGAGTTGCATTCTTGGTGAATACGATTTCATCTGATTGTTCAGCGTTAAACAATTCTCCCATCTTCTTACGGCAACTCATCATCTTTCTGGAGACTGTAGTGGCATATCGATGAACAGACCTTCCTCCACACCCAGGTGATTCTTCATAGTAGGAACGAATCGCCTCTATTACTGAATTAGGACGGAGGGTCATACAAGCATTATCCAAGTAGATTGGAGGGTTGTCTACATTCAATGTAGGGAAATCGGCTCGATGTTTACTAAACATCACCATGCCTCCATGTCTGGTATGAAATCAGCCACTGGACTGTTTACCCCACAATTAGTGCAGGTGTATCGCTTTGGATATTCATTGTTACAACCTTCACAAATGGATCCTGATGGTCCACGACTGTTACAATCATCGCTTGCACAGTCCACAACAGTTTCTCCAGATTCGTTTTGACTAATAGGCGCACTGAATTGACAAGAAGGACACTCACCTTCAGATGCAAGAATTACTCCATCAATCAGTAAGTCTGCATCTGCAGCAGCAGCGGCTTTGGTCTGAACACGGGTTCCTTCACCCAGCATCCTTTGAGGGAACCAAAGCACGTGCATAAGAATGTAAATCAAAAATAATCCCGACAAAATATGAACTCCAAAAATCGTGTAATCGGAAACATTTCTGTCGGCGATGAAATGGGCACCTGACCATCCATTGAGCATCAAGGAAACAACCCACAAGCATACCATTACAGTCCAGGCAAATAGGCTGTGTTCGGCCATTGCCTCTTCCATTACTCGAACATCGGTATGTACGTGGTGCTCTTGGACATGTAAATCTCGAGTTTCAGTTACTGCCTTCCAGAAGAAATATGTGAAGAAACATCCAACTGCAGCTAGAATAACTCCTCCCAAAGCATCCCCCAAATTTGCACCAATTGGGAAATCTGGAGAGTTAGCGTGAAGGACAATTTGAGATATGAAAATTGATGACCAGATGATTATCACATTGATTATGTGGCCTCGCATAATTGGGAAATTAACAGATAACTGGATGAAAAACCAAATCCAAAGAATCACTGAAACAATCAGTTGAAAGAATGCGAACCCACTTAGTTCAACCATCCCATTTAGTCCTGCAACTTTGGGATCGCCTCCACCAAAAACATCTCCTGAAACAGAACCGAGTAAGAAGGCGATTATTCCAGTAAGCATTGTCAGGATGTGAGCTTGGCCCCATTCATGTCTTAACAGCCTAAATTGAAACTTCCACTCATGACGAATTTGGTCTACTCTATCAAAAAAAGGATGCAGGTCTCCAAACCGTCTTTCCAATACGACATCACCTAATCTAAACGGCATCGTATCATGAGTATCTGGCGGGTTTACCTCGATTGTGACTTCGTCCGCCATGAACTTGGGTGTGGCCTCTCCCTTTGAGTCATTTCGGTCATTTGCACCTCCGTAGGAGGTGTCATCATTTATCTGAACGCTTCGAAAATATAGAAAATTCCACTAGCAACTATTCCAAGCATGATTCCATTTTGGATGGTCTTATTTTTCCATTTCAGCAACCATTTTTTGCCAACACGTACGCCGATTACTGCAGAAATAACCAGCATTCCTGTCAATTGTAAATGTTCCAAGATTTCATCGGGCCGATAGTAAAGATAAATTGGGATTCTAGTCAGATCAACACAAAGTGCCAAAACACTCGCAGTTGCAGCAAATGACATTTTGTTAGTCAATCTTCGAGAGAGGAACATTGCTCTAAGCGCTCCTTGGTGTCCAGATAAGCCTCCCATGAAGCCGGAACCGAATCCACCAATTCTGTCATTGGCTTCGGGTATTTTGTAGCCAGTCCATTTTTCGCTGACCGTCAATATAGGCAAGATTATCAAGAAAATTCCTATTACGATTAGAAGAGGTTTTTGCTCGACTTGGTTCTGTAATAAGGCACCAATAATCGCCCCTATTACCAACCAAATTCCATAGCGTTTTATCGCCTCAAAATCAACATGCTCCTTTAGGTTGAAATATTTGGCAGCATTGTGTGCTAAGTGGACAATAGCAACAACTGCTACCGCTTCATGGGGGTCCAAAACAAGAAGAACAACCGGTGTCAACATTGTCGAAAGACCGAAGCCTCAGGGACTGTTAATGCAGCAGCAAAAAATGCTGCAATTACAAGGACAATTGTAGTCTCCACAAACGTTGTCAATCTTGGCAAGCCAATGAACTTTGCATCAAGCGTTTTTAATTCTCGAAATATCAATCCATTCATCCCAACTTGAATCAAATCCAACATAGTGAATCAAGAATAGATTTCCATCAGAATTATCACCCCTGATTTCTCTAATAATTGCGTCCCACCAACTTCCATTCCATTCAACTTTAACTTGCTGACCTGTGTTGAATGTCGGTTGGTTAAATGGGTGATTTTCTGGTTTTTTCAACCATCCTGTTGGACCAACTACGTAGATTGTGTTTCTTGTTTCCACCCTTGAGGTCGCTCTTTCATCAAATGTTATGCCTTCTATTGAAGAAGAGTTGATCCAAGTTTCACCTAGTTTTGGATGTGCATAAGCATAGCCCTTCAATTTACCATTGACAATTTCAGCATCACGTATCACGACTTCAGGTTTGACTGCTTCGGCATTCTCCATCATTTGTGAACCGACTAGATATTTGGCAAGTTCTCGATAATCAATTTGTGAATCTAGTTGGATTCCTAACTCGTTGAATTGATCCATCACTTCGTCTACAGGTATTGGGTCATCACCACTTTCGGTAAGTATTCTCATGTATTCTCTAGCAGGAATAGTTCCTGTATTGTTATCATCAAAAACTTCGAATGCTTCAATCAATTCTTTCTCAGCCTCAGAATCGTGATTGATGTATTCCTGAACTTCTTTAGAGGATTCGTTTAGAGGTTCAATTCTCTCCCATTCGACATTATCTTCAACATCTCCGTCATCAAAATGTATCATGAATGTAAAATCAGAATTCTCTTTAGTTATTTTGCCAGCATAATAGTGTCCATAATTTTTCCAATTAACAAATACTCTATCTCCAATTTCAAATGGGATACTAGCTGGTCGGATTGTACCTGGGCTTGTTCCAATTACTACGGCATGTTTAGTCTCAATTTTATTTTGTTTGGGGACCTCTACCTTGTAAGTTCCATCATCATTTATTGCTACAACCTTGCACCTGTTTAACCAACGTTGATTGGTTGGACTATGGTACTCTACATGGTCTCCTATATCGAATGATTTTGGTAACTCAACTTCATGTACTGGAGGTGATTGAGGCTGTGGAGTTGTTATCATACCCATTTGCTGAAGTGCAGTAATTACTGCAGATGTTACTGCACTCGGGTCATTATTGATGGTGGTATTACTGATGACGTCTCCTCCAATTACAGAATCTTGCATGTTAATTTGATTTCCTTGGTCGTTAGGTGGTGTAGGTATCCATTCATTACCTGACCACATGAATTTACCATCTGGACTTCGAATTGGTTCGGCCATGAAATATCCTGAGTGTTTGAATGTATCAAATAATCGAATCTTGAAAAATTAACTTAGGCGCCGAGAGGGAGATTTGAACTCCCGTGCCACAAGGACACGCGATTTCCAGTCGCGCGCAATACCAGGCTATGCGATCTCGGCCGCAACTCCGCCGACTAGCCTTTCATGTTTAACCGAAACGGTCGAAAAATGAACTAAAAAAATCCGAATCGATTATATCGCAATGGTAGGTCGCCACGATTACGCCACCATGGCTTAGCGGTATAGCACCTCATTGGTAATGAGGAGGTCGCGAGTTCAATTCTCGCTGGTGGCTCCAATCTTCAAAATCGTAATAGTTCTGAAAATTGCAATATGACCTGCTTGGGCAGAGTTCATAGGTCTTAGCGGACCCGTAGGGTCCGGTTGCATTCATGAAATCTGGTAAAAGTGTCTCGCTCGCCTTGTTCCTGACTATGCTAATGTTCAGTAATGCTGCTACGGCTGCTACGAGTGCTTGGAACGGTCCTTCCGCATTGGCAGGACCTACTCGGAACATCGCTGATGCGTTTGAAGTTCCAGGCAATGCCACGGTCATTGATGCATGGTTGCATGTTGATGAGAGTGGATTTTTGGACGATGGATATGGTGAATCATGGTCTGGCGAGGATGTCCCTGGAAACTTTACTGCCGGACAATTTGCAAATACTATGGTTGGAAAATTTGACGGAGCAATGTCATTATCTCCCGATAGTGCAGTATCAAACGTCGATACATTTTCTTCAGCAAGCCTACAACTTCCAAGTTCCTGGACTCATACGGGTTCTATCTGGGAAGCAGTCAATCCTTCTGCCATGAATGGAACAGTTTCTGGCCAAACTAGAACCCTAGCTCACGGATATGTTCCAGCTGCAGCAGCAGATGGTGGAGTAGTGGCGGCAACTTTGCCTGGTCAACCTCTACCTGCCAACTCAGCAGGTGCATTGGTAACTCCACAATTCTCAGTACCTTCTCCAATTAATCACTTCAATCTGTCCTTCTCACATTGGCATCATCTAGCCGCAAATGATGGTGCATGGGTCGAATACAAACTCGATAATGGGGCTTGGACTTATCTCTCTCCATCAGGAGGTTATCCATCTTCAATCTCTACTAACTCATCAACTCCAAATGGAGTAACGACCAGTAATTTCCAAGTGTTCGGTGATGGTAATCACAGTGGATGGACAACATCAACCTTCAACCTAGACAACATTACGGGGATTTCAAATGCTACATTCATGCAGTTTAGATTCCAAGTATGGACTGATTCAAACGGTGCATCTAGGCCCGGTTGGTATTTGGATGATTTTTCAGTAACCAACGTTGGTAACTCAACAGGTTTGTGGCATCATGGTTGCAATTCACAAACCACAGCAACTTGCTTTTACAGTAACAATGCAGAAGGGGCTTTGGAATCTGAAGTTAATTTGTCAGGAACAAACTCAGGCTCAAAGATTCAAACTCGTTTAGAATTCGATCTAGAAGGTTCTAGCTACGATAATTTCTGTGTAGAATTATCCACCGATAATGGTACCACCTGGTCCGACATTTCATCTTCGAGCACCTCTACTTTGACATCATGTCGCTCTAGAAGTGGTGCTATACCTGGTAGCAGTTACACTTTGCCTAATGGGACAACAGTGTTTGATGAGTCAGGAGGATTTGTGGTTCTAGACTTCCCAATTCCTTCCTCTATGATTGGAAATACTTCAGCCTCAAAAATTCGTTATGTTGTTCAGACCGATTCATCGGTACAGTATGGTGGTTCCACTGATACTCGAGAAGGTCTTACAGTAGATTGGTACAAGGTAATTGACTCTTCGGGAATAGTACTTGACTCTAATTATCTTTCTAACTCAACTTCTGCTACACACTATGGAGTAAATGGTGCCACTGATGATTGGGCATTCATCCTAATCGGAACGGGCGGACTATCCATTTCTGATAGTTTAGAAGATGCTCCTGCTCTTCCTCCTGGTGGATGGAGTATCTCAAACCAAGCTGGTCAAACCGGTTGGCAATTTGGTGCACTTTGTTCAAATTACACTGATGGCCCCTCATCTTTCCCAAGTGCAAATTTGGGATTCGGTACAGGTTTGTGCGGAGATTATGATGCAGGTTCTGATAATTCATTGATTTCTCCAAATTACTATGTTCCACTAGGTGCAAGTGCAAGGTTTGTTTGGAAACACTGGATGTGTTCTGAAGACACATGGGACGGCGGTGCTCTATATGTTTCAGTAAACGGAGGTTCTTGGAATCAGGCTTTCGTCAATTATGCTAATGGTTCAAATTGGTACGATGGTACCATCACAAGCACTACAGCTTTTGCTGGAACTGAAGTATGGGACGGAAGGCAATATGTGAATGCTGCAGGCCAGTGGTCCTGCACAAGTTCAGTTAACATTCCTTGGTTGGATATGGCATATGATGTATCCAATTTGTCCGGAAACAACGTTTCCTTCAAGTTTAGACAGATGTCTGATACTGCTGTCCAGGAACCGGGTTGGTATGTTGACAACATTGGACTAGAAGTCGATTGGTTCGAAACTGAAGGTTCATGGATGAGTCCATTGATTCCGGTTCATGACCTAGGATATGGATTCGTTGACGCAGACATCATTCTTCCAAACAGCACGTGGTACGGAGTCAATGTTCTTGATGCCACAGGCCAAGTTATTTCTGGTCATGAAAATATGACACTTCCCCTATCTCTAGCGAGTATCGACAGAGATGTTCACACCGGGATTCACATAGAATTATTGATGGGTACTGAGGATGAGTATTACACTCCTCTGGTACGGGAATTGACCGTTGGTGCAACACGCTACTTTGGTGACTCAAACGGATGGAATGTACCTTCCTCAATTACTAGATTATCAAATGGAACTTGGGAAAACAATGGTGGCTCAGCAATTGTAATCACTGGTGATTCAGGTCTTTCTGCAAGACCAGTATCTTCTGCAATGGTGACTGGAAACTTCACTCAAACCACCTCTGCTCTAACAACCTCTTTCTCCCAGAGTGTTTCCACAACTAGTACTAACTCAGTGCTAGATCTTGGAGATATGCGCACTCATGTTACTCCTAGAGTAACTATGGCACCAGGTGCTATGATTGAATCTCTGGCCTTCAGAGGAACATTTGCTCAACCTGCCCTTGACGCCTCAATCGATTTGGCTGATGATGGCGTCATGGATTGGGAATTTTCGTCATCTCCAGGATACGGTGCTTATGGTTGGCAAACCCGCTTTGACACTAGCACAGTATCCCATTCTGCAGCCATCACAGGAAATGATACATTATCTGTAATGATTCCTGAAAATGCAAATATTCACACTATGCTACTGGGATTAAATCCTACAGGACAAACAGCACCACTGACAATTTCAAGCGGTGGTAATAATTTCTATCAATTGCCTGTAAGTAACTGGAGCACCAGTGTGATTTCGATTTCATCTCCTATGCTACAATCTTCAGGAGTTCACATGGATAATAGTGGCAGAAATTGGTCGATGATCGACATTAATCTCGACACCTCTCCTTCTACAAGTTATTCGATTGGTTCATTTGCAATCGGCTATAACTTGATGGAGAATGTTTCAGGTCTTGGTCAAATTGTCAAAACATATCACGAATTGAATTCCAACAATGGTCTTGAATCGATAGTTGATGTACCTCTCACCTGGCAATCTGTGGCTGGCGGTGTAGCTATTGATGGAGGAGTTTATCATGAAAATATGATCACCAATCATCCGTTTAATGTGCCTGAAACCTGGTATCCAAATGGAGTGTTACAAGGTTTCTCTACACAGCATCATCATCTTCTAGGCAATGAAAACATTGCAGAAATTCATCTTACTGGACTCGATTCTTCGGGTGATAGTGTAAATATCGTTCTAAGTGATATAGGCAATGGTGGCTTGTTTACTCAAACCAGCGGCTATGGGATGTTAGAATTGAACAACACCTCCTCTGTGACTGAAGTTGGAGGTCGTCTTGTTGTCGATTGGCAATTCGAGGTTGATTGGGATTGGAATGATTCACAATCGATTAGTTGGTCTGCTCAAGGATACGATGCAGATGGCGAAGGTTTGTCTCCAGCAACAGCACAATCTGGTGGAGTAGCAACACAGGCTAGTGAGAATGATTTGCAAGTTGATTCGTGGAAAGTAATGGATTTGTTTGGTCATGAACTATCCGATGCCTTTTCGCCATCATATCCATTCTGGGCAAAATCAGGCACTCAAGTTTCAGTATCAGGTACAGTAAAGTTCCAAGATACACTTGACATGAGGCCATTGGTAGATGATTTCGTAGTAGCAGTTTCAGTGGATGGAAATGACATAGTTTTGAATTCAACAGGTGATGGAATTTGGACAGGTCTTGTAACCCTTCCATCTAATACTTCACAAACTAATTTGACACCTTATGTGATTAGAGTTGGACCAGCAGCAGGAGCAAATGGTGCCGAGGACACAACCTTAACCAATCCAGTGTTAATCAAATTAGACGACGAATCCCCTTGGGCTTCTAATCTTCAAGTGAACAACGGTCAGCGTTTGTTGGCAGCGGATGGTTTCACCTGGGACCCAACTTCTTCTCTATCGATGCAGGTTACAATTACTGATCAACAAGCATTGGGAGATGAAGTTGTCATGCATTATTGGAGAGAGGTACTTGATGATGACAATTTGGATGGTATCGCAGATGAATCCGAATATCAAACAATGACGAAACCTCTCCCTGAAGGAATTGCTGGTGAGCGAACTCTAACTTTTAGTGGAATTGATGTTTCAGGGTTGGAAATGAATGCACTCTTTTCGGTTTACTTTACTGGAAATGATTATGCTGGACATGAACTAATGTATGGTGGTAGCCATGGAATTGATTCTGATATGGCGACACTGATTATCGCAATCAATGAACCAACAACGATTCCGACATCAGAATTAGTTTTGGATTCGATAAATGAACAACTGTTGGCAGGGCAAGTTCATACACTCACCATGGAGATTAGTGACGCAAATGGTGTCAATTCGATTGATATTGTTACTGTGAAATTGTTGGGTACAGATGAAGATACTGTCGGTGTGATGAATTGGGAGCCACGTAATGGTGCAATGTATACTGATAATGACTCTCAATTGACATTGCACAACATCAATACAACACAGGGTAGTGGAGATTCATGGATTGTAGTTTGGGAATTCAGTTTGGATTGGAATTTCGATGAAAGTTTACTTGGAGAGTATTGTCTACCGACGATTGTTGTCTTTGATGATGATGAGCTAAATCCAGTTGTCTTGATGACTAATATTGGTGAAATAAGATGGCAGTTGGATAATGATTTACAGGTTGTACTAAACAACACAGTAGACAACACACCTCCGATTTCACAATCCTCAGCACAACACATTTTCGTGCAGCCAGGAGATGATTTGACATTCGATGGATTCGTGATTTATGAAAAATCAGGTGCTCAATTAGTCAATTTACCTCCTCAAGGATTGGAAGTAGTAGTCGAGACTACATATGGTTCAGAGTCTTTGGAATCTTATGCTGAAGTTGCAAGTGGAGGCATTTGGGAAGCTGGCATGATATTGCCTTCAAGATCATTGGTCGAACCGATTCTCACAGTTGATTATTCGGTTACAGGTGTGCCATCTCCAGGCCAAGATAACACAACAATAAGTTCTCTAATCACAGTTGATGAAGTCTCCCCTGTTGTGGAATATTCATCAGTTCCTCTTTCTCTTGATGACTCTGATTTGGAAGTTCTCCAATTTGCATTACTAATTATCGATGAAGGTGGATTGCCTGAAGGAGACTTGCAGGTAAATTGGGCATTCATGCGTAATGGTATCATTTTAGAAAATGGCCAGTCCAGTGCATTAATTCCATTTGTCTCAACAAATGCTGGCGCATGGTCGTACATTGGTAGTATTGATTTCACTGATGGTGTCAATGTTTCATTAGAACAAGGTGATGAATTGATTTGGTGGATTGATGTTGTCGACATGGCAGGAAATACTGCTAGCGGAACAGGTCTTTCACAAATCGATGCCATGAATACTGATTTCACAGTTCTCTCCTTTGATGTTACAGTAACCAACATAGAAATCGCACTTTCTAATGGTAAGGCTCCAAAAGGAAATGAAATTGTTGAAGGAACAGAAATCGGCGTTGTTGTGCACACCAGGAATTTAGGAACTAAGCCGGGTACTGTGACTATATCGCTCATGGAGGATATGGGTGGCACACGAAGTTGGTTAAGCCATGGAAGTGTGGAAATTTCGCTAGCACCTGGTCAAACTTTGCAAACAATTCCGTTATTGTTTGAAACTCATGGCGCAGGCTCCCAGAACTTGTATGTGAACGTAACAGGACACGATCTTTGGATTGATAATTCCATGTTGCCTCATTGTATGGAGATAAATAATACTGGTATATGTGATTTGAATGTAGAATCAGATATGCCTAGAGTCATATCCCAAGAGGATGCAGAATCCGGTTTGAGTGGAATGACAGCGATTATTTCGATTCTTATCTTCCTATTACTTGGTGCAGGTTTCGCAATAGTGGTGTTACTTAGACGTGATAATTCTGAAGAAAGCATCTTCTATGATGATGAGTGGGAAGATGAAGAAGAGTTTAGCGAGGAAAAGAATACTCCAATTTTGCCACCTATGGCTCCAGAAAAGCCAAACATGGAAGCGGCAACTAAGGCATTAGAGTCTCCGACAGACGAAGATTCTGAAGAATCTTCAACCGAAGATGATGTTGAGGATGTCAAAGCGTCTGATGAAGATGAAAATTCAGATGAAGAAAGTTCTGATGAAGAAGATAATGAGGCAGAAGATCCTTGGGGCGATGTTGATCATTCCGATTAGGTTCAGGGGTAATCAAACGCGCGTTTTGTGATGTGTTTCTACCGAAATCCATTAAAGCCTATTTTGCAGATTGAGATTTAGAGAGCAAGTCTCTCTAGATGGGATTGGCATGAATACTACAAGCGAAAGCCGGGATACCGCAGCAAGGGTCCGGGAATTACAAACACAAGTTGATGATTTGAAAGAATTGGTAAATACACTTCTTTCAGTAATATGTGAAGAACCAGATGGAGTTAGTAGCGGAGCTGCACCTTCATATGGTCAACCAAAGATGGACTATTGCATGTAATCATCCTTTGATTACAGCCAATGGAGATAATCTTGCAATTGGTTTAGTTAATCCAGCTGCATTTGATAATTGGATTACTTCATCAACATCTTTGTAGGCATCAGGTGCCTCTTCAGACATAATGTTTGGAGTATTTGCATGAACTCTAATCCCACGTGATTCAAGTTCCTTCTTGAGGGCTTTACCATCAATTTGTTTCTTTGCCTGAGATCTGGATAGTATTCTTCCTGCACCGTGGCAAGATGATGCAAACGCTCTATTTCCTTCAACTCCTTCAAGCAACCATGAACCTGTACCCATATCTCCCGGTACCAAAACTGGTTGATTTGGTAGTGCTCTAGTTGCACCTTTTCTGTGAACTGCACATGTGCAAGTTTTACCGTGAATTTGATGCTCTTCGATTTTTGCAATATTATGGCTGACATCATACAATAATCTTGTATCAACATCCATTTCTGCTGCTAGCGTTTTTCGCAGACGGTGAGTAAGAGCACTGCGATTAGCGAATGCATAGTTTGCAGCACCGTTCATGGCATCAAGGTAAGATTGACCTTCCCTGCTATGGATTGGTGCAGCAGCTAACTGTCTGTCCTGTATTTCAAAGCCCCACTCCTCGTTGTGCCAAATTCCATTTCGGCTACGATATTTATCCTCTAAATTTCGGACGTGGTCTGTACAGACTTGGTGACCTAGACCTCTACTTCCAGAGTGTATCATGCAAACGACTTGTCCCTCAAACAATCCGTGAGGATTAGAATCTTCGATAGTTTGAACAGTCTGCAATTCCAAGAAATGGTTTCCAGAACCTAAGGTTCCCAGAGCCTTTAATCCTCTATTGAATGCCCTTTCGGAAACTCCTTCATCAGTCTCCAATGCCCCTAATGACTCGATATTTTTCAAATCTTCATCATAGGCAAAGCCAAGGTCAACCATGGCATTGCTGCCACGCAGAATAATATCATCAAGGTCTGTCTTCGAGATGTCCAATCCTCCTTTACCAGACCCTCCAGATGGAATTCTTCCATTCAGTCTACCTGCAAGTTTGTCAATGTTCGGAATATCATCAACTGTGCATTCAAGTGCGATCATTCGTACTCCACAATTGATGTCAAATCCAACGCCTCCGGGAGAAATTGAACCTCCTTGTTCACCCCATTCAACATCGGTGGCCAAAACTCCTCCAATTGGGAAACCATAACCAAAATGCCAGTCAGCCATGGCCCATGCTTCACCAACAACTCCTGGCATAGATGCAATGTTGACTAGTTGCGAAATTGATCTCGAATCACTACTCTTGCTCATGTGTTCAGGACTTGACACAATCATAGCATCAACATTCATCGAACCATGGCGGCGAATTCGCATCAATCCATCATCTTCGACTTCGAGGTGACGCTGCCATTCTTCTTCGCCCACGTACCTGCGAGGACTTCCTTCTCTTCATTTCTCTGTCTCATATGGGGATGGTTTGAAGGTATATTGGCTCCCCCCACTTTCTGCCCGTAGGGCAGGTGATGTGAATGGGTCTACCTCCTATCGACCTCAAAGTGTTCCATGATAATGGGTATACGCGTCGCCAATGTCGTGTCACGGACCTCTGGTTTTGGACTTGTGATGACAACAGAGATACTTGCGGAGACACCGAAGAAGATGAGTATACATTCATCGGTGCACCAATTATCAGTGGATTCGACGATTTGGGTAGAGATTTGAAAGATGGAATGCGTGAAGCATTCATCAGTTTTTTGGAAAACCGTGGTCACACAAGAGTCGAACCATATCCTGTTTTAGCAAGATGGAGAGACGATATTCATCTCACCATTGCAAGTATTGCTGATTTCCAGCCTCATGTAACCTCTGGGGCCGTAGACCCTCCTGCCAATCCATTGGCGATATCTCAACCATGTATTCGTCTAAACGATGTTGATGCAGTTGGCCGTTCAGGTAGACACCTGACCACATTCGAAATGATGGCTCACCACGTTTTCAATCGACCAGATGAAGGAAAGATGTTCTATTGGATGGAAGAGTGTGTTAAGCACTGTCACGACTTACTTTGTGAAACATTTGGAATAGATCCCAAAGAGGTAACCTATGTTGAGAATCCTTGGTCGGGAGGCGGTAATGCTGGTCCTGCAGTTGAGGTTATTGTTGGAGGTCTAGAACTTGCAACTCTTGTTTTCATGAACCTTGAGGAAAGCGAAACTGGAGATGTTGAAATCAAAGGCATCAAGTATTCTGAAATGCCTCTACAAATTATCGATACTGGATACGGGCTAGAGCGCTTTTGTTGGGCAGCTGCTGGTACTCCTACCATTTACGAAGCCATTTATCCAGAAAGTGTTGCATGGTTGAAACAGCAAGTTGGTTTTTCAGCAGAAATGTTTGATATGAGTCAATCGGAATTGGATTCCTTATTGGGTGAAATGAGCCGATTATTTGGAATCATGAACATAGAAGCTGGTAGTGATGGAGATAGAATGAGGGAGTTATTCTTGACAAAGTTATCAGAGAGAGGACACTCTATCGATTCTGATTTATTTGCTTCCATCACCGAACCTCTTTCGAAAATATATGCAATTCCTGACCACATGCATGCATTGGCAAACATGCTAGGAGATGGTCTTGTTCCTTCCAATTCCAAGGCTGGTTATTTAGCGAGAATGATAGCCAGAAGAGTCCTTCGTATGCGTGATGAACTTCAACTTGATGTGTCACTATCAGATTTGGCTACTCATCATTTGGAAGTCAATTATTCAGCGGAGAGAATGAAGCAGACTCAAGATGGCCTTCTAACCATCTTACGTGGCGAGGAAGAACGCTATGACGAGATGCTAAGAAAAGGCAATCAAGTTGTAAAAACTGCAATCAAGGATATCGCTAAAGATGCTTCTGAGTTGCCAGATGATATACTGTTCACAATAAATGATAGTCATGGTATAGCGCCAGATTTAGCAATCAACATTGCAAATGATTTGGGTTGGTCAATGCTGACTTTGCGAACAGGTTTCAATGCCGAAATGGCTGAAAGGCATGCTGCTATGGCTAAATCAGCTGCAAAGGCGGTATCTGCTAAGCCATTGCTTGCTGAAGTTCCTGATTTGCCGGCTACAGTTCCGTTGTATTACGAAGATGTATCTCAACAAAATTTCGAGGCCAGTGTGTTGGCTAGTATTCAGTTGATTGATGACGAGGTTCCAGAAGGTGCCACTCACGGAATAATCCTTGACCGTTCATGTTTCTATCCAGAGGGAGGAGGACAGGAAGGCGACTTTGGAAATCTAAGTTGCGATTCAGCATCTCATTCCATTATGGATACAAGGAAAGTTGGCGAATTAATTGTTCATCTATCTACTGGTCCATTTGAAGTGGGAGACTTAGTGCATGGAGAAATCGATTGGGCTCGAAGACGACAATTGATGGATCATCACACTGCAGTCCACATTGTAGGCGGAGCAGCAAGGAGATTGCTAGGGCCCCATATCTATCAAGCAGGTGCAAACAAATCTGTAGAATCTGCTCGCTTAGATATTACTCATCACAAGCGTCTCACAAGGTCGGATTTAGATGCTATTGAAGCGTTGGCAAATGAGGTTGTTCAAAATGTCTCTAGAACAGAAAAGATGACTCTGGACAGGAAAGATGCCGACCGTAAATTTGGGTTCGATTTGTATCAGGGCGGTGCCCCAAAAGGAAGTGATATCCGTATTCTAAGAATTGCAGACCACGACATACAAGCATGTGGTGGAACTCATCATGATGAGCCTGGAAGAATTGGTCAAATCCGTATTGTGCGTTCAAACGCCGTTCAAGATGGAGTCGAGAGATTGCATATTGTCGCAGGTCAGGCTGCGATGGAATATGCTCGTGGCCAAGAAGCAATTCTTCGTGATGCATCAGGAGTTTTCCAAGTCCCTGTAGATGAACTTCCTTCCGCTGCAAGCCGTTTCTTCAACGAGTGGAAGGAACAGCGTAAGAGAATCGAATCTTTGGAAGCAGAAATTGTTCGACTACGAACTAGTGGTGGCGGAGATGACATGGCAGAAGTCGATGGAGTTCGAGTTGTTATCATGGAAGTTGATGGCGACCTAAAACAGATGACAAAGATGCTGAAAGAACTAACCTTGGATAACTCGAAGCCTACATTAGCGATTTTGGGTAGTCGTGAGGGCGGTGGAAAATTGATGGTTGCCACAACAGAGAATTCACCTGCAAGTGAGAAATTCAATGCGGTTGATATCTTACGCTCAATCTCTTCTCATATCAGTGGTGGAGGCGGTGGAAGACCGACTTTCGCACAAGGAGGCGGCTCGAATCCTGATGGTTTGCCCGCAGCTTTGGATGCTGCTAAGGAACTCATAGGCGTTTGAGTGCTTCAACATCAAACCCAGATACTGCACGTGAGACTGCTTCACTAGGTTCTAGCCAAGCATAATCAGAAATTTCATTTTCCTTGAGCATTATTTCTGAATCATCACCATTCCAATCGGCTTGGTAAGTGAATGATACGAAAGAAATACCTTCTCGGCTGAAAATTCTTTGAGTTACTATGGGAGTTTCATCATTGAGGTTGATATTGATTCCCATTTCCTCAAGAGTTTCCCTTACACAACCTACTGCTGGGTGCTCGTCATGGTCCATGTAGCCTCCAGGTAATGTCCAATGTCCGACGAAATGACCTCTCTCAATTTTGCCCATCAGTACCTTTCCTTCATTATTCAATATCATGACTTTGGATACTAGACGATGTATTGAGCGATAAATCGATTCTCTTGCAATAGGATGTACTGCATCATCACTGATACAGTCATCTTTCCATGCCCAATCACTTGGCCATTCAATATCAGGGTGAGCCTTGATCACTTCATGACCAAGAATGTTGAATCTGTTTTTGATTTCCCAACCGAATCCAAATTGCTCAACTTCTTGTGGTGTTGGGAATCTGAATTTGGTGCTTCCAACATTGTTTTTTGTTGGGATATTAGGCCCCTTTCCTTCTTCATCAACTAGTAGCACCTTGCCGTCATGCTCAAGATATACGACAGAGTTGGGGTGCTCCATGTTTGTATCTGTAATCATCCGATTGTTTAACTTCATGTGTTGAGTCTTTACTCTTCACTATCGTTGTAATCCTCGGGTTCGGGAAGGGCTCTGGTATCGGTATCGATAGTGGATGGTTCAACTATTTGTTTTTGTAAATCTTCATTCAATCTGATATCGTTTAGTTTACGCACTTGAGGATTGATTTTCTGTTGATAGGAGCCAACTGATTTGTTGAATGTGTCTATTGCCTTACTCAAATTGTCTCCAACTTTCTTGTAGTGTTCAGACCAAACTGCGAATCGCTTGTATAATTCTCGGCATATCTCAACAGCTTCTCGAGTATTTTCTGCTTGTTCCACTTGTCTCCATTGGAATGCAATAGTACGCAGCAATGCTAGTATGGAAACAGGAGATGCAATCAATATACCATTCTTCATTGCAAATTCATGAAGGTCTCTTTCAAAGTCGAATGTGATCGCCAACAGTGATTCTGAAGGTACGAACATCACCACAACCTCTACATCTCCGTCCACCGAATCTCGGTATCCTTTAGATTTCAGCTCATTTACTCGTCCTTTCATAGCAGCAGCGTGCTCTTTCAGCAACTCAATACGGGTGACATCATCTGCTTCCTCAATGGATTCCAAGAACTTCTTTCCAGTTGCCTTTGCATCGATTGGGACCTTTCCACCGCCAGGAATGTTGATGATGAAATCAGGTCTCTTTCCGTCGCTTTGAGTTGCTTGCTCGACATAATCAATACCTTTTCTCAAACCTGACATTTCTAGAATGTTGTCTAAACTGACCTCACCCCAGTTCCCACGAACATTTGCGCTTTTTGTTAATGCAGTAGTTAGGTTACTGGCCTGCATTCCTAATTTTTCAGCACCTTGAATCATTTGAGTGACATGATTTTTCAAGTCTCCATATGCTTCATACCTTGCCTTTTCCATCAATTTATTTTCATCTTCCAATTTCTTTATCTGTTCTGAAAGAGGCTGGATGAGTGTTTCGATTTCCTTCTTTCTCGATTCAAGTTCATTAGACGCATTACTTTGCTGGCGCTTGAATCTTTCATCAGCCAATTGCAGGAATTGCTCATTGTTTTTACTGAGTGCACTACTAGCAATTTCACTAAACTGATTGTTGTAATCAATCGATGTATCCTCGATTTCTTCTGGCTTCAATCTCTTGAAAATTGTTATTTGAAATCCAATTACAATCACGAACAGAATGCCCAAAACTAGAATCTCTACGGTGCTCATGGTCAGACTTTAGGGCAGGGGTTCTTGAACCCATTCATTCCAGCAATGTGAACCATTGAAGTATAGCCCGCCTTAGCGCCCTTCATGCGAGTCGAGCAACTCAATGAGGAAATGTGGGCGATGACATATCTTGTGGTATGTGATTCGACCAACAAAGCGACTCTTATCGACCCCGTATGGGATAACCTTGGAGACTATCTATCATTGATTGAGGAACAAGGATTGAGTTTGGAATATGCTATGGCCACTCACACTCATGCAGATCATATCACTGGTTGCTTCAAACTTGTTGAAATGACAAATTGTGAATATGTCATGTGGAACGATACCCCTTCCTTAGGTGTAAGCATCTACGTCGATGAAGATTCTACTGTGTCAATGGGGGAGATTGATTTTCATTTCCACCATGCACCAGGGCACACAGGTGATTCAATGATTATCGAATGCGGTGAATACATTTTCACAGGCGATTTCTTGTTCACCGGTGACGGTGGAGTTGGTCGAGATGACCTTCCTAGTGGGAGAACACACATGCATTGGCAAGCTCTTGATGTTCTAGAAAGATTCTCTGGAAATGTACTGGTATGTACTGGACATGACCCACCTGGGACTGAAATGCAAAGTCTAGGATGGAACCGAGAAAACAATTTGGTACTGAAAATGGAAACTTTTGAAGAATATGCAACATGGCAAGAAACAACTTCTGCAAATCTTGGATATGTTTCCAAAATCAAGACTGCTCTTCCTGCAAATATTTTTGCTGAAATACCAGAAGATATTCCTTGGATTAACTAATCCAATGGATTTTCTGGGCTCTTGAGTACATTTTCATGAGCAGATGGAAGATTATCCAAATCGGTGAATGAAAGAGTGGTTCCTGGACCAATACTGTTCTCAATTCTTTCAGCCATCGGGCAGCGCACATTGAGAAGTATTCGTCCTCTACTACGTGTCAAATCGTAGGATTGAGGGTTCAGTTTGTCAATCGCTTGTAATTCGAATTTCTTCCTAATGGTCTTACCACGCCACCAAGCATATCCCCATTGGAAGGTTACTCCGACTGCTGTTGCAACATAAAGAACCATCAAAACAGTGGCAGAGAAAAGAATTGTATTTCCTCCATCTCTGGCTTCAGCCATCAAATCTCGACCCAACAAGAATAGCAATCCCACACCAACAATCGGTGTAAGCATTGAATCCAGCCAGTCTGCAATCGGAATAATACGGCCACGTGCAGGGTCGACCAACACCAAATTGGATTCTAATGCGGTTGCAACAATACCTACTATACTGAGCAGTAAGATGTAAAACAACCCAGAAATTGTGAACTCAAGAATAATTGAATCCAATCGTAAAGTCCAATGGATAATCAGCCATGAAAATAATCCCAGGAAAACAACTCTCGGAACTTTATGGAAATGAACTGCAATGTTTGAAGCTTCCAGAACTTTAGCATCATTACTGAAATGATCATTACCAGCATTTGGTATGTGAATAATTTGTTTTCCAAACCATGTTTCAAGTAATTTGATGGCGTTAATCAAACCACGTCTCCTAATTATCACAATTTCAAGTAGGTACAATACAGGTATTCCAAGAATGATTATTGGCAGTGAAATTATTGCTACAACTGGTAGGATGAATATCATTGGTGTAAGTAGAAAGTGAGTGATTGTAAGTGGATAGAGAATGTCGGTTTCGTTTAATTTAGCACGGCTAGGCTTGATTCCTAACTTCCTTGCTTCATCATCCAAAACTCCTCGAAATTGTTCAACTTGCATCCCGGCATCAATGATTCTTTGCACGGTAGCCCTGTATGTTCGCTCCGCAGGACCAACTCCCAAAATTACAGTTTGATAGAGTAATTTAGCAGGTAAAGCCAGTATGACGGGAAGCGCCAAAATACCGATGGCCCACAACAAATTCTCGGCATCGAGAGTTGTGGCCATGCCTATCTGAAACCGCCCACCCTCAAGAATGTTCATGGAGGGTCTATGCTTGAACTATCGATAATGGCACGAATTGCTGTTACAGACGGGATGGCTCCCGAAGCGGTTTCTGTTTTGGAAAAAGCAGGTCATGAAGTTGTGCAAGGTTTCATTGAGCATTCAGAATTAATGGCAGGTGCATTGAATGATTTCGACGCCATAATTGTAAGGAGTGCTACAAAATTGCCATCCGAAGTAATTTCACAAAGTGATAACCTTACAGTAATTGGAAGAGCAGGTGTTGGAGTTGATAATATCGACTTGGAGGCTGCAGGTACAGCTGGAATAATGGTGGTGAACGCCCCAAACGCATCCACTCAATCTGTTGTTGAATTAACCATTGCACATTTGTTGTCGTCTTTACGACATGTGCCTAAAGCAGACCGTGGATTGAGAGAAGGAAAGTGGCAAAAGAAGGAGATGAAAGGTACAGAATTATCTGGAAAGTGTTTGGGTCTAATTGGATTTGGAAGGATCGCTCAAGGTGTTGCTAAAGTCGCCACATCATTAGGGATGGAAATACACACTTACGACCCATATTTACCTCCGAAGGTAGCTAAAGCACAAGGAGCATATCTGCACAAAAAAGTAGATTCTCTATTCAAAACTTGCACTCATATTTCGATACATTGTAATTTGACGGAAGAAACCCATCATTTGGTCAATGCAAAGAGGATGAAAATGATGCCGGGTAAACAAAGCGGTATTGAATGCGGCAATCACATTGTTAATTGTGCCAGAGGAGGAATAATCGATGAGGATGCACTTCTTTCTGCTTTGAATGATGGAACAATTGCCAGCGCTGCTTTGGATGTTTTCGAAGTCGAACCTTTGCCTGAAAATTATGCATTGGTGCAACATGAGAATTTCCATGGAACTCCTCACATTGGTGCAGCAACCAAAGAAGCACAACAGCGTGTTGGGATGGACATCGCTCGCGCAGTAATCGAAGCATTATCTGGTAAAAAGCCACAAACAATTGTGAATTCTAAATTCTTGTGATTACCTTCTATCTTGGGCTGTTAGAAAGACCAATCCAATTTCGATTAGGAATAGAATTACAATCACTCCCCAACCTCCAGATGCATCATAGTCTACCTTTACAGTGAACTCATCGATAAATGAATAAGATTCAGATTCGCCATCAAAAGGCCAAGGGTCATCATCATCATCTTCTTCCTCATCTCCGGCTTCTTCCATTGAACCGATCATAATGTGGAATTCATCACCGTCAGGCTCCCATGTAAAACTCGAGCCCTTGCCAGATGATGGCCCACCTGCGATGAATTTAATTTCCTCATTACAAGAAACAATTTCACCATCAGCATTTCCGCCCAATTTCTCTAGTGAATCATATGTTTTGACATCAATGATTCCAATCCATACAGTATTATCATCCCATGTGACATCTACATCTATGTCAATTAACGCTCCCGAACCAGGAACATTTGAGAATGCATCTTTTGTAACCCCACACAATCCAGCATCTGGCTTTGGAACGTTATCAATAACCTCTTCTCCAGAGTATCCAATTAGAGATGCAAGAAGAAGAAGACCGACAACACCTGTTAGAATAGGTTTGATTGCGGCCATGATTTTGCTTAACTAACACTTCTTCATGAAAGCATGGGTTTCGCGTTCTTCAAAAACCTCCGACTTTGTAATTATGTCATGGCGTCAAGGATTCTAATTCATTGTGACCTTGATGCCTTCTTTGCAGCAGTTGAAACATTGCACCATAATTTGGACCCCGAAGTACCATTGATATTGGGTTCAGATCCCAAAGGTGGCAAAGGTAGAGGCATAGTTTCTACCTGCAATTATGCTGCCAGAAAATATGGTATTCGTTCGGCAATGCCAATCACTGAGGCTTGGCGTAGATGCCCAGGCCCTCCTTATGGCAATGGGCATTATCTGAAATCAACAAGGGGTTTGTATTCAAGAGCTAGCAGGAAAGTGATGAAAATTTTAGCAGAACATGCAGATAGATTCGAGCAAGCCAGTATTGATGAAGCATATCTTGATGTAACCGATTATTGTGATGAAGACTGGGATAAAGCGTTAGCATTAACCCAAAATTTACAGAAAAAAATCCTTGATGAATTAGGTCTATCCACATCTTTCGGAATAGGCCCAACTAGGATTCTAGCCAAGATGGGTAGTGAAGAAAACAAACCTGCTGGCATCCATAGAACACTACCTGACCAATTGGTAACATTCTTCGATGGTCGTTCGGTTAGAGAGGTTCCGGGTATTGGTCCAAAAACGGCCACTAGATTGGCAGAATGGGGGATTTCTACTATGTCGGAAGCTGCAGAATTTGGTGAGATCGCTTTAGCTAGATTTACTTCTGAAAGATTCGCATCTTGGATAATTAGGGTAATAGAAGGGGAAACCAGTGATGACATAAGCCCATTACGAAGTAGAAAATCAGTTGGTAAGGAGCACACATTTGAGTATGATCAAACAGATAGTGAACATGTTTTAGACCAACTATCCCTTTTGGTTTCAAAGGTAATGAAACGTGCTAAAGAGATGAATGTTGCAGGTAGATTGGGGGAGGTCAAAATTAGATATCAGGGATTTGAAACACATACTCATGGGCGTTCTATTCCTGTTGCAATGGATGATGAGACAGTTTTCATGAGACTAGCCCATGGGTTATTTGCTGAACATGTTGACTTGGATAGACCAATTAGATTGGTTGGTTTTCGCCTAGGAAATCTCGAAATGCCTCTAACTCGTCAATCTACACTAGATTTAGACGAGTGATCATTCAAGTTTATGCATCTGGGTTAAAATCGCAGTGAAATCCTTCAAATTATCAGGGATTTCAATACCTGAAATCGGAGCATTCAACGAAAGTCCAGCGTCCTTCTTTGTTTTCCAAGTTATTCCATTGAAATCTTCGATTGAGCTAGTTAACTCACGTAGAGAATCATCATTTGGAGTTCTTGATGGGAATTCTCGAACATCAACAGCACTTGTTTGGTACAATGTACTGGATATGTGGTGCGTGAAGAACGGGCAAACAGGAGATAGTCCCGACATCAAGTCACGAACAATCCTATGAATTGTCCATGCAGCATTTTTGTCACCATCATACAATCTTGATTTCGACATCTCTAGCCAGTGGCTAGGTAATATGCCAGTTCCAAATGTCTTGAGTGCCTGAGTTGCAGTGTAAATATCCAAATTTTTCCATGCATTCTCTACTTTCTCCATTGAATTTGAAAATTCTGCCAAAATCCATCGGTCTTCAATCGAAAGATTGTCAGGGACATCATCCAAATCTTCTGGTACATCGAATTGACTTGCAAATCTTGCTACATTGAACAGTTTTGTCAGGACTCCGAAATATTTCGCTTCGATTTCTTCAGGGTTGATTTGGAAATCATCACCTACTTGTGCATCACATGCTTTCCATAATCTGAAACATTCTGAACCTATTTTGTTGGCTTTCAACTGTACACTTTTATCTGGTCCCTTGACTCTCCATGAGCCGGTTCGCCCACCAGCACCGCATTCAAGAACGCTATCAGCATCAATTCCATTTCCTAACGACTTAGACATTTTTCGACCCCATGGGTCCATGCCTAATCCATCGATCCAAACATGTTTGAATCCTGGCTTATCCAAAAGAAGAGCACTTTTCAGTAATGTATAGTACAACCAAGTTCTAACAATTTCTTTGCCCTGAGGTCTTATTGCAGTAGGGAATGCCTTGTCGAAGGTATCCATGTCATTTAGGTATCCTGAAACAAACAGGTTTGAATTGCTTGAATCCATCCATGTGTCGAATACTTTTTCCTCACCGACAACATCTCCCAAATTATCCTTCATCTCTGAATAGGTTCCCAATACATCACGAGTTTCTCTGTCCAGTACTTCACTATCTTCTGGAGGTGATTGGCACCAAGGCTGAACATAGATTCCTGAAGGAGCACATATCACCTTCGTTCCATTATCCGCATACCATATTGGAATTTCTGTATGATACCATCTTCTTCGACTAATTGGCCAATCAATTGAGATATTTTCCATCCAATCAAGTAAGAATTGCTTGTTTCTTGGAGGGTGGAACTCGATTTCCTCTGCCAATTCTGCGATTCTATCCTGGATGTGAGTTTGTCTAACATACCACTCCTTCAAGAGAATAATTTCAACTGGATTTTTACCTCTTTCTGAAACTGGGACTTCCTGTTCCTTTTCGATTATTTGATGAATTTTATCTTCACTTTCGAGGTATTCGATTACAGATTTACGAGCCTCATACACTTTCATTCCAGAGAATGGGCCTGCAATTTCAGTCATACATCCTTCCAAATCTATTGCTTGGAATGGCGTAAGTCCGAGTTCACGGAAAACCGCAACGTCGTTTTGGTCGCCAAATGAACAGACCATCAAAATCCCAGAACCGAAATCGCTCTTGACCGACGGGTGAGTTGCTATGTCAACACTAATTTCTCTGCCATCAACAGGAATTGGGAGCATTGCTTTCTTGCCGATCAAATGCTTGTATCTATCATCATCAGGGTGTACAACTACAATACCACAGGCACAAATCAACTCTGGTCTTGTTGTCGAAATAATCAACTCCTCACCATCTTCAGTTTGCCATTTCACATCTACGAGTTTCGTCTTCCTTTGTAGTCGTTCAACCTCGGCATCAGCGATTGTTGTCCCTTCTACAGGATCGTAAATGTTAGGGCGCAAGTCCTCGATTATTGCACCACGCTTGAATAACTCTGTAAAGATAGTTTGAGTAACCATTCGATAGTTTGGGGCATCGGTCAAGTATTCGTTTGCAAAATCCATTGACAGACCAACTCTACGAGCCGTGTTTCTCATGGATTGGGTAAATTCTTCAATAGTTGTTTCACACAATTTCAGGAATTCAGCTCGGTCGTAGGTTTTCATTTTCTTTCCAGTATTTTTTTCAACTGTAAATTCAACATTGATTCCATTGCGGTCTACACCCCATGGAAACTTGACTTCCTTACCCAATAATCTCTGGGAGCGTGCAATCACATCTATCATACTGTATTGAGCAACTGCTCCAATATGCCATGTTCCGCTAGGATATGGTGGTGGAGTATCAATGACAAAAATCTCTTTTCCTGAATTTGGATTGAAACCATATCGCTGAGAATATGCAGCCTCATCTGCATAATGTTCCTCTTGAATTCTCTTCTCTAGGTCGATTGACCATCTCTTATCGTTTAGTCTAGGAGCTGGCATTTTGCTCACCGGCCCTGAGTGCGTTATCCTCACAGGTCCAAACGGCCGTGTCGGGCTTTACCTTTGAACTGATTGGAAGACTAAACTTTGCACAGTTGATGGGTATGCTTTCAAATGGTCTAAGCACGACGGGTATTCAGGGGGGCAACATGGTGGCTGACGATTCCAAGCCTGATGACGAATCATCATCACTTCAGAATCGTTTATCCCGCATATTCGGTCACGGCCAAGAAAACTTGACCAATCGTGTCAAAGAGTGGGATGCTCGTAAAACACTGGATGCCGTTTTAGATGCTCCAAAATCAATTCAAAGAGAATGGCAAAAACACGGTGCAACCGGAATCTTGACAAAATTCCCTATTTTCATGGTACTGATTTGCTTGCTTGCTTCTACATTCTTCGCCTATCATTCTGGCTTCGTAGATGGAACATCAATTAAACCAGGAGATGACCCATCATTGAATGTTAATGGTGACCTTGATGTATATCTTCCAGAAGGTTCTCCTGTTCTAGAAAGTATTCAGGAAGTTGAGAAGAATTGGTCGACAAATGTTATGATTATCTACATTGATTCTCCTGAAAAACCAATCGATGATAGACGGATTCTACAAGAAATGTCGTATGTAGAGAATAAGTTGAATCCTCGCTTATCTGACCCTACTGATGACGTGATTTACGCATTATCTCTCTCTACAGTTATCAAAGAAGTCAACTCAAGCGCTGCCAGAGTTGAAGATGCTTTCATCGATCAACTAGTCGCTGAAGTTTGTCCTCCTAACGAACCAGATTGTGCAGCTAAGGATGCTGGAGATGCATTGAAAGATGCATTGGGAGTATTCGACCCAGTTCTTGGTGCTTATCGAATTCCATCTCAAACCACTATTGATACAATTGTAAACGAGATGTATGAAGACGACGGCACTCCATCTCCTGGTTTGGACAAGATGGCTAGAGATACAGATGGTGACGGTTTCCTTGACAAGGCAGTAATCATCATCGCTGTCGATGAGACAAAGACTGCCAAAGAAGTGATTGAGAAAACTCAACAAATTCTTGACAACATATCTAAGGAATCACGCCCATGTGAATATGACCAAAACGGTGACCCGATTGGAAACGATTTGTGTAATTGGGAAGATTTAGGAATTTCAATGACTTTGACTGGACCAGTTCCAATTACAAATGCAGTTACTGAATTCTCGTTCAAATTGTTCTGGCAAATTTTCCCGCTTGCTATTGTGTTAGTAGCACTAGGTTTGTTCGTGTTCCACTCCGATGTTCTTCAAACAGGCTCTTGGCGTCCTTTACAAGGATTCAAGGTCGTAGTAATCGCAGGATTACCAACCCTGTGTTCTGTATTTTGGACTTTAGGAATAATGGGTTATACTGGGTATGAAGTTACCATGACGGTAATTATTGTAGGTCCTATTCTCTTGGCTCTCGGTGTTTCATATGGATTACACATAACGAATCGATATGCTGAAGAGACTGGAACCAAAGATGAAAAGATTAGGCAATCGCTTGCCTCTACCGGAAGAGCTGTATTCCTATCAGCAGTTACAACTGTAATCGGTTTTATCTCTCTAACTTTCACTCCTATGAAGCCAATTGAAACAGTTGGTATCGCTCTTTCTGGAGGAATTGTCATCGTCTATTTACTAACCATGGCGATGGTTCCAAACCTGACACTATTACTGGATTTGAGAAAGCCTAAGCATCCACCTCTACCTGTCTTCGAAAAGGTAGTACAGGTTCCGATTAAATGGTCTAAAGGAGTCATCGCAGTGTTCATGGTTTTGATATTTGTTTCTGGATTCTGGGGCCAAGAAAATGTTGAGGAAAATATCGATTTGCTAGGAATGGCTCCTGAAGATGAAGCCTCAGTTGTAACTATGAAACAATATTCTCGAGATTTCAATGCTGGCCAAGTGGGAATGGTTCTAATTCATGGAGACATTTCTGGAAATGCGCCTATTACAGAGGCAGAACCCGTTGAAAAATTGCTGGGGTTATCGGCACTAGAAGATAATCTCAATACAATCGAGCAAACTAACGCAGTTAGCATTGTGTTCCTGATGAAATCTGTAGGTTTCGGTGGAAATATTAGTGGAACTCCTTTGTGGAATATCACCGATAATCCACTTGTTCCAGATGATCTAAAAGATGCATTAGAGCCTTATTTGAATAGACAATATTCTGAGGACGTCACTTTCTGGGAAGTACTGACAGCTCCACGTGCAAATGGTACTGAAAATGAAAATGCTGAGAGATTTTTGTTGAATGTTTTCTACTCCAGTTTAACAGATGAAACTCGTGGACTATTCATTTCTGATGATTATAGTAGAAATTTGATCTATGTAGATATGCCCTTCGTTCCTGTTGCTGAAACATCGGATGCGGTAAATCAGGTGAACGAATATGCATCTCGTGATTATGAAGGTAATATTCACGCTGGAGATTTGACAGGGGTTGCTGCAACAGCAATTGCTGTCAACGAATTAATTGTTGGTAGCCAATGGTCTTCTCTAGGGTTTGCAGTAGCTCTCACCTTGATGACATTGGCAATTGTATTCAAGGATATCAGATTCTCATTGTGGACTACTGCACCTGTTATCGCTACGGTTGCATTACAATGGTTGGTAATGTGGCAAATGGATGTTTCATTATCTCTTGTAACCGTAATGATAGGTTCCATTCTTGTTGGTGTAGGTGTCGACTTTTCTATCCACATAGCCAACCGTATACGCGAATTGGGAGGCGGTATTGAAGCGATTAGAACCTCGACAGTTAGTACGGGTATGTCGTTGTTTGAGGCGGCTACAGTGACAACTCTAGGAATGGTTACCGCATACCAAATTCCGATTCCTGAAATTAAACCGTTCATCACTGTAATTATCATATTACTTTGGATTGCAGCAGCAAGCGCTCTAATTTTACTCCCTGCTATTTTCGTTCTTCTTGAGGAATTAGGAATTGGCTCAACGGGTGGTGCTAGTTCGATGGCCCGCAAATTAGGATTGGGAAGCGTAGGCTCTCGCGGAGACATTGATACAATGGATGCTACCCTAATTCCGGACCGTGGCGATGCATGGTGAACTCTAAGGGATGCCACCTAGACGCCAGTTCATGCCCCGATACTGGTTGATGAAGTCTGAGCCCGACGTCTATCCATTTTCGCAATTAGTAGCAGATGGTTCAACCCACTGGGACGGTGTTAGGAATTATCAAGCTAGAAATATCATGAGAGATGATATGAAGGTTGGAGATATGGTTCTCTTCTACCATTCTAATACTAAACCTCCACATGTTGCAGGTATCGCTCGAGTATGTCGTGAAGGTTATCCTGATCATACTTCTTGGGACCCGAATTCAAAATATTTCGATGAGAAATCCTCTCCGGATAATCCAAGATGGATTATGGTAGATATCGAACCAGTTCAGGAGATGGATATGGTTAGTTTAGCAGATGTCAAGGCTAATTCTGCGTTAGATGATATGCCTCTAGTTCAAAGAGGTCAAAGGCTGTCTGTTCAACCTGTTTCAAAGCAACAATATGATGAGATTTGTAGGATGGGTGGGGTCTCTTGATTCCAGTCTCATCTCGTGCATCAACAATTGAATATGCAATACGAGATGTAGTCGTTCCAGCAACTAAACTGGAATCGGAAGGTCATAAAATTATCAAACTAAACATCGGAGATCCGATTGCATACCCTGGACTTCCCACTCCTCAGCATATGGTTGAAGCATATCGAGAAGGTCTGGCTGAAGGAAATAACGGATACTCTCCCTCATATGGTCTTGCTCAATTGAGAGCAGCCATATCAGAAGATGAGAGTAACAAAGGTTGGAACTGTGCTCCAAGCGATGTCTATGTTTGTCACGGAGTCACAGAGGCACTTCAGATTATTTTCGCTGCAACTTTGGAGGAAGGAAACAAAGTTCTCGCACCAGGCCCTCATTATCCTCCTTACATGGCCTATCCTCAGATGTATGGCGCTCAAACCATTGAATATGCCCTAAAATCTAATGATGGATGGTCAATCGATTTTGATGATATAGAAGCAAAAATGGATGATGATGTGAGATTACTTGTCGTAATCAATCCAAATAATCCGACCGGTAATGTAGCGGGTAGTGATGAGATAGATAGACTACTTTCAATAGCAAAAAAATGGCCAAACTGTATGATTGTGGCTGACGAGATTTACGATGGCTTAGACTTCAGTGGTAAGCATGCATCGATAGCTTCACGTTCCAATGATGTCCCAGTATTCGCATTGAATGGTGTTTCCAAAGTGTATTATGCACCAGGATGGAGAATCGGATATCTTGCAATTCACGACCCAACAAATGTAATGGTTGATGTGAGAGATGGAATTGAAAGACTTCTTCGCTCAAGGCTATGTGCTAGCACCCCTGCTCAATTGGGATATCTTGCAGGGTTAGAACAAGACAGGTCATGGATGGATGAATATTCATCTCGAGTTCAAAAAAGACGACAACTTTGCCTCGATAGAATTGCAAATATCGAAGGGTTGGAAGTTGAAGCACCAGGTGGAGCATTCTACATGTTCGTTCGCTTGGATGACGACTATTGGTCCAATAATGACAAGGAATTTGTATTGAAATTACTTCATGAGGAACATGTATTAGTTGTTCATGGAAGTGGTTTTTCTCCAGAAAAAGGCAGAGGTCATATTCGGATTGTATATTTGGCCGATGAGGAGACACTTAACCTAGCATTCGACAAAATTGAGAAGTTTTTGGCTCGTCACAGGTCGGCGAAGAGATGATGAAGCACATGCCGTAGGCATGGGTGATGAGGAGTCAGATTCTCGCCGCTTTGCTTAGCGTGGTTTTACTACCACTAGTTAGTGCAAGCACGATAGAGAATCCAGCGAATTTATCCATTGACCATCTTTTCCCATTTCTAATTGCATTTTTGACAGCATTAATTCTGTGGAAATGGATGATTCCAACTCAGTTGTCTGGTTTACAAGTTGGTTTTGAGATAGACGATGGTTTGTATGAGGTCCATAGTCTCACCAAGGGTAGAGGTGGAGTGAAGAAACTGTTGAAGTTACCTAACGTAGGTTTTGGTATTGCACTCTACATGATGGCTATGACAGGCGTTCTTCTGCTTATTGCGGAATTGGTTTTCGAACCTGAAGTCTACTATCTCCCTAACATTTTGTTGATGGGATTATTGGTTTTAATTCCAATTCTGATTTCTCCCTGGGAATCATTAAACGGTCAACTAGTAGGCAGAAGAGTTGGAATTGGTAAAACCAAGTTTTTCCGTCTTTTCTTCCGTAGAAGCGGTACATTGATCGGTTTGTTTTTGCTTTCCATTGGTTCGTATTTACTCTTGCTGCCAAGGGTTACTGATGAGCAAAAACCACTCGCTTTGGCGATTGCAGGATTAGTATTCATGGGTCCTACCATTCTAGCATATGGTCGTATAATGGGTGCTTCTTGGAACATGCTGATGATTGGAAAATACCGAACCTGGCTAGGAAGACCAAATCCTATCGATGCTAAGAAATTGGGATTCATTGGCCGTGCATTTGCATTCATTTTGATTCTCTTCCTTTTGACAATGCCACTCACTGCAATTAATGGAATTGTAACGGTTGCATATGTGATGATTAACAATCCTGATAATTCTCAGGAGGTTCTGAACTATGGTGGTATTCTGGGCCATCAGGTTTACCTTCAGATTCAAGAAAATCCATTGCTAGCTGAATGGGAAGCGCTGAAAAGTTTGCCAGAAATTTTAGCAGCATATCTATCATTAAATATCGCTATTGTAGGTCTTGCTTTCATATTTGAACTGATTAGAAACTTGTTCCTTGGAGGACAAGCATTCGGAGGATTAGGCGGTGTATTACTAGCATCTCCTCGTGAAATTCGTTCAGAAGATAGGGCGCAAGCAAGAGTTCTTTACTTTGCATTTGCAGGTTTTAGTGGATATACTGCACTGCTATTGATATTGGTTTGTTACAAAGAATTTGGTGATCTAATGCCATTCATCGATTGGTTCGAAAATAGCGGTTTTGATGAGAAGAACCGTTTATTGGTTACTTGGATTTTCATTGCTGTAGGTCAGAGTATTTTCTTACTAACATGGGTCCTGTCTGTTGCTAAATTCAATTCATTGCGCAATTTGAAGTTTGATTTGAATCCGGACCAAAGAAGAGAAGGTGCCATTATGAGTGGTGGAGGCAATTGGATGTCTGATTTGGTTGCTGATGCGGCATTAAACAATGACCTTGATGCTCTGATAAGATTCCAGGAACGCTCTATTGGTGAAGATGAGGCCATCGTTAGAATGGCTAAAAGTCGTGCTAGAATGTTAGAAATGGCCATTCGTGGTCTATGGCCAACGGCTATCGAGGAAGCAAAGAAAGTACTCGCACAGGCTGGAGGGGATGATGACGAGGCCAGAATGATTGTGGCCGCAGGTCATATTGCTTGTCGCAGATTAGATGCTGCTAGAGAAGCACTTCACAATCTTCAGCAACCAGAAGGATATGATGAGCCTGAGTTGCTAGCATTCATCTGCGAATGGTTCGACCCTTGGAATGGTACAGTTGATGAAGATGATTTATGGGATTGGGAAAACAACCCATGTATTGATCATCTCAATGATTTGATGCGCATGCTACGTTCTTGGAGCCCTCAACCAACAGATGGTTCTCTTCACAAAGACAGCCTAACATTGAATGCAAGGTTATCTCATGTCGCCCTTTTACGTGCACAAAATAAGCATAAAGAAGCAATGGATATTTCTTTGCGTTTGGTCAGAGAATATCCTTTGATGGCAAAACCGAGAATTGCTGCAGCTCTTTGTTTAATCGATAAAGGCGAGTGGCATAGTGCCATGAGTGTGCTTACTGAATTGGAAGAAACGGACCCATATGACCCTAGAGTAAAGGCGTTGGCAAACATCCTAGGTCGTCCAAAATCCGACTATAATGACGAACTCGAGGTAGCGCTTACCAACTCAGCAACTAAGCGTTCTCGTAAATGGATAGATGATGCTCCAGTGAATCCTGTTGCTGCATTGATGTTGAAGAGCGGAGTCGACGAGGCTCTAAACGCAAATATCTTGATTGCAGCTGCAAGCGCAGTAGAACGCAAAATGACTCCAAGGTATACCTCTGGCATTATTTCTCAAGTATTCAATTGGGGAGTTCTAACTCCATTATGGATTCTTGCAGGTATCTACGTCTCAGGAGAAGTAGGTATGTTGCAAGGATGGTCTGTTGCCTTAGGTTCAATTTTCCTTCACCAAAGTGCTAGAAGATTTAGTAAGCAACAATCTAGAGTGATAAGACACCGTGACCAGAAAGCTATGGTGGCTTATGCCAAGAGAATAAAAAGACACAAAATTAACTTGAGTCGAAGTGAGTTACCGGTTGGAACCCATCTACTCTTATCTGGTATGTTGTTGACCATCAACGGTATTGTTTATGACATTGGTCTACCAGGTTGGCTGACCAATTATGTTTCAAAAGATAGTGAAAGATCTGTTCGACCAAAATTGGTTAGAAGAGCAAATGCAATGAAGAGAGAGAAGGATTCTAGGTCCCAAAATCTATCCCCTGGTTGGTGGCTCAAAAGGCCTAAGGAAGTAGGTTCAGAAGTTCCAGCAATGGAAAGATTAGTTGGCCCAGTTGCCTACAGGGGTAGGTCACAGTTGATTCAGAGAAAGTCCGGTAAGGCAGGTAAGCCAACAGGTCGTTCAAGGACTAAATCAAATATCATGTCATCTGATTTAACTAGAAAAGGAATTCCTCACAATACCATACGTTCTGAAAAGCAAAATAGGGCCACAAATAATCGAGGACCTAGAAGGCCAAGTTGAATTGAGTCTCTGTCCTTCTATTCCAAAGGGTCAAAGGCTGCTTGTACAGTGCATGTCACATGGTTGAACCAGCAGGTGGTTGGAAAGCAAGCCCAGCCAACATAAATCACGCAAGAACAGTAATGAATGCTGTAGCAGATAGTGGTGCACTTTATCGTGATGGACTGGGTATGATTGCCAGTGAAAATATAGTGTCTCCAATGGTTCAAAGGATAGTGTCAAGTGATCTTCACGGAAGGTATGCAGAAGGTTTGCCATACAAGCGATATTATCAGGGCTGTGGAGATTTCGATACCATAGAGGAATTAGGAATTAATTTGGCCAAGGAACTATTCAATGTTCCATTTGCAAATATCCAGTCTACGAGTGGAACCGTTTCCAATATTGCAGCATTGAAGGCATTATCAAAACCAGGGGATAATATCACTGCGGTTTCAACTGCAGATGGCGGACATATCTCTCATGCTAGAATGGGTGCAGTAGGTTTGAGAGATCTGAATCTCTCTACATATCCTTGGGATGAAGAGAGGATGGAGCCTGACATTGATGCTTCAGCTGAATTGATTCGAGAAATTCAACCGAAGGTAGCTCTATTTGGTCAATCGGTTTTCCTTTTCCCAACTCCTCTCAAAGAGTTGGCTGATGCGGCTCATGAAGTTGGCTCTACGGTGATGTATGACGGTGCCCATGTTTTAGGATTAATTGCAGGTGGTTGCTTTCAGGACCCGTTACATGAAGGTGCAGATATCATGACCGGTTCATCCCACAAAACATTCCCTGGCCCTCAAGGTGGATTTATTCTGTCTTCAAGTTCTGATGAAAAGTTTCAGAGGAGATTGAATAATGCAGTTTTCCCTGGCACTTGTTCTTCCTATCATTTGCACCACGTTGCAGGTAAAGTTGTAGCATTAGCAGAATTCATGGAATACGGTGAAGAATTATCTCGCAATACGGTGTCTAATGCTCAGGCCTTTGGTTCAGCATTAGCGGCAGAAGGGTTTGATGTTCTAGCAGAATCCAGAGGATATACTGCATCTCATCAAGTACTAACTCGTCATGGTGAACTTGATTCAGGAGCAGGTGCAAAAGCTGCTGATTTGTTAGAACAGGCTGGAATTATTACAAACATGAACATGCTTCCAGGAGATACCAAAGCGATGACACCTTCAGGTCTAAGGTTGGGTGTTCAGGAATTGACAAGAGTTGGAATGGGTACTGATGAAATGACAGATGTCGCACGTTTCTATGCTCGAGTATTATTGAATGGCGAGGATCCAAAAACTGTCAAGCAAGACGTTAATGATTTCAAATCAAATTATCAAATAATCAGATACTGTTTCAACGAGGAAAATCAAAACGGATATCCATTGTGATTTTTATGCCACTTATCGATGAAGCCGATACTCTTCTTGATGCAAATTTAATGGCAGATTTAAGTTTGAATTTTTCAGTTGATAATGGCTTAATTATCGATACCAATGGTAAATCATGGGTAAGATGGCGTTCAGATGGCATTGATTCTTGGTGGAGATTTTTTGAAGAAACTATTGACAAACCTATGGGTAGACGTCTGGCTAATGCAGCATGTGATGAAGAAGAAAATCTTCTGAGTGCTGGATATTTGGATAAAACAGGGATATTCAAGAAAAAGAAAATTCTGCAAGCCATAGAACATCGATGGTGGTTACATGGCTGGGGCAGGCCCAATCTAAAGCCGCCTAGTTTTCAGAGCAATGTTTTGACTCCAATTATTTCGGGAATTCTTCAAGCTCAAATCGAGAGGATAGATGGAAAGAGGTATCGAATGCGATGGGAGCAAAAGAGTTCAGACTCTTGCATACTTTCTCTGGAGGACTCAAATCAAAGCATTCCTCAATCAAATTCTGTTGGCAAGATATATTCTACCTCATCACCTTATTCAATAGATGTAGAATCGGATTGGAAGATAGATGGTTTGAGCCATCACCTATTGCCAGCAGGGCTATTCATTAGGTTGCAGGAGTCATGTGCAGGATTAATTGCCAATATAGGCGAGGATGAGAGAAATTCATGGCCAGTTTTAGGTGATGGATTTCTATCGTTGGCCATAGCCAGCAAGAAATTATTCATTGCAGGAGAAGAGATATTTTTGGCTGCAGACGCTGACGGTTGGATGGAAAGTTGTAATACACTATTGGCTCCTAAGGGTCTTTCTTCCCCTGTGGAGGTAAAGTCAATTGATTCCAATGGCGGAGTTTCGATGAAATTTACTGAATTACCTCTTCCTGCCATAACTACTGGATTCATTGCAGGTGCATGGGTTAGATGTGAAGGAAGGCCGGTAAAAGTAGGTCTTGAAATGGGCGATGATTTTATCGAAATAACATTGCAAAGTCGGTATGAAATCTCCTGATTTCAGCCCAAAAATTAGTATTTTAGTCAAATCATTTACCGTGAAGGTTTATTTGTAAGACTGTAGTGGAGTTATCTGCATTAGCGTGCGGAGCGTATTATCATGACTGTGTCACACAACCAAATGGCCTACGTAGCAATCGTTTCGACTTTGATTTTCGGGTCACTATTCGTTGGAGCAACTGGATTCTTTCAAACTAGTGAAGGTGCAGGAGATTTCGACCCTGCTGTCGAGGATGATTTGATTGGAGATGGTTCCAACACTGGTCAATCACAGGACCGTGACGATGATGGATTGGCAGATTCTATTGAGGCTCAGTACGGTACTGACCCTGACGATCCTGATACGGATGGAGACGGAATGTCAGATGGTTGGGAAGTTGAAAATGGATTGAATCCTTTGGATAATGGAGAATCCGATGATGAAGATAATGACCCAAGTGAAGCAAATTCCGAGGGCGCTGAAGAGCAAGACGAAGAGGATTCCTGGCCAGACCCTGATGACGGTCCAAAAGGAGACCCGGACAGAGATGGCCTAATCAATTCAGTCGAGATTTTAGAAGGAACAAACCCTAGACTCGCAGATACTGATGGTGATGGACTTAACGACAAGTGGGAAGTAACCTACAAGATGGAAGTAAACCATCCAGCTGGAAATTACACATTATTTGACCCACTTTCTGGAAACTGGGATTGTGTTGAATTAGATGATGCAATGGAAGAAACACTTGAGGACCACTTCAATGGAGAAAATGGAATTGCAGATTGGGACGACCTGGCTAACGCTGCAGGCCAACATTCATGCGACCAAGTTCTCGATTCCGATTCTGATATGTTGTTCAACCTTGAAGAAGAAGAATATGGAACAAACCCTACCTTGGCAGATTCCGATGGTGACCTCCTTGATGATATTCAAGAAATTTCCAATTCTACAATAATGGTCATGAAGGCTACAGGACAAAACTGCGGATTGAGCCTACTGGACCCTGTTCCTAGAGCAGCACCATTCGCATCCGATGCTATGGAGTTCGGACTTGCTTGGTTCAAGCAAGACATGGACGGAGATGGACTCATGAACGGGCCATCTGATTGGGATACTGATGGCGATGGTATGCCTGATGGATATGAATTCTGTTTCTCAAATGTTGCAGAGCATCCTGCTACAGGAACTTCAATTGCAGCATCACAGTTACTAGATCCTGCTAACAACTCAGATGGCTACGGAGACTGGGATGAAGATGGGATGAACAACATTGAAGAATTCCAAGTTTCATTCGCATTTGGTGAAGAGAAATTCACCTCTCCATGGCATGCAGACACCGATGAAGATGGTATGCCAGATGGTTGGGAAGCAACCAATGGCCTTGACCCTCGTGACGGTTCCAATGGGGACATTGATTCAGATAGAGATGGGTATGATGCTGATGGTGATGGTTCAGTTACATTCGCAACACTAGAAAATGCAGCATTAGTAGTTGCAATAGATGTTGAATTGGATGATTGGGTAAGTGCTAACCAAACAGTTGCACGTGCAAGAATCACATTATCTGGTGGAAACCAACAAGTGATTCCATTAGTGGCTCCAGTTGAAGGATATGTCTATGCTATCAACGTAGAAGTTGGAGACACAATTGAAAGCAGGCTAGATGTTTGGGTTGAAATTGTAGAATTGGATGAGATGTTTACCAATCTAATGGAATACAATGCTAGGGATTCCGATGGCGATGGAATAATCGACGGTCGCTCGACAGACCCTCTAAATCCTGACACAGATGGCGACGGGCTAAAAGATGGAATCGAAGTTATCGGTTGGGAAATTCTTGTTGTCAATCGTGGTGTTCAAACCACTCACGTAACCTCTGACCCAGGTCTTTGGGATACTGATGAAGATGGATTATCAGATTACAAAGAATTCAATGATGTTTGCGACACTGGTTCTAATGCATCAAATGCAGATACTGATGGTGATGGTCTTGGTGACCAAGCAGAGGCATTGAATGGTTTCTCATGGTATGGTGAAGATTACTTTACTAGCCCTTGTATGTATGATACAGACAACGATGGACTAGAGGATGGAGAAGAAGTAATCCTTGGACAGGATAACTTCCTTACACACGCAAATAATTCCGACACAGATGGTGACGGACTAATTGACGGATACGAAGTACTATTCGTTCCTAGACCATTCCAGAATCCTACGAATCCTCTAATCAATGACACAGATAGTGATGGAATGTTAGATGGTTGGGAAATGCAGGTCGAATCTATTGAAGATAATTCCAAGTCTCACTCCCTGTGGGTTGCTACTGACATGTGGCTGCCACCAGGTTGCGACTCAATGATCGAATGTGGCCTTGATGCTGGAGGTTACATGTGGAAGAACTGGTTAGGCGGTTTCATTCTCGAAAAGATGTATGAAATCCATGAAATGAATATGACTAATTTCGTAGTGCCCATGAATTCTCTCTGTAGTTGTAATGGAAGATGGGCGTTAGATCCTTCAGAGGGTTCATTGAAAGATGATACCTATGATATTGACAATGATACTCTAGCAAATGGTGCAGAAGCTCCAGATAGATGGAATACCAACCCTGTCGATGATGACACAGATGGAGATATGCTACCTGATGGTTGGGAAGTCAAGTACTCAGAGCAGGCTCTAATCATTGGACTAGTCGACAACGCTTCGTTTAGTGCTAGTGGAGCACGTGGAGTAATGGACCCGTCTTTGAAGGATTCAGATGGAGATGGAATCGATGATGGTATGGAAGACCCAGATAATGATGGCCTCAACCGTACAGGTTTGATTGCAAAATACTGTCCTTCATACAACGACCCTCAATCTAGTAATTGCCACATTGACCCTGATAGTCCGGATGGAAAGATGTTCTATGACAATTTAGAGAATTACACCAGTTTCGAAGAATTCGTTAACGGTACCAATCCAATCACCAACGATACAGATGGCGATGATTGGGATGATGGTCCTGAAGTATTCTACCAAGACCACGATGACGATGGAATGGCAACTGGCTGGGAGTATTACTTCAATTTCGACCCATATGACAACGCAGATAGAATGGTTGACACCGATGGTGATGGCCACATCAATTACTGTGAATACAAGTGGGACACCAACCCTAGAGACATCAACAGTTTCCCAGGGCAAGGTCAGTTGTGTAATGCATTTGAGGAGTGATAGATGAAGCAATTTTGGAAGTCATGCTTAGTTTTGACTTCATTATTGCTAATGTCATTTCCAACATCTAGCGCATATGATATTGCAAATTATAACAGCGATAAATTGACAAGTCCTATGATTGATGGACTTTGGGTTAATGATACATTAATTGTAGATGGAACTACAAAGATTTCACCTCAAACAGCAAATTGGATTTTGTATGATATTACAGATCCATATTCCGATTGGGAAGTATTGCGTACAGGTGAATACTTTAGCGAAGTAATTCCAGTTGAGGACAGTTTGTGGAACTGGTCAATAACGATTGATACACAGGGATTGGAATGTACTTGTTGGCTTGAAATTAGTCAATCAAATGGCATGGGTAAAGAATTCCTAAACAGGATAATCTTCATTGGTGAAGGTCCTCACAATCCAGTTTTATCTCCAATGCATGATTCTTCAATAATTGTTGATGAACCGGTTTTGCTGACCGCTTCTAGTATATTCTCAGATAACTCAACAAATGAATCGATCATTATCTTGTCATGGTGTCATGCACCAAATGGGGCATGTGAGGGTAATTCTAGCTCAATGAGCATAGATGCAGATATCGATTATGCCTCACATTCCAAGATGGTATCTTTTGTTATTGATGCTAATGAATTGGGATTGTATGATGGTGTTTGGAAGTTTTCATATGTTCTTCAGGACACATTCCTTCGAGTTTCTCCTCATGTTGAAGTAAATGTCTATGTTGACCAAACCGACCCTCAAGCCAATATTATTGCAGCAGAATCCGCAAACGAAGGAGATTCTTTGATCATTGATGGTAGTGGTTCGAGTGATGGTGTTTGGGGTAACAATCTGCAATCGATTTGGTATATTACTGAACCAGATGGAACCTACAGGGTTGCTTCCAGTACAGAGATTAATGGTATGGTCTTGAATCTAGTTCCAACATTGTCTGGTAATTATACAGTGCAATTAGATGTAATTGATTCAGTTGGAAGAATATCTAGCACTGAGGTTTCAATCAACATTGAAAATGTTGTACCACAAATAAATCTGAGTATTTCAGAATCTGATGTTGATAGTCCTAATTCATGGCAATTAGAAGAAGGAGAAACTTTGGATTTAACCATTACATCATTTGAAACAGGTAATGATGAGGACAGTCTTAGCTATGAATGGTATCTTGAAGGTAAACTAGTATCCATTATACCTACCTACAAGGTCAGTGACTTAGAAGAAGGAGTTCACGAGTTACGAATTGTAGTAACAGATGATGATGGTGCTACTGATACTCACAGCATGGACCTAATCGTGAGTGCAAAATCAAATCATGAAAGCCGTAGTTTGAACCATACTGTTATTGGAGTATTAGTTGGTGTTTTGGCTCTAGGTTTTGTACTATACAAGCGGATTAGCCAATCTGGTAATGAAATGTCTTCGATGCCTAAATGGGAAACTTCAGGAAATAAACTTGATAATGACATCACAAACGAATCATCTGATGAAAACGGTTTATGGGATGATTCCATGACTAGTAATGAAAGGACTGAATAATCAGTTCCTGCACCGCATAAACATGTGGGAGGCATCTCTTGAAGCAGTCGGCGAAGAGCCTGCTGGAATTAGCGGCGAAGAATACCGTTCACGCCAGTCGAGATTATTTTCTCAATTGCGACCAGGTGATTTGTTGATAGTGACAGCACCTCATGAATCAACTCGTTCTAATGATGTTCACTATCCTTACCGCACCAGCAGCGATATGCTATATCTATGTGGTTGGGAAGATCCAGATGCAGTATTTTGCGCTTTCAATGAAGATGGTAAGTGGAAAACAAAACTGTTTGTTCAACCAAAAGATGTCTTGAAGGAAATTTGGGAAGGCCGAAGACCGGGAGTTGAAGGTGCTGAAGCAAATTGGCCAGTAGATTCTGCAGTTTCACATGATTGGCTTTATGACAATCTTTCCCAAATGTTGGTTGAATCATCACGTGTTTTTGTCAAGATGGGAGTTGACCCAGACGTTGATAAGTTGGTCGAAAAGGAAATGAAATCTAATTCACGCGAGCGTCAGAAGTTTGGTATGGGTCCAGTCAGCATTGTAGACCCATCTGCAATGATTAATGAACTTCGACTTCGCAAATCAGATGCTGAAATAGAGTTAATGCGTCATTCCGCTAAGATAGCTGCACAGGCTCACATTCAGGCAATGGCTAACACTAAACCTGGTGTTGGCGAATGGCAATTAGAAGGTATAATCGAAGGCCTGTTCAAATATTGTAAAACCTCAGGAATAGCATATCCATGCATCATAGGTAGTGGAGAAAATGCAACAATTCTACATTATACTGTGAACGATGATTCTTGTGATGATGGCGAAGTAATCCTGATAGACGCAGGATGCGAATACAAGGGATACGCATCTGACATTACTCGCTCTTGGCCAGTAAATGGTAAATTTAGCGAGGCTCAAGCAGAAATTTATCAAATTGTGCTCGATGCTCAACTCGCTGCAATCGATGAGTGCCGTGTAGGAAATACCTATGATGCACCTCACAACGCTGCAAGACGCGTTCTCGCTGAAGGATTAATCAATCTAGGAGTGATTGATCAATCTCTTGAAGAGGCACTATCTCCTGATGGTGAATTGAAGAAATGGTACATGCACAATACTGGACATTGGCTAGGCATCGATGTCCATGACGTTGGAATCTATCGTCCAGATGATGAACCTCGATTATTCGAGGAAGGTATGGTAATCACAGTAGAGCCAGGATTGTATTTTGGTGCATGGAGGCCAGATGTCGATTGCCCAGAGAGATATGCTAACATTGGTATTCGTATCGAAGATGATGTTCTAGTGACCAAAGATGGACCAGATGTTCTTTCTGGAGATTGCCCGAAAACAATTGCTAATATCGAATCGATTGTTGGAACTGCTTGAGTGAACGGTATGTCTTGGCAAGTAATTCTTGACTCTCACATGAGGAGTGGTCAGAGACTATCTCCTGAGGATGCAGTTGTGCTTTACGAAAAAGCACCTTTACATTCTCTTCGTCGATCTGCAAATCAACGCCGTATCGAGATGAACGGAAAGGAAGAAGTGACATATCTAATTGATAGAAATATCAATTACACAAATGTGTGCACAATAAATTGTCAATTTTGCTCTTTCTATCGCCCTCCAGGTCACGATGAAACGTACACTCAGGACTTGAATGAGATTAGTAACCGTGTTAAAGAACTCGAACAAATCGATGGTGTTAGAATACTTATGCAAGGAGGAGTGAATCCCGATTTAGGCATAGATTTCTACACAGATTTGATCAAATCGCTGCGAGAACTTCATCCTACAATCGATTTGGATTGTTTCTCTCCAATTGAGATAGAAGGAATTGCTGATGTTACTGGAATCTCAACCTTGCAAGTTCTTGAGAAATTAAAGGAAGCAGGCATGCATGGCTTACCCGGAGGTGGAGCAGAAATGTTGGTGGACGAAGTACGAAGTGACGTTTCTCCAAAGAAAGGTTCTCCAGCAAACTGGCTCAGAGTTATGTCAGAGGCTCAATCTCTTGGATTGATTACCAGTGCCACCAATGTATTTGGCTTTGGAGAAACAGAAGAACATCGAATTGAACATATGCGTAGAATTCGCGAACTTCAGGATGAAAGCATTTCGAAATATGGTAAAGGTTTCACATCCTTTATCGCTTGGCCAGTACAACTCGAAAACAATACCTACGGCAAGAGAAATCGAGGTAGAAACAAATTCGAATTAGGTGCTGGGCCAAGTGAATACTTACGTCATGTGGCAATTTCTCGATTGTTTTTTGATAACATTGAACACATTCAAGCATCTTGGCCGACAATGGGCCTGTCAATAGCCCAAATGGCACTGTTAGGCGGTGCTGATGATGCAGGGTCTACCATGATGGAAGAGAACGTTGTTTCGGCTTCAGGAACAGACAAAATGTCTGCCAGTGAACATGAACTGCAAGATGCAATTGTTCGAGCAGGATTTAGACCTCGAAGACGTAATTCTCGCTATGAGTTGTTGGATACACCCGATCCAGAAACAAAGCTCGAATTATTGGCAGCACCGCCGCCTACTCAATTCTGAACATACCACACTAGCCAGATGTTAGCTCGTATCTCTCTACTACCACCATTGGTATCTTGAGGAACATATTCTTGCCCGTTAAACAATCCTCGATATTTGAGATTGTTCTGAGTCGAATTATCTATCCAATCAGTTATGTCGTATGTCCACTGCTTAACGTCTTGACCTGCGCACCATCCTGCTCTACCGAAAGGCCATGATCCAAATTGGTTAGCGACAACTCCACGGTCGACTTCTTTCTCACATCCTTGACTATCTCCAACGATTGGGTGCCATTCATATGCATGGAATCCGTTGAGGTAGTAGTGGTGTTCATGGTCACAGAATTCAGCACAGTTTGCTTGGTCCTGATTAAATCCATGACCTGTAATCGTAGCAACAATTTTTGCACTGTAATATTGAGATGGTGCGGAGAAATTGTGTTGTCTCTTGTACTGTGTCTCGTTATTGTATTGGCCTTTGAATTGACCACCAGTGAAAACTTGCTCACCATCGAAACTTCTCTCTCCTTCATCCCAGTCTGAAAACAATAGTTTGATGGTCATCGTTCCTTTATTTGCACCTTGGTATTTGAAATTCCTAACATCGTTATCCTCTAGCATGAATAAATATGGACTTATGTCAGTAAGCCATCTTCCTTCTCGACCATAGGTGGTAATCCAACGCATGAATTCAGTGCCACATTTACTAGAATTATCACGGTCACAGATTTTCATGTAGGCAAGATAATCCCACTCGTGGCATCCTCCATAACTGCCATCAGGATTCTGATATCTGTTTCTTCTATCCTCACAAGCGTGCTCATGGAATACTTCGAGTGTATCATATGTGGATATGTTATTTGGCAGATTCACGCTTACATTCTCATAGGTGGAAGTATAACCTCCACTCCAACCTCCATTGTGCCAAGTTTCATCGACGATAGTTACAGTGTGAACATTGGGGTCTGTTTCCCTAACTTCTGTTGGGAATTCATAATTGTACATTCTTGCCTCATATGCCCAATGAGTGATGTCGTTACTCTGAGTGGTCCAAGCATATATTGAGCCAATTTCTCTGGCACGTTGGAATCTGTCGATTCCATAATACAGCGAGTTCCAATTATTGATTAAATCTCCAAGTCCTCCGCTTGCTGAAGACATATCTTGATCGATGTAGTGAATTCTGTCTTCCCACTTTAATTCTTCATCAGGATTCAAAGCATTTAGCACTGCGTTTTTTCTTCCTTGAACATCATTGTGATATGAGTTATCAAATGAACCATAGAACAAATGTGCATTATCTGGTAGCTGCCTAATCATTGAGCCTGGGCTTTTAGACCAATCAGCGTTGTTTCCATTGCCTGATGAGTCGGTATATTTGAACAAGAAAATGTATACATCTTCTCCATTCCATTCATTTCTGAATGACCATGTACCATCAAGTGTAGGTAAAGAAAAGTGGGCAACAGTATCCATCCGACTATTGCCATGACCATTTTCTTTCCATGTTACCGGTAGCTGATAAACTGCACATCCTGCAGCATCTGGTGTCCATTTTGCTTCTGTATCTGAGCAATTATCGACATTAGAAAATATTCCATCTCCATCTAAATCAGCACATCCTAAATTATTGACAACATTACCAATTGGAGTACCAGGGCATGCATCATCAGAATCCATGACTCCATCGCTATCGGTATCTCTTTCTGTTGCATCACATCCTCTCTCATCTACATCTTGTGCATTGAGAGGTGTTCGTGGACATTCATCAAGTACAATTCCTGTTTCATTGACATCATTTACGCCATCTGCGTCATCGTCTTCATCCTCAGTAAGGTCGTAGCAACCATCACCATCATAATCAAATTCTGAATTACTTATCCAATTAGAATAGCCTCTCCAGCAATCATCGTTGGTGTCATTGACCATGTCATTATCATCATCAAAGTCTTCACTAAGGTCTCTACATCCGTCCCCGTCCCAGTCTGTGTATGGTTTTGATTCCCAACCGATTTCTCCTTTGGGACATAGGTCGAAGGGATCTGTGATTCCGTCATTATCGTCATCATCTTCTAAAACGTCTGAGCATCCATCCTGGTCGTAATCATTTTCGGGAGTGCTTACCCATCCTATTTCTGAAGCACAATCATCATCCACATCAGGAATCATGTCATTATCATCATCAAGGTCTTCTTCAAAATCATGGCAGCCGTCACCGTCTTTGTCAGTAGCTTGATTTGGATTCCAGCCTTCATCTTCGCCATATCCATTAGGACATGAATCTGAATCATCCGGTATTCCATCACCATCCATGTCATTTCCTTGAAGGAGAATCACACGTACAATTCGACTATCTTCGCTGGTCGTCCATACTCCGCATGTTGCGGTTATTGTTACGTTATATGATTCCTCAACAACACCTTGACCAATAGAAAAATCTCCAGTTTCATCAGCAGATTGAGTACTCAATCCATCTGTAATTTGGCATGAATTTACATCATCATGTATCACTTTGCCAGTAATCGATAGAGGCATTGATTGCTCCAATTCGATTATTGGGTCCACCGAGAGAAGAGTGTCTCCTTCATCGGGTGGTAAGATTGTGAATGATGCTTGATCCTTTAGCGAATCATCTAGACCTTCAACAATCATTCGTACTGAAATCGCCCAATCGCCTGGCTCATCAGGCATGAGAATTAGACGGAAATCTTGCGGAGATTGACTAAAAGTGCTATCTATATCACGTATACCGCTAGGTGTTATCAAATCATATTCATAGGAAACAATAGTACCAAAAGGCTGGACATCAACATAGCCTTCGATTACAACAATATCTCCAACCGCTGCATCTGCAATTTGTTCATTTAATTCCATGGAAGCGGTTACTTCAACGACTTTTTCGCCATCATCAGATGAATTATCCGGCGAATCCGAACCTAAACATCCTGATAACAACATGATTAATGTCAAGAAAACAGCACTAAGTGCCTTGCGCTCCATGAAGTGACACAATGGGGAAAGCAAATGAATCCTTTCATCACAAGGTGTCGCTTTCAGTTCTACCATCTGAGATGGTAATGTCTTCATTCAGGGTAGCTATTTCTTGATGCTCAACAATAAGCGGCTCGACCCATAAGAGGGGCCCTCCTTCGTTTCTTTCGATAGTGATTATCATTTCCCAATGTACTCTAACAAGACCGCCGTACACTGTTCCTGGCCAGTCTCCAGATGGTGATTTCAATTCGAATTTGCCTCCATCTATTTCCAAATCAGAACTTTCACTAGAACTCATAATACGCATTGGTCGCAAGAACACACCACCAGGTACATCGTGCATTTCCATCGGCGCATCTTCGCCCATTCCTGTGCCATCATCCAACCCTTTCTCCCAATGGTGTGGTAGAGCTGTTGTCAGGCCAGGTGGAGGTTGGCCATCTGGGTCAAGATTTAGTGCAGAGAAAACTTTGTGTCTTGCAGGTGGAAGTATTCCAACCCTCCAAGAAACTTTCATTGATTTCCAATCATCCGGAATCTTTTCAAATGTGATTTGGCCTTTCAATTTCGAGCCAGTAGTTGTTTTTTCAACATCTATTTTTGGTCTTGGAGGTGAATTTTGCAAGAATGATTTTTGCCTTCTTAGATCTCCAAGATTTGCTGCAACTCTTAGAAAAATAGGGGTCACCATTAACGGTACAACAATTACTGCAAGTATGGGATAATCTAGTAATCCCAGTCGTATCTTCCCTGTACCGAATGTAGGTATTCCAAGCGATGCTTGAATAGGTGTAGTGAATAAATAAAATAGACAAGATAACAATACAATCACTGTGAAATTTATGAAATTTCTTGCTTTAGCATGTATTGGATGGGGGATCAAATACCATCCTGTGCGTTGTTTATCTATTATTTGTGGTGTTTCTCCGTGATATTTGGTATCAACTTCAAAGTCATCTTCGATAACTCTCTCAACAATCCACGAATCTTTTTTCCCCAATCTGAATGGGGGGAAAACAGGACCATCTATCTCGAAGTCATATTCAACGATTGGAATATTTTCAGCAATCAATTTTGAAGGTTCAAATGGCGGGTACCTTATGCGATGACGAATCTTTACCATATCATCACCTATGCAAACAATAACTTGAATCCTGCTCTAACTGCTAGTCTTCTAAATTCAGGGACCTTTCGAAGTAGAGTCATACCCAAAGGAACCGGATGTTCAATGTCCCCAACTTCATTAATCAACTCTAGAACTTCTGGACGATTGAACATTCTGAAGTGCGAATCCAATTCTTCATCATCAGGAATTGTAACAAGCAAATCTCTCAATGCACGAGCACGATCTTGTTCCTTCTTGAAAGCCTTGAATGGCTTGCAAACACTTGCTAAATCTCCAGACTTTAGATTTCCCTTTTGTATCGCAATAACCAATTTTTCAATGATTGCTTCAACTTGTCTAAATCCAGGACCAATTCCACCGCCAGTAGTTGGTTTCGCCATACCCGCAGCATCACCAATGACCATGACTCTATCCTTGAATGGCTTTTTGATAACACCACACGGAACGGGTCCACAATATCTAGCAATTTCTTTGACATTTGCGAATCTATCTTTCCATAATGGGTGTGATATCAGAGCATCATAACATTGTTCGACACTTTTGCCCTCAAGGTCTTGAGTTCTTGACCAAACTCCAATTCGATGGGTTCCATCTCCAGTTGGTATTACCCATGCGAACAAACCAGGAGCAATATCACGGCCGGTATACATCTCTAGCCAATTATCCTCACCCTCTAATCCACTGACATCGGCTTGGAATCCAATCATCATTTCTTTTGGTCGACCCATTTTGAAATATCTTCGAGTCCAAGAATGTGCTCCGTCAGCTCCAATCAATAGGTCGCATTCAATTTCGACAATTTCGTTTTCACGCTGTACTTTCAGCTTGACACAATTTTTTGTTACCTCTGCGTCTAAGGGTTTTGATAGCAACCATAGGTGTGCTCCTGCTTCCATTGCCTGAGCGACAACCCCTTGATCGAATCTTTTTCTACAAACTACATGTGTTCGTGTTCTACCATCCTTGCCAACTGGTACCATGATTCCGGAGGGTGAGTGAATTTTAGCCCCATCGACATTTTGTAGGATGGTGTCATGAAGTTGTACCATCTCCATGGCAGGTGGATTTACGAGTCCTGCACACTGAAATGGCCTGCCAATTTCAGCATGCTCCTCAAGCATCAGAGTAGATATTCCTCTAGATGATAACTCGGTCGCCAATCTACCGCCGACCGGACCGGCCCCGACGATGACAACTTGGTACATTGATGCGGTCTGCTATAATCAACAATGTCAAGGTTGTGCCATCTTATCTCTTCGCAAAGCGATATCCAACACTTTCGTTAGCTTTGAGATATAGTGTAGCACTGAATGGTTTACCCGCTTTAGACGTAAAGTCATCAAATGGGCCTACCTTTTTCTTTTCAACCAGTTCTTTTGCCTCTTCTCTGGTGATTGTTCGTTTGCTGACTTCTCTTAACAATGAAATTTTACAACCCTCAGAATTTGGTTCAGATTGGTAATGCGTTTCAGTTTCTATGATTCCGACATTATGTTTTGGACACATTCCTACAATTCCTTCTACCACTGGGAATTTAGTGGCGTCAGCAGGAGGTGCTCTTGGTGGGAATTCAAATCCTACTTTGTTAGCTTCTAGAACCAAATAAGCAGGGAAGTTTTTGCCACGTCTTGAGACGAAATCTTCAATCAAGTCAGATTTTCCTTCAGTCAATATTTTCTTTGCCTCATCAATTGAAATATCTCTCTTACAGATGTTCTTGCCCAATCCTCTAAATTTACATTCGGGACTATCACAAGCATAGGTGGATTCACCAATTCGAATTGTCCCTTGATCACATTTTGGACAAGGACATAGTTCGACATCTCCAGAATCTCCAGTTTCAGCTGTGCTTCCAGCAATCACGACTTTTCCAGTTTCATCGATCGAAACAGTAGTTTCGTATCCATCTCCATTTCGTGAAAAGAATCCATGAAGATTTTCAATGGACTTTGTTTCTAGCAATCGTGATGTTGTATTTCGGTCAAACCATCGACCGCTTGCATCTTTCCACATTACAAATGAACATCCCTTATCTCGACCTTCGTTTTTCTCGCAGATGTATGATAGTATAGTTTCACCTACATTCGATGAACAAAGTGGGCAGGTTCCTAATGGATTTTCATTATTGTAAAGTTCTGATCTATCGTGGTCTCGAATTTTGTCTACCAAATCTTGTACCTTATCCTTAATCTCATTCATGTATGAATCTCTTTGATTAGTTCCCTTTTGAACACCATCTAATTTTGATTCCATATCTCCAGTCAATTCTGCTGAAGTAATCCATTCAATTGGAATTCTCCTCAGTAGATCAATCAACTTGATTCCATGGGCAGTAGCCCTAATCGAGCCGCCCTTTCCACGTCCAATAAATTCGCGTGAAATCAATTTCTCAATAGTTTCTGCTCTTGTGGCAGGAGTTCCTAGACCCTTGCCTTTCATTGCAGCAGCTAATTCTTCATCATCGAATTTTTTACCTGCGTGCTCCATCAAACGTAACAATCCGGCTTCTTTAAGTCGTCCACTTGGTTTTGTTTTTTCCTCTTTGAATTCGTGACTTGGCATAGTTGCAGGTGCTGGGTTGCTAGGTATTGCGCCCCAGCCATCTGGTAATTTCTGGTTCTTTGGACGGACTTCTCTCCAACCAGGCGTGGCTAAACTTCTAGCTTCTTTGACAAAGTTGTGGCCTTGTTTTGTTGCAATTCTTTTCTCAACCTTCCAAATAGCTTCAGGGTGGAATGATGCTAGGAATTGTCGAGAGATTAAATCATACAATTTTGCAGCATCTGAACTCAAATTACCACCTGGAATTTTCCCAGTTGGGATAATAGCAAAGTGATCTGAAACCTTCTTGTCATCAAAATTTCTCTTTACGTTGGATAATCCATTATCAACAAGTCTTGTAGAATGTGGATTCAATTTATCTTGAGCGCCCAATTGTTTGATAGTCTTAGAAATACTTTCCATCATATCTTCAGGTAAGTGTCGTGAATCCGTTCTCGGGTATGTTGTCAATTTGTGAGTGTCGTACAATTCTTGAGCCACAGATAATGTTCTTCTCGCTGACCAAGACCACATGTTATTGGCCTCTCTTTGGAGACTTGTCAAATCAAAATTCAGAGGTGGTTTCTCAGTTGAATTCCTGTCTTTTTGAGAGACTGTAATGTCATCATTGGAATCTAGCATTGCTTGAATTGCTTCCTTCTCCTTTGCTTCCAATATTCTATGTGCCTTGAACTCAGGATTTTCGGGGTCATCTTTGTGTCCAACCCTTTCCCATCTTGCAGTCCATTTTGCTTCTCCACTTTCGAAATTAGCCTCCAGTTCCCAGAACGGTTCTGGATTGTGAGAAAGGATATCGATTTCATGATCAACTATCATTGCTAATGTTGCAGTTTGCACTCTTCCTAACGACAGTGATTTTTTGTCATTCCTACTAGTTCTCAGGAAAGTTGCAGCCACTCTTGAACCATTCATTCCAATAATCCAATCTGCCTCAGCCCTAGATACAGCAGCATCTCGCAATGGTTGATAATCCGAGGATGCAGCCCTGTTATCATACGATGTTTGAATTGCATCTTTAGTCAATGATTGCAGCCACATTCGACTCATGGGTGCCTTCACTTTAGCGAATTCGACGATTCTTCGGAAAATTAGTTCTCCTTCTCTAGCAGCGTCACAAGCGTTGACCACTTCCGTACAATCTTTGGAGGAAATCATTTTCTTGATTGCAGTTAATTGCTTCTTACTATTTTTGCTACCCTTTATTGGTTTCAGTTGAAAATTTTCTGGAATGAATGGAAGCTTGTCAATCGACTTTCTCCAGTTCTTGAATGATTCATCATATTCTTCGGGAGTTTTCAATTCCAATAAATGTCCGACTGCCCAAGTGACCCAAATTTCGTCAGATTGCCAGTGAGTGTCCTGTTTAGACTTAACTCCAAGGACACTAGCGATATCAGCCGCCACACTTGGTTTCTCTGCAATGATGATGACTGGCATGATTTGGCGGGGGAAAACCGGCGATACTTGAAGCCTCGGTTTGTGTGGTTTTCCAGCAGGTACTATAGTACCTGTCAGAATTCATGACTTTTTTTCATGACAAAAACTGACTTCTCCGAGCGGCCTCATCCCATTCACCTTCAGCACCAGGTCCACCACAACCCACACATCCGGGATATCCTGCCTCCAAAAGGTCGATTGCTTGTATGTAGAAATCATTCCACTGGCAATCCGGAACCCAGCAAATGTTCAACTCAGGTTCAGTACCACCTAATTTGGCTAGATCAACTACTGCCAATTCACCTTCCACAACTTCGGGAAGCAATATTCTCTCAGGCACATGGTCTGAAATAGCTTGTACTAAATCCCACGCTTGAGAAATATTTTGTTTTGGAACGGATAGTGTGCACCCCTCTTCCCGCAAGAATCTGCGGGCAGCCTCTCTCAGGGATGGCCAACGAGGGTCTGTCATGTCCACATTGTAGTCCACATGAGGGCAAGATTTGAAGGATGCCCTTGGTGAGAGGTACTCATGGGACTAGGGTTTGCACTATTTGCTCGTCCCGCCCTAGCCTTGATGGATAGTGAAAAAGCTCATCGTCGTGCACTGTTAGGACTTAGATTGACTTCATTCACATTTTTGGGACGAATGCTGCTTCGAATTTTGTACAAACCTAAATCGTTACCAAGCCAAAAATTCTCTTTAGATTTCTCAAATCCTCTAGGATTAGCTGCAGGTATGGATAAGAAGGCTGAGGCAATGCTTGGTTGGGAAACTCTTGGTTTTGGTTTCATCGAAGTTGGAGGAATTACAGAGCACGAACAAGGCGGAAATCCCAAGCCTCGCATGTTTCGCTCATCTAAAGACAGGGCTTTGATCAATCGAATGGGATTTAATAATCCCGGCAGCAAGAAAATGGCAGAATTCCTCAAAAAGTCTAGGAAACCCGGCGTTCCTCTATTGCTTAATGTTGGTAAGTCGAAAATTACTGAGTTGAAAGAAGCACATCTTGACTATGCGAAAACGGTAGAGAGATGTGAGCCTTATGTCGATGGTTTTGTGATCAATGTTTCATCTCCTAATACTCCAAATCTCAGGGAATTGCAGAAGGATGAAGATTTGGCAAGAATTATCGAGGCTGTGAAAATTCACTCTGGTGAAAAACCTGTTTTGATTAAGATAGCCCCTGATTTGGAAGACATGCAAATCAAGTCGATAGTCGATACTGCACGGGGATTAGGTTGCGCTGGTATCGTTGCGACTAACACCACTATTGAACGTCCAAACCAGGATGGAATGATGATTGAAACCGGCGGTCTTTCAGGACAACCTCTGAGAAATAGGTCCACTGAAGTAATCCGTTTGATTGCAGACCATACCGATGGCAAATGGCCGATTATAGGTGTGGGTGGCATAGCAAATGCTGAAGATGCATGGGAAAAAATTACCAACGGCGCATCTTTGATTCAGATCTATTCTGCTCTCGTTTTCAGTGGTGCATCATGCATCAAGGGAATAGTCAACGGGTTAGATAAAAAATTGCGTGAGGCTGGTTTGGTCAGTATTGAGGACGCAGTTGGTCTGGCAAGGAGGGAGTAAAATGCTAACCCATCGTGCCAGGCTTTTGCTAATCGGTGCCGTTCTAACATCAGCATTAGCCGCTACTTTGCTCTTAGAAGCCCCTGAAGCCACTAGAACCGTTGATGAGGTAATGGAAGACCCAGAAGGTCTCGAAGGCCGTCAAATCGCAATTAGAGGGGAAGTTTTGGATGGTTCAATCGATAACTCAACCAACACATTCATTCTTCATGGTGAATCTGAACAAATTTTGGTTGATTTCAGTGGGGCTTCAGTCTCCAATGGATTAGATGATAATCGCACAGTATACGCCGAAGGTGAAGTCCTACTTGTTGATGGGAAATGGATTTTTGAAGCTGAAGTAATCAAGACCAGTTGCCCTTCCAAGTACGAAGAAGCAGAGTAGGCTAGATTTCGGTGGGTTCAAAACAGAAAGGTTGTACGGCTTGTCGGGATAGGAGGGGAGTTTGCGTGCCCTCTTCCGCAAATCGCAAATGGCGGTCCGAATGCCAAGGGGCGGCTCAGCCGGTCCATGGGTTCCCATAGGCGGACGTCGATGTCTCGCCCCCACGTGACTCGGGTGTCATGAACCGAAGCCGGAAGGAGTCGGGAAATGAATAACCGGGGGATCAGGTCAGGCCGGGAACGGAGCAGCCCTACTTGGGGCCATGAGTGCCGTGGGGAAACGGGACGGAGGAAGCCTATGGATTTGGCCCGTGGATACGAGGGTCCACCTTTGGAATTCCCACCTGTCCTTATACAAACCATTGTAAGTGCTATAGGCCAAATGCATATGTGAGAGCATGGATTTAGTAACGGCGACTTTTTGGTTTTCTTCAATAATCATTGGACCATTGTGGATTATGATGTGGTTCATGCCTAGACACGATTTAACGAAAAAAATTGTTGGCGATTTACGAATTTGTGTTATGCCATTGATCGTATCTTACACAGTTTTATTGATTCCAAATGTTTCAGATGTATTGCTATCATTGGGCACTCAAATGCCCACTCCTGATATTGTTCTGGAATTGTTTTCAAAGGACGAGTTGATAATTTTGGCCTGGCTTCACTTCTTAGTTATGGACACATTTGCTGGCAGATATATTTGGATGCGAATGCTTGCAGCAGGAAAGCCAATTCAAGTTTCAATGCCAGTTTTACTATTGTGCATGATGATGGGCCCAGTTGGGCTGATGGTTGGAATCCTTTCGACTTTAGATGTCGAAGACGACATCTCCAAACCATCCGGGTCCGTCGAATGACGGAACCTCAATCCACTCAGAGTGAATTGTTTCATTCGCTTCCACTTCCCTAAATGCAAACTCATGTGTTGTGACAGCCTTGATTTCAACCTCTAACTGAACTTTCTCTTTTGCAACATAGGACACCTGTGCTTCTATTATTCCATCTCTAATCATAGGTCGACAATCCAGCAAGAATTCGTCGTGAACTTCGCTTCGATACAATACTTCATCCAACCATTTAACGATCAAGATATCACTATCTCCTTCGTGTGAGACTTCCCACCTTGCGACTTTTCTGGTCAAGGAATTAATGTCTTGGTTTCCTGCCAATAATATTGATTGCATGCCAATAGTAATCTCTCGTAACAAATCGTTTTGATTTGTTCCAAATGCACGAATACCAACGTCGGCAGTTGTAGGCCGAACCCAATAACTCAAGATTTCACCTCTGAGATATTTGTAGGCTCCAAGCCACTTCACCCAAACGGTTTGCTAAATCATCGCTTGTCAAAGTAAAATTCTGTGTTCCGTTCATTATACATTCACAGGCAGCATTTGCAAGATGAGCAATATCTGTTACTTCCAGTTTCAAATTCACTCCAGCAGCGACTGCTACAGCAGCAGCATCGATTATCCCTATCATTCCTCTAGGTTCAGATAAGGTGCAAGGAGCGGAAATCACTTCATCATTATTGGTGTAAACAGTAACTCCATTCTCTCCTTGAAGAACCATTAGATTATTCCAATTATTTTCTTTGATTAGAATTTTAGCAGCTTCTGAAGAATCATTACAAGCCATTCTTTTTGCCATCAAATCTAAACCTCTGGTTTGGAATATGACCCAATCTGCTCCTGCTGTACGATGAAGACCAGTTAACTTAGGGTCACAAATAACTGGAACTCCTGCAATCTTTGCAGCATTAATCAATCTAGCAGCACCATCATCTGTCACTACACCTTGTCCGTAATCTGAAATAACCAAAACATCGGCACTTGAAATTCTAGTTACCGCCTGGTCGATGATAGTGGAATGTGCTTCAGCATTTATCGGTGAATCATCTTCAATATCCCAACGCAACAGAAGTTGCTGATTAGAAATCAAATATTCTCTACCAGCAATAAGGCGTGTCTTCACCGTTGTGATTCTGTCTTCAATGATTGCGATTCCATCACATTCAACCTGCTCATCTTCCAGAGCCTGAATGATATTTCCTCCAGGCTGGTCATCCCCTACAACGCCGAATAGAATAGCATCAAGACCGATGTTCTCTAGTCCTCTTGCAACGTGTGCTGCAGCACCAACATCATCATGACGATGTGTCTCTTTTAGAACTGGCACGGGCGCACGAGAATTGAGATTGTTTGCATATCCGTGGATGTAGCGATCTAGCATAATGTCACCAACCAATACGACATCACCTGACATTTCTTTGATTTGAGTTTGCAGATTGACCAATCTGTCGTGTGTTTCATGCTGGACATCGCTCATTCCCATATTTTCCACTCCGGAGGCTTCCTCTTTTTCAATCATCTCTGTCTAACAATTCTGCTAACAAGGTTGCATGTCTTGAATCTGTGATTCCCAAATTCTCTCTTAATGTAGTTAACATTGCGGCCTCATCAGAAGTAATCATTCCATCTTCTAATGCTGTGATTAATGTAGCTTTGTATGTCATAGTTGCATCGTCTAGAATCGGGTCTTTGCGAGCTTCTTTAAGCAATTCATCATGTGTTTTCATGTCGATACCGAATGCTTCACGCATCGTAGTTAACAATGCGATTTCATCTTCGATAATCTCGCCATCGATTAATGCCTGTCTCAACATATCAAGATAAACATCTTCAGGTGGAGGGGCGTTTTGAGACCTTCTTGCTTCATCTGAGAGTCTTCGAACTCTATCGGGATGCATTCCAACGAAATCCACAACTTCTGAGATCAAATGTTGTTCATCCTTAGTGATTTTACCATCTTCCCATGCTCTAGCAAGAATTCTTCTCACAAGGCTTTCACCAGCTTGTGCATCCAGAGATGCGACTCCTTCAGGATTTGAAACGGGTGAAATGACAGGTTCATCATAAAATACCAAACCTTCATCGACGTGCGAAAGTAAGTCAAGAGTCATTTGTCCACCTGCTCGAAGAGTTCCTAATACAACCTTTTCACCATTTTTTATGACTATTATACTCAGTACTTTCTCGCGGAGTTGTCCGGCTCTTTCACGACCGCTGGGTGTCAGCCCATATACTCGTCTTCTTTGCCTTGCACCTGGGACATGACGCTGCCCAGTGATCAATTCCGAACGATTTTCCAGTCTCTTTAGAGTTCTAGGAACATGCTTTCTTTGAACATGCACTGCTGCTGAAATACCAGCCTGAGTAATTGCAGATGGGGCCTCCCAATGACCCTCAGGAAGAGGATTGTCAAACAGGTGCAATAACATCCTCTCTTCGGTTGTCATTGTGCCGAGGTAACCATCAACCATACCTCTCCCCGATAGTTATGAGAAAGGGGGAGGCAAATAAGACTGGTCACTGTGGGTTAGTACATGTCAGAAGGGCGTAAGTCCAAACCAAGGGTCAGACCGACACGACCCATAGGTTTGTCACAGGACGGTGCGCCAACCAAAGTAAACCCTTTACCTGAGCCTCATGAAGATGGATGGTTCATAGCAGCACCATTGTCAAATCGGTTGTACCAAAAATCGGCTTTGGGAAAGCCAATCGATGGTGGAATTGTTGTTAGTGAAGAGGAATTGATGTTTTGTCATTGGCATAGACATTTACCGCTACCAGAGGGTTGGGTTGATGAGAGACTTGAAGAAAACCCTGATTTTGCTCATAAAGTTGTAGCATATGATGTTGTAAGAAATGCAGGAGATAAGGTAGTTCCTGTCGATGGTGAATGGTTACGCTGGGCTAGGGAGTCTCATCCCTCCAAAAGTGAACCAGTGGCCTCTGTTAGATGGGCTCGCACTGGTGATGAACTAAACATCAGTGAATTGTTTGATTGGACTCGTGAAATTTCAGCAAAAGGCATGATGAACGAAATTGCCATCGTGGATGATGAAATGGATGTTACAATGTATCGTCTTTCAATAATTAATCCAACTGGAAATGTCAAGCCTGCTAGCAAAGATGATCACCCAATGTTAGGAGTTGAACATCTCTCGAGAAAATTTCTGCGTGATGATGAATTAGATTGGATAAACGGAATATCCAATCCTGTTACCAATTTATTTGATGAACTAAATAATCGTGGATTGTTGGTTAGACCCGGTTTCAAGTATGGCTGTAGATGGAGGGTATACTCAACACCTGTTGATGTTGACCACGCTCCATGGTTAATGCAAATGGAAGATGACTCACCCAAGAATTGGGAAGGTGTTTGTCTTTCAGTAAGACTCGCCGAAGGGGTCAACAAAGGATGGGTCATCGCTCTGGACAGAGATGGATGGAACTTCTTGCTCATCAGTAGGCACTTGCCTGGTAGGTGAAGAAATTCCTAAAGCTACCCATAACGCACTAAGAACTAATGCTATTGGAATCAATTTAGCAGGGCTTGTCCATTCTTCGAAAGTGGAATCTTCTTCATCTCCAGCAATTAATTCAACTTCAATTGTGTATCTGTGTCCTGAATCCGATGCAATAATAATCTGTCCTTTCACATACATTCCTTCCTGAAGTAATCCTTCAGGATTTATGTTGAGTGGAATACTGGAACCCTCTGATAATTTCATGCTACTATCTGTGGTAGCAATTCTTGATAGCGCCCCATCTATTCCTATCAACCAGGTTTGAGAAGAATCGCCAACTAGTTCAACCGGAACATCGAGTGATGTAGATTCTATTACTGGAATATATGACTCAAAGCTAGTCTCAATTGGAATATTTCCTAAAATCTCAAACTCATGCCTGATATCTATTGGAGTTCCAACATCACACGAAATAGTTCCAGTAATTATTCCGATGACACCGACATTTCCTGGTGATGAAAATACAATTTCATCATCTTCTACCTGTATTTGTCTTCCATCACTACTGACTAAGTCATAGTTAATTCCTTCACAATCTACTGTGATTGGGATATTATCTTCAGGTGTTAAGATTGAGCCATGGTCTGGCAAATCGATGTCTGTTATGTGTCCACATTCAAGAGAACTAAATTCCACAGATGGCGTACCATTATCGACAGTAACATTTGCTGTCCAATCCACCAAAACTCCATCCCTATTTCTAATGATTATTCCATCTGCACCAAATGTGTCTTCATCCCAGAACAAATCAGTTGCTTCACCCTCATTGTTTCCAGCAACCATGTTCTGTTCTCCATCGGCCTCAATTACCTTTAGCCAAGCCCTTTCTGGATGCGAATTGATCAAATTATCTTCAACACTTCCTGAACGTAAATCTTGCTGAAGAACAAGAATTCCATTTCCTGGAAGGTGGCTATCATATCCAAAATCACTACGGTATTCAATCCATACAAATTCCTCATCACCGATTGGTATTTTCAGTGACTTGCCACCTTGTGAAAGACCTTGTAATTCAATAACAGGGCCTACACAATTTTCACCCGGTAGCCAATTCAGCATCACATCTTGATGCCTTTCTCCACCTACAAGTTCGATACTTGGGCTGGTTGGAATCGCTGGCCATAATCCGTTACCATTCCAATTTCCACTGGCCATAATATCCCATTTTCCAACGCCCTTCCAAACTTGGTTAACCGTTGAATCATGAACAGGATAAAGATCTGCGGCTCCGAGTTGGTGATACATCTCGTGCATAACAGTTCCAAAATTGTTGGATGAGTGTTGACTAGCAATTGTGTAATGTGCAATCTTCATATCGTTAGGCAAATCTACAATTTCTTCAATCGATGAAAAGTGAGACCAAATTCGAGATGATGCACCACTACCGTCTTCTTGTGGTTTCGTGCAATGAAGAATTAAGAAACGGTCAACCCAACCATCATCATTGAGGTCATATTTTTCCCAAGTCACTTCATCATCTATGCTTTCAACAACCTCTTGCGCTAGTGTATGAGGGCTTACTCCGTTACGTCCTACGTCATTTTCCCCATCAACATCATGACCATAGTCTGCCATGCCAAAATTGGTGGTAACAATTCTATCATGATAGTCGATTTCTAAATTGGAATTTGGACCAATTCCTTGAACCATATAATCAGAAGCACCATCATCAATCAAATTGGATGCACGCTGCTGATCACAATTTTCAGGCTCGTTTTGATCTGGGAAATCGATTAGGACAACAAACCATTTTTCGTTTTCAGAAATTCCAACCAATGGCCCCTCTTCTTCTTGACCAATACTGATTGCGTGTTCTTCAACCCATTCATTTAGAGCCTCACCATTAACAAATGCACCCACGCTCATTAGAGCGAGAATGATTGCGATTGGCCAGCCAATTGATGGTCGCATCAACCCTAATGTGACTGTTATTCTGTATGAATCAATTGCTATGATAAGTCAATGAATATCCCATTTCTTTGATTTCTTTAATCAACGAATCGTTTGCGCTACCAATCCAAACTTCATCTTTCTGTAAATTTAGACCGAATGGAATCTTTGGGCCATAATGTATGGAATTTATATTTTCATTTTCTAAAATATTCAAGCATCTTTTGTTTGCTGCAGTTTCACTCCATGGGCCGACTAAACTCGACATAGCAATTTGATAATCAATCAATCTTTCATCGGTTCTGATAACGCTCAAATGTGCTAAATCTAGCGAATCACATTTGCAGCCCAAGAAACGTAGAGAGTCAACATATTGGACAGGTAATGAATCTACAACACATCCTGAAAATATGACTTTGTTTACACCATATCTTTTCACTACATCAATCAAGTTGTTCTGTTCATCAGTGCTCCTACAAACAGCACGATATGACACCTGTCCCATCCCATTCAATGGAGTAATTTCTGGTGATGTTCCATTACATGAACAATTTACGTAAAGCACACGATGAGTGCCACCTTCATAATCCAGCAATTCCTTCAAACCAAATCCTGCAGGCATTGGTGCCCTAAATGTTCTCCATCCCACTAATTCTACTATGCCAGATGCAAGAATAGTTAGAGTGAAGAGTAATCCTGGTAGACCGGATGGAATGACTAGCCAAAGTAACATTAACATTACCCCATGAATCCGTAACCTCCACCATCCTGCATTGCCTGACCACAATAATTTGGAAAGCCCAGCTACGATTACTATGGTCATAGCAGCTAAAACAAGAACTATTGCCCAAGCAATCGAAATAGAGATTCTAAGCATCTCAGCAGCATCATATATGCCAATTAATCCAGTATCGTCATTGAATGAATGTCCGTAGGCGTATAGCCATGGTAGGAATTCTGTAATAGTTAGAAATAGTGATGAAAAAGCCAGACCCCACATGATCACCATCCAAGAGACAAATGCTTTCCTTTCACTAGGTAAAAGGCCAGGTCTTGCAAAAGAATATGCTTGGACCATTGCATAAGGCGCTGCTGTAAATAGTCCTAGTAATGAGGCACTTAACCATCTTGTACCTGCCCACTCATCAGGAGAATAGATGTTGATGCAATTATCTGCACATGGGTCTAATTTTAGCAGAACATAATGCAGAATTTCATCTATTGAGATTGACCAAATTATGGTTAGTATGATTACAAGAATTACGATTGAAGTAAATCTTCTAGCAAACTCGTCCAGATGTGACTGAATACTGCTCCTGTCATCGCTAGACAGGTGCAAATCATTCATGTTATCAAACCATATCCATTGGCAATTCTTCGGCACGTGCTTGAACAACAGTTCGGTAAACTCCGAATATACCCCACAGCATACACATACCAATCACCAGCGTGTATCCCCAAGGTAAGGCTGTGTCGATTGCCCATCCAAATCCAATTGCAAGACCTAGCGTGACAGCACCGCGTCGAATTCCTTGAGGTAATGCTAGCCTCATATCCAAGTGTGGAGGGCCTCCGCCAAATCTTCGCTCGTAGAACTCTCCTTGAATTACAGCTGCTACAATCAAAATTGATAGTGTGGTCCAGAAGTATAGATTCCCTTGAACAAAGTAATCATTTGCGATTTCAGCCTGCTTTTCAGCCTCAATCTCTTCAGCAGATTTCTGACCAAATAGTGATTCATAATCTCCAACACTAATTGTTCTCAAACTAACATCTGCATCAGCAGTTGCAGTATCAGGGGCATTGACAGTGAATGTCAGAATCGTCCAATGGTCGCCGGCATCAGGAGCGCCACTTCCATCAACAACATTTCCTGCTAATGAAAAGTGAATGTCTCCAGCATCTTCTGCAGGAGCAGTCCAATCGATTACCCAGTCATTGCCTACACTATCGTGAGACAATGCACCATTGGATTCAGCAACATATTTTGATCCATCACCTGGTGTGAAATTTCCATCAGCGTAATCCCAAATCATGTACCCACCTGAATTGTACGACTGGTGTGCAAGGCTGATGGTCATAGGATATGTCTCACCTGTTTCATAGACTCGTGGAACTCCACTAATCGACAAGATAATCTCTGACGATGGTGAACCGCCAGCACCGTGGCAAGTACATCCTTCCTCCACAAGAATTCTGTCGCTATCTATGCGGGTCCATGGTGGTCCTTGTGAATTACCAAAGGCTGGAGCAGCCAGAAGTATGACAAGTGTCGAAACCAGCAGGAAGGTTAGCCTACGGGACATTAACTAAGGCCACCTGTGGTTCCCTATTGAACATTGTCACTTTATGCCGCCCCTATAGGGGCGGTATTGGGTATGCTAAAATCACAAATCCTTGATTGCGTTATTCAAATCAGTCATCATTGCTTTACCATCGCCGAACAACATCATTGTCTTATCTTCATAGAACAAATCATTGTCAACACCAGCATATCCAACCGATAGACTTCTCTTGATAATCACGACAGTTCTAGCTTGATCTGCATCGATAATTGGCATTCCAGCAAGTGGCCCTTCACCGGTTCTTGCTGCAGGATTGCATGTATCGTTTGCTCCAATGACAATCGCCATATCACAATCAGAGAACTCCGGGTTAATTTCATCCATTTCAATAAGCTGTTCATATGGTACATTTGCTTCTGCTAATAGTACGTTCATGTGTCCTGGCATTCGACCAGCAACAGGGTGAATTGCATACTTGATTTCAGTATCGAATTTATCAGCCATTAGGTCAGCAAATTCCTTAACTTGATGTTGACACTGACTTACCGCCATTCCGTATCCAGGGACGATGATAATCTTCTGAGCTCCATCTGCCATCATCGCTACTTCATCAGCATCGCTACCTACCTTGGTACGGGTAAGTTCTTGCTTCTCACTACCGCCAAATGATTTGAACAATACATCGATCAATTGTCGGTTCATTGCCTTACACATGATAACTGTCAGAATAAGACCGGATGCCCCAACAAGGCTTCCAGCAACAATTAGAACACTGTTGTTTATGATGAAACCTGTGAACGCTGCAGCAATTCCTGATAGTGAATTTAGCAGACTTACTACAACCGGCATGTCTGCTCCACCAATTGGTAGAACCAGAATTATTCCCAAAACACATGATATTGCGATTATTCCCCAAAGATAATCTGTGTTTGTAGGGTCTTCAATTGAAAGGTAAATCAATGCTAGAACCGATACAAATAGCAATCCTTTGACAGGGTTTAGCCATGCTGGGCCCCATGTAGGTGTCCTAATCCATTTGCCGAATACCTCGATACCGCCTTTGAGTTTGTACATAGCAAGAAGTGAACCGGTAAGTGTCATCCACCCTACCAGAGCAGATAATCCAGCGGCTACGACTGTAACCGTTGTTGCAAGTCCTGGTTCAGGTGCTGTGTTTTCTATCCACTTCCATGTTTCGGAAAGTGCTACAAGTGCTGATGCAGCACCGCCAAATCCATTGAACAGAGCTACCATTTCAGGCATCCCAGTCATTTCTACTTTGACAGCCATGATGTAACCAATAATCGACCCGATTAGAATTCCTGAACCGATAATGGTCCATCCAACAATTCCATCTGGAAGGAAATGCATGTCGATAATCGTGGTGATTACGGCTACTGCCATTCCCATCATACCATATTGGTTACCACGAGGAGCAGTTCGAGGATGACCTAGTTTCTTTAATCCGAAAACAAAGAGAACAGCAGATAGTAAATATCCGAAAGCTACCCAATCTTCAAACATTTCAAGCACCTCTCTTCTTACCAGCAATCATATTCAACATTCGATTTGTGACTGCGAAGCCACCGACTACGTTGATCATTGCTAAAACCAATGCAACAAATGCTAGAATTCCTGATACCAATGTATCTCCTCCTTCGAATGCAACGTTTGCTCCCAATAGGGCGCCAACTACGCTGATTCCTGAAATTGCATTTGCACCACTCATCAGTGGAGTGTGAAGCATTGCTGGAACTTTGGTGATCAATTCTACACCAAGGAAAATCGATAGTACAAACAGAGTAATTGAACCAATTAACATTTCAGGAGTCATCAGAGAACACCTCCTAGTCGAGTCTGCTTAGGATGCATTTCTCCATCCTTACAAATCAGCACTCCTCCCATTCCTGGGACATGGAAGTCATTTCCTTCCGGTGCGCCAACTAGAACATCATCATCTTCTGAGATTTGGAATCCATCTTCTTTGTCAACTAAACTTGTGATAAATGTTGTAAGATTATTTGAGTACAACATTGATGCTGTGTTTGCTAAAGTACCTGGCAGGTTTGAAGTGCCCACGATGATAACTCCATTTTCAGTAGTGTGAATTTCACCTGCTTTGGTCAGTTCACAATTACCACCAACATCAGCATTCATGTCAACTACGACTGCTCCTGATTTGAAATTTTTAACCGCAGATTCAGGTACGGTTATTGGTGCAGGTCTTCCGAAAATTCTAGCGGTGGTAACGATAATGTCGGCATCACTAGCCACTTCACAAACTGTGTCGTTAACTTTCTGAATAAATTCAGGAGTTAGGGGCTTTGCATATCCTGCTTCATCTTCGAAATCATCCATTCCATCTACTTCGATGAACCTTCCACCAACTGACTCGATTTGTTCAGCGGCAGACTTCCTAACATCTGAAGCATAAACAACAGCTCCAATTCTCTTTGCTGTCGCAATTGCTTGTAAACCAGCAACTCCAGACCCCATTATGACAACTTTAGCAGGTCTAACAGTACCAGCAGATGTTGTCATCATTGGAATTCCACGAGGGACATGAGATGCACCCAACAACACTGCCTTGTAGCCTGCAAGGTTATCTTGACTTGAATTTACATCCATTGATTGGGCACGAGACAAACGCCGAGGAATCATATCCATGCTCATCAATGTAATTCCTCCCTCTATGCATTGATTGACTTTTTCTGGATGGCGAAATGGATCTGCTACACAAGCAATAATCTGACCCTCAGATAATTCCTTCACATCTGGAAGTCGAATTGAAATGATAATTTCACACGACATAACCGATGTTCTGTCTGCCATAGTTGCACCTGCCTCAGTATATTCGGAATCCGAATAATTTGCATTATTTCCAGCCCCATTTTCGACAATTACTTCAAATCCGGCTTTCATCAATTTTTTCATGCTACCTGGCACTATTGCAACGCGTGTTTCTCCTTCAGGTTCCATTGGGACTCCTATTTTCATGATTACACCCCGAGAATGCCCTCATGGGCCTCGATGTTTCTGCCCACCTATAACCGGTTCTTGAACGACTCGGTCGAGAATTCAAAATTCGGTGTTCGTAGCAACACCGCCTAACCTTATGGACGTGGTTCGTTTAGAGTTGAATATCGGAGTGGTCAATATGGCAACCGGACGTAGAAAAATTGCAGTAATTGGGGCAGGAAATGTGGGAGCAACTTGTGCATTTGTTTTGGCACAAATGAAGATTGCAGACATTGTTTTACTAGATATCTTTGAAGGCTTCGCAAAGGGCAAAGCATTGGATATGAGTCAGAACAGCAATGTTCTCAATTATAACGGTACAATTACCGGTACTGCAGATTATGCAGATATTGCAGGTTCTGATGTGATTGTCGTAACTTCCGGATTCCCTAGAAAACCAGGTATGACCAGAGAAGATCTAATTGGTAAAAATGCAGAAATAGTTTCTCAGGTAGGGGAAGGAATCAAGGGTCACGCTCCAAATTCTACCATCATCATGGTCACCAATCCACTGGATTTGATGACCTACCATATGCAGAAAGTTACTGGTTTTCCAACCAATCGAGTTATCGGTCAAGCAGGAGTATTGGATAGTGCAAGAATGGCTCACTTTATTGCACTTGAATTAAATTGTGCCGAAGAGGACGTATCGCCAATGGTTCTTGGAGGTCATGGTGATACAATGGTTCCATTACCAAGGTACACAACAGTTGGTGGAATACCTATTACTCAACTAATTTCAGAAGATAGAATAGAAGCAATCAGTGCTCGTACAGCTAGTGGTGGAGGAGAAATTGTAAAACTCTTGGAAAGAGGTTCAGCATTCTATGCTCCTGGTTCCGCTGCTGCAATAATGGCTGAGGCGGTATTAAACGACCGTAGAAGATTGCTTCCCGCTTCCTGTCACCTTACTGGTCAATATGGATTAGATGATGTATACATCGGAGTTCCATGTATTCTAGGTGCAAATGGAGTAGAGAAAATTTTCGAACTAGATTTGACAGATTCAGAACTTGAATCTCTCCAAGGTTCTGCCAATTTCTACAAAGGCCAATTGAAAGAATTATTGGGTTACTGAGTGATTGAGATGACCGGTGAGGGATTCAAACTAATCATAACAAATCAGAGTAATAAAGATAGAATCATCCGCTTATCAATAGCACTTGCATTGATTGGTATCTACTTTTTATCTCCATCAGAAATCAATAATTCTCTGATTACGATTGGTCTAGGAATTGCTGGTGTATTGATATTCAATGTGATATCTGGAAATTGTTACATCTATCGTGCATTGGGCATCAATACTTGTCCTGTTGATCTTGAAAATCATTGATTAAATGCGCCTGGCAAAAATGTCCAGCGTATGTCTTCTGTGGTAACATCACTGTAATGATCTCTAATTCTCTTATCATTGGAAACCTTGCTATGATAATTCAGCAGGTTTGGATAATTCTTGATTACAGATGCCTCAATTCCATCATAATTACCAGAAAATAATGCAAATAATTCTGTGAACAATTTGAGGTCTGCTATACTCATATCTTCTGTATCTGCAGCCCAACCGGATTTTGATTCCCCCAATTTCTTTTCATAGATTTCCAGACTACTTTTCCCTGCTCCACCATCTTCGAATAAGGCCTTACGCAATGCAATTCTTTCATCATAATCGGAAATACCGAATGTAGTGTCTAATGCTCTTGCAAGTGGACCCATTCCATCTATGAACTCATCGACTTTTGCCTCTTGAAATGTATCACTGGTAACTAGCCCGGAATGTTTTCCCGCAAATCTCAGAATGGCCGAAGATTCTGCAATCGTACCATTTGGAGTCTGTAAAACTGGAAGCATATTCCATGGCAGTTCACCATTAGTTCGCATCTTGTCGAATGTATTTCCATCGACTTCAACATCTTCCCATTCAAGGCCCGAAAACGCCATCGCAACTCTACTAGCTTCGCCCCGACCAGGAACTCCGAAGTACACAAGTTTGTACATAATAGTCTCAAGAGTTTCCCACTAATCTACATTTACATTCGGATAATTTTCAATGAATGAGTTTTTCCAATAGTGGTAGGATTTTCTACGGGATTTGGCAGCCTCACTAATTGCTTACCCTGTTTACCTCGACTTCTCATTCTAGCCATAATTTCTTGACCGATATAACACCCTTTAGCTTCGTGAACTAGATGGCCTAAACCGCATGCTAAAGGGTGGTCTTTAGCAGTGATTTCGTATTCTTGATGCGGGATCATATTTTCGACTCGATATTCATTGAATTCTTCCTGAGTCATATTTTCCTCAATAATTTCATCCAATGGTGCCACCAATAGTTGTCCTCTGAATGTAGTACACTTGGTTACTCGATTAGAAACATCTAGGTTTTCAGTTGAAAGATAAACAGAGTTATTTTCGCTTGCATCACCAATTACTATGTCTTGTCCAAGAACTCTTGAAGAAATATGGGTGAGCAAGGCCTGTTTGAATGGATTATGTCCAACAAGTGCCATAAATTCACCCATGTCGATAACGTCGACCATGTCGATGATTTTTGCATTGGTGGTTGTGAAAACAGTTGTACATGTCCCCTCGATTTTATTTGTCGATAAGCCATCGACAAATGAGAATCTGTCTTTGCCACGTATAATTAACACATAAGCGTCGAGTTTTACGACACCCATCTAATCAACACTCAGGAGAATGATTCGCCGCATCCGCAAGAACTGGATGCATTGGGATTGTTAATCTTGAAACCGCCGCCCATCATTCTATCGACATAATCGATTTCGATTCCATCAAGTAGGTGTGAAGAAGCATTTGGAACTAACACTTTGAAACCATCAATGTCTATTTCCTGGCAGTCTTGGTCTGTAGATTCAACGATTTGCAAATCATACATGTATCCAGAACAACCTCCGGATAGAACTCCAACGAGCAAGCCGTGAGAACGATCATCTCCGAATGCATTTTCAAGCATCTCCTTTGCTTTTGAGGTAATTGTTAATGATACCTCAACAACCTCAGGCTTGTTGATTACAATAGCCGGTGCAGTGTCGCATGTATTGCAGTCCATGTATTCCCGAAATGGTGGTTACATTTCAATCTGTGTGCTTATTCTGTATGCTGAATCGAGATTTCGAACAGACAATGGTCTTGACCTTTGGAGGTACAAAGCCTCTCAGAAGCAGTAGCAGTGAATCCGTGTCTTTCCATTAAAATCCCTTCAAGGACTCCTTCGTCCATGTGACACAATATGGTTCCTAATTGTGGGTCTTTATCACAACTTTTCGATTCCTTAACAGTTACATTTCTTGGTGGTACAGAATCGATAATCAATTCGCCCATCCCCAACTTTTCCCAATGTTTACCTAATTCTTTCCAGAATTTTTCGTCATCGATTTCTTCTCTTAACTCAAGGGCTAATTCTCTGCCAATTCTCTGTCCAATTATTCTAATAATTTGGCTCATATCTACACCAAGTTGTCCCAATGAAGCAGCTGAAATGCCTAGTGTAACCGGCTCATCGGGCCTTCGTAGAATTGCATTGGTAAATCCAAAACCAGATTCTTCACTAATCAAACCGCGCAATCTGTTGTAAAACGAACCCTCGCCAATAGTTAATCTCAGAGGTTCGGTAATCATTCCATCGACAATTCTAGCCTTTGCTGAACCGAATGCAATTCCATCATTCCATTGAATTTTCAATAATTCTATTTGTGCCTTCATGTAATCCTTTGATTCGATTAATAGTGCGGTGTCATCTCTTCCACGGCCTGTTGGATTAGATTCCGAATGAACAATCTGTATACCTAATTCTCCATCAACATATACTCCCATCTGCGCCATCTTTTCACGGTGGCGAATTTCTATACGTGAATCAAGACCATCATAGAATTTGATTGTTTTAGAGTCGATATCTGCAACTAATCTAACATCAACCCCTCTGTCCAAAGATTGATTGATGGATTCTACAATTCCAGAACGCATGAGGTGCAATATACCCCACTTTGATAACATTAGCCACACTTCATGTTCAGCATCTTGAACTACATTTTCAATGGTAGCATAGATACTGTGTCGATCTTTGATTACAGTGAATAATGCTTCAGTGGACTTGCTATCGAGGTTTGAATGAATCGCAGAAAAATCATTATTTAATTCTTCAAGATGTTGTTGTAATCTTCTAACATTAGCCTCTTCCCTTTTTATCATCAATTTGAAAACATCAGCAACTTGCATTCCTGTAAACCTCATAGGTTTGTCAAGAGTAGCTTTTACCAGCCCCATTTCTAGCATTTTCTTCAGGCTGTTATATGCGTCCATTCTAGAAATTGAAACTAGTTTGCCAATTTCACTAGCCTTGAGAGGTGGTTGACCACACAATGCAATGATAATATTGGCAAATTTTTCTTCCAAACCGCCTTCAATTAAACGCTCGATGATATCACTGGCAACTTCATTGCTCATGTTCTCATCCCATCTTTCGTTGTTGTTCTTTTTGCAGGATATTACAACGTCGGATTTGTTCTTTTGCAAGTTTTTGTTGTTCCTTGTCTAAGCCACGTGGCATTGCCTGTTCAAAGCATTTAATCGCATCACCAAACCTTTGCATCTCAGCGTAAGCAGTACCCATATTGTACAATGTTTTTCCTTGAACGCCCTTAGGATTGATCACCATTGCTTTGTGATACGACTCTACACATTTTGGATATTCTTCAAGATAATACAGTGCATTTCCTCTACCATTTAGAATACGAATAACCATTTCGTCATCATCCGCAAATGATGGTAATGCTCTATCAAAGCATGATAGTGCCTCGCGGTATTTCTTGTCTTCAATCAGGCCAACACCTTTGTTGTACCATTCTATGTCCTGATTTGCAATGGAATTCGAATTGGAATCTATTCCTGTATTTGTTGACATCTTAGCTGCAGCCTCTAATGCAGCAGCAGCCAAATCGACTTCTGGTCTTGATTCTTGAATTGGCGCTTCCTGTTCAGGTCTTGCAGTTAGTTCAGGCAATGGTGTTGTATTGCTTACAATTGGTTCGGCTTGAACTTCAACAGGAGGTGCAGTTGTAATCTCAGGTATTGCTGTTTGAGGCAGACTCTGAGTTTCTACCAATTCAGTTTGAACTTCGGAAACAGTCTGTAGATTATCATTAGTAACTGGAATTGGGTTTGCTAATGCCTGTGCTTTTTGGTGGCATCTTTGGGCAGTCTGCATATCACCTGCTGCTTCAAGTGCTCTTGCCAAACCAGTCCAATACACAGGGTTAGATTTGTCAGTTTGGATTAATGCCTTCCAACACTTAACCGATTCAGTATGCTCTCCAGCAGCAGATAGTGCACGCCCCATCAATATGGTTCCATTATCACACAATGCTACTGCTTCCCTTGCTAATGCAGGGCCTTCTGGAATTGTAGGCGGCAGTCCATGTGTATTCTCGAGTATTCTAGATTCGCCTTCTGCTAATTCTACTAGTAGCGTAGCAAGTTCTGAACGCCCATCTTCCTCATTGACAAGTGCTCTTCGTGCATTAAGTAATGCAGCAACATCACCTGTAGATTCAGCGGTAGTTGCTAGTCGTTTTGCAGCCTTCAAGTAATTTGAATCATGTTCCAATGCACTTGCAAAACATTTGCATGCAGCATCAATGTTACCCTTTCTTTCATGTAAAGCTCCTAAGTTGAAGTAGCATTTTGCACTGCTAGGATCCAATCCTATGGCATGCGTATATGCCGAAATTGCATGGTCATCCAGACCCATTGCAGCCATCGCACCTGCCGAAATTCTCCATGAATCAAAGTGTTGAGCAGCATTTGAATGTAAATGCTCCTTCAATAAATTTAGAGCACCTTTAGCATCACCTTGAATCAACATTCCAGTTGCTTGCTCACAAAGCATTTCCAAATTTACAGGAACTTCTTCAGGAACAATTGATTCGACTTCGATGTTCTCTGGTTCTGGCTCATGCATTTCTTCCGGAATGTCAATTTCCTGTTCATCCAAGGATTCGAAAATCTCTTCTTCAGATTCTTCAAACAAAACTTCAACGTTGCTCTCGTTTGCATGTGATAGATGCTGGTCAACTAACTTTTCTTGAGTATGAGGCATAACTTGTGGCGATGAATGTAGTATCCCTCCAGCAGCCTTGTTGCTATCAATAATCTTCACTAAATGCGGGTGTCCTGGGAAGAAGTGTAATGCTCTGTTAGCAATTTCAATCGCTCCGTCCATTTCACCAAGGCGATCTAATAATACGGCTAGATTTGCTAGTGCAGGACCATGTTGTGGGTCGAGGTCCAAACAAATTACAAATGACTGCTTGGCACCTTTAGGGTCCTGTTCTGCTTCGAGTAGTACACCACGATTAAACCACGCCATGGCGTTTGAAGGGTCTAAAGCGATTGCTTTGTTAAACGCCTTTAATGCAGCATCATGTTCTCCAGAACGATGTGCAGCTTCTCCTTCTGACACTAAGTCATCAACTGTAGTATCAATTACAACTTCATCGTTTTCATCATTTGGGATTTCCATTGTATCCTCAATAACAACAGCTTCCTGTTCAGTCTCTGGAGATGAAATAACAGTCTTAACAACATCTGCTAAAGAAGACATCATCGCATCTGTAATCTCAGCCGCAGCATCGATTGGGTTGGTCTTTTCACCCTCAGTCATGGTCGTCACCGGATTTGTTGGCAATCCCATATGGGATAAGGGTTATCCGTGAGCGTTTCCGCTTAATTGATACGACTCTCACCCTTCGATATACATGTGCGACCTACATTCAGTAACGAACACGGAGGTAGTTTCGTTCTAATTGAACCAGGTGAAAATGGTGATATTGTAATCGAAAATCCCTTTTTCATTGGTGCAAGGCCGGTAACTCAAGTCGAGTGGGTTGCAGTAATGGGAAATAACCCCTCCAAGTTTCAGGAGGGATGGTCTGCAGGATTGAGACCTGTTGAACGCGTTAGTTGGCTTGATTGTCAACAATTCATATCTAAACTAAATCAAAATGAAACTAATTTACGCTTAGGTCTAGCTGGAATTTGGAGGTTACCTACAGAAGAAGAATGGGAATTTTCATGTAGAGCCGGAACTAATACTCGTTGGTACCATTCTGACAAAGATACCGATTTGGACGAAGTAGCATGGCATGGTGGCAATTCTGGTGCCACCACACGAGAAGTTGGTCAGAAAAAGGAAAATGCTTGGGGATTATTCGATTGTCACGGAAATGTCTCTGAGTGGACTGAAACTGAGGTTGGAAATAAGCGTGTGACCAAAGGTGGTTCTTGGCTAATGGAGTCCGAGTCGACAACAGCATCTGCACGAGGCGTTTCTAAAATGGATAAAATCAGTGATGGCATCGGATTACGTTTGGTATGGGCACCAATCTGATGTAGTTGTTTTTTGTCGCATCAGTTATGCGATTGTATCACAATCCTCGATGCTCTAAATCAAGACAGGCCTTAGCATTGTTAAATGAAAGAGACATCGATTTTGAGGTGTATCTATATCTCAAAGTTGGAATCTCTGAAGATGATATCGATTTATTGTCAAGTTTAGATGGAATCATTAGGAAAAACGATCTTGAAAAAGACTCGAATATCGATTTTAGCGATAATGAAGAGGTATCAAAATTACTCAAAACCCAGCCCAAATTATTGCAACGACCAATTTTGGTGCTTGGTGATAAAGCGGTAATTGGTAGACCGCCTGAAAATATTCTTACTCTTCTTCACGATGCTTGAATACAGTTGCCACATTTAATCGGACAAATACTTCTAGATACGCTTTGATTCTTTCTTCAACAGGCGCAATATCTTCATGATATAGTGATTCCATTATTTCGCATATTTCACTGAATGTCCTTTCACCATCCATCAACTCCCAAAGCATTGATTGTGTGTGGTGCATTGGTCTTTTGACGATCTTTGGTGCTTTGAGAATCTTAGCCAGGAATCTTTCAAATTTTGAGAATCTCTTTTCAATCAAAAGTACGACTTGTTTCCCAGTTATCCCTTCAATTTCAGGATGAATCCCTGCATCTCCTCTGAACTCCCATTCAACAGGTAACCTAACTGGGATAAAATTGCTCCAATCTCCTTCGATAATTACAATCCCTCCGTTGTGAATGTCACATAAAGCAAAGAAATCATCGAAATGATACCACATATTGCTGAAATTCGCTTTAGCTCATGTTTCTGTGAAAAGTTATCTAAAAACCAAGTTATTACGCCAAAAATAGCAACTAAACAAAGTAAGCCATACCACAAAACTGGCAGCTCACTCATGGTTGGTCGAATCCACTTCAACCTGTGAACCTTGCGCAGCTTGCCATGCTTGATATTCAGCCATTTTACGGTTATATTCTTCCAGTTGTCTGTTGTACTCATCTATAGCAGGGTCGACAACTGTACTGGTCACAGGAGGTCCTTCAACAGTAGTTGCAGGAGGTCCTGCAAAGGCTGTAGCAGGTGGGCCTTGGACAGGTGTTTCTGATGTGAATTCTTCATCGTATACATCATCCTCATAGTCTTCATCATCTCCTCTTCGAAGAATGAATAGCACTACAATTCCAATCACTACTAATCCGCTTACTCCTGATACAATAATCATTGATGACGAACTGTCTTCTGTTGCAGGCTTTTGCCATGTTAATTGTTTAGTGATTGTATGTGAAATCCTAGAATCAGTACCATCAATCTGGATATTAATAGTTCCAGAATAATCACCACTTTGACGAATCACTTCACAACGCATGTCATGACTTTGGGCAATAAGATGACCCTGATCCATTTCGATTCTTGTAGATTCCAAGTGAACAGTATTGCCATCACAAATTATCCCCCATCCATCTGGAACTTCAGCGGAAATATCGAAGATTTCTCCTTGTGTGGATGTTGAGGTTAAGTTGACCCACAATATTTCTGTTGAATCAGCAGGCAATAATTGTGTGCTTATATCAGGAGTACTTACTTCAACATGTCTACGTTCTCCCACCATTAAGGCTGCTGAAACGGTCTTTGTAATCGGTCTGTCAAATTCATCAGCACCTCCTTCTAATTCAATCGTTACTGAAATGATTGTATTTAATTCACATTCTGGTGAGATAATTATGTCTGCTAACAAAAGTTCTGATTGAGTAGCACCCAAATTCAGGTTTATCCACTCTCCTGCAGACTTGGATAATCCTGATTCAGTCGATAAAAATCCAATTACTTCGCTAGATGGAGGTGATGTCTGAATAATCAATCTAGCTCTGATAGAAGTGTCAGCAGCGTTACCAATATTCCAAGCAGTTGCATTGAATGAGTGAGTAGAATTCGTTTCTACAACACTCTCTCCACCATATCCATCCAATCTAGGTTGACGAATAGTTTCTGTAATAGCCTCGAACATAACTGAATTATCATTTGATGATATATCAGTGCCAACAGATGGATTTACTTCAATCGTAATTTCATGGAATTCTCCAGGTGCTTCTAATGATGGCAAAATAATCCAAAAATCAACTTGTTTAATATTCTCTAAATCATATGATACTGATAGGGGGATTCCTTCAGTAACATTTGCTCCATCTACCAGTGCCCACCAATGCCATGAATCAGATGTCCATGGCAGATTTAGCACTGCAACTTCAGCACCATTTCCATTATTGGTAACCTCTAAACTGACTTTTACCGGAACCCCTGGACTCAGAGTGGTTGGTGACTCTAGAATTGTAATTGAAACATCATGTAGAGAGTTTACACGAATGCCTTGCCAACCGTTACCAATGATCTCATCACCCGAACGCATTGATAGTGCTTTAGGAGAAATCATTGGGCCCATATCATTGGCTTGAGCATTAATTGGAGCTGTAATTCTTATTGTATATGTTGAAGATGAACCAGGAGATATCGCTAAATCAGGTGAATTTAGCAATTCCACAGTCCATCCAGTAATTTCTGTAAAATCAATACTAGGTCTGAAAATATCAATACGACTTGCATTATTCCAAATTCTAAATGAGACATCAATAGATTGACCTGCATCGATAAATTGAACATCCTGTAAATCTCCATCCACCGTGATTTCAGCATTACTAATCATTGCTGCTGCCACCTCGATGGCCTTGGTATCATAACGTCTTGAGTCATTCGAACTTGTTGCTGTTAGCCATATTTCAGCAGTTACATCCGGCTCTACTCCAGCAGGAATAGTTGCAGTTAGCCATACATGCTGAGGGTTATCTGTTCTGACCAAAACGTTAGCAGACTGATTCCACGCCAAGTCAATACTCCACCCTTGTGGTACATTCTTGTCCTCCACCGACATTGCAAATACATCTGTTGCATCACCGATATTCTGGACTACTACAGGGAAATTGCATGTGTTGCCCGGAGTGCATCTCGGAGTAAATTCAGGAACAATTATTTCAGGTAGTCTATCGGGTAGAATCTTGATTACAGTTTCAATTCCATCTTCAACTTCTTGGTATTGGTTAGAAGTGACGTTTACAGTAACTGGGAGGTTTCCTTGACTAGCATTTTCATCAACTAATACTCGTAGATCGAATTGTCGAGATTCACCAGGTAACAACTCAATTCCGGATGATGAAATACTTACACCACTCGGATTAGAGAAATAGTGTGTCCAACCGGCTGGTATGCCAGATGCAGTTGGTGTGAACCTCTCCGAAATGTTGCCGTTATTGCTTATTTCCATTCGAGTTGTAGACCAGTCACCAGGCAATCCTCCCAATGCAGAAACTCCGTTTAAATCTACATTATACTCTTTGATTTTAGCTGCTTGGTCATAAATAATTACCAAATCATCTATCCAAAATCCAATATCGTTACCAGTTGCATCAGAGGTGAAAACAAATCTCAACTGCGTTGTAGAATGGAAGTGTGAGTTATCTACTGGAATTAAAGGAGAATTTTTGCCATTGTATGCTGCAGAAAATGTTTGCCAGTTAATCCCATCTTGGAAATTATTGTCGATATTTCCTTGCATGGTGAAAGTTTCATCCCAATTCCCAGTATCGTCTTTGATGTATCCTTTCATTTGGTCTCCAGTTCCAGCTCCCCCAGTGTAGAAGAAAGAGTAACCAATTGCCGCATTATGATTATTCGTATCATCTGCCAAATTAAAAACAGGACTTGTTAATGTTGCAGTTTGCATGGAGGAATATGTGGAGAACTGGCCGTTTCCTACATGGAATGAGTTAGATTGTGAAATGAATGCATCAGAATTTACCTTCCAATCGCCAGTGCTTGTCCATAGGGACATATCTATACAATTATCATAAATATGCGCCACCGTCAAGTGTCTTGATTCGACATTATTGTTAGCATCATCATCACCTACAGTATTTGTAACCGAAATTAGCAATGTGTGATTACCAGAGTAATACGGAGTCCACAGAACATCTATTGAACCTGAGGATGAGCCTTGAATTGGACTTAGACCTCTTGTAGTATTCAATAGTTCAAATCTGCTATACTCGTTATGAAGTACCAAAACCTCAACATCAACAAATCCTGATTGCGATGTGCCTAAATTTTCAATGACAATATTTATGTTCATCTCGACTTCAACGACCCCATCAGTCACGTACAAGTTTTCAGGCTTATTGAAGCCAACAATTGGATAATTAGAAGAGAACATTTTGTATAATGATTCATTGACGGAATCGGGGTATGTAATGGAAATACTTGTGACGTCCAGATCTACATTTACCGCTCTACCAGAGGTTGCGTTTGCTATTGGCAGTGTTGAGGTTAGAAGCAACGCGATTAATATGAACGGAACTCTGCTACCCATGGGCCTCAATGAGCCACAATTATTCAAGGAATATGACACCTTCGCTATTCTTCTTCAATTTCGACTTTGGCTAATTCAAGTCTAATTTCGAGTTTCTTTTGCTTCGCTCTTGCTGCAAAATATACTGTAAATGATGGAACTAAGACCATGCTAAAACAACCGATTACAGCAGCAAGGGCCCAGAAGAATTCAGTTGCAGCATCAACTTCAAATTTTTCAATGCTAGTTATTTCTTCATTTACCTGAGTCAATTCAACAGACGGACTAACTGTTCTATTTCCACTCTCTGTAACAGTGATTCTTACATTCGTAGGTTCAAATTTTGTTGCGACTATCTTGTCAGCCTTTTTGGCAGCCTCTTCCAATGAATCTGCAAATACCGAGCCCTTTCCTCTCAAAGCGGGGTCAGGGTTAGTTAATGATGTGATAATAGTGCTTTCACCAGTACTGTTTACCTTGTGCTCTAAGCGTTTTTTACATGAATCAGAACACGAAAAGTCTTCAGCTTCCGCATTGCCCAAATCAGGGTGACTATAGAATCCCTCACCGTTCGAAATCGCAATAGTAGATCCGTCTGAAAGGAAATTCGAAGTTAAATTAATCCAGGTGAGATTGGTGCCATTCAAACTAGCATCCCAAGTCCAAGTTGTCTGGTTATTTTCATCATCGTAATAGCGAACAGGTTCAGTTAGTGTAACTTCAGAATCGCCAGAATCAGAATTATAGATGTAAACTTCAGTGTTGATTGTAGCGCCATAAACAGCGTATGCAAGTAAAACAATTAGCGTCAATCCTAGGCCAATCAATGTCCGCAATAAGTTCGGATTTTGGGCCAATGCCTTCCGCATGTTTTCGTCGAGAAAAGAGTACTTCTTCAATCCTTGTACCTAAGCCTCAGTGTCCTATTCTGCAGTAACGATAGTGGTCTTTTGAACAGTGGCCTTGATATAGGGGAGTTAGGTCGGCAGGTTGCTTGGTGTTACGATGACGACGTTTTACGATGTCCCCGCTGACCTATTGAATCCAGCTCTTGCTGAAAAGTTATCCGATGTCGATGGCATTTCTCGCCCGCAGTGGGCCGATTATGTCAAGACTGGAGTTCACCGTGAACGCCCTCCTACTCAGGAAAACTGGTGGGAATTACGCTGTGCAGCACTTCTTCGCAAGGTTGGCCGTGAAGGTCCTATCGGAGTAAACGCACTTGCTCAAGCATATGGCGGTAAGAAGGACAACGGTTCTAATCCTCATACTCCTGCTATGGGTAGCCGTCACATCATTAGGACGGCACTTCAGCAACTAAACGATGCAGGATTGGTTGAGATGAAAGAAACCAAGACAGTTCAATCTGTTGATGGTGACCAGAAATTATTCGCTGGCCGCACAATTACCGCTGCAGGTCACAAACTTCTTGACGAAGTGGCTCACTCAGTCCGTGCTCAAGCAGAAGAATCCTATCCTGGATTATCCAAGTATTGAATGGAAGTGAATGGAAGTGGCTACTATGACTCTGTCTGCTGATGATGAATTGGCCAAAATACGTGCTCAGCGTATGGCTCAAATTCAGACACAGTTGGAAGAGCAAGCAGCTGCCCAAACCGATGCTGAACTAGAGCAACAAGCTCAGGCTGCAGCAATAGCAGAATTAGATAATTCGATGAAGAGAGTTTTAACTCCTGAAGCACGTTCAAGACTCGCTAGTCTTAATCTGGTTAATCCTGAACTTACCACTCGTGTGAAGACTCATTTAGCAACTCTTGCAAATGAAAACAGAATTGCTCTTCCAGTAAACGATCAGCAATTGAAGAAAATACTCGCAGGCCTATCTGAAAGCCGTAGAGAGACATCTATTCGTAGAATCTGAGGTGTAAACATGTCACGTAACAAGCCAGCAGCAAAGAAAATTCGCCTTCTAAAGGCAGGAAAGCAAAACCGTCGCGTTCCTGTTTGGGTTATGCTAAAGACATCTAGAAACACAGTTTCACATCCTAAGCGTCATCACTGGAGACGCAGTAAATTACAGAGGTGATATGTATGGCACGTGGAGCAGTTAGTGAATTGGTAGTTCCTTTGAGGAACGCATGGAATATTACTCGTTACAAGAGAGCACCTAGAGCGGTTCAGATTATCAAGAACGAAGTGGTTAAGCATCTCAAGGTTCGTGAAGATGAAGAAGTCTGGATTGATCCAGCTGTCAACGAAGCAATTTGGGCAAGAGGTATTGAAAACCCTCCTCGAAAGATTCGCTTGCAAATCACTCGTCACGATGAACCTGACATCCCTATCGAAGTCAAATTAATGGAGGAGTGAAAATGGGTAATATTCGACCAACATTCATCAAACTAAGAGCAATTATTCTATGCGAAGAACATGGTGAAAAATTCACCAACGACTTCGACCACAACAAGAAAATGGTCGAGCAATTGACAGATGTCGAATCTAAGAAATTGCGAAACTGGATTGCTGGGTACGTAACTCGTTACCGTCAGCGCCGCACAGACTGAGGTTCGTAAATGGCGATTAGAGTCGCCTGGGACAGAACTCCCGTCAGCGTTCATGGTGGAAAGGACGAATTATCTTCGTTGATTCAACACCTACGTGAAAAACATAATTTTCGTAAGCATTCGATCATAATGCCTGACAGAGAGAATGATGAAGAAGCAGTTTTCTTCCTATACGCTCCTTGTGACCCTCGCTGGATTGCGGAGGTTTTGTGATGGGAGATAGAATGGACATCCCTTTACCAGATTCTCTGTATGAATTGGACATAGTTCTAGTTGGTATTAATCATCCAGGTAATTTGGGCGCTGTATGTCGTACAATGCTTAACCACGGATTCAATAGACTATGCCTAGTTAACCCTCAATGTTCAGTTGATGATGAAGAAGCAAGGAATAGAGCCAAACATTCAGGTCAAATTCTTGACAATGCTAGAATATTTTCTACATTGAAAGATGCTGTGTCAGAATCCTCATTGGTTGTGGGAACTAGTGGCAAGCGTGAAGTGGGTTCCAAGGTGCTGAAGAGACATTTTGTTTTACCTTGGGAATTTGCAGAAAAAATCAGAAATTTGAATGGCAGAGTATCCCTTATCTTCGGTGAAGAAGGTAAGGGCTTGTCAACCTCTGATTTGGAAATGTGCGATTTACTCCTTACATTACCAACTTGGGAAGGATATCCAATAGCAAACCTATCTCAGGCGGTTGGGCATTGTGTGTATGAGTTGCATAGGGATCGTGTAATCAACGGCGCTACAGTAATTGGAGTGGATAAGGAGCGAGCAATTTCTCCACAGTTAAGACAGATACTAAAGCAATCAATAGAAGAATTCTGTGAATCTCTAGACGGTGATAAGAACGAATTGATCGCTGATGTATACGACCGCGTCATTATGCGAGGTCTACCAATCGATTCTGAAGCTGAGAGAATGATTGGAGCACTTGTACAAGCAACAACAGCACTCCAAAATGTAGCAGGAGATGAATCTTGGATGAGAGATAGAAGGAAGCGTGTTACTCCTTCCAACAAGCCCAAGACTTCGGAGTCTCTCTGACATGCATTGCAACTAGTTTCAGCCTATTTCCATAAGCTGTCTTAATGTGAGGTGCGACCTGTTCAAAAGCCCATTTTGCTAAATTTTCAGCAGTTGGAATGAATGGAACTTTCACAATTCTATGTTCTGGCGGTAACTGTTCAAATAGAGTAGTCAATAACTCATCATTTTCATACACAACAAAAGCGTGATCAATGATGTCATGAATATGTACTTCCAATATCTGTGAAACATCTGAGAAATCGATTAACATCCCTTCTTCTGAAACTCCTGGAACATCCACAATGTCTCCCTCGATTTCAGCTTCGAATCGATACCTATGTCCATGTAAATGTCTACATTTAGATTTGTGATTAGGTACACGATGTCCAGTATCGGTTTCTACGTATCTACGGATTGTTGTCGTCATATTATTCACCTTTGAATTCCAAACAAATTGAGTTTATGCAATATCTTGGGCCAGTATGCTCATGGAATAGATGCCCTAAATGAGAATCACAACCTGAACATCTTACCTCTATTCTGGTCATTCCGTGGCTGTGGTCTTCCAATTTGGTTATCTCCGCATTTTCAGTTTCATGACTAAAGGCTGGCCATCCACATCCTGAATCAAATTTCGATTCAGATTCAAATAATATTTTGTCACACTCTGCACAATGATAAATTCCCTGCTGGAAATGTTTGTCATATTCTCCAGTGAATGGCCTTTCTGTACCGTTTTGCTTCATCACATAGTGTCTTAGTTGAGCCTTCAGTGCGTTATTGAGGACTTCATTCCAAGATGCAGTATATTCAATAGGGTCTTTGCGACCAATCGCATGGAATGCCAAAATCCTTTCAACATCAGCACCACTTTTACCACTTGACTTTCCATCTTTGTCAGGGTTGTATGAAGTGTTAGTATTTGCAAAAACTGTATCGAAATCGAGTTTCAATTTTTGGCAACTGATCAAAGAATCACGCAGAATTGATTCCTTGTCACCATCGATATATGGTAATTCAAAAGAAACTCTCTCAGAATCCCAATTGCCCAAAGCAAAGGACTCAGATAATGAATCATAAAATTCAGGTCTACAATCTGGGTAAATTGCGTGATCTCCAGAATGAACGCCCAATGCGATGATTACATTGGTATCTTCCTTGATGGCAATAGATAATGCATAACCGTATATTATCGATGAGAAAATTGCATTACGGTTAGGTACCACGGTAGCCTTCATCTGTTCCTCTTCATAATGCCCTTCTGGAATTTCAATATCTTCACTGGTTAATGCAGAATGAAATATTCCCATAGCAGAAGATAAATCTGCGATTCGATGTTCAACATGATATCCATTTTTTTCTAGATACTCGATGTTTAATTTAGCGCGCTCTAACTCAATGTTGTGCTTTTGACCGTATTCATAAGAGATGCAACTTACTTTGTACCCTTCTCTTAGTAGTCTGAGTAGTAGACCTGTCGAGTCCATACCTCCACTCAAAGCCATAACAGCACGCATTAGTCGACCCCCATCCATTTGTGAGTTTGTAGTGAAAGTCTCCAGCCTGGTGTGTTTTTGACTAAGTTTTCAACAACTGCGAAGTTACGCCCATTCTGCTCCACACTATCGCTTTCCATGTAGCATGGCTGAATGAAATGATGTTCAAATCCTTGTTTCAAATCATCATACATCGATAAGTCCTGACCGCAATAAACCACTTTCAATTCATCGCCTGTTCTTTGTTTGATGGAGACATTTGGGTAAAGTTGATCTTTTGGTGAAACACATATCCAGTCGATTATATCTGGCACTACAATAGTACCATTTGTCTCTACTGACAAATTGATATCATGCTTTTTCAGCGCTGCACCTATTGTTTCTAAGTCCTGCATACAAGGTTCACCACCAGTGAAAATTACTCTATCACAATTAAATGAGACAACTTTCGATACGATATCATCTAGCTCCATTTCTTCATATGTTAGAAAATCAGTGTCACACCACTCACAACGGAGGTTGCAATTTCCGAATCTCACAAAAACATGCGGAATACCAGCATGAAAAGCCTCACCCTGTACTGAATGAAATATCTCAACGATTGGATAGGTTGTCAAATTACCACTTCAGTTTGATAATGGAGAACTACGAATTAATTGCATTAATTCTGTTCTTGCTTCAGTCTTTTCAAAGAATACTCCACGCATAGCGCTTGTAGTCATTACAGCATTCTGCTTTGAAACACCTCTACATTGCATACATCCGTGAGCTGCCTCAATAATTACAGCAGCACCAAGAGGGTCCAGTTCTTGCTCTAAATCATCAGCAACGCCCTTGGTAATCCTTTCTTGATTCTGAAGCCTTCTAGCATGTAACTCTACAATTCTTGCCAGTTTGCTAATTCCAACAATTCGCTCTGTTGGTATGTATGCAACATGAGCTCTTCCTTTGAATGGCTGCAGATGGTGCTCACAGGTTGAATGGAATTCAATATCTCTTAGTAATACGATTCCATCATATCCTTCTCCATTGAAAGTTGAGGATAGTACCTCTTTAGAATCCATTCTGTATCCCGCGTATATTTCTTCGAAAGATTTGATCACTCTTTCCGGAGTATCTAACAAACCTTCACGCTGTGAATCGTCTTCAATATATTCTAACAGAGTTTTTACTGCATTTTTGGCTTCCTCTCTAGTACTCATGATTGTTCCTCCAATCTTCCATGCCTTGCATCAATTTTATCCAACTGATCTAACATTTTTCGACATGCTGTTCTTATTGCGTCAGCTACAGAAACAAATTTTCCATCATCGCCAACATGTGTCTTGATATCATCAAGAATTTGTGCAGGCATGTCTAAACTAACCTTAGGCATGATTTAGCCAGCGACCTAATGGTTATAGATATTCGTATAGTATTACTAGAGTATTACTTACTCTTAGATTTTGCAATTCTTGATCTCATTCCGCCATCCCATGATGCCATTGCTGCTGCTAAAAAGCGCATTATATCCATGGTGTATTATTTACACTACATCGTATATATTTATGACGCAGGTAGACCCATGGGTCCTAAGATATCGATGCAACTAGGTCTTCACGCTTGAATTGGCGAGCTGCAAACCATGCGGCTAAACCAGCATAAATCAAACTAGAAACTAGCCATACTATGACATGTTCAGCAATAACTCGATCCAATAATAATTCTCTCATTGCCAATAGAATGTTCACTAGAGGTATTCCGAACCACCAAGATTCTATTCCATCCAAATTGATTACTTGAGTGAATAGTGCAGGGAAAATGATGAACAGAATAGCTGGCCCCAGTATTGAACCCGCCTCTTTTACACTGTGTGAACGCATTGCTAATGCTAATTCGAATGCTACCACCATTACTGCGAAAATCACAACAGCCATCGTCAACAATAGCATACTGGCTAGTGATACAGTAGGTACACCGATAATTGATGCAGAAGCCAGGAATTTAATTGCAAATAGTAAACCTCCTATTTGTAAAGCAACACCAACACTAGTTATTGTTGCTACTGCCAACCATTTTCCAGCTAACAGTTGCATCCGAGTGCAGGGTAGACATAACAATGCTTCTAATGTCCCTCTTTCCCTTTCTCCAGCAGTCATATCAATTGAAGGTTGAATGGCACTAGATGCAGTCCAAATTGCAATAACCATTGGTATGAACATCGATAGCACCATTCCTGCCTGTTCGCCTCGTGTAGCCGCATCAGACTCCTCCCAGTCTCCATCCCAGGTCACGGGGTCTAGTGTTGATTCAGGGTCTAATCCAGCCTCTACTAATGTCCCATTAATCACTTCATTTTCCCATATTGTAAGTGAATTAATCATACGAGCTCTGGCTTCATTCGATGCTTCACTTGTTGAAAGATATAAAATTGAGAATTTCCATTCGTCTCCATCCTGAACTAATCTAAATATTGCATTAACCTCTTGATTACGAATTCTATCAATATCGCTTCCTATATGAGAAAGATTGTTGATATCATCTGGTATTTCTTCAAAGGTAATAATCAAACTAGAATTGTTGAACATTTGATTTAACTCATCGTTGATATCGCCCTGCCAAGCAACATCCAATTCTAAAGCATCAAGTTCTGCAGCTTCAGATTGTAACAGTAACGGCAGAGCAATAAATAGTGCAGGGAATATCAATAATGGAATCACAATCAATGCCAGAAGAGTACGCCAATCACGCACAAATTCAATAATTTCCTTCTTTGCAATTGTTGAGACAAAGCGCCATGAATTACTCATCTTCCAAGGCCTCCTTCATCTTCGGCGTCTTTCCTGTAAGGAATAATCTCCACCACTTCGAAAGTTTCCCTTCCTTTTCATCATCCTCTACTCTTGCTCGAGCCTTGTCAGAAGTTAGAGAGACGTAGGCCTCCTCCAGGTTGCTAGCACCAGTTTGTTCAAGCAGTTCAGTTGGCGAACCATCTGCTCTGATAGTGCCATTATGAACAATTATAATTCGGTCACAAACTTGTTGAGCTTCTGCTAAATGATGAGTACTGTAAATTATTGTACCTCCATCATCACGTAATTGTCCTACTAATGATCTAACAGTTCTTGCACTAGTAACATCCAGTCCTGCAGTTGGCTCATCTAATAGCAATATGTCAGGGTCATGTGCCAATGCTCTCAACAGGGCCGTTTTCTGACGCATTCCTCTACTGAATCCCTTTGTATGGCGAGATAAGGCATCAAGAATATCTAATCTATATGCAAATTGAAGAACACGTTTCCATGATTCGTCATCGGGTATGCCATACATTCTGGAGTGATAACGAATATTTTCCCATGCCGTTAATCTAGAATAAAGCCCTGTTGATTCAGGCACTACTCCCAACTTCTTCCTCATTGTTGACACAGGAGAATCTTGGAATAGAATCTGACCTCTAGTAGGTTCCATAACTCCTGCCATCAATCGCAGAAGAGTAGTTTTTCCAGCACCATTTCCTCCAACTAATCCAATTACTTGACCAGAATTAATTTCGAGATCTACGTGAGTAAGAGCATCTACGGTTCCAAAGCTTTTAGCAACACCAGAAAGAGTGAGAAGTGGTTTATTCAATTTTTCACCTTCCTTCCTCTACTGCCTTATCAATACCTGGATGTTTTTGTTCGAGTCTAATTGCCCGTTCCACCTGTTCGCGAATTAATCGTTGAACTTCGCTTTGCTCAACTCCCATTTCTATGTGATTGGCAATCATGTCGAGTGCGCCTTGAATTATGCCTGCATCAAGATAGGCATCATTGCTAATTCTTCCATCTATTCGACATACTTCTAATCGTGAAGCCACATACTCTGCTTCATTGCGAACACTGGGCCCATCCATATGAGATAGTGCAATTAGCCTATCTAAGCATGTTCGCATGGACAGGTGACTAAGAACCTCATTATGAGTTCTTGTACTGATAAACTCATTTCTGTGCAAGTTCGACCAAGACTCCACCTGTACTTTTTGGATGTACAAATGCAATCAATGAATTATGAGCTCCCCTTCTTGGTTCTGTATCAATCATTTGAATTCCATTTTCAATTAGCATCGCAATCATGCCTTGTAAATCCTCTACTCTGAAACAAACTTGCTGTACGCCAGGTCCTCTTTTCGCCAAGAATTTGCCGATTGGTGTGTCTTCAGAAGTTGGTTCAAGCAATTCAATTTTAGGCTGATTTGGGTCGTTATTACTGGTTGAAAAAAATCGTGTTGTTACACCTTGATCTTCAACTAATTCATCGTCTCCTTGTAGCAATCCAATCAGATTCCAGAAACTAGATGCATCATCTAAATTCTCACATGCTATTCCTATGTGGTCCAAATAAATCTTCATGCAATCACCTAAAATCCACTTGGAGCCATCCATGTGCCAAATACATCTTTCATTGCACCAATAATCTCGCCCAGTGTACAATCATTCCTCAATGCTTCAATAACGATGGGGAACAAATTTTCAGTTCCCTCAGAAGCGGTTCGGATCTTTTCTAATGAAGATTGAACTTTAGATTCATCTCTTTCGATTCTGAGTTTAGCTAATTTTTCCTTTTGTTTGAGCCCTAAGTCTGGATCTGGTCTAAGCAAGGGTGGCATTTCCTCGTCATCTAAAACTCCATGATTCAAACCGACAATCTTTCTGTCACCTGATTCAACTTGTGTGAGATGGGACCATGCAGATTCATGTATCTCTTTTTGTTGGAACCCAGCCTCAATTGCCTTCATTGCTCCTCCAAGTTTTTCAATTTCGAAAATCTTGTTTTTTGCCTGCTCATATATTTCATCTGTCAGCATTTCAACAAGATATGAACCTCCAAGAGGGTCAACCACACTTGCTGCACCGCTTTCTTCAGCAATGATTTGCTGAGTTCTTAGAGCTACAGTAGCACTTTCTTCAGTTGGCAATCCTAATGCTTCGTCGTAAGAATTTGTATGAAGGCTTTGAGTCCCTCCACATACAGCTGCAAGCGCTTGAATAGTTACACGTGCAATATTGTTCAGAGGCTGCTGTGCAGTTAATGAAACACCAGCAACTTGTGTGTGGAACCTTAGCATGGCGCTTTTAGGATTTTTAGGGTTGTATCTTTCGGTGATTAGATCATACCATAGTTTCCTTGCCGCCCTAAACTTACTCGCCTCTTCAAAGAAGTCGTTGTGGCAATTAAAGAAGAACGATAATCTAGGAGCAAAGGTATCGATATCCAATCCTTTCTCGATAGCAGCCTCAACATATGCTAGTGCATTAGAAATTGTAAATGCGACTTCTTGCACTGCAGTTGAACCAGCCTCTCTAATGTGATAACCTGAAATGGATATCGTGTTCCATGAGGGAATTTCTTTGGCACAGTGTTCAAAGATATCAGTTATCAACCTCATCGATTGTTCTGGAGGGAATATATGCGTCCCTCTGGCAATATATTCTTTCAAAATATCATTTTGAATCGTTCCTCGCACTTGGTTTTGTGAGACACCATTTTCTTCTGCTACAACCACATACATTGCGAGTAAAACCATTGCTGGAGCATTGATGGTCATCGATGTCGAAACCTTATCCAATGGTATTCCTGACAACAAAATTCTCATGTCATCTAGGCACGAAATCGAAACACCGACCTTACCAACTTCTCCTTCACTCATTTCATCGTCAGCATCCAATCCTAATTGAGTAGGTAGGTCAAATGCTACAGAGAGACCTTTCTGCCCTCTCTCCAGTAAAAGTTTGAATCTCTCATTTGTTTCTTCAGCACTACTGAAACCAGCATACTGCCTCATTGTCCATAACCTAGATCGATACATTGTATCGTGGATACCTCGTGTGTAAGGTGCTTTTCCTGATGTGTCAGGACCTGCGATTTTTGGGACTTCGATGCCACCTAGAGTGCGCCAGTCATCCCTTCGCTGGGTGGTCATATTATCTCTCCAGTCATTACTTTCATAATATGTAAAAATCAATTTTACTTTTTGAAAATATCGTATCAACAGCAACCGTCATCGTTACATTCTTTTTTTGGTTCAGGTTCGTGTTGGACTCCACCTGGTCCATGCGCATGTCCGTGTGCTATTTCGTCTTCTGCGGCATCTCTGATTTCGATAACTTCTACATTGAATGTTAGTGATTTACCTGCTAATGCATGATTGAAATCAACAGTTACATTTTCTCCAACTTCAGTTACCCTAAATGGCCCCATATCGCTCATCAATGTCATTCCGACTTCAGGGGAGATATCACCAAACATTTCCTTTGGCACCTGTTGGATTGCAGCAGGGTTATGTTCTCCGTATGCATCCTCAGCTGATAGAGTAAATTCTACCTTATCGCCTTGCTTAGAACCCATAAGTTCTCTTTCAAATCCAGGAATCATATTCTTGTGTCCGACTAAGAATGTTAGAGGGTCTCTTCCTTCACTTGAATCAAAAATCTCTCCGGAATCTGGTAGAGTTCCTGTATAATGTACGCTTACTACTTTATTTTCTGTTATTTCTGACATGTTATCATCTCTTTGTTGTATATCTCTTAACCATTGTACGGAACTCGTTTGCTACCTCTTCAGGTATAATCAATTCCGCTTCTTTCTGGTTGATGAATTCAATGGCTTCATTGGCTCCAATTCTTTCGCCCTTTGCCCAAATTTGACCTAAAATGTTAGAACGATGTTCTTCACTAATCGAATCATGTTCTAATAACTCTCTAGCTGCATATTTGTATTCCAAATATTTTCTACGATCTAACTTACGAGATTGAGGCTGTCTTCCACCACCCTTCTTGTCTGCGGGTCGACGCCTTTTTGGTCTTCTATCAGATTTTTTAATTTCTGTCTTAATCGTTTTGAAAACATTGGTATTGGCTTTCTTTGAAACAATATCAGGAACCTCAATCTCCAAATCTTTTGTGACAGGTAAAATTTCTTCCTCAGCATTCAAAACTTCAGTCTCTGCTTCTACAGTAGTCGCTTCAGCCTTAGAGGCAACATCCTTTGCATCTTTCGCCTCTTTCGCAAATTGTGCAGTAGCTGCTGATTTTGCTCTAAGTGATGCAAGCCTATCTTCCCTACTATCAGGTTTCTTGATTGAAGATTTAGGAGCAGGTTTTGGTTGAGGGGATGGTTTATGCTTTGGTTTTTCGACCTTTTTCTCAACCTTAGGCTTCTCGTCTTTAGTAATTTGACCTTGTTTCTTTAGGGCTTCCATAGCCTTTTTCTGCCTTTCAGCCAAGTCATTAACTGGTTTTGGCTTCTCTGCAGGCTTTTGGCGTGGTTGCTGCCTTTGAGTTCGCTCTTTCCTGTCACGGGCTTTTTGACTAGCATTTGGTGCAAATGGATTGAATGGTTCATCCTTGCGCCTTCGCCCGTTCATATTGTTGCGGCTGGCCCGACTCTCATAACCCTTGGCATCTTCTCAGGGCCACGAAATAGGACTTTGGTCAGTGCGCATTTCTTGGTCAATTCCAGATTGTACGAGTGAGGTAGTTCTTCCATGCTTGATTTCTAGCCATCCCAATCGGGCAATCATTGTTCCATTATCTATGCAATACATTCGAGGCGGGCAGTGACTGCTTGCTCCTCTTTCTTCACACATGATACTTGACATATCCCGTAATCTCTGGTTACAAGCAACTCCTCCACCTAGTAAAATTTCAGTTTTTCCAGTGTGGGCTAGTGCTCTTTCAGCCACCTCTATACACGCTGCAAATGCATGCTCTTGTAAACTCCAGCAAACGGCTTCAAATGGCACACCTTGACTAACTAATTTGTTTGCAGCACTCATCAATCCAGAAAATGCTAGATCCATGCCATGAACTGCATATGGTAATTCTAAACCTTCTAAAGTTGGATTAGGATTCGCTTCGAGCCATTTCAGAGCCTTCTTTTCAATTACAGGTCCACCGGGGAATGGAATACCATGTTTTCTAGCAAACTTGTCTAGCATATTTCCAATACCAATATCCAGTGTCTCTCCAAGAACACGATATCTTCCTTCTAGCCGTGCTATGACTTGAGTATTGCCCCCACTTACGTAGAGAAGAATTGGGTCATCACAGCCACATTGCTCTCTTCCAATTTCGATATGTGCGACACAATGGTTTACTCCAATCAATGGAATGTCTAGGTGAGTTGAAATTGCTCTCGCAGCAGCAGCTCCAGTACGTAAGCATGCACCCATCCCTGGGCCTTGCGAATATGAAACGACTCCAATGTCTGCGGGAGATAAATCATTTTCAGATAATATCTTGTTGAATAGTGTTGTTGACAGTTCAACATGATGCTCTGCAGCCTCTCTTGGATGGATGCCTCCTTCAGTCGGCCTAATGGTGTCTGAAGCAGAAGGACGGGGTTTACCATCGCCATCTACCAACCCGAATGAGAAAGTATGTGCAGTGGATTCAATGCCCAATACCCAATCGCCAGCCATGTTTATCGGTGTAGGATATACTATCTAACGGTTTTACTCTGGCTTGAATAATGAGGCACCTATTGACCAACGCTGGACCGATTGCCCACATGTCTAGCAAAGGGCCTATTTCTGGACATATCCTTGATGAGAGTTCTTTTGTTCATGAACCTGGGATGGCGATTTTAGTAGAAGATCATGTTATTGTTAAGATCGATGAAACAGAATCGATGGAGTCCGAATTCACAGATATTTTAGTTACCAATTTGGAAGGTAAAGCGGTTATCCCAGGCTTGGTCGATGCGCATACCCATCTTCTTTGGGCGGGCGATAGAAGTAGAGAAATATCTTGGAAACAAAAAGGCATGTCCTACAAACAAATTGCCGAAAAAGGAGGCGGGATAGCAGCCACAGTTCTTCCTACTAGGAGTGCTTCGGATTCGGATTTATCTCATCTAGGAATAGAAAGAATGCGAGAGGCTTTGCGTAATGGAACTACACATCTTGAGGCAAAGTCAGGATATGGTTTAGATACAGAAACTGAATTGAGAATGCTTTCAATCGCTGAAGGTCTTAGCGCGATTGAGAGATTGCCATCACTTGATTTAACTTGGTTAGGCGCTCATGCAGCTGCACCTGGTAGTAGTTTAGATGATTATTTTGAGGACATTATGTCCAATCAACTTCCAGCGATTTTAGAACAGGGAATTGCAAGAAGTGCTGATGTGTTTTGTGAGCCGGGATGGTTTTCAATAGAGCAATCAGAAGATTTATTGAAAGCCAGTCGTGATGGAGGATTAGATCTCAGAATTCATATCGATGAGTTTGCAGATGGGGGAGGTGGAGATTTAGCCGCCGAGTTGTCAGTTCAAACAGCAGACCATGCTCATCATACCAATCTTGAATCTAGGCATTCTATGGACAAAGCAGGAGTAAATACAGGATTCCTACCTGGCACTCCATATTCGATGGGAGAAGATTACCCTCCATTCAAGCAATGTCAAGAAAACAACTTTGTCTGGTCGATAGCATCAGATTTCAATCCAAATTGTCGCACACTCAGTTTACCTTTCATTTCTTCAATTCTTGTTCAGCGTAATGAAATATCTCCAATTACTACTCTGGCAGCATGTACTGTTAATTCAGCAAATACAACTCCACATCCTTCTGGATTAAAACACGGAATGATCGAAGTCGGTGCTGTTGCTAATCTCAATATTGTTGATGGCCCATGGTGGGAGGCTTGGTGCCTTCAACCAGGCCATTCTCCTTTTGCAGCAACTATGCTCGAAGGAGAATTGATTTATCATTAAATGCTAATCTAAAGGTGTTAATTATGAAATCAAAAAATATGTTTTGGCTTGAAACTGTTGTGTGTTCAGCACGAAAAGGAGTAGATGCTAGATTAGAACGAATGTTAGAAGCTAGGCAGGAGATGAGGAGAAGGACTGAAGGTTGTGTTCGCGCTTGGGCATCTAGATCTATTGATGGTCAGCCAATGTTTCTTCTTCAAGCGATTTATGATTCGGAGGAATCCTGGCATAGAAGTGCCAAAAGGATTGCAGAAGAGTTGGATTCGCGAGATGGTGGCATCGAAACTTTGCTCGGCGGACCACCTTTAGTCGGTATTTTTGCTTTGGATGGTAAAAACCTCGATTTGGAGAACCCCTGAGCGTCGCATAACGTACATTATGCGACATGGGAAATATAGCCATTTATTGATGTGCCACTCAGTATAGCGTTTAGAGGTAATAAATGCCAACTTTTCAGGATTTACCCTTAGAATGGGGGGGTTTTGCGCCAAAAACGTGGATTTCTAACGAGCTACAAAAAAAGCATAGCATTCATTACTAAGTTTCAACACGAGGTAATGTTTCTCATGGCTGAAGTTAGCGGATTCTGTCTGAAATGCAAAACATATGGTCCAATTAAGGATGGAAAAATGATCGTCATGAGTAATGGCCGTACGAGATGTGCAGGTTTCTGTTCTCAAGACGGTTGTACTGGAAAAATCTCAAAGATTGTTTCCTGAACCTATACCGATTCGGATATATACCGAATCAATGTGGCCAAAGTGCAAGGGCTCGTGGTCTAGGGGTTATGACGTTGCCTTGACATGGCAAAGATCGCCAGTTCAATTCTGGCCGAGCCCACCTTGCAATTTTATGATTTAATACTAGTTGCTTTTAGAAAAGAGAATAATGTAAAATCAATCATTCTCAATTTCTTCAGATTCTGGGACGATTCTTTTTTCGATTCTAACAGAATCTTTCTCATCTTCGAAGGAAAAATCTGTAGAACCTCCACCCCAATTCTTTACGCTACTTTCGTCACCTTCAAACTCTTCAGGACTAATTGCTGATGTTGGATTAATTGAATAATCAGTAGGGTCGACATTACGATCTATCTGTCTTTCTTCTGGTGGTGGAGCTTCTCTCTCCTCTAGATGGACTCCTGAATGAAATGTACCACATTCAGGACATCTTGCAGTTCCTTTTTGTGCGATGGTTCCGCACACGGGGCACGATTCTTTACCAACTAAGACATCGAGCCTGTCTGACATTCAATCACTCGTCATCTTCGTCTTCAAGGAACATATCGTCCTGGTCGCCAGTAACTTCATCTCCATCATCGGTTTCTATTGTTACTGTACCTTCATCATCATCGAATTCAACGATTTCTCCGAAGTATTCCTTTCCATCAATTTCCAGTCCGATGTAATCTCCAACGTCGATGTCGTCGTCGTAGTCTTCGTCATCGTCCTC
>QQSK01000003.1:0-93609 GCA_003602415.1 Candidatus Poseidoniales archaeon | reverse complement strand
TTCTCATCATCAGATTCTTCTTCCTCTTCCTCGGATTCTTCATCTTCAGATTCATCCTCATCGTCCTTTTTCTTAGATTTACCCTTGACTTTATCTCTTAGTGAAGGTGCATAAATGAGGTGTAGGTAAGCAGTTCCTGCAATTCCTAACACACCCAGTACAATCATGAAAATTCCATCTCCATAGAACCCAGCAGGCATGCTAGATGCACCATTTTCTCCACTGAATATAGTAAGAGAATTTGCACATTTGTTTGAATCAAGAGCCGGGTCACAAGGATAAGTTTCTCCAACATTAACAGTTCCTAAACATGGATCTGGTTTCACTTCTAGGTCTTCATACTGGCAAAGATTCCAATTAGCAGATGTGATTTCACCGCCCCATTCATCGACTCCTCCTTCGTACACAACTGTGCCTCCAGCTCCGTCAACCATCAGACCCATTCCGTTGACAACCCATAGTCCGACAAAGGTTACCAATAGGAAATACATCACTGGATAGATGATGTCATTTGCAGCCTTACCCATCAAGAATTTTTGTGTAGGTGATGGGAACTTTTTCTTCTTTACAATTTTACCAGGTTTAATTCCAATGCGCAAATCTTCCAATGCTTTGACCAATTCCTCAACATCAATTCGTCGATTTTCGTCCGCATCTAGGTAATTTAGTATTGCTGTAACTTGAGATGGGTTTAATTTCTCTCCACCTATTTTCTCAATTCCCTTTTGTAATTCTGGAGCATCGATGAGATTATCTTCGCTAGTGTCCATTTCTGTAAATGCTTCAGCAGCAGTCATATTTGCCTCTGCAATAGCCAATGCCAAATTTTCGAAGGCATTTACTACAGAATTATCATCAACAACTTCAGTCTCTTCTTCTGGTTCCTCGTCTTCATCTTCAGATTCCTCCGATTCAGTATCTTCACCGTCAGAATCCTCCGCCTCATCAGTAGAATCATCTTCTTCCGTTTCCTCGTCTTCCTCAACAGGTTCTTCATCTGCCGAATCCTCTTCTTCAGATTCCTCTTCGGAATCAGCCACAATTACTTCGGATTCCTGTTCGGGTTCATCATCATCTTCGGACTCTTCATCAGATGATTGTGCATCATCAACAATCTCTGTCTCATCATCCATTGCTTCAGGTTCATCTTCCGCAGGCTCATCTTCAACATCTTCTGAATCTGAACTTTCATCGATCAAAATTTCATTTGCTTCATCGATTTCCATGTCAATTGGTTCATCGATTTCACTAGTTACTGGTTCTTCTTCACTGGCTTCTTCTTCGGCAGATTCAACGAATGAGACACCACATTCTGGGCATGATTCGCTATCGATAGGGATAATTGAACTACAAGCACCACATTCTCCTAATTGTTCTTCAGAAACGCCTCCGAATCTAATATTACAATTAGGACATGATTCGCTGTCAAGTGGGACAATTGTCCCACATGCGCCACATTCCGCCATAGGAATATCTTCAGTTTCTTCACTAGACATGGTTGCCACTCATGTTTCCGACCCCCTTAAACGATATAATGATTCATGGACTTGAAGCGCCACGGATGCATTAGGCGGAGTATTGAGGTGGAGTCAATGGACGAACTTGAGCATGGTAATACATACACTCTTAATCTCGAATCACAAGATGAGGTCTTAGCCTATGTCGATTCGGTATCAATGCGTGATGACGAGCACGTCCTATTGTTATCCAGACTCCCTCAAAGACGACTAATGGAGCATGTCGATCTCGATAAGGTAGAAGCATATTGGGTAACAAATCAGCAAGTAAATGGTACAATTCAACCCTCTTTGGATCAAATTCATGATTTGGTAGTTAATCGAATTAGTAATCACAAAGGTTTAGCAATTATAGAAGGCATTGAATGGTTGATTTCTATGCATGGTTTTTATCCAGTTTTGAACATTATTATGCGAATAAAGGATTCACTACATAGAAAACCATGGTCAATTTTATTGGTTGTTTCCAGCGATATATTCGATGATGTTCAATCAGCAAAATGGTTACGAGAGGCACCCTCTTGGAGCATTCCTAAGAAGGTAGTTTTCGAAGATATAAGCGAAACAATAACCTCACATATTGAATCTGTAGATGAAATTGAAGAGGTCCCTATTAGCGAAGATGGTTCAAATCGTTTAGTATTTTTAACCAGAATTCCAAAGGAAGGATATTCAAAAGAAATTGCAAGAAAGAGAATTTTGCAATGGAGGAGAATGGGTTTAGATGTTTCAGCAGCAGAGCCAGCACTTTTCCATGATTCAGACACCGAGGGGTTCAATATTTACAAGTCGGTTGAGGATAAAGTTCGGAGAGCTGTGGAATTAGATAACCGCTTAGAATTGTTATTGGAGCGCGGTCATCGTTCCGAGGTCACAAAATTACGATTCCGAATCAGGCAGTTAACCGGATTAGAAGATGTTGAAAAGAGAATCAACGAACTCATCTAGGAAGGCGTCCACATTCTGCCTCAATTCTTGCAAGCCAGCCACCATTAGAGATCTCTTTTGCTATAGCCTCAATCTCTTCTGAGGTGGACCTATCTTTGACTAGAGGCGGTGAAATTTTCCTAACCAAATTGTATAGTGATTTCACATGCCTAGCAGGCTCAGCTTTACGGTATTCAAGCGCTTCGCATGCGATTAGAAGCTCACAAGCCAGTACTTGAGATAGGTGTTCACAGGCTCGAACCAGATTCCAACAAGCGGTAGCACCCATTGAAACATGGTCCTCTTGGCCGCCAGACGTTGGAGTTGAAAATGCAGACCTAGGCATAGCTCTTCCATGCATTTCAGACAATGCTGCTGCAGCCACATAATGTACTATCATCATCCCAGATTCTAATCCTGAATTGTTTGCTAAAAACGGTGGTAAATCGTTTCTACTAGGGTCAACAATTTGGTCGATTCTTCTCTCAGAAATATGTGCTAATTCGAATAATGCATGTGACATACCATCTGCTGATAGAGCTAAAATCTCTCCATGGAAATTACCTTGGCTAATAACTTCATTTTTACCTGGATTAGAAGGATTTGGGAAAATTAGAGGATTGTCTGTAGCACTATTGATTTCAATATCTAATGTCTCTTGAAGACTCCTGAATCTTTGAAGAACAGCACCGTGAACCTGAGGTATACATCTGAACGAATAAGCATCTTGGACTCTGTCGCAATTGGCATGAGATTCCAAAATATCGGAATCTATCATGATTTTAGTTATCCTTTCTGCAACCAATGCTTGGCCATGGTGAGGGCGTACTTCATGCACTCTAGGATCCATTGGTTTGATTGAACATTCTCTAGCCTCTAGTGATGAGCATGCTACTAGGTCCGCCAATGGAATCAAACTTGAAAGTAGATTCTCGGCCATAGATAGGAAAGCACACATCTGACTTGTACCATTGATTAGTGAAAGACCATCTTTTGCAGCCAACTCAACTCCAATGTGTCCTTTTTCTTTGAGCATAATATCTGTTGATATCGGCTGTCCATCCTTCCAAACTTTACCCTCTCCAATAAGCGCTAATGCCATATGAGATAATGGAGCTAAATCTCCGGATGCACCTAATGAACCAATGCGTGGCACAACTGGTATAATGTCCTCATTTAGGTAAGTGATTATCTGTTCTATCACTGTGCGTTGTATTCCTGAGTTTCCTTTAACTAACGAATTAGCACGAACACACATCATTGCTCTTGTTTCTGGAATTGTCATCCTTTCACCTATTGCACAAGCATGTGAACGAATCAAATTAACCTGCAATGCAGCTAAATCTTCAGAAGATATAGATTCGCTAACAAGGGCTCCAAATCCAGTATTTATTCCGTATACGGTTTCACCACTTGAGAGGATATTTTCAACTACTTTTCTCGATGCTTCTACCTTAACCCAAGCATCAGAAGCAACCTCAACTTTCTCACCCATTGAAACTAGGTGTATTTCCGTTGAGGAAAGTGTGTTTCCATCTAACTTAATGCTCCCCATTAGTATCACCACCGTATATCGAGTCAATGATGTTGTCCTTTGCATTATTAGGAAGAGTGACTTTCAGTTTGCTATTTGCTTCCATCGCACGCTTGATGGCAAATACTGCACCATCATTACGCGCCCATGCTCTCCTAGAAATTCCATTGTTAACGTCCCAGTCTAACATTGAGAGTAATTTTCTCTCACTATCTTTACTGCCATCGATCAGCATTCCAAACCCTCCATTGATGACTTCACCCCAGCCTACTCCTCCACCATTGTGTAAGCTGATCCAAGTTGCTCCTCTGAATGAATCTCCAACAAAATTTTGAACGGCCATATCTGCAGTGAACATCGAACCATCTGAGATATTCGCAGTTTCCCTAAACGGAGAATCTGTACCAGACACATCATGATGGTCTCTTCCCAAAATTATTGGTCCACTAATTTCTCCTGTAGAAATGGCATCGTTGAACGCTTTAGCAATCATTTTCCTACCTTCTGCATCGGCGTATAGTATTCTTGCTTGGCTTCCAACAACCATTGAATTTTCTTCAGCATGTTCAATCCATTTGATATTATCAAACATCTGTTGCTGGATTTCTGGCGGTGAATCCTTGGCCATATCTCTGAGTATTCGTGCAGCTATTTTGTCGGTTTTTCGTAGATCTTCTGAACTACCAGAAGCACAAACCCATCTGAATGGTCCAAATCCATAATCGAAGCACATAGGACCCATGATGTCTTCAACATAACTAGGATATCTGAACCCATTTCCATCACTGGCAAGGACATCAGCTCCTGCTCTAGACGCCTCCAAAAGGAATGCATTACCATAATCCCAGAAGTAGGTTCCTTGGGCTACTAGAGAATTTACAGCACCTGCATGTCTTCGCAGTGTCTCTTGAACTTCCTTCCTGAATTTCTCAGGGTTCGATGACATCATCATCTTGCCTTCTTCAAAGGATAATGTCACAGGATAATAGCCTCCTTGCCAGGGATTGTGTAGACTAGTTTGGTCAGATAGCAAATCAATCCTAACGTTTCTTTCGACCATTCTTTCAAGCAATTCAACAATATTACCTATATGTCCAATCGATATTGCTTCACCTTTTTGTTTTGAATCAAGCATTTTGTCAATGGCATCATCTGTGGAATTAGCGATCACAGATAACCATCCTTGTTCGTGCCTTTTGTGTGCTGCATGAGGATTTATTTCGCTAACTATGCATGATGCTCCAGCAATAACTGCAGCTTTGGCCTGAGCACCACTCATGCCGCCTAGTCCTGATGTGACAAAGGTGATGCCGGACAATGAATCTGATGCTCCACAGTGCATTCTTGCAGCATTTAGTACAGTAATAGTAGTTCCATGGACAATTCCTTGTGGCCCAATATACATGTATGAACCAGCGGTCATTTGTCCATACTGGCTAACTCCAAGTGCGTTCATTCTATCATAATCATCTTGAGAGGAATAATTTGGAATCACCATGCCATTTGTTACGACTACTCTTGGAGCATCAATAGAGGAAGGAAATAGTCCCAATGGGTGTCCGGAATACATGACTAATGTTTGATCATCTTCCATTTCACACAAATATTTCATTACTAAACGATATTGTGCCCAATTCTGGAAAACAGCACCATTTCCCCCATAGGTAATTAGTTCATGAGGAAATTGAGCTACATCTTTATCCAGGTTATTGTGAATCATCAACATTATTGATGCAGCTTGCCTAGATTTGGTTGGATAATCTTCGATAGAATACGCTTTCATCTCATATTCTGTTGGCCTATAACGCATCATCCAAATTCTGCCATATGTATCTAATTCTTCAGCGAACTCCTTAGCCAATTTTTCATGAAGATGAGGTTCAAAATACCTTAACGCATTACGCAATGCCAATTTTTTCTCGGTATGAGTCAGAATTTGTCTTCTTTTTGGAGCATGGTCTACTTCATCACTAATTCCGGGGTGAGTGGGCAGATTAGAGGGGATGCCTTCACCGACGTGAATACGCATAGCGTTTACATCAGTGGCCATAATATCCCGAGAAGATTCAGGCTTATTGATTGTTGTAAACAATCGTCACCGCTATGAGCAATCACTTCTACGCCAAAACATGGAGGAGGAAGTGTTCGAGGCAGAATTGGCAGTTGCGAACAGAGACTCTTCAATATTGAATGGCTTAGCAGGAGCGACTGTTGCTGTTTCACTAGCCTTTCTGATGCTAGCAATAACTTATGGTGATCTGGCGGGCACTAAGTTCTCTGGAGTCGATGATTCCGAGGATTATGGAGTTAGAGTTCCTGTTTGGGAAAGAGGTTACCTAGATTATATCACTGACCAAGACAATGGCTTCGTTATGGAGTTCGGTGAGTATGAAGTTTTAGAAACCTCAAATGAATGGAATTCGACTCATGTGTTCGTCGAATATGAGCTTCCACTTGATGAGGGAGGAGCCGCTCCTAACGGGAAGATTTCACTTGCTTATTGGCGACCGAATGTGCCAGAGGGCGTCACTGTTCCAGTCATAGCAGAGTTCGGACCATATTTCCAAGAACCGAGTGTTCAAACTCCAACCATTGAAGTGCCAGGCAGTTGGCTTGGGGAGATGATTATCGACCAGTTACTACCTCATGGTTATGCGTTTGCACAAATTTCTGTTACAGGAACTGGACGCTCAAATCATTGTATGGACTTGATGGGTAATGCTGAACAATTAGGAAATGATGCAGCAGTCACTTGGCTTGGCAGTCAAGATTGGTCCAATGGAAATGTGGCAATGATTGGTAAATCATATGATGGTTCTACGCCTTGGCAAGCAGCAATGTTTGGAAATGAACATCTGAAAACCATTGTGCCAATCTCTGGTTTGATTGGAGTCAAGGAATTGATGTGGAAAAACGGTTCGTCTGAAGCCCGCGCCCCAATCATGCACAACGGTGTTTACGGCTCATACGGTGTTGATGGAGACGAAGAAGACTACCAGAATTTGTGCCCTGATTACATCATTGGACCAGGTACTGGCGTTGGCGCTTGGGCTTGGGGGGGTGAAGCAGCCGGAGAATACTGGGCTGAGAGATATTTCTTGGATAGAGTAATCGAAAATTATGGAGGTTCAGTGTATCTAATTCAGGGAATGCATGATTGGAATGTAGACCCACACATGGCGGTGCCAACAATGAATACTCTAATCGATAATGGAATCGAAGCAAAAGGGCTATTCGGACAGTGGGACCACGATTATCCAGATCGTGCGATACAACTCGACGACCGTTCTGATTTAGGCGGTAGAGGTGGAGAAGCATTCCCCGAAATGATTAGATTTGATTGGATGCAGGATTTGCTAGAATGGTTTGATTATTATCTAAGAGGTATTGGTGACAAACCGGGATTATGGGTTGAAATACAAAGCAATCAAGGCTCTTGGAGAATCGAAGACAGATATCCTGCTAGCGATACTACAGAATTGGTCATGGCATTAGGCTCGGATTTATCAAGAATCTCAGGTGGACAGACTGTGCTACCAGATGCATCTACTGGGCCTGTTTATGAGAGTGCGCCATTGGAAGAAACGTTGTACATTCAAGGTTTACCAAGATTACATGTCGAGGTTTCAACCACAACTGTTGGTGGTCAACTATATGCACTCTTAGAGGACTGTGATGGAACTAATTGTATTCACATCGGACATGCGATTATGGATCTTAGGTATCATCAGGGTGGAGATGAACTCTCTCCTTCATGGGCACCAATTGTTGGAACTATCACCGCTAAAATGGAATTCTTTGCATTGGATGCTGAAATAGCAGCTGGACATACGATACGGGTATCTCTGGTTTCAACAGGTGAAGACTACTTACCTGCTTCAACATCATCAATCGTAACAATTCAGGAAGGAGAAGGTAGTACTTTACAACTCGATACTTTCCAGCCTGATGACAAACGATACTGGACTCCTCCAGTATGCACTCATACTGTTTGTTTGTGAATTTTGTCTGCTGGATTCCACAGCGTGAAAATTATTCCACATACGACCATCAATAGCGAAAATGAAATGAATCCGGTTTTCAGACTTAGATCATGATATTCAACTAAGTACCCTGCTAGGGATGTTGAAAAAGCTGCTGAACTTCCTAAAATCAACATGTCCATAGAGAAAACTCTCCCTCTGACTTCATCTTCAACCCAACTTTGGGTCAGAACCGTTGATAATACCCAATTTCCTCCACTTGCAGAGTGTGCAAAAATAATCAGAATTACTGTTAGAGGCAGATAAATATCAATTGTCAGACCTACAACTAAGTAAAATAATCCACTTGTTGAAACAAGTATTCCGATTAAACCAGGCCATTTCGTTTTGTCCTTGAATAGTGCGCGTGCTAATATTGGACCTATGCCAGTACCAATACCTCGTGCAAAGAAAAACAATCCAAAACCAAATGCTGCCCCATACCCTGTTATTTCTGCACCAGCAAGAACCAAGAATACGCCAGCTAAACCTGCGCCAGCAATATTCCATGATGCTTTGGCGAATACTATTCTTAACAATCTCTTATCATCGTAAATTCTTTGCCAACCAATTTTGATATTGGATATGGCGCCAGAAAATAGTGGACCTTTCATACTCTCGTCAATATTTTGTTCAATAACCAATGGTATCAAGATCAAAGAAGATAATAAGAAAGTAGCAGAATCGATAATGAATGCAGCGTCAGTTCCCCAAACACTGACTACAATACCACCAAGCATTGCACCTAGACATAGGGCAGACGACCACGATGCACTACCAATCGCATTTGCAGTTAGCAGGTCATCTTCATCAACAATATTAGGCAATGCAGCTCTTTCGGCTGTAACATAAACTCCATGTAAAAGCATCATGAGACCTGAAATAGAAATAAGCCACCACATGTCTTCTTTGCCATCTACAAGTAGGAAGGAAAGGGCTAATCCAATTTGTAAAACATTAGACCATAACATCAATGATTTTCTGTTTAGTCTATCTGCCAATAATCCATTAATTGGCTGAGATATAGCGAAAGCAAACATTCGTACTGAAAAGAGAACTCCTAACAAGAACTCAGAGCCCGAATATTCTAAAATCAGGAAGAATAATGCTATGGTGTTAAACCATTCTCCCAACAAGGAAATGATTGAAGCAGACCACAATCTCCTGTACTTAGCATTAGAAAAAAAGAATTCGACATAGCCTTTGGACATTTCATTCCTCCTCAGAATCCGATTGCCCGGGTTCAAGAAGGCTACAAACTATCCACTTCGATGTTGGAGTGTTAGATTTAGCCGCAGTTGAATCAAGTGGAACTAGTACATTTGATTCAGGGAAATATGTTGCGATATTACCTCTTGGAATGTCGTAAGCGATTATTTGCCAGCCATCAGCTCTTCTGGTTTCTCCTTCAAAATGCGATACGATGTCGACTATGTGGCGTGTTTTCCATCCCCTATCTGTCATATCGCTAGCATTCATGAGTACAACTCTCCTGTTTCCGTGTACTCCGCGATATCTGTCATGTAAGTCATAAATCGTTGTATTGTACTGGTCGTGAGACCTGATTGTCATCATAACAAATTTATCACCATCAATTTTGACGTCAGGTAACTCATGAGAAACGAATTGTGCCTTACCGTTAGGCGTATTGAAACTTCTAGAATCCCGAGGAGGATTAGGTAATGCAAAACCATTATCCTGCCTTACTCGATCATTATAATTATCAAATCCATGCAATGCTTTACTCATCAAGTCTCGAATGTTATCATAATTTTCGACCAATTGCAACCAATCTCTTTTGTCATCTAGACTATTAGATGCTAAAGAAGCAACAATCCATGGTTCGCTTCGTAGATTATTGCTTACAGGTTTTAGTCCTCCCTGGGACATATGTACAATACCCATTGAATTTTCAACGGTTACGAATTGTTCACCCGATTTCTGAATGTCAATTTCAGTTCTTCCTAAACACGGCAATATCAATGCTGTTTCTCCAGTAACCAAATGAGATCTGTTCAATTTAGTTGAAACTTGGACCGTTAGTTTGACTTTGGTTAATCCATCAGCAGTTGCTAATGTATCGGGAGTCGCTGATAGGAAATTACCTCCCATGCAAAAGAATAGGTCGACATCTCCTGCTCGCATCTGTTTGATTGCTTCTACAACGTCAACACCATGCTCTCTTGGACTTACTATTCCACATGCTTCATCCAATCGCACAAGGAAACTTTCACTAGGTCTTTCCCAAATGCCAACAGTACGGTCGCCTTGGACATTAGAATGACCTCTAACCGGGCACAAACCAGCTCCCTGTTTACCAACATGTCCGCCAAGTAGCATCAAATTGCAAACTTCCTGGATTACTGCAACTCCGTTTCTGTGTTGAGTCAATCCCATCGCCCAACAAGCAATACTCGCTTTAGATTGAGCTAGAATCCTTCCTGCCTTCTCGATTTGGAATCTAGTTAGTCCAGAATCCTGTTCGATATTCTTCCATGAAGTTGAAGCAACATTATTGAGCATCAATTCAAATCCATCTGTTGATTTTTTAATGAAATCATGGTCCAGTGCATCCAGTTCAATTTGGACTTTGGTCAAACCATGCATTAAGGCAGCATCACCTCCAATTTTTACTTGTAAATGTAAGTCTGCCAATTGCTCACTACCGAATGATAATTTCATGTAATCTTGCGGGTGTTTGAATCTCACAAGACCTGTTTCAGGTAGAGGATTGACATGAATAATTTTAGCACCTTTGCGTTTTGCATCTCTTAGTGCTGTTAACATTCTAGGGTGATTCGTTCCTGGATTTTGACCAATCACTAATATCACATCTGCGTAGTTAAAATCGTCTAACGTTACAGTTCCTTTTCCAATACCAATGGCTTCGCCTAGTCCGCGACCACTAGATTCATGACACATATTTGAACAATCAGGCATGTTATTTGTTCCTAGGCTTCTAGCAAATAATTGATACAAAAATGCTGCCTCATTAGACGTTCTACCTGATGTATAAAATACAGAACGATCAGGATTATCGCTATCCTTAATGCGACTTGAAATTAAATTAAATGCATCATCCCAAGATATTTGTTCATAGAAATTTTTGCCTTTTGGCAATATCATTGGAGATGTTATTCTACCTTGTTTGTTTAACCAATAATCGCTCTTCTCTGATAATTCTTGAACAGAATATTTAGAGAAAAATTTTGGATTAACTCCGCCCTTCATCGCTTCATCGGCTACAGCCTTGGCACCGTTTTCACAGAACTCGAAGGTTGTTGAGTGTTCAGGGTCTGGCCATGCACAGCCCGGGCAATCGAATCCAGTTGGTTGATTGACAGTAGTAAGTGTCTTTATCGTCTTTGTAACGCCCATTTTTTTAATTCCATGGAGCATTGAAGATGTAGCTGCTGGAATACCTGCAGCAATTGATTTTGGCTTTTTTATTTTCAGATAATTATCGTCTGGAGGAGTTATTGCATGTACACCCTTCCTGACCGACATACATCCTCCGCTAATGCGAAGGCTTGTCAATGATGCGGCTCAAATCCCCAATTACAGCAGGACTTTGGGATGCAGCAAAACCAACCAAAGTAATTCCACTAGATCTCGCTAAGGATTCGGCAGCAGAACTTATTGCTCCAGCAGCCATAATTATTGGTATACCTACTCTTACCGATTTTGCAACAATCTCCCATCCGATTCTTCCTGATAGCGCCATAATTTCCATCTTATGGCCGCTTTTCAACGCTGCACCTACTACTTTATCCACAGTATTATGACGCCCAATATCTTCTCTTAAAACCAATAATTGGCCGTTGCGATCAAACAATGCGGCTGCGTGAGTACCGCCTGTATTTTTGAACATCTTTTGATTGGCTTTCATCTCAATCATTAATTCATTGATGTCGCCTTGGAATCGTGCTTCACTTTCTACCATTTGTAAAGGTGCGGAAATTTCACCTGTGGTGCAAGCGCCGCATGCTGCTGTTAACAAGTCGTCAACAGGTCTACCTTTGACATTCCCTTCAACATGAATATCATAATCAATAACACTAATCGAAGAAATATCACCACGGTCTTCACATGCAAAATGGCCACGTGCAAGGTCATCCAAGTCAGCAGGTGTAGCCAATAATCTGATTATTACTTCATCTCCAGAAATAACAGAAATCACTACCTCTTCGGCTAACTCATCCATTTCTGGAATTACTCCGCCCTGAACAATACGATGTATTGGGCGCTTAACCATAGACTCGGTTTTGACACCAAGCCAATAGCAATTTGCATTTACTGTGGTCTTTCAATATCAAAGAATTCAAATTGCAAATCGACCAATTCTGCAGATGATTCAGCATCGCGATAAGCATCAAGAGGTTCCTTGTTTAGAACGAAGAATTGCTCACCCCATCTGAATGCGCTAAGCAACCTTCTAGCCTGTTTCTCCCTACCCATAAGATACAGTGTTGCTGCCAATGCTTCAGCTGTGGTCATTTTGCTTGGCTTGCCCCAATTGACTGGATTAGCAGCCAAAAGTAAGGGGAGCATCCTTCCTTGGAGTTTAGTTCGGCGCATTACTTGTTCCACAGAATCTTCAATTTGAGCCCATGAACAATCTAGTCCAACTAATGAACCTCCTTCTTCGAGTAAAATAGAATGGTCTTCTGGTCCGAAAACTTTGCCACATAATGGCTCCAAAATAATTCCTCTTCTTGGCAATTTGTTGAACCTTTCATGTAGGGTCAAATCACCTCTACGCGACAACTTTACGGCTGTATTTTTCTTGGGATCATCTTGTGCTAGCCAGATGGCATGAACTGGAATGTTTTCGCCCATATTCATTCCTTACCGCCCAGTAAGAAGTCACCCAAAGTCAATCCTCTAGCATCACCTGAATTCACATGACGGTTTTCATCAGGTTTTGCATCCACCATCAGAGTGATATCTAATGCTCTCTCCAATTTACGGATAACAGCATCTGTTGGTCTTTTACCGGATTCAACATTATTGATGATATTTATTTTTTCAGCCATACGTCGTGCGAGTTCTCTTTTATCCCAGCCTTTCTGATTTCTAGCAGTGGCTACTCTCTTGGCGAAATCTGATGCCAATTCCTTTTCACCTCTGAGCATGATATCCTTGCCTTTCTTTCCTATTCCTCCATACCCTCCTGATTTAGGTACGGAGGACTTTCTAGCTTGGGATAGGCCTGGTGCTACCTTTTTCTCATCTAAGCCCATTTTTTCAGTACATCTCTTACAGGCTTGAACTTCGGCTCTACCCATCATTACTGACCTAGTTCCTACTTTCATTGCACCACATAGTTCACAATCCGCCATAGTACCGCCTGTGTGGTTGTCAGAGGCGTTACTCATCAAGGCTTCGTAAATCAGGTTAATGAGCAAAATACACGGATACTTGAAGAAGGACGGCCATCAGAGTAGTAACATGGGAACTGAAGTTGATTCCAACACAGGCAACCCGATTACCTCTGATGATGGTGATTTGAAGGCCTTGGAAATTGAGTTCAAACAACTTCAAGATGAGGCTCAAAGGCTTCTATCAGAACGCGTTCATTTGGAAAATGATTTGGCTAATGTAAAAAAACGAGCGAGTCGATTAGATGAAGAAGTAAGGATCTTGAAAAGTCCACCTCTTATCGTAGGCCATTTACAGGATGTATTGGATGAGGAAAGAGCAATTGTTCGTTCATCCAATGGTACTGTTTTTCAGGTTTCTATTAATCAAAGATTAGATTCAGAAAAACTCAGACCAGGTACTAGAATTGCATTGAATCAGGACACGCTTTCAATAATTGAAATTTTACATGATGCTTGGGACCCGATGGTGTCAGGAGCAGAAATGGTCGAAAAACCAAATGTCGACTATGAGAGTGTAGGTGGTTTAGACGAGCAAATTCTACAGGTTAGAGAGGCCATTGAACTTCCACTAGAGAAACCAGAACTGTTTCGAAAGGTTGGAATTGAGCCACCAAAAGGAATACTTCTAGTTGGACCACCTGGATGTGGAAAAACAATGCTTGCTAAAGCAGTGGCGAGTCAAACTAATGCTTCCTTCATCAGAATGGTGGGTTCTGAATTGGCTCAGAAGTATATCGGTGAAGGTGGACGAATGGTAAGAGAACTATTTTCTCTTGCAAAAGACAAATCTCCTGCTATTATTTTCCTTGATGAAATCGATGCTATTGGAGCAAAGAGACTTGATTCTGCAACTAGCGGAGACAGAGAAGTACAGAGGACTTTGATGCAACTACTGGCCGAATTAGATGGTTTTGATGCATTAGAGGATGTCAAAATAATTGCTGCAACCAATCGCCCAGACATTCTAGATGATGCATTGTTGCGACCTGGTAGATTTGATAGAGTAATCGAAATACCACTTCCTGATGAAAATGGACGAAAGACAATTCTTTCCATTCATCTTGAAAAGATGTCCACTTCAAGAGTAAATATTCCTAAAATTGTTGAAATGACTGAAGGATTTAGTGGAGCTGAACTGAAAGCCACAACTGTAGAGTCAGGTATGATCGCCATTAGAGATGGTCGTTCCAAAGTTAAACAAGATGATGTTTTACTTGCCGTTGAAAGAATTAAGAAAAAGAGAGAGTCGAATGGAATTTCTTCATCTCCTGATGCTTTGTACAACTGAAATTATCGGCAATGTTCATCAGTTGCCGATTAGGAAACAACATCATGGCTACAAGAATTGTAGAGTGTGTGCCTAATTTTTCAGAAGGCAGGAATGCCGAAGTCATCAAATTGGTGAGCGATGCTGGTAGAGGCATTGATGGAGCCAAAGTTTTGGGAATTGAACCTGATGGCGACTACAATAGAACTGTATTGACAATTGCAGGAGATCCTGATGCTGTGTCTGAAGCAGCATTTAGAGTAATCAAATCTGCTTTTGCCCATATCGATATGTCAGTTCATGAGGGTGAGCATCCGCGCATTGGTGCAGTCGATGTATGTCCATTCGTACCACTAGTTGGAGTAACTATGGAGGAATGTATTGAAATGTCAAGAAAATTGGCATTAAGAGTATCAAATGAGTTGAATCTACCTACATTCTTGTATGGTGCAGCAGCAACAAGTCCGGACAGAGAATTGCTTTCAGACCTACGCAAGGGTCAGTATGAAGGACTTAAAGCGCGATTAGATAATGGAGGCCCCCATCTACCTGACTTTGGTCCCAAAGAGTGGAATGAAGAGGTCGAGAAGTTTGGTGCAGTAGTAATTGGGGCACGTACAATTTTGGTGGCGTATAATGTAAATGTCAACGAAGTTGACGCTAAAGCTTCTAGAATTGCTGGCTCATTGGTCAGAAGTTCAGGCAGATTACTAAAACGGGACGATGGTAGAAAAACAAGGATCCCTGGCATGTTAGACATGGTTCAGGGAATGGGATTGCCACTAGATGCTCATGGCATATCACAAGTTTCAATGAATTTGAGAGATGTTTCAAAAACACCTATGCATATTGCTTTCGAGGCTGTAAAATCAGTTGTTAATGATCATGGAGTGGACACATGTGGTTCGGAATTGGTTGGATTGGTTCCTCTTTCGGCCATGTTGGAGTCTGGGAAATGGTATGCTGAAGAAGGTTGTAATGATGAGGTAGAATTGGTAAATGCTGCCATCAAGGGATTGGGACTAGATTACTTATCTCCCTTCGTTGCACAAGAGAGAATTATTGAATGGGCATTAGCAAAGGAGGTGGAAGAATGAGAACTCCTTGGATGGAAATGACAGTTCGCGATTTCCAAGCAGCCTTAGCCTCCTCCTCACCTACCCCTGGAGGCGGTACCGCTGCTGCAATTGCTCTTGGTCAGGCATCTGCACTGACAATAATGGTTTGTGACCTAACTATCGGTAAGGAAAAATGGAAGGAAGGATGGCAAATCAGTGAAAAATCATTGATGAAGGCTGTTAAAATTATGTCTAGGTCTGGAGAATTAGCTGATGAAGATAGTGATGCATTTGATTCTGTAATGGAATCATTCCGATTATCAAAAGATACTGATGAGGAAAAGGAGATCAGAAGAAATGCCATTCGGGCTGCTACATTAACTGCTACAGAAAAGCCATTTGAGACGGCACAATTAGCACTGGAATTGTTGGAATTACTCCCCGAATTGGCTAGCAAAGGAAATGCAAATGCGGTCTCGGACGTAGGTGTTGCAGGACTACTCGCTAGTGCTGCTTGCAAGGGTGCATTGTTCAATGTCGATATTAACTTGGGAAGTTTGCCTGAAGAAATGGCTACAGAAATAAGGGGACAAATACCTGAGATACTAGAAAAATCTCGAAGTCTATCTAGAGAAATCATGGACTGTGTCCGTGATAGAATCTGATTATCTTACTTGAGAACCTGGCTCGATATCGCCATCGATAGTAACCAGTTTTACTCCGCCTTTACCGTCGTCAGCGGCCAACATCATACCTTCCGACATTACTCCGCGTAACTTTCTAGGTTTCAGGTTAGCAACGAAAACCACCGATTTTCCATTCATTTCTTCAGAGGTATAGTATTCTTTCAATCCAGCACAAATAGTTCTGCCATTTTCGCTTCCATCATCAATCTTTACGACATATAATTTGTCAGCATTTTCGTGATTGGATACATCAATTATCTTCCCTACACGTAATTCAACTTCCATGAACGTTTCAAAGTCTAAGTGTGTTGTTCCTTCTGGCATTTTCTTAACTTCCTTTTTGTTTTTCTTTGAACCCTTTACTGAATGTCCTGGGTCTTGATTACTATGCGAACCATCACTGGCCAAAGCCTGTTCTTGCTCTAAGATCTCATCTAAATCTAATCTCTGGAATAGTGGTTCTGCAGGTGAATCATTCCATTTTGGTTTGACGCTCCAGTCGATAGCTGAGTTCCAAGAAGTCAGTGAAACATCTCCTTCTTCTCCCAATGCCTCCCAAAGACGTTGAGCACTAAATGGTAAAAACGGTTGAGTCAAAATCGATAAAAATCTCGATAATCTCCATCCGAATGCCAATTTAGCAAGAGATTCTTCAGCACCTTCACTATCTAAATCTTTGAGATATTTCCATGGAGTTGCTGCCTGAAGCATTTGATTACCCAATTGCGCAGCACTCATGATACTGCGAAGAGCCTCCTTGTATCGATGTCTTTCCAAACTTGTAGTAACTTGAGAATGGATCTCTTCTAATTTTGAGATTTCAGCACCACAATACTCTAGATTTTCGAATGTGTGTAACGTCCTATCTGAAGGAAGTCTTTGACCTAATGTCAAAACTCTGTGTACAAAGTTGCCATATGCTGCAATTAATTCCGAGTTTATTTTCTCAACAAAATCAGGCCAATTGAAATCTGTATCATGATTTTCAGGCATATTTATTGAAAGATAATATCTCAATGTATCTGGGTCGAACCGTTCTAGGAATGAGGGTAGCCAAACAGCGTGTTTCCTAGATTTAGAAAATTGGCCTCCTGAGAGCATAAGGTACTCCATAGCAGGAACATTGTCCTCCAAATGCAAATCTCCCGCCTGTGGTAAAGTTGGCTTAGTTGTAGAATCTAGTCCCTTAGCAGCATGATTTATTCCCATTATCAATGCAGGCCATATTACTGTATGGAATGGGATATTATCCTTACCTAAAAAGTACAGATGTCTTGGTTTAACTCCATCATCAGATATCTTCCACCATTTCTCCCAGTCGGAAGAAGAAGCATATCTATCCGACCACAATTTGGCACAGGAATAGTATCCTTGAACTGCTTCAAACCAAACGTAAATGCATTTTCCATCCCATTCATTGCCTTCTAAGGGCAAAGGAATTCCCCAGGATAAATCACGAGTAACCGCTCTTGGCCTTAGACCCATATCCAACCATTGTTTTGTCATTGCGCGAACATTTGATTTCCAAACATCTTGTCTTTCACTAGCATGTATTTCCAGGGCTTCTTGGAACAAATCTAGGCGATAGAAGAAATGCTCAGTATCGCGTATCTCGATTTTGGCATCAGGATTCATTTTCGATTGCGGGTTTTTTAGTTCATGTGCTTCATAGGTAACTCCACATTCGTCGCATTGATCACCACGTGCGCCACTTTCTCCACAATTCGGACAATCGCCTTCAACATACCTGTCTGGTAAAAACCGGCCTCCGTCCTCACGCAATTCGTAGTATTGTTGCATGACTTTTCTTTCAAAAAGTCCGGCTTCCATAAGAGATAGGAAATTTTCTGAGACTATTTGATGGTGCTCAGGATCACTGGTTCGATTGAATAAAGCGCCTCCATACTCGGCACCTCTTGGGTCTACATTAGGCTCCCAAACACATCCTAAATCCAATAAGGCCTTGGTGTTCAGAGCATGATATTTGTCAACTACATCTTGTGGACTAATTCCTTGGGTCTCAGCAGTAACTGTGATAGGAGTTCCGTGCTCATCAGACCCAGAGACCATTAGAACGCGATTTCCTTTCGCTCTTTCAAACCGAGTTTGAATATCAGGCGGAAGATAACATCCAGCTACGTGACCAAGATGAAGTGGGCCGTTGGCATATGGCCAAGCAACACAGACCAAAACATGCTCGCCACTCACTGTGTCACCTAGCCTGTCGGATGCATTACAGTACATGAGTCCTATGCTTGTTGTTATTGCGAAGGCTCAAGAACTGGAGTCTGCACAGTTGGTTTGGGCCGACCCCCTAGGATTCGTTGAACCCATGGCAGACTACACAATGCTAATCGTATATGCATCCCTTGCGTTGGGTGTTTCTTTTCTTTGCTCAATGCTAGAAGCAGTGCTTCTTTCTATGTCATTATCTCACGTAACTATCATCAATAAAGCGGGAGATAAGAATGGTGCGCGTTGGGCTCGCTTGAAAGAAGATGATTCTGTCAGGCCTTTGACTGCAATACTAACTCTCAACACTATTGCTCACACTATGGGTGCAGCAGGAGTGGGTGCTGAAGTTGCAAAGGTTTGGGGTGATGATAAGTTGACGATTGCATCCGTGATTCTAACTCTAGCAGTACTATTCTTTTCGGAAATTATTCCAAAAACAATCGGCTCAGCATACTGGAAATTCTTGGCAGGTCCTTCAGGACTGTTGTTATCGGGAATGACGAAATTAATGACACCATTCTTTGCACCTCTGCTATGGTTTAAGCGCCTAATGCCAAAGGCTGAAACTGCTCTAGTTACTCGTGATGAATTACATGCTCTTGCTGACATCAGTGAAGAAGAAGGCGAATTAGAAGAAAATGAAGAGGCTGTAATTCATAATCTCTTAGCATTGCGAGAAATACCTGTAAAGGAAGTTATGACTCCTCGAACTGTCACTCTGGCATTCGATCATGATTGGACAATACGACAAGTATTGGATGATACTAAGATTTTGAGATTCGGAAGAATGCCTGTATATTCTGAAGATATTGATTCTTTATCAGGATTTGTATTAAGATCGGATATATTGATGGCTGCTTCAATGGATGAATGGGATAAGAAATTGGTTAAAATGAAAAAGCCACTATTGACTATCGCCGTCGACGAAAGTGTAGATAAGGCATTAGAGAAATTCCTAGAGTCTAAAGTACAAATCCTAGCAGCTTTGGATGAGTTTGGTGGTACTGCTGGTATAATCACTATGGAAGATGTAATTGAAACTCTTCTAGGTGAAGAGATAGTAGATGAATTAGATGAGCATGAAGATATGCGCGAACTAGCAAGAGAACAAGCTGAAGCAAGTGAAGAGGAATGATTAGGACAATCGTTCTTCAATCCAGGTAATTATTATCTCATCTCGTTCAGTATTGACTCTATTCTTAGAATGTGTTAGAGATTCTATAAGATGAGGGTGTAAGTCCATATCTTGTTCTTTCAAGAGTTCATAATGATATGTCCCTAAACGTGAATCATTCTTAGCCTGTAGCAATAATGTCGGCACCTGTGGTACACCCCATGCTGGCATATCGATATCCTCCCATTGTAGACCCTCAACTTCAGGGTGTATCTTGTTAAATCCCTTTAGTGCCCATCTTTTTAGATATGGAGTTAAAATTGAAAATCTAGATGACATTTCTTCCATTATAGGTGAATATGCAACCATTGGTGATTCGAGCATTAATGTTCCATAACGATCTTTCCACCATCCTTGATGCCTATCATTATGCATGCCAACACAAATGAATCCACCCAAACTATGTCCATAAAAATGAACCTTGTTGACCTTGCTATTATCTATTGAATCTAGTAGAGTTTTAAGGTCTTGAATAACCTTACCTGCAGTCCATTCTGCAGTATCAGGGGCGATTCCATGACCTCTCATGTCATGAGCAAGAGTGTGCAATCCTCTATCTTTGAACATCCTAATACGTTCAGTGAATTTCTCACTAGATGATTGCCAGCCATGGACAAATACAACAAGGTCAGTTTTGACTGATTGATAATTGATATAGCCATAAATGTCAACTCCGTTTTCTTGGATTTGAATGATATCCCATTCAGAATCAGAAAATGGTAAACTTCTCTTCGACGGCCCTCTAAATATTACACGCAATAGAAGTTGATGGATGATTAACAGCACGGCGATTAATGGAATAACGAGTGAAAATATAGAGACTGGTAACAATACAATTGTAGAAACAATTGTTCCAACAACTAAGAAGAAAATGGAACGACCATCCCAGGTCGCCTTACGGCGATCCATTTTCAATCCTCAGACTCGGGTTCCTTAGATTCATCATCTTCTGAATCTTCATTTGATGATTCTTTAGAAGCGGCATCAGCAGCTCGCTTCTCAGCCTTCTCTTGCGCTTTTTTCGTGCGTTCTTCTTGCTTTTGTTGCCACTTATCTCCAAAGTCACCAAGTGATTCGAATTTAGCAAGCCAACCCGTCTCAGTGCCTGTTGCAACGTGCTTAACAAGATAAGCGCTAAATGCCAAATCAAATACACCTTGAGAGTAGTCGGAATTCTTCTTAAAGAAGAAGTTGACAACCCATGTTATCATGAAAAAGGCACCAATTCCGATGTTTGTCATTCCACTAGTAGTAGATAAATCAGAGAAACTGATACCAACTAAAATGAAACCGATTAGGAATAAGAAACCTAAACTGTTATTCAAAATAGCATGAAGGAATAGAGGCTTCGAGCCTGACGAATTAATATATTTAGTTCTAGAAACGAATTCACCAATATTCCTACCTGTCCAGATTGGGATGACTAGCCAATTGATCAGTATCATCAATGATGCTCCAGCAAATCCAATGGTCAAGTCTGGATCTCCGAAAATGAAGACAGATAATGTTCCAATTAGCACACCGAAGTTCCATGCGAAATTGATCAACCAACCGATGTACCTCGGCATCTTTCCTGCCAATTCATATCCTTCAGGCAATCCTGTTGGGCGTAGTTTCTTTGGCTGATCGACGGACACTTTTTTCGGCTTAGCTGACTTAACTGCCGCTTTAGGAGTTGCTTTCTTTGCAACGGCCTTCTTAGGGGTTGCTTTCTTTGCAACTGCCTTCTTAGGGGTTGCTTTCTTTGCAGGTTCTTTGTCATCTAGATTGTCTACTTTGTCAAGTAATCCCATATTATCACTTCAACTATACATTTCACCGATTGCACGGTATGTTTCGAATTCTGCAGAATCGACGAATTCCTTGACTGCATCATCAGGCATGCCGCCTAACAATGAATCAACAACTGAGAAGAATTCCGTACGTTCTTCGTCATCCGCATTTTCAGGATCTGAACCAACTTGGCGGTAGATTGCAAATCCATCTGATTTTGTAAATTCGGAAATTTTGTCCTCGGGTAGATTGGACCCCAATAGTGAATCAACTATTGCTACGAAGTCGACAAACAAGTCTTCTGACTCTTCTGCAACCTCTGCAACATATGATTCCTCGTCTTCTTCAGATTCTTCATTGTCATCATTAGCAAATAATTCGTCTAATTCTGCTTCACCAGCAATGATTGCTTTGATCAATTTTCTTTCTGACATCAAGGATTCTAAAGAAGGTCTTAATTCACGTAATAGCGCACGGTCGCCCTCATCCTTGGCAGCTTGATACTCTGGTTTCAAACGTCTTAATTCATCCTCAACTGTCTTGAGTTGGGAATTCAATTCAACAAGTGTCTCACCATCCAAGTGACCTTCTTCTTCATCTTCTTGATTGAGTAGTTGAACGGTTGGGGAATCACGTACTTCTGTGATTTTATCTTCACGCTCATCCTTTCGCATGACGATGATGTCACGGTCTAATTCATGACCGAAACGATCAGAATATCTGTCTAGTAGACTACCGATTTCGCCTTGACTGATTCTATCAATGTGTCCATAAACTTGTTTCAAAGGCTTACCACTCTTCTTGGCATACAGACCTGAATATGAGTCCTCTTTTTCAACTTCAACGACTGGTTCTGGAGCAGGACTTGGAGGTAATGCTTCAATCGCAGGTTTAGGAGGTGGAGCGACCGGTGGAGTTGCAGTTGCAGGGGTTTGAGTAGGAGGAGGTGCTGTTGGTGATGCAGCTGCTGGTGGGGCAGGTGCTGCCATGTTAGGAGCAGGAGGGGCTTGTGCCGACATATTAGGAGGTGGAGGCATTGTCATTCCAGGTGTCGGAGGAAGAGGCATTCCCGGCGCAGGAGGCATAGGTGGTAAACCTGGAGGAGGGGGTAATTTGTCGCCTTGCTTCTTCTTCTTACCCAGCCCCACGTAGTGCACCTCATGTCATGTGGATAGTAGTCTACCCTTGAACGTTGCCATTGTTAGAACCATACGTAGTATGGATTCTTGACTAAGCGATAAGACGGGCCCAACCTTTCAAAATCAGGAAGGTTGCACCTGCTTCATGGATTTCGATGATATCTCCCGATGAAGCATCTATGACTCGATTATCGAAGCGAGCAATAGCATCATCAACAACCATTTCGACCTTAACTGAATTTTCTCGTGAAAGGGCAATACCTTCGCTTAAACAATCAAAAGAATCCTTTCCATCTGGATCTAACCGACTTAATGGAAATTCAGTTACTCTCATTCCACTTTTACCATGTAGTGACCCTGGCCACCTGATTTGCCTTCTTGTGTCGATTGTTACAACCTCGTCGGTTTCTCCAGCACTACCTAAGACAACGCTCGAATCCGCTCGAATAAGGTTTTGAAACAGTAATGCGTGATTATTCAATGCAGCTAAACGGCCATCCATGACCCTTTTTCTTCGACTTTCTGCCTGCATTAATTCTGCTAATTTCTCAACACTAGATTTACCACGTAACCCCTTGAGCCCTTCTCGGTCCATCATATCTTGAAGTGTAGCCGTAATTGAATTGAGCAGTTTTGTATCTCCTTCGTGTATTTGGTCCAATTTGGAAACAACCGAATTTATTCCAGTTCCAACCCTTTTTGCCCAACCTGTTGCATTAGGATGACGAGCCCTTTCCAATAGATCGCTTACTTCAACCCCTTCACCGCGTATATGACTAACCAATTCCCTTCTAGCTTCAGAATCTAAATGGAAGAACTTAGGGTCTCTATAGTGTAAATGGAATCCTCTATGACCGGAAAATGTGACTTGTAAATGCTCCTCATTAAATCCAAAATCGGGCTCCAAGAAATCATGCCACAATGACCATGCTTGTTCCTGTATAACTTCGATCATACCTGGGAAATCTTTGTCCGTAACGCCAGGTAGATGGTCGCCGTCCAAATCAAAGATCAAATCAGCTCCCAACCAATCCTTATCGGCCATTTTCAATTCATGCGGTTTCTTCCAATAAGCCGTGGAATAGAAGCAAGAATGTTGTGGCCTTTCTGATAGGAATCTACGTACGCTTTCCATATCTGAAAAGGACTTGTGACGTAGCGGCATTCCACCTCCAAAAGGAATGAACATCCATTCTCTAGTTTTCAGCCTAGGAGGGGTCCACAAGTCTGCAGTACGATAATACTGAGTGAAACGATGTGCAAAGCGAGCCCAGCCTGAAATAGTTCCACCTCAAACAAGGGTGGTAAGTGGAGACCTTTGAATCTTCACTCTTTCCAAAATCGAGTTTCTCTTTGAATTTCGACTGTGGCGGTATCTGCTCCAGTTTTCTCAACATAGTGTTTCCAGCAGAAATAATCACGGTCTACAACCATTGCTTCGCCGAATGTTAAGCGTGTGCCGCAAGATTTGCACCTAGGTCCCAATTCACCATTTGGCGTCTGGGCCAATTCAATATGGTCGTGTGGCATGTCTCTCCCTACTTTAGCGTGAAAGGTTTCAGTCTTTGAATGTGGTGCATCACCAAGAGATTTCTTGTTCATCATCGCACAATGCCAGCAGGTCCAAAGCTACCTCGCAAGATTCTGAAACTTCAGGCAAATCATCATTGAGGAATTTTTCAAGCACAGGTTTGGCTCTTCTGTCCCCGATTGCACCTAAAGCCTCAGCAGCTTCATGGCGTACCATTACATGCTCGTCTGGATTGGACAATACGTCGATAAGTGTCGGTACTGCTAATTTATCTTGCATTTGGCCTAAAACGTATGCTAATTCATGCCTCAACAGTGCGCTGTTTGCATCAAAACCATCACATAGAGCTTGTACTGCCATTTCACCTCTATTATTCCTCAATGAAAATACTGATCTCATACGAAGGAACATTTTTGCACTTTCATCAAGTAAAATATCTCTCAATTCATTTACATCAGTAATTTTTGAGGGAGGCGCTGGGTCTACAGAACCGTATTCGGAAACACCAGGAACACGATCTGCAACACTCATCGAATCACTCCTCTTTTGCACCAATAAATCCTATGCTATTAACATCAAAACTAGAGTCGATTAATCCTATTTCTTGGCCTTCTTTCAAAAACTTTCGAATTGATTTTCTGCCTTCGGGTTTGTAATCGATTGTTCTGTCGTTAACATACATCGTTACAAACTCACGATTTGTATCGTCATCAATTCCTCTGCCCCATTTTTTTGCAAACTCTAAAGCGATGTCTGGATTTGCAATTGAATGCTCAATGCTCATTTTCGTGTACATAGTAACATCCTCCATAATCTTTTGACCAAGATCTCTGCGAACGACATTACCACCAAGAGGCATCGGTAAACCTCCTGTTTTTTCATTCCACCATATACCCAAATCTACCAATACTTGCAAATCGTGTTCAGTATAAGTTAGCTGTCCTTCGTGAATAATTAGGCCAGATGTGAATGTGCCATCGAGAATGCGCGGAATGATTTCGTCGAATGCTACAACTTGGTAATTCAAATCGCCCCAGCACAATTTAATGCCCATGTATGCACTAGTTTTCAGACCAGGTACCGCAATTGGGTTACTCTGAGCCTCTTCCAACGACACCCCTTTTTTGGTTACAATCATAGGACCGTAGCCTTCCCCCATCGATGCTCCGCAATTCATCAAAGCGTAATCACCTGCTATGTCTGGATAAGCATGGATACTAACTGCGGATACTTCCAATTCCTTATTCATAGCACGATGGTTTAGAGTTTCAATATCCTGTAATTCGTGAACGAAATTGTAGCCCGGAGTTGGAAATGCATTAGTCGTCATAGCATGAAACATGAAAGCGTCGTCTGGGTCAGGGGAATGACCAATCCTAACAATCAAATTTCCATTTTCATCTTTCGGTAAAATTGTAGACATAATATCAACCTCAGTGGCATGCTTTGCCATATTTTTTCAATCTCCAATAATTGTAAGGCCATGGAGTTATGAATCCAGCCAATAACATAATTGGCATTACCCACCATGTTAACATGGCTCCGCCCGTTAGTAGATAATCGACAATATTCATTGCTGACTCCATGGAAATCATGGAAATTAATGACATGCCAATAGCGACTTTGAAACCTTCACTGAGCCCAATTTGTTTGGCCAAAATTAGTGTTTCCAATGCTATGGATGTAAGTAGCCCATTCAGCATGGCCAAGAGCATGATACTCATCGTAGACCATCCTGAATCAGTGAAAATAAATTGGAAAGCCGCAATTGTACCAAAATCTCCGATCGAGCATCCAATCAGACACCACATTGTATTGTAGGCAGAAGTTTTCCAAACAGAAACATCCTTCCAATTGAATTCAAGTCCCATACCATCAACAGTGTAACCCACAATACGGACAGCGGTTGAAAGAGCATTGCGTTCAACTCCCTGTGAGTTGATAACTGCAGTAGATGAAGTGTGAGATACATCAGCTGATATAACTCCTGAAACTGCCATTAGGGCACCTCTAACATTATCTTCACAAGAAGTACATGTCATTCCATCGACATTCAACGTAATTGTATCCGAATCCGATACAATACCGTCCATGTTACATCCAGAAGAATGGGGTTTTTGAATAGTGGTATCAAACCTCGAGAATGATAACATAGCAAAAATCATCGAAATTGGTGCATATCTTCCGCTATGCTTTCAAGATTGACGCATCCTGCGTTGATTGTGGAGACATCTGTTCAACCGAGACTGACTCTAGCATTAATGGCGATGTTAGTATGTTCTATTGGTGTAGTTGGCGCTGCACCTACAGGTCTGACATATCTTGATTCTACATGGGCTAGTCATGATTCTGAAGATGGTGATTTAGTCGCTATCAGTCCAGATAAAACTATTATTGCTTCAGTTCATGGGGACCAAATTTTCTTATTCAATTCAACCACATTAGATAAAATACATTCTTTCAATGTTGATAGAGTTGCTGCGATTGAATTCTCTCCTGATGGAAACTATCTTGCCATTAACAAAGGTTCAACTGTACAAATTAAAGAGTCAATTAAATTGATTGAAATTGCAACCATGGAAATTTTGGAAAGAAGTGCTTTGGCTGATGACAAAGCAAGAGCATTGGCTTGGAACCCTGATGGCGATGTGATCGCTGCACCTGGACCAGAAGGGGATGTAGAACTCTATCGGTTGGCGGATTTATCAGTCAAAGACACATTGCACAGTGTTCACAACTTCGATGTTACTTGCATAGATTATCGTCCGAATGGAGACAATATCGTAACTGGTGATGAATCTGGAAGGTATGGGTTGTGGAACTCCAACGGAGTAAATCAAAATTATTTAGATTTGAATCACGGATTAGTCGATTGTGAGTTTACTCCAGATGGAATGGATATTTTACTATTGGATGAGAGAGGTAAATTGATTTCTGAAACAATCGATGGAATCAAGAATTTTGAATTGTTAATTCCAGGGGCTAAACAGATTTATCTTTCACAATCAGGAACTAGAATGCATGTTTCAGTAGAGAGCGATGATTTCCGCGGATTAAGAACATACGATTATCAAACATCAACTGAAATCAAGAATACTACATTTTTCCATAAGGTTGAGGATTTGGCCTTCATAGAGGACGAATATAGCAGGTTACAGAAGTTGTATGTTGCAGGGGACACTGGACAATTGGCGGTATATTTACGGCAATCAATACCTGAAGGTTTCAATGAACCTGGATCGGATTTAGACGGAGATTTAGTTCCAGATAATTTAGATCCAGACGATGATGGGGACGGAATTATTGATGAATGGGATGACGACATTGGTTGTGATGCGCCTGAAGGAACTCCATGCTCCAGGTACCCAGATTTATCTAAAATCAGAAATATTGAGATTACAATTGGTGAACAATTAGTTATTCGAGATCGTATTACATTGCCTACAGAAGACTCCAGTAATATTCGAAACCTGAGTCGTATATCAATTGCTGCAGACCAAGTACTAAGTGGTCATGAAGCTGATTTGTTTGCGGCTGCAATGTGTGCAAATATTGATCACGGAGATGTAATACAACAGTGGAGAGAATCTGTTTCTGTTTCTTCGGGAGAATTAGGAAATGCCCAGGTTTCTTGTACTCTGGATAATGGCATGAAAATGATAGAACAAGGAGATTCTACGACTCAAATATCGATGTCTATTATCACCACATTTGAGTTTGAAAATGAATTGATTTTCCCTCTGAATTTGACAATATCCGAACAGCCCACACCAACAGATGGCTCTATTGGATGGCTTGCACCATCTCATCCAGTATCAGTTACAATAGGTGGAGAAAGAATTGATGAGCAAAGTATTCCACTCTGGTGGAAAGACATGACAGATGGAATAGTTGTAACATTAGAAAAGAATGCTGAAAGCGAGCCATCTACGATAGAAAGTGCAGTCGATATAGCATTACATCCTCTAGCATTTATTGTATATTTTGGAATTCTTGTAGGTCTGGCCACACTGTGGATACGTAGAGAAAATAAAATCGACATTGACCTTGATGATGAACACGATGATGAAGAAGATCCTGATTATGAGGATGAAGACGAAGAATTGGATTCCGAATTGAGTAGTGATGTTGATTATGAAGAGGCTCCAGCCAAGAAACGTACTCCTCCAACCAGTCGTAAGCCACCTACCACTGGAAAAAAGAAAATGTATTCTTCTACTGTCGACCAAGCACCATTGGTTAGCAAAAAAAGGACTGTGTCTTCTAATTTGAATAAAGACGGCCCTATAATGAAAACTAAGCGTAAGAGACTGGTTGTAGATTCAGAACCTGTCAAAACTGTTTCCAAGAAGAAGGTTGTTGCTAAAGAAACTCAAACTGTAAAAACACGAAAGGTTAGAGCGCAAATTAGCACTGAGGAAACAAATGAAGTGGTAAATGATGAACCTAAAGTTTCTGTAAAGAAAAGAAAAGCGAAGGTTGAGGCCAAATCCAAGGATGAAGAGGAAAAGGTAGAAACCACTCCTAAGAAGAAAAGAAAACCAGTAAAGCGCAAGAAAAAACCATCATCTGAAAAATCAATCGATGAGGAGAAACTTCAAGATAATCTGGTTAATGATTTCTTATCTGAGGATTAATTACCAAGCCATAACTGGCTCATTATCCATATTGCATGCTTGTTTTAGGAATGTCTTCAAGCCACACATATCATCTGGGTCCATACGATTTATCACTTCACCAAAATACCTTTCCAACCTATCGGTTGATTGTGAAGATTTTTGACTACTGACTTTGATTACATCTTCTCTAACCTTGTCATCTGTTTCAAAATGATGAAGGCGATTTGTTAATGCATCATGAGCTAATCTTACCTGTTCTAAATCAGAATCTTTACGCGCAGCAAATACACCAAAAACCATTGGCTTGCCAGTTACTTGTCGCCATTCTAAACCTAAATCCATTTTGACAAGGTTAGGGTTCGCCCTAGAGGCTTCCAAAGCGCGGTCGCCAATAAGCAAACATCCGTCACACTCATCCAACATACTATCTAAATCAGGGCCCATTTCAACAAACTGAGGATTGATTGAACGTAATTCTAGCAGATACTTGAGTAAAGCTACTGAAGTTGCAGAATCGGAGGGTAATGCAATTGATTTCATATTCTCAATACTTTGTTCACCAAACAACAAGACACTACCTACTTCGCCTTTACTTGAGATAGCGATATCTGGTACCAAAATCAGGTTATCAGAATTCTTAGCATAATCAGCAGCAGGTATAGGAGCGAGAATACAATCCTTCCTAATCAAGTGTCCAGTTAGCCAGGCAGGTGGGGCAGGCAAGATATCCCAAGAATCGTCTAGACCGAAGTAAAGCGGTTCGCAATTGATGAATGAAACTCTGCCAATTGTTTTTTGCCACGACACTTAATCACCCGAAGCCATTGGAAGGTTCCTGCGCTCTGGTGCTTTTGGAATTATGTATTTTTCAAAGGATGTGTAGGTGGTGTTCCTTTGAACCGGAGATGACCCAGAATTAAGAACGATTTTTGCTAATTCGTTTTTATCATGATCTAAAGGTGCGTTAGAGCCTGCAAGATGCATTATCGATTCTTTTTGAACGGTACCATCAATATCATCTGCACCGAATTGAAGGGCCAATTCTGCAATTTCATCGCCAATATTCATTCTGTAGGCTTTGATATGAGGAATATTGTTCAACATAAGTCGAGACACTGCAATTACTCGAAGTATTTCACTTCCTGTTGCCAACTGAGCTTCAGGTAGACGTGAATCATCAGGTAAGAATGGATATGGAACGAAACATTGGAAACCGTTAGTTTCAGACTGTAAATCTCTAAGTTTAAGCAAATGAGTGATTCGTTGATCTATACTTTCAATTGTGCCAAATAACATTGTACAATTTGTTGGAATATCCAATTGATGTGCTGTCCTATGAATATCCAAATATTCTGCTGATGATTCCTTACCACGACAAATAATCGCCCTTACATCATCATCCAAAATTTCAGCGCCTCCTCCTGGTAATGAGCCTAATCCTGAATTCTTTAATGTCGAAAGAGTTTCGCGAATCGATAAATTCGAAAGGTTAGCGATATGCTTTATTTCAACAGCAGTTAGTGCTTTAATATGTATTTCTGGAAACTCATTCTTAACTCTAGAAAACAAGGAAGAATAGTGGTCTACATCCCATTCTGGGTGCAATCCTCCAACCGAATGAACTTCGTCCACATGAGAAGAGTATTTTCGCAAATCCTCGATGTACTCATCAATATCCAACTGATAAGCATCTGGTGCTCTTCTGCCTCTTCTAAATGCGCAGAACTTACATGCAAGAGTGCAAATATTGGTCTGATTAATATGTACGTTAACATTGAAAAATGCAGAATCTGCAAATCTAGATTGTTTTACTAAGTTTGCAATATTACCTAATGTATCCAGATCACGTGTCGTGAATAGAAAATGTCCATCTTCTCTTGAAAGAGGCTCTCCAGAAGCTAATTTAGAAACAATCGAAGAAAATTCCGATGGACAATCCAAGGATTGTAGAGATTGCGACAATAGTTCCTGCCAGGACTGATTTTCTCCTGCCGCCATGCTAATCTCGCATCGTCTATTATTATTGAATCCATGTATTAGTTGCGACGACTTGTTCGAACACGGAATACTCCTGTTGAACGTAATAATTTACGGAACTCTTCAATCATGAAAACTGTACTTGCAACTAAAATTATGACAAACCAATCCTTCTGTTCCAAAGGTATAGTTGACAATAACTCACCTATCTCAAAAGAGGTTAGAGGTATTGTCCATTCTGCTCCTTGAACAGCAATTAGCAAGAGCGCCATAGAGAAGAAGACTGCAAGATAAATTGCTCTGTTTGAAAATAATCCAAGTTTGAATACACTGTCTTCATTACTTCTACAATTCATGACATTGAATAATTGGTAGACGATGAACACGCTGAAACACATAGTCCTTGCATAAGCATCAGAACCGTTTTCCAAGGCTAAATAATAAACGATTAGAGTACCCACAACCATGATTGCACCTAGATAGAAAATCAATAACAAATCGAGCAAATTAGGTAATGATTCTTGAACGGGTCTTGGAGGTCTATCCATAACGTTAGAGTGTTTTCTTTCCACACCTAAAGCAACAGCAGGAGGTCCATCCATCAGTATGTTGATCACTAGAATTTGAGTTGCTGTGAGAGGCAAGGGCCACTGGAAGACAACTGAAGCCATCAGTAGTAATATTACAGCAGCAACATTGGTAGATACTTGGTAACGAACGAAATTGCGTATATTTGCATAAATCTTGCGACCTTCTTCTACGGCATTTACAATATTGGCGAAGTTGTCATCCTGTAGAACCATATCTGAAGCATCTTTTGCTACGTCAGTACCTGCAATACCCATGGAGATGCCAATATTAGCCCTAGATAGTGCTGGAGCGTCATTGACACCATCCCCCGTCATAGCAACGACTTCCCCTTCGTCCTGTAATGCAGTAACAATTCGCATTTTTTGTTCAGGTGTAACACGACTGAAGATAGCAGTACCACCAACAATATCTCTCATTGCTTCATCGTCTAATGTTTCAAGTCGGTCACCGCCAACTGCATCGATATGAGGCTTAGTGATATTGAGGTCCTCCCCAATTGATTGGGCAGTCATTTGTTGATCTCCGGTGATCATCTTAACTTGAATTCCTGCCTTTTGGCAACGCAGAATAGCATCGTAAACCTCAGCACGCGGTGGGTCCATGATTCCAACCATTCCTAAGAATATCAGATTGTCCTCCATTGTTTCCATATTGGTAATATCTTCACCGTCTTCTACCTTCCTTGCACACAATGCTATGACACGCATAGCTTTGCTAGCCATGTCTTTGTTTGCGTCTGAAGCGGTATCAAAGTCTCCAGGTTCGATAGGAACTATTTCTCCATTGGAAACCTTCCACTTTACCAATTTCTTGTATCCGCCTGCACCACCTTTGGAAAATATCCAATCTTCGCCTTCATATTCATGGATTACAGACATGCGCTTTCGGTCTGTATTAAAGAAAAACTCGTGTTTACGTGGATGGCGTTGAGCGAATTTTGCTACAGAGCCATTGATCTTGAAGCCCAAAACTGCACACGCACTATCGGTTGGATCACCTATTGCAGACCATTGCCCCTTGACCTCTGCAATTTGTGAATTGTGACATAGTGAAAGACAAGCAGCAGCTAATCTGAAACCGAGTTCGCTTTGCAAAGAGGACATCTCTTCATCGCTGAGTTCTTCGTTATCGAAAGTAAGCTTTCCTTCTGGAGTGAAACCCTCTCCACTAATTCCGAATGTTTTGGTAGGAAGCATCAATCGTCGAACTGTCATCTGATTCTTGGTTAGAGTACCTGTTTTATCAGTACAAATAACTGTTGTAGAACCTAGTGTTTCGACAGCTTTCATACGTCGTATGATTGCTTTGTGACGTGCCATATTTCTCATACCAATTGCCAATGTAGTAACCAAAATAATTGGAAGGCCTTCAGGAACGATTGCTACAAATATTGCTATAGCAACCAATAGTTGGAATTTTGCCTCTTTCCATAAATCTCCACCATCAACATAGGTCAAAATTAATTCTATAGAAACAATTAGTGCAGCAACTATTAGTGCAATGAATCCTAGGAATTTACCCAATGATTCCAATTTATGTTCGAGTGGAGTTTTAGGAGTTTCAGCTTCAGCAATATCGCTAGCGATTTTTCCTAACTCTGTATACATTCCAGTGGCAATAACAATTCCAACTGCTCTACCTGTGGAAATTGTGGTACCCATGTAAAGCATATTTTTTCTATCTGCTAGTAGAGTCTCAGGTGGTAGGATATCAGAAACAACTTTTGTAGGCATAGATTCTCCGGTTAATGCGGATTCATCTACCTTACATTGCCAAGATTCACTTACGCGTAAATCGGCAGGTACATTCAATCCCTCTTCGATTTTTACAATATCTCCTGGAACTAACTGAGTGGTACTCAACTCCATCTCCATGCCATCTCTGCAAACAACACATCTGGAAACCGTCATTTGTTTGAGAGCACCCATTTCCTGTTCGGCTTTGTTTTCCTGCCAAAATCCAAAAAATGCGTTTGCAGTTAGAACTATTGCGATAAAAATCGCATCCCCAGGTTGGTCAGGGTGTGTAGCTAAAGCAAGAAGTCCTGCTCCTATCAACAGATAGTTCAAAGGATCATGATATTGAGAAAGGAAGCGGATAAATGCGGAGGTCCTTTCAGGCTCACTCAACTTGTTTTCACCATATTTTTCTAATCTTGAAGATGCATCTTCAGACGTTAAACCACCTAACGGAGTACCGAAGTCAGAGAGTGTTTCTTCACCACTCTTGGTATGCCACAAAGTTTCTGCCATGCCACCACCAGAGCAACTGCTCTTGTATTCCGGTAATAACAGGACTTATGATTATACGGGTGGGTGTTCCAGTTTTAATCAGCCGATTATTTCACAAACGGTATTAGTCTCGGACAAATATGAGCGGACTTGGTGAACCATGGGTTCCTGCTGATAGGAACATCAAGGAGTTAACCGCTCGTGTACTGATTATCGGTGTTCTTCTAGGTGGTTTAATGACCGCTGCGAATGCATATTTGGGACTGTATGTAGGGATGACTGTTTCTGCATCTATTCCTGCTGCTGTGATGAGTATGCTAATTTTGCGCGGATTCAAGTTCAAAGATGTTACAATACTGGAGAACAACTCTGTTCAAACTATGGCTAGCGCAGGAGAGTCACTTGCTGCTGGTATTATTTTCACTGTACCTGCTTTATTGGTTCTTGGAATCTGGACTGAAATACAGTGGCTAGAAACTTTCCTTATCGCAATATTGGGAGGGCTTCTTGGTACTATGTTCACTATCGCTTTGAGAAGATTATTCATTGTTGAAGAAGCGTTGCCTTATCCAGAGGGTGTAGCCTGTAGGGAAGTTCTAGTTGCTGGCGAAAAAGGCGGTTCAGGATTGATTGCAATCATTTATGCTCTACTGATTGGAGCTACATATGGTTGGATGATTAAGGCATTCAAAGCAACAGAATACAAGTTGGAAGGAGTGGCTCAAGCCTTAGGAACAAGATTCTATGCTGGTAGTGAATTATCTCTGGCTTTGCTATCTGTTGGATATATCGTTGGAATAAGAATTGCATCATTCATTTTCTTAGGTGGAGTTATTGGCTTTGCAGTATTAGTTCCAATATACGGCTTGATGAATGGATTTCCCGATGGTGAAATTTTGAATGGCATTCAAAACTTGATCGATAAGGATGATTACAAGGCGGTTTGGTCTGACCAAATACGCTATGTTGGAGTTGGTGCAATGGTTGTTGGTGGAGTTTACACGCTCTGGTCGATGAGGAAAACAATTGCAGAAGGATTGTCCAAGGCATTCAAGAAAACAGATACTAGCAAGGGCCAATTGCGTACAGAAATGGATTTGCCATTAGACAAAGTAATGCTATTTTGCGGCTTCCTTGTAATTATGATCTTCTTGTTTTATTGGTATGCTACAGGTAGTGCGTTAATGGCACTGGCTGGTGCTCTATTCTTGGCAATCGTATCATTCTTTTTCGCCGCAGTTGCCGGATATATTGCAGGGGTAGTTGGTTCCTCTAACTCCCCAGTTTCTGGAATGACAATTGCTACATTACTATTCACAATAGGATTGGTTTGGGTGGTTGGCGGACTAATCATGGGCATGGAGGAAAAAGAAATGATGATTGCAACTATGTTCATAGCAGCAATCGTAGCTACCTCTGCAGCAATTGCTGGAGATGTGATGCAGGACCTCAAAACTGGGCACATGGTTGGTGCCACACCATGGCGACAACAAACTGCGGAGATTGTTGGTGTGATTGTGGGTGCAATGGTAATTGGACCTGTGCTATCTATTCTTCACGATGCTTTCCAAATTACAAAAACTGCATGTGCAGATACAAATGCCAGGATTCTCGAGTCTGGCGTAGGAACCGAATACAATTGTAATGATGCGTTATTGGCTCCACAAGCTGAATTGATTGGAGCAATTGTTCAAGGGGCATTTGGAGGAGAATTAAACCTTCCAATGGTATTGTTGGGAGCAGTAATTGCAATTATATTGATCAGATTGGCAATGCCAGTAATGAGCGTAGCGATTGGAATTTACCTACCTCTTTACCTATCGGTTCCAATTATGGCCGGTGGAATAATTTCTCACGTATTATTATCCAGTGCTAGATTGAGGATTGATGGCACATTAGAAGGTGAGGCGACTAAGGAGGCTAAAATGGCCGTTAAGGAGGTTCAGGATAAAGGTGTTTTAATTGGTGCTGGTTTCATTGCAGGCGAATCTCTAATGGGAGTATTGTTAGCAATATTCATAGTTGCCGACAAAAATTGGCCTAACAATGGAATTCTACCAAATGATTGGTTTGGAGGAATTGGGACATTAGGCGGAACTGCATCTCTTCTATTCTTCCTATGGTTCGTTGGAGTGTTCATTATGCTTTCAGCAAGAGCCTTACCAAATAAAGGGAATCTTGGTAGTGATTTAATGTATGTACTTTCAGATGGTGCTAAGAGATTGAGAGGGGCTTTCAGTCTACCGCCTATGGACAAAATTTTTGAAAAGAATCCTAAGAATTGATGTCTTCAGAATGAACACAACCATCAAAGGCCATAGTCAAAGGGCTAGCCTTGGAAGGGGCAATCATGACCGGTATGAGCATCTCTGAACTAGAAGATATGGCAAGAAAGTGCCGAATTGAAATTGTGAAAATGACACATAGGGCCCAGGCTGGACACCCAGGTGGTTCCCTTTCAGAAATAGACATACTATGCGCTCTTTATGGCCACAGATTACGTGCAAAACCAGAACAACCGGACTGGGAAGATCGTGATAGATTCGTGCTATCAAAAGGGCATGCATCTCCTGGCATGTATGCTGTACTTGCTGAAATGGGATTCATCAATCATGAGGACTTGAAGTCGTATCGAGTCAAAGGAGGAGTTTGCCAAGGGCACGTCGACATGAAGTGGTGCCCTGGTGTAGATTTTTCAGCAGGAAGTTTGGGCATGGGCCTATCATTTGGAATGGGTTGTGCTGTAGCAGCTAAAATCGACGGTTCAAATCGCAATGCATACGTTATGGTTGGAGATGGTGAGATTCAGGAAGGAAGTATTTGGGAAGCAGCTATGGCTGCTGCACATCATGAATTGGGCAATCTCAAATTGTTTTTGGATTGTAATGGAATACAGAATGATGATTTTTGTGAAGCACAAATGAGAATGTTCGATATTCCTGCAAAGTGGAGCTCTTTCGGATGGGCTGTTAAGGTGATAGATGGACATAATATGCAAGAAATTGTTTCTGCAATAGATTGGATGGATACTATTACTGGCCAACCAGCAGTAGTTATTGCACAGACTGTGAAAGGCAAGGGTGTATCCTTTATGGAAAACAACCCTGCATTCCATGGCGCTGCACCTTCAGATGAACAATTGGCTCAAGCATTGAGTGAATTGGGGGTGAGTGCATGAGTCGCATGGCAGCAACAAGAGATGGATATGGAGAAGCTCTACTAGCACTCGCTGACAATCCAAAGGTGGTTGTTTTAGAGGCAGATTTGGGTAAATCCACTAAATCACTTCATTTCCGTAAAGCACATCCAGAAAGAACTGTTTCATGTGGAATTGGTGAACAGAACATGCTACTTGTAGGTGCAGGATTAGCATCTAGTGGATACATTCCATTCGCAAGTACATTTGCTATATTTACTGAAAGAGCATTCGAGCAAATGCGTAATGGTGTTGCCAGGCCTAACCTTGCAGTCCATCTTTGTGGATCACATGGTGGAACTCACACGGGAACCGATGGTTCAAGTGCACAATCGATTGAAGATTTAGCCATTTATCGAACCTTGCCAAATGTAGTAGTAATGCACCCTTGTGATGATATTTCTACCAAGGCTTTGACTATGCAGTTACCTGGACTGGGAAGTCCATCATACATGCGAACTGCAAGAAATAAAACACCTGTGCTTTACGATGGCAAGGAAAATGAAATTCAAATCGGCAAAGGTGTTGTTTTGTCTGAAGGCAACGATGTTGCAATAATCGCATGTGGAGTACTAGTTCACGAAGCCATGGATGCTGCTAATATGCTGAAAGATGAAGGAATAAATGCCACAGTAGTGGACATGCATACGATCAAACCATTAGACACTGAACTTCTTGATAACCTAGCAAAACAATGTGGAGCATTTGTTACGGCTGAAGACCATTCAGTGATAGGAGGATTAGGAGGTGCTGTGGCTGAACACCTTGTTTCTTCTCATCCGGTTCCTATGGAGAAAATCGGCGTACCGGACCGCTTTGGAGAATCAGCAGGTTCAGAAGAAATGTTGGAAATGATGGGCCTAAAATCACACCATATTGTGGAAGCCGCCAAGAAGGCAATCGCGAGGAAGGTTTGAAGCACCGCCTTCAACAGCAGATTATCATGGAGTTCTTCCTTGATACAGCCGATGTAGATGAAATTAGAGAAATTGCCTCATGGGGTATTCTTGATGGAGTGACGACAAATCCTTCATTGATTAAGAAAAGTGGTCGAGATTTCAAAACAGTCGTTGCAGAAATTGCAGCAATCTGTGATGGCCCAATTTCAGCGGAAGTGACTGCTTTGGATACTGCAGGGATGGTCGAGCAAGGTAGAGCACTCAAGAGCGAATTGCCAGATAATGTGATTATCAAAATACCTTGCACACCTGAAGGATTAGCGGCTACAAAAATACTAACTGAGGATGGAATAAAGACAAATGTGACTCTCATATTTTCAGCATCACAAGCATTGATGGCTGCTAAGGCTGGTGCAACATATGTTTCACCGTTCATTGGTCGAATCGACGATACTGGTGCGGATGGCATGACGTTAATCGCTGAAATTATGGCAACTTGGGAAAATTATGATGTTAGTACCAAAGTTTTAGCTGCATCGATTAGACATCCAACTCATGTTCTAGCATGTATGCAGTTAGGCGCTCATACAGTAACAATGCCTACCAAAACATTCCGCCAATTGATGAGTCATCCGTTGACTGACAAGGGATTAGCCGGTTTTATGAAAGATTGGGCTGAGGTCGAAGCAGCAGGTAATGCTTGAAGCGAACGCTTGATAATGAGAACCTATCCACATTGGACTAGGAGGCGATTGCCATGGATGCTCATGATGACAAAGTTAAGCGTCTTCTTGATGGTGAAATTGATGAAGCCGAAATTGCGGCAGATCCAGTTTTAGCTAGCCTTGCTGAGAGGATTTTTGGGCTAAATATCGAACCTATAACTCCTACTAAACCAAGTCAATCAACTGGTTTACCTGAAGTTGAAGTTGTAACTGCCATGACAACTCAAGATAATATGATAGAAGTTGTTCCAGGGGCAGCAATACCAGAACCGATGCCTCTTCCAAATCTTCCTAACTTACCAAAGGTTCCTGAAAAGAAAAGTAACGGACTGCTGAAAGTTTTCAGTATCTCTGCATTAGTTGTCTCAATTGGAAACCTGTTTGGGGCTTTTGGTTTCCTAAACTCACAGTGTACTGCCGAAAAATGCACTTCAGAAGCTACCAGATTAAATTGGATTGATATACACAATATCAGTAATGAACAGGCTTGGTCATTACCATTCCCTGAAATTGGAATCCCTGATTATGTTGCAGTGGTAAGCAGCATCATACTTCTCATTCTAGCATTCCGTAAGAAGTGATGCGGCAGTTTGATGAATGGTGCCATAGGAGTCGATTGCATGGGCGGAAAAGCCAAGAGAGGAATCCCATCAAAGGTTGAAGATTTCAATTCTTGGTATCCATTCATTGTTGAGGCTGCGGAATTGGTTGACAAGCGTTATCCAATCAAAGGAATGGATGTTTGGAGACCATATGGTTGGCGCACAATGAAATTAATTGATGCACTTACTCACGCAGAGATGGAAAGAACAGACCATGAAGAAGTCAACTTTCCTCTTCTAATTCCTGAAAATCTTCTAGAAAAAGAAAATGCTTTGGTTGCAAGGCTCAAGCGTGCTCGTGAAGAAGGAGTGGACCCTGACGACTTACGAGATGAGGACGAAGAAGGCGGGTTCAAAAAAGAAGTATATTGGGTAAAACACGCTGGTGAAAACGAACTGGATATCCCAATGTTCCTCAGGCCAACTAGTGAGACTGCAATGTATACCATGTTTCCTCTTTGGATTCGATCTCACAAAGATTTGCCACTGAAAGTGTACCAGATGGTTAACACCTTCAGATATGAGACTAAGCAAACTCGTTCATTTATCAGAGTTCGAGAAATTCATTTCTTTGAAGCTCATACTGCGCATGCTGATGAAGAATGTGCTACAAGACAAATCGAACAGGATTTGCAGATTGTTGACAATTTGATGCATGACCTCTGCCTACCTGTAATCAAGGCCAGAAGACCAGTTTGGGATACATTTCCTGGTGCCTGGTATACAATTGGCATAGATGCGATTATGCCAAATGGCCGAACTCTGCAAGTGGCTTCATGCCATCACTATCGTGACCAGTGGGCTAAAGCATTTGATTTGACTTACGAAAATTTGGAGGCAAAACAGCAACATTGTCACCAAACAACCTACGGGATGTCTGAGAGGTTATTGGGTGCTGTAGTAGGAATGCATGGTGATGATAATGGATTGATCATGCCTCCTGCAATCGCTCCACATCAAGTCGTAATATGTCCTATGATTCGTAAAAATTCTGATGTTGACACAATTGCTAAGGCTGAAGAAATCGCAGCTATACTGAAATCTGCAGGACTTAGAGTAAAGGTTGATTCAAGGGATATTCATGCAGGACAGAAATACTTTGACTGGGAGATTAAAGGTGTCCCACTAAGATTGGACATAGGTCCTCGAGATATCGAGAACAATACAGCATTTGCTGCTAGGAGAACCGGTGGCAAGGAACCTCTGCCAATGGATAACATAATTCAGGAATGTAAGAGAGTTCTCGATGAAATATCTGATGAATTACGAAAACGTTCTAGGGCTCATACAGAAGATGTTGTTATTCCATTAACCAACCTAGATGATGTAGAGGATGGCAAGATCTACGAAATGGCATTTGATGGTACAGATGCTCATGCTGAAACTATAGAAAGAACGACTGGCTTATCATTCCTTGGAGATGCAACAGAGTCTTATGATTCTGAAAGACCTTGCTTCATGTCTGGTAAGCCTACTACTAGAAGAGTGATTTTGGCTAAAACATACTGATCACATTTCGAGACCATCGAAATCCATTTCAGTATCACGCATCATGCGTTTCATTTGCTTGTTCATCTTACGATTACCGCTCATTCCCTTCATCATCTTACGAGAACGATTCCATTGTCCAATCAATTCTCGAACGTCTTTTTCCTTGACACCAGACCCTCTTGCAATCCGTTTGATTCTATCAGCCTTTATTTTGGCAGGCTCATCTTTCTCATAGGTAGTCATAGAATCCATGATAACACGATAACGGTCTAAATTAGCCTGCATGGCCTCTTTTTGGTTCTTGCCCATAGCACCCATTCCGCCAAACATACCGGAGGGAAGGAATGATAGCAACTTGTCAATAGTTCCTACCTTAGACATCATTTCCATTTGTGAATACATATCATTTAGGGTGAATCTACCAGATAACATTCGCTGAGTAATACGCATGGCTTCTTCTTCATCCATATCTTCAGGTGCTAGGTCAATTAGGCCACGAATGTCACCCATGCCCAGTAGTCTTGAAATAAAACGATCAGATTCAAATTTCTCCAAATCAGCTACCTTTTCACCAGTACCAATATACATTACAGGAGCACCAGTGGTTGCTACTGCAGATAATGCTCCACCACCTCTTGCAGTACCATCGAGTTTAGTGATTACAATTCCTGTAACACCTGCCAAATCATGGAAGTTAGCGGCTACAGGGCCCGCGGATTGCCCAACTTGAGCATCTATGACCAAGAATCTCTCATTGGCATTTGCAACTGCAGAGATTTCTTCTAGTTCAACCACTAATTCTTCGTCTAATTTGTGGCGGCCTGCTGTATCGATAATAACCAAGTCTGCAGCTGCATGAGCCTTCAAACCGTTACGAACGATATCTACTGCACTTTTGTTGTCAGGCTCCCCATAAACATCAACAGTTGAATCTTCCAACAATTGTGTCAATTGGTTGTAAGCACCAGGTCGATGTACGTCGGCTTCGATTACTGCAACACGTACACCATGTCGGCGGCGATACCATTCTGCTAATTTCGCAGTACTAGTGGTCTTACCATTACCATATAATCCAACCATCAGAATTGTTGATTGATGCGGCCTGACTTCTCTAGATGGTCCAAGTAAGCGTACCAATTCAGTATAGAGTATATTCATTGCATGCGTTTGCAAAGTAATTCCAGGTCTAGCCTCTTCTTCTCGGAGTCGAATTTCGAGTTTTTCAGTGATCTCTTTGGTTTGTCGGACGTTGAAATCTGCTTCTTGGAGAGCCCTTCTAAGTGAGCGTAACATCTCCTTTAACTCGTCTTCATCGAGTTTCCTTTTACTCTTGAGCATCCCCAAAGCGGAGAAGATTCCCCTAGAGAGTGACTCGAGTGCCATATTTCAACCCAAAAGAGCATTGGGTTTGAACCCAACGGATAATTATTCAGAAGGGAATGTTAATCTCAAGATATCATCTTCAAGTTTAGCATTTACTTGACTTGCTTTAGCAGGTCTATCGAATGGTACTGGATGTTCACGGGAATTAATTCCAACATAAACAGTTCCCGATTCGCTACGAAGGGACAAATCTTCACGAGCAATACCAGGTAAATGCAGTAAAACATTATCTCCATCTGACCAAGTGCCACGATGGACTTCAAGTCCAAGTCCTATATCGAAAGGACCTAGTCCATCTGAGATATTTATTTCACCATGTAACTCAGCACAGATATTTCTCAAAGATTCAATTCCGTGAATATCTGAATCCTTTAGCTCGACTTCGTGTAGATGTAAATCAGGTAATGATTTGGATAAGTCATCAACATTTTTTCGCTCGTTAGAGCGCCTTGTCTGAATAAACTCATGTTCTAAATCTGGAGTCATGCGATTTACAACGCATCCTGACACTGGTAGCTTGAATTCATCCAATGCTTGATGAGCACGAATGGTTTCATTGACACCCATCTTTTCAGGGATCGTTACAAGTGTGAATCTAGTTACATCTGGATTACAAAGAATTCTCCTAACATGTAAAACTCTGCGACGGAATTTTTCTAATTCATCACGCATCTTTTCTCCATCTTTGGACCCAAACATAAGTGCTCTAATACCTCCAGTAACTCGATGCATGCGAATTATCTTGTCAGCCCATTTTTCAATAATTTCAGGTAGTGCTAAGAAGCGTAGAGTGTGCCCTGTAGGTGCTGTATCAAAAACAATTACATCCCAATCAGGGTTTTCTAGATGCTTAAGCAGCTCATCGAATGCCATTGCTTCATCCAATCCTGGAAGGATCATTTCAGATGCGTTCAAATCAGGGTTTTCTCCTCCCATCAATGGACCTAAACTTTCTGTAAGTTTTGGAATGTGGTCTGAAATTCTTGCTTCAGGATCTAATTCCAAGCCCCATAATCCATCAACGCCCTCAACAGCGGTTGGTTCCGGACCTAATTGTACACCAAGACTGTCTGATGTACTATGTGCTGGATCGCTACTTACCAAAAGGACCTTCAGGCCTGAATCTGCTAATCCTACAGCGGTAGAAGTTGAGGTAGTTGTCTTACCCACTCCGCCTTTTCCTCCGAAAAGAAGTAGTCGTGCCATATCATAGCCTCAAGATGGACATATTCAAGGCTTAGGTTTGCACAACTCACTTGAATAGTGCTTGACAGGAGTATAGCATGGCGAGCGATTTGATGTTGTTTCAGATCGCATCGATTACTGCATTAATCGGTATGGGATTAGGCTGGCGCGGAGTGATGACCAGATATTCTGGATTCTATGATCTACCTACTGCTTGGAGCATGATGTTCTGGGGAATATTGTTAGGAGGCGTATATGGTTCAATGGGGGATAGTAGTCTTTTATTGCCTTACTTAGAGGGTAAATTTTTGCCCTATCTCAATCTTGTAATTTGCCTTATTTTAGCGGTTATTGTACACTTGATATTACGAACGAAGAAAGTTCGAAGAACTGGTTCACAACCTACTACAGGTTGGGCATTGGGTCTTGCTGTTGGTGGCATGGTTGCAATGTTTGTAATTTTCAGACTTCTGCAAATATATGATCTTGATTTAACCTTAGGTTCAACTATCTTACTTGTTGCAATAATTTCACCAAGAGCTCACGCATTGATTTTTTGTCGTCATGGATATGGAATGCTCCTAGGAAAGAGATGGGGCATAGTTTTGAAAACGTTTTTCTGGGAATGTTTACTAATTACTTCATTATACACTGCAGTAAAAAATCCGATAATTTGGATATTTGTGATTCCTCCATTGCTTTTAGCCGAAAAAAGTGCTCACAATTGGGTTTGGGCTGCTGTTCCAAAACCAGCTAGAAGGCGTCTTAGAAGAATCTGGTCCGATGCATCTCGCACTAACACTAAAGAAGAAGAGTAAGTAAGTGCTCATTAGGGCCACTAATGCACATTTTGCCTAGTTTAATTACAGGTTTTTCACTTTTATTTGGGGGCAGAACCTTCATGGAGGTACCGTCTAGCCTAGATAACAATGGGAACGTGTCCGTTCTGCCGAGCCCAAACGCTACCGGGCGATTCTATCTGCTATAGTTGCGGTAGAGTAATTTCAGGTGCATCCGGCATGAATGCAAGAGTTCGAGGAGAATTCATGCGTTCACCTACTCGAAAAGCAAAGCAAGGCGTTGCACCTAGGCATGCGATGACAAGTTCTTCAAGTAAGAGAAAAGTTCGAAAGAAGAGAAGCAAAATTAACCAATTAGGATTGATTGCTCTAATAGCATTCATATTTTTCACACCTGATGCTAAACAATTTGTTCTGGCTAAATGGGCCGAAATTGAAGACTACATTATGGAGGGTCTAGCTCCTCATCAAGTCTATCCTCTAGAGGCCGAATACACAGTAGTTCGAAGTATTGATCTTTGGAATAATGGTTCAGGAAATGGTCACTTGGAGGAATCAATACCAATACCTATGGATGTAACAAGCAACGAAGGAGGTGCTTTTTCTCTTGCTTATACAGATGGCACGGAAATTGCAAAATCTCAAATTCAAGAAATTAATTCTATGGAATTACGTCTTGATGGAGAAGTTATTGCAATACCAACGGATGGTTCTACTAGACAAAAATCGAATGCCATCGTAACTGGAGATGGAACCGAAGTTTGGTGGCCAGGTAAAGGATTAGGTTCTGAAAAATGCCCTCATGGAGACTGTGTAAGAGTATCAATAGATGTGCCAGCAGGAACCCATGAAACTGTAGACTTCGCAGTAAATCTCAAATCATCATCTCACACATGGTGGCATTCAACAAGAATGGATGGTAAAGTAGATGGTAAATCGGAAGGGACTAGTGTCTCTCGTTCTGGTACTTTCGATGATATTGAAGAAAGAGGCATGGGGTCTAGATCAGCCACATTTTCAGCCAATCCTTGGTATGATAGAGGTGCTGAGGGGTGGGCTATCGATGCTAGACAATCCACAGCACCTACTGTGTATCAAACGGCAGCAAGTATTGAGGCTTCATTACCTGGAAATCTAAAGGACAACGCCTATGCATTTGCGAGGGCTACCTTTGATTGGTTAAACGATAATGTTCCATACGATGTCAGTGCACCAAATGTTGCAAGAAGTGGGGAACAGTGTCTTGTTGCAGGAATGGGTGATTGTGACGAACAGTCCAATGCATTCATGAGCATCATGCGAACTAAAGGAATCCCTACTTGGTATGTGTTTGGGGCACTTGCAGATTCTGAATTTGAATCATGGCAGGGCCACGCTTGGGCATACATTATGCTTCCAATGTCCGATGAATGGTGTGAGGCGAATGATATAATTCTCGAATCTTGTTATGTCGAAGGTTCGGTAGATGTTGTAAATCATAAGTGGTTGGTTCACACTCCAACAGCATACATCGATTGGATAGAGAAAGCACCTTGGGAAAATGTAGATGGTTACTACTCTGGTGGTTCGTTATCTGGTAACGATTTCAAGAGATTAAGATCATTTTACACTGAAGGTTACGAAGTGATTGGTGGAACTTGGAATAACAAATGGTTGGGAGAGGATCTATCATGAGGGTAATCATTGGTGGAGGCGGTCGTGTAGGAACAGGCTTAGCCAAAGCGCTCAGAAGCGAAGACAAGGACGTTGTTCTAGTCGATAATAGCGCAAGAGCTGTCAAAAACTCTCAAGGAATGGACATCTTAGTTTTACACGGAGACATCACTCAAAGAAACAAATTCCTCGAAGCAGGAATTGAGTCTGCACAAGTATATGTTGCAGCAACTAACTCAGATGAAAGAAATATCCTTTCATGTGCTTTAGCAAAACATGTGCATAACGAGCAGACCAAAGGAAAAGGCAGTTTGATGACAATATGCCGAGTAAGGAATCCTATGTTCGTTGAAGAGTACAAATCAGGTAAATTAGCAAAATGGGCAGGTGTAGACCATGTTGTTCATCCCGTAGATGGTGCAATTGAACGACTTATGTCTGGATTGAGATCTTCTTCGTTGACCGAAGTGATTCCTTTTGAGGCGGACGCATTCATCGTCGAATTAGATGTTAAGCCAGAAGCAGGCAGTGTAGTTCATCGAACTTTGAGAGATTCTGGAGCCAAGGTCGAAGGTGGAATGCCCCTTATTGTGGGTCTGAAAAGAGATGGAATGCCTGGAAAGGTGCCAAGTGCTGATGACCAAATACTTCCAAATGATAGAGTAGCAATAGCAACTGCAGGCGAAGCATCGTTTAACAGGATTTTACGTATTTTTGGTCATGAGGCAATAGATTTCCCAGATAGACCTAAAATCGCTATATTTGGTGCTGGACTGATTGGAATTAGATTGGCTAAAGCTTGGCTAGATGCAAATGGAACTGTTACCGTTGTTGAAAGAGATTTGGAAAGGGCAAACAATCTTGCAGGTTCAGATATCGGTAATCGTAAGGGAATAGAAATCATTCACGGAGACCATTTGGATAAGGATTTGTTATCAGAAATTGAGATTGGGTCACATGATATTGCAATATCTGCTCTAGATGATGACCATGCTTCAATTGCGGCCGTATTACTAGCAAGTGACATGGGCGTAGAACGTACTGGACTGATCCTCTATGATGCTGATTTGGTGAATGTTGTTCGAAGAATGGGCGTTACATTTTCAGTTGACAGAAAGAGAGTTGCAATCGATACAATTCTTTCTCGAATACATTCTGAATTACCTGGACCATACGCTGTACTTTCCAGCGTCCCTGATGTAATTGGAATTTGTTTACCAATAAGTTCTGAATTGAAATTTGCTGGAAAAACTATAGCAGATGCAGGATTACCTGATTGGTGTAAAGTTGCATTTATTCAAAGACAAAATATTCACGATGAATGGGAAACTATGCGTCCTTCTTCTACCAAAACTTTGCTAGAAGGTGACAGACTGACCATATTCTTGCCACCAGATCATGTTGATGACCTCGAAAAGAAATTCAAGGTGTGAGGTAAATGCGTCGTGACGTACTTTCACTAATCGTCGGTTGGACGATGATGGCAATGTTGATTCCATTGTCATTCAGTTTCTTAGTTGCTTGGTGGCTAGATGGTTTTGGAACCGCTATGATTTCTTTCATGTTACCTTTGGTAATTTCGGGAATTATTGGATTGGCCTTGTTGAGTCTTGGAGTGCGTTCAGATACTACAGAAAGACTCAGAGATAGAGAAGCATTTGCCGCAGTTGCTCTTGCTTGGCCCGTTGCTGTTCTAATTGGTAGTTTGCCATTCTGGCTGGGCGGAGTATTCCATGGACCATTCACCGATGGTTCATCAATGATGGACATAGGAAGAGGATTTGTTAACTCATGGTTCGAATCAATGTCTGGATTCACTACAACAGGAGCGACTGTTATCGAACAGTCCATGAGTCCAAATTGTACTGGAAGCACCAAGGATTGTATCAATGCCCAACCTCAAGGTATTCTGATTTGGCGTTCTTTGACACAATGGCTAGGTGGCATGGGAATAATCATGCTAGGTTTGATGCTTCTATCAAGAGTACTAGGAGGCGGAATGGCTTTGGCTAGAGCAGAATTAACCGGCCCATCATTATCCAGACTGAGGCCCAAATTACAAGAAACCGCTCTGGCATTATGGACGATTTATATTGTCCTAACCGCATTGGAAATCTTGTTGCTCTGGTCTATAGGTGACCTAAGTTTCTTTGATGCATTTAACCATGGACTTACAACAATGCCATCGGGTGGTTTTTCAACTCATGACGCATCTATAGGATACTATGACAGTTTTGTTGTAGAAGCGATAATTATCTGTTTTATGTTCTTAGCAGGAGTTAATTTCACGTTGATTTGGTTAGCTTGGGAAAAACAATGGGACAAAGTGTTCACTGATCAGGAAGGACGAAGTTATGTTCTAGTTATCGTTGCAACTACGGCTTTCGTATTCTTTGCTCTGCTATCTCAAGGAAGTAATTTGAGTGATGGATTTTTTGATTCATTATTCACAGTTGTATCCATTGGAACATCAACTGGATATACAACCACAGATTACATGCTTTGGCCTGTTGTCACTCATATTCTGCTATTCTTACTGATGATTGTTGGTGCATGTGCTGGCTCAACAAGTGGTGGTCTGAAATTGATGCGAGTCAAACTGGCTTTGAAAGTCGCATGGAGAGAAATTGGAAGAATTGCCCAGCCGAAGAGAATCTTCAGAATAAGAATGAATGATGAGGTTGTCGAAGGCGATAGATTGGGACTAATCATTGGAATGTTATTTGTCTGGACTGGATTATTCGCACTTTCATGTATAATTTTGGCAGTAACTATGCCTAATTCAGATTTTGAATCTGTAGTCGCTGTTGTAGCTTCGTCACTAGGAAATACTGGACCAACATTAGGTGATTATGGTCCTTCGAACACTTGGGCATCATTAGGTACGCCATCACTAATCATTACATCGATTTTGATGTGGTTCGGTCGATTGGAATTAATGACTGCACTATTATTGTTGCATCCAAGAACTTGGTCCAGAGAAGAGCGCGAAGCACCTGATAGAGCTTCTGTAAAGCTTATTCGAGAATTGTTTGAGAAAATGGAAGACAAGGGAAATAATGACGAGGATTAGAACAAAGTTCTCTGGCCTGAATCTTTCTCAGGTTCGGTCTCCTCGATTTCAGTATCTTCGACTTTTACCTCTTCGATAATTGGCAGTACATTCTCTGATGACATTTTCTCTAATTCCTTAGAGTATAATTCCATCAATTTTTTTGTCGAGACTAGATTAGATTTCAAACCACAAATTGCTGCATGTTCTTCTGGGGATAATCCAAGTGCCAAAGATATTGAGAAATCATCACTATTTTCAGATTGAACTGCTACCAAAGAAGGTAGTAATTCCTCTCTAACCGCTTTTTTTGAACAACCGCAGGTTTCAGCTAAACGATCTACAACCGACCTCTTAACCCAGGCTGAATCTCTACGCAAAAATCCAGGATAGGTACAAAATATTCTGCCCTCAACAGGTTTCGACATAGTCACACTAGCTGCTAATCCTGAAAGGTTAGATGACCAATACCATGACCTATGTGCGGTGTTTCTAAATCTACTAGTCAATAATCTATCAGCAAGAGAGAGGGGCTGAGAACCTCTTCTGATTGCGGGTTTTTCAGTAAATACAACCCCATTATTCCAAGAGACCCACGCCACCATATCATCAGGGCTCTTATCCAAGGAACGCATTGCCATCATTGCCTTATCTGCAGTTCTTGAACGATACAATAAATCTAGACCTGGGAAGATTTCAACTGTGGTATCCCTAACTCCAGTTTCGATATTTTCTCTTACCATATCTTTGGTCAGATTATCATCAGCAAGCGTACACATGACTTGCAAATCCCTTACCAATGCACGGAGGTCTCCAGGATTGTTGTTTACCAATTCATCAATAGCACCAGGGTCTGCAGTATATCCTTCTTGTTTGATAACCCTCAGAGCAATCCTTCGAAGTGCTTCATTTGAAGCCCTCTCAAAACGTATAGTAATTAAGTGCTTACTAAATCTATCACGTGCCGTTCTCCATGTTGATGAAGACCTTCCCCAAAGCCCCATTTCATCATTGCATGCAAGAATAACAGGTTGTTTTGTCTGAGATAACAAATTAAGCAATTCTGCTTTACCTCCACTATCTCCTTTGAGTGCTTTAGATGGATCTAAATCTTCACCAGTGACGATGGATGAAATTCTATCACTGGAGATTGCACGTAAACCTCCAGATAGATGGTCAACTTCATCAAGTAAGATTAGCGTACGCGCAGGTTTAGTCCCGGGTGTCATGAATAATGAGCCATGATTCGAGGCGTGAGTTGCGGCCTTACGAATTGCACCTGCATTACGAGAATCACTCGCATTTAATTCAATTACTTGCCAGCCCATATCTGCAGCAACTGCACGAGCTACAGTTGTTTTTCCAACACCAGGTGGCCCGATTAGCAATAATCCTGGCTTGTCAGGCTTTCCTTCTTTCCACTGGTCTAGCCATGAGCGTATTTTTTTCCTCTGAGCATCATTGCCTTCGAGAAATCTTTCACTCTGAGGTCGGTGACGTTCGGTCCAATCACTAGTCACCATGAGTATACGTTAGCAAAGGCCACCTTTGAACATTGAGTTTTTCAAAACTCTAATTCGCTGATTGGAACTCTAATTTGCTCTCCAGAATCTCTTGAACGCAATGTGACCGTTTTATCGTTAAGCGAATCATGGTCTACTGTAATACACCAAGGAACACCAATTTCATCGGCCCTAGCATACCTTCTACCGATAGAACCACTTGCGTCATAAATCGAAAAAACATTTCTTCTTGAACACAAATCTCTGTGAATACTTTTTGCCAATTCACCCATTCCATCTTTTTCATACAATGGTAGGACTGTAACATCGACTGGAGCGATGATTTCAGGAATAGTCATCAAAGTGTAAGTTTCACCTGATTTTTCAGTTTCAGTGTAACAATGATCGAGAAGATGCCAGATAATTCGATCTATACCAAAGGCTGGTTCAACGACGTGAGGTATGAACCATTCTCCTGCCATATTTTCTGTTCTTTGAAGACGTTTTACATGTTCATCTCGTACTTCCAATTCCTGACCATCGATGTTCAAAGTCATGGGGAAGGAAGATTCAGCAGGTAATTCTTCAATCGCAGATTTTACCTTACCTGCCAAAGCTCGGAATGCAGGGCCTGCTTTAGCCCCATCAATCGTCCAACCGTCAATTTCAACAGTTTTGGGCTCCTTGAATGTCCTCCAAGCACGAAGACGTTGTCCTGTGGCTTTTTCATGGGCTTCCAAATCATAGCACCCACGATGAGCAATTCCCACACATTCAATCCATCCATATGAACCCAACAATTCAACATCCCAACAATCTTGAGCATAATGAGCCATTTCAGTAGATTCGTGTTGTCTAAATCTCAAATGATTGGGATTAATTCCTATATTTACCAAGAAATCCATGGTTGAGCCCATGAAAAAACCAACCGTAGGGTGTCGAATTATTCCATCATTCACCGCTTGAGATAATGTCATAGAAATTTCACCTTGCTCATCTGAAATCAAGCAAACTGGGGCACTCCAAGAAGAAAAATCATGGATTGGTTGTACTTCAGGGTCAATGAAATACTCGAGTTCCGCCATGTTAAATTCTCTTAACCGAATCATACCTTGACGAGGACTAATCTCATTGCGGTATCCCTTACCAACCTGTACTGCGCCAAATGGAAGTCTTTCTCTAAAATGGCGATAAATTGAGGTAAAAGATGTAAACATACCTTGTGCTGTTTCAGGTCGAAGGAAACCATCACGTCCTGATTTACCAGCGCCAATTTTTGTATTAAACATCAAATTTTGAGCTACGATATTACCCCAAGACGATTCACCACAATTGGGGCAATTAGGTTTCATTTCTGAAATCAATGATGCAAGTTCATCACGACTTAATGATTCTGCATTAGGATATTTATCCTCAACCAAATGGTCTGCACGGCTTGCTTCACCACACTTTGTACATTCAGTCAAAAAATCACTGAATTCACCTACGTGGCCACTGGCCTCTAGAACTGCATAGGGAGTTACTGTGGGACATGAAATCTCTACGATGTTACCCAAACTCTGCCAATGATCAAGCCATGTTTGATTAACACGATTTCGAAGTCTACCGCCAACAGGACCATAATCATATAATCCGGCAGCACCGCCGTGAATTTCGAATGCTGGAAGGATTAATCCACGACGCTTTAACATGCCAGTAAGCCTGCTCAGACGTTCGCTAGAATACTCCTCCATGAATGTCCGTAGAGAAAGGGGTAAATGAGAACACCTGCAAAAAATCACGAAAAATAGCGTTTATGAAAAAAATATATCTCAGCGAAATGTATTTTTTACAAAACGGGATAAATGTCTCCCAGTGCCCTCTTTACCAACCTAAAATATCAGATTATTGTATATCCAATCTTACAAAACTTATATCATGTCAATACGCACGCTTTGAAAACACGCATAGTGTAGTGATAATATGGCAAATATCTCATACTTAGAAAATCCTCTCGACACAGAGGATTTGTTAGAGAAATTATGCCAACCTGTTCGTAACTGGTTTAAGGATAAATTTCCAGATTTTACTAGGCCACAAAAACTAGCGATTCCATCAATTATGGACGGAGACCATTTGCTACTATGTTCTCCTACTGGTTCTGGAAAAACATTGACTGCATTCCTCACAATTATCGACAAATTAGTACGTCATGCATTGGAAGGGACTTTGGAAGAAAGGGTCTACTGCCTATACATTTCACCTATCAAGGCCTTAGCAAATGATATTCAGAAAAACCTGATAGGACCACTGGGTGAAATTGAAGATAAATATCTACCAGATAGGGCGCAAGGTAAAATCCGTGTTGGACTTCGAACTGGTGATACCCCTCAGTCTGAGAGACAAAAGATGCTGAGAAAACCCCCTCACATTCTAATCACGACTCCTGAAAGTATGGCTATTGCAATTTCATCGCCTAGATTTCAACCAATTGTCTCTAATGTGGAGTGGATAATTATTGATGAAATGCATTCACTTGTCCCTACTAAGCGTGGAGTTCATCTGGCTTTGACAATATCTCTATTGGATACGATTCTGGAAAGACCTGTACAGAGAATTGGAATTTCTGCAACGATGGAACCTTTGGAAACAGTAGCTGAATATCTGGTTGCTAGTGATGATAGGGAAAGTAGAGATAACGCTCAAGAAGTAAAGATTGCAAAGATTAGTGGTGCTAGGGAACTAGACCTCGACATATTACTTTGTTCGCCTAAATTCAGCGACCTATCGGTAATGAAAGTCTTAGAAATGAACGTTGAAATGATCGCTGACCTGATAGGCGCTCACAATACGACATTGGTATTCGCCAATACCAGGAAGATGACTGAAACTCTTGTTCAAAAATTACGACCCTATCTTGGTGACCTTGTAGCAGGTCACCACGGTTCAATGGACAAGCGAATACGTTTAGATGTTGAAAGAAAGTTGAAACTTGGTCATTTACGTGCAGTAGTTACATCTTCATCTCTTGAAATGGGAATTGATATTGGTTCGGTAGACATGGTGATACAAATTGGTTCACCGGGTGATATTGCAACAGCACTTCAGAGGATTGGAAGAGCAGGGCACCATGTTGGAGGAATTCCTCGAGCTAGATTCCTTCCAACTAGTGTTGATGATTTGATTGAATTAGCTGCATTACAAGCTGCTATTCAAACCGGTGATATGGACAAACTAGATTTCCCTCAAAACTGTCTAGATGTACTTGCTCAATTCTTGATCGGACTTGTAATTATCAATGAAAGAGATATTGATGAAGCGTACGAAGTAGTTACCAGCACATGGTCCTATAGAAATCTTCCATATGATGACTTCATAGAAGTTCTTGATATGCTGGAGGAAGAAAGAAGGGTTTGGATTGATTGGGAAGAGAACTTGTATGGTAAGCGTGGATATTCACGAATGATTTACTACACAAATATTGGAACAATAGCTCCCGATAATTCCTATCTTGTATTCAATGCCGAAGGAAGTATCCTTGGACAATTATCATCTTCCTTCGTTGCAAATCTTAGAGGTGGAGACGTCATTCTACTTGGTGGCTCAACATACAGGGTTACAAATATTCAAGGAACTAGAGTCAATGTTAACTCGGTAACCGGATATCGCCCTACTGTTCCGTCATGGAGTGGAGAGGCAAGAAGTCGCTCAAGAGAATTATCTGGTGCACTTCTTGATTTGATAGGTCACAGTGTTAATGCATTGCGAAGGCAAAACGATCCTAGAGTCATTTTGCGAGATGCATATGGACTAAGTGAAGGTGTTTCAAACACCATTGCAAGGCACCTTGAAGAACACACTCTAGATTCATTCCAGGTTCCAGACCCTAATCGCTTGATAGTTGAGCAAATTGTTTCTGGAGGTATGCCAACCTATCTGATTACCTCATGTAGAGGAAGAGGCTTCAACACTGCATTAGGATACTTCATGGCAGGATTAGCAGAGCAAGATGGAATCGCTGTTTTAGAACTGTCATTCGATGAAAACGGATTACTAATTAAGACAAGTCAAGAAGTTGATCCTGGAAAAATGTATGATTCTTTCCAGTCAAATGATCACATAGAAATTATTGAAAGATATATTGTTAGCACGCAAATATTCGCAAAGAGATTCAGAGAAGTGGCAGGACGTTCATTGATTATTCCAAAGCGGATTGGTGCTGAAGAAGTAAGTCCTCAGCAATTCCAACAACGTGCAGATGCTCTTTTACAACGACATAGATCTCTAGAAGATTCCCTATTGATTAAGGAAGCTAAAGCAGAAATAATGTTCGGAGATATAGACATACAATCACTAAATGATTTCTTAGAGGCAAGTAAGTTGTCAGAAGCACGAATTGTTCACACAAAAGTACCAATTCCATCGAGGCTAGGAATGAGTCTGTACATGAGTACATTCGAAGACTTACTTTCGATGAAAACAAGAGCATTCTTGGTCAAAGACATCGACCCTGAAATCTTACGCCGTTTGTTGGGCAATCGTAGTCTTGCTACTGAAATGACTGATGAACAGTTGAAAGAGTACTATGCGAATAAAGTTCCACGTCCAACCAATTCAACTGAATTGCTCAGTTTGATGAGTAGAGGGGGAGGTCTTGATCGAAAATGGGAAAATCCGCTCTATGAATTGAAATTAGAAGGCATTGACCACAGTCAAATCGAGAAGTGGGTTACAGAATTAGCAGATGCTGGAAAAATCACTAAGATTCGTTCAACTGGTGTCGAGAGCTTAGACGATAAATGGTTCACCACATACATGGCTGAAATACATGGCACTCTAGGTTGCATTTCTGTTGCTGGTGGCAAGGAAATGGAAGACATAAGAGACCTTTACACCAAGGGAATCACCTATGAAATTGCTACTGAATTCGACGGTTTGAAGCCGACAAAATGGGAAGAGATGACAATTTCTGATTCACATGAAGCCCTACGTGTAAAAATCATCGAAATGTTGGGCAGTGAAGGTCCTGCAAAGGGAGAAGAATTTGCCATAAGGTTACCATTCCCACAGGGCCAAATCGACTCAATATTGCATGAACTTGAAATGAGAAATGTGATTTCAGTAGGTTTCTTCACTCAAACTGAAGATGCCGAATATATTCTCAAGGTTGATGAGCACAAAATTACAGGTGGAGAAGAGGATGTTGTAGAATATCGCTGGGTTCAAAATCTAGTTATGCAAAAGTCATTTGAACAATACAGCGATGGATTTACTGCATTTAATCAGCACATTTTATTCCAAAAGCAACAAGAGATGTTGTATCGTGTTGATGGTTTCAGATATGCTGACTGGAAAGACCTACAGTTGGATTCAGATGTCGTTATGGGCAGACTACTTCACAACCGTATTGGATATACAACAAGAGAAAATTTACCAATGCTACTAGGTTTGAAGCCGGAACCATGGTTGGGAGAGATGGAGAAGTTGATTCTCGAAAAAATTCCTGCTGGAGAAAATCTAACACGGCAGGAAATACTGGCTGATTTCCCAAAGGGTGATGACTACAAATCACTCCAAAGAGACCTGAAGAATGCCATTAGTAATTTGGAAAGGCAATTGTGCTTGGTAAAACAATTTGAAGATGTAAGTGGAAGGAGAAGAAGGCTTTCTCTATTTCATCGAGTGTTAGATGTCTATGAGCCTATGGACTTTGAATCTGCATTGGTTGATGTGATTAAGCGAATGGGGCCTGTCAAAGCATTTACTCTTCGATATTATGTTTCAAGAAGTGTAGAAGAATTAGCAATTGCATTAAGGAATTTAGAAAATGAAGGCAAAATCAACAAGGTGATGGCTTTGGTTCCAGAACCTGAAGCATTCTATGTTGTGCCTGATGATGTAGCAAGCTTGCATTCACCTAAGCGTGAAGATAGAACATTACGAATTTTGACGCAATCCGATCCATATGTGTCGAGATTTATTTGGGAAGTTCGCTCTGTTCTTGACAGAGGATGGTATTTACCTGTTTTCAAGGGAGTGGACCCCATTGGAAAGGTATTGATGTTCAAGATTAATGACTATCTTGAAATCAAGGATATGCACATTCCTTACGCATATCTAGATGAGTTCTGTGTTGCCTTTGAAAAATTGTTAGATAACCATTCCGACCAGTTGGTAGATGTTGCAGTATTATCGCAATTTAACGGAATTCCAGTTACGGAATTGGAAGATAACTTCCGCATTGCACTTGAAGGAATTGGATTCAAACTTGCTGGAGAGAGAATGATTAGAGGAGGTGTTGTTGACCCTCAGCCAAGAGAGATTGCTGAAAGAGCACTCTTCCATAGACACCACCTCCATCAAAATTCTAGATTAGAAAATGAGATTGATGCTCTTGGTAGTGTTAGAGAAGTAAGAGACGATTTTGGTTTAAGAGGAAGAGCCGAAGTTTATCGTGTAAGTCTGAAAAATATGGCAAGTGCTCACCAGTTACATCAAGGAATTAATCTACGTGGCCATCAAGTATGGGCATCGTATGACCATTTTTCCACACTCTTAGCGATTAGAGGTGAAGAGCCAAATGAAGAATTACTCGACATTTTGGATTTCTTTAATTCACATAGTGATCCGAATCTATTCATGGAAAGACATGGATTGAAGAGAGCGGCGTTTAGGAAATTGATTCAGCCATTATTACGTAGTGGGCATATGGTTCAGGACTATCGTGGTGGTTTCCGTTCAGTAACCCCTAGAAAGGGCCTAGACCCGATTATTTTACGCAGAGAATATTTGCGGAGATTGGTTTCAGATTTCCCAGTTATTACATTAAAACAATTTACAAGGCTAGCAGGAACACCATTCAAACCAGAAGAGTTGAAATCAATTTTAACAGAGTTTGAAGAGGATTCGACTTTGATCAAGGGATTCCTTATCCAAGATTTGCATGAGGTTTGCTGGGGTCGCAAGGACCTTCTGGAAGAAGCAAAGAATGTACCACCAATTCGTGATTTCGTCATTCCTCCATCAGACCCAATCGCTCCGTATTTTGCTGATGTACTGAAACAAAAGTTCGGTTTCGGCAGTGCTTATTTGGTATTCAGAAATGCTGAACCAGTAGCAGCTTTCAAGGCCAATACTCGAGACAAAGTAATTGATGTTACAGATTATGAAGGTTCGGAAAAGGGATGGAGAATTGTAAAGGAATTCGCTTGGGAACATCAAATGCCACTGAAGACTGAACTTCGAATCGGTGGTAAAAGACGCAAATGACAAAATTGTACACCAATTCCTTGAATTTGGATTTGTAGTACAGTAATTATGGGCAAATGCAGTGCTAGATTAAATAACGAGAAGGAACGTAACGAAATTGTGAATCGTAAGGCGTTTATCCTGACTGCACTGATGGTGATGGTTTCAGCCAGTCCATTAATCACTCCAACATCTGCAAATGAATTGGAAGAGATTACAATTATTGACACTGCTGTAAATCCAGCAAATAATCACACATACCACCTACTTTCTGCATCTTCGTGGAGTGATGCAGCATCGGTAGCAAGAAGTCTTGATGGTTTCTTGGTCACAATCGATGATGCTGAGGAAGACCAATGGATATTCGACACATTTGCATCCGATAATGACACTAAAAGACATCTTTGGATTGGTCTTTCCGACTCAAATGATGAAGGAGATTATCGATGGCATGACGGCACTCCATTTGTTTATCGAAATTGGGGAGAAGGACAGCCAGGTACTGGAGACGACGAGGACTATGTTCACATTACTGGAACAAATATGGGTTCTATTGAGCCAGCAACTTGGAATGATCTAGAAGATGACCCTCAATACTTCCCAGTTTACGGAGTAGTTGAAATTGGAGAAGGCGCAGATTATGCTCTAAGATTCAATGGTGATGATGACCACATTGTCGTTGATGAAGAGATGCCTGATTGGGACGGCCATCTTGAAATTGAAGCATGGGTGAATATCCCCGATTTGGACGGAATACAATTCATTACAATGTTCGGAGATTACGGGTGGGGTCTATACCTAAATGATGGCTATCTAGCATATTCTAACGAATATTCACTATCGCAGAACCCTACTTCAGATGTTGCAATTCAAGAAGATGTTTGGACACATGTCAAAGTTGTAATTGACACTGAGAATGGTGGAGAATTTTTCATCGATAACCAATCTGCTGGAATGATTGACGTGAATGATTCACAAATTCCGATTGGCGATTTCGGTTCCAATGATTGTTTCCAATCTGGTGCAGATTGTGATGAATTGTACATTGGACGAATGGGAGCTGGTTGTGACTGCAATTATTTCCAGGGCATGCTGGATGATTTGCGTATAGGGAATAGTATGAACCAATCCATGTGGATGTTCACAGAGGGTGAAGGAGGCATCACAGAAGATGATTCTGGACGAATCGGAGACATTCATGGTGCTGCATGGGTTATGCCTGATGGGACAATTATTGCACAGGCAATAGAAATCGAAAACGGTGAATACTATTCAGGTTTTGATTCTGGTGCAGGAGATACTATGCTATTTTTCATGGAGATTCCTGAAAACACTCAATACCTGACCCTAAGCATGTACTCATGGGATTTTGAGTTTGATGAGGATATTGATTATGAAAACCTAGAGTACGAAATTTACATCTCAAAAGATGAGATTCCATCTGCATGGGACCACGATTATGAAATCGAGGTATTCGATTGGGGACTGTATGTTTACGAATACTTTGAATGGCCTGAAGCAGGCACATATTGGATGACTGTTTCCTCAAATTATGATATTTCGAACATGGAAATTAATGCATACTGGGAATTGGCACCAGAGCCTCCAGAACTCGATGAAATGACTGAACTAAATGATGGAATTGCAGTTACTGGTCAAAGGATCAGTAGGGGCAGCGGAGATTCATTGTATTTCTATGTCGACCTGGAAGAGGAGTTGGCTGAACTGCGTGTAAACACATGGGGTGGCCCTGGTGATTGTGAACTACACATTGCGTTGAATGGACTACCAATTTCAGACGATTGGGGTTGGATTGAAGACGATTTTGATTCTGAGGGCAAGAACAGTGGACGACAGTTCAATGGACAACCAACATCAGATAGTTCCTACAATCCAGGAAACGATGAAACCGTACAAATTTTTGATGCACAACCAGGAATATACTACATCATGATGACAACATATTCAGGATGTAGAGAAGTTTCAATTCAAGCTGATTTCACATATAGTCCAAACAATGTCGAACCAGATTCTGCTATCGAATTGAATGATGGAATACCATATGGTCCACTTAGCGGATTTGAAGGACTCGACCAATACTTTTTCATCGATGTACCTGTAGATGTTGAAAGACTTGAAATCGATTTGAATAATGGTGATGGAGAAGCTAAATTGATGATTAGACTCGACCAATACCCTACATGGACAACATATGATAAGCACTCTAACGCACCAGGTTCAGGTGATAAGATTGGATTTAACGACCCTACTCCTGGACGATGGTACATTCTACTTGGAAGTGAAGAATTTTACAGTAGAGTAGACATTACTGCTTCTTTCGAGGACAGATATGTTTGGTCGTATGATGGGGAACCGATTCAGTTATTCAATGAAGAAGAAATTGGAGGAATGTCTGCTCCTGAAGGAGAGGAATTGTATTTCTTCATTGATTTGGGCTCGGAATCAGCAATGGACCTCACCATTGAAACCTGGGGAGGAGAAGGCGATTTGGAATTAATTGCTGAACTTGAAGAATTTGATTGGGATGATTTCGAAGAAGGGCCAATGGGTAGACAATTTGGTGAGACAGAATATCAATCTGACTACGGAGAAGCAGATGAAGAAATCTATGTTTTCTTTGCGTCAGGTAGAATTGACATCACTATTTTTGCCAATACCGATATTGAAGATATATCCATAATTGCAAGTTGGGAATCAATGGATATGCCAGGACCAGACCCTAGACCAGACCCTGACCCAGACCCTGTGCCTGGAGATGAAATACTTGCCTGCGATGATTTTGCCGACATGATTTTTGAGGATTTAGACCTAAATGGGGACGGAGACATAACACAGGACGAAATTGATTTTGAGGACGATGGTGAAGAAGAGTTCAAAGAAATAGATCTAAATCAGGATGGAGTGATTGACAAAAACGAGCTTATGGCTGAAGCATGTACTTGCGAAAATGAATTGATGATAGTATTTGATCAGTTGGAGAGTGATATTACCAGCATAGAATTACTATCCAGTCTTACATGGAAAAATGATTTCGATTTCTTTGAAATCGATCGGGATAATGATAAATTCATCTCTTATGATGAGGTCGAGGAATATACTGAATCATGTGTGACCACCTATGACCCACTGGACAGAGATGGGGATGGAACTCCTGATGACAAAGATGCATTCCCCGATGACCCCAATGAAGACACAGATACCGATGGAGATGGAATTGGCGATAACTCTGACATTATCGCTTCTGTAAACAATGATGTTGTCTGGATTTCTGCAAGTGCACTCGGGCTGATTTTAGTAACAATATTTGGATACCTATTCATTCGTTCAAAGAGTGAACCTGAATATGCATGGGAATACCACAAGGACAGTATGTCTGAGGCAATGCTATCACAAATTCAGAGTCCTAGCGAACCAAATCCTATCGAGAATATTCCACCTGCTCTCGACTTAGGACCTCCGACAAAGGAAGTTCCTGAAGAAATGATCATTTCAGACCTCTACGATTGAGAGCGCTTCTTACCAGGTGCAAGTCCCAAGGGACGAAGTAAAGATAGTACGTGTTTATGCATTTGAGGTAACATCTCAAACAATACTAGAGCCAGCAAAAACATTGCACCCAGAGAAACAAATCGAGATGCGTATGCATGTCCAAATTCGAAGATTGAAAGGTTCATCCATCTCCAATCAGGATAACCCATCTGTAACCAGATTAGACCTGCGTTTCTGAATAGATTCAAGATATGAATAAGTGATAATGCAATGAATAATGCTCTCACTCTCTTTCTCCAATCGATATCCAAAACAGATATCGCTCCAACGAATATGATCATCGATTGTATTGCAGTACAAGCTAATACGAAGTTGATGTATAATGGTTCACCATTTACCAATAATTCGGTATGGAATGAAAATTCAGACATATCTTCGGTCAAGAACCATTTGTTACCATCCCAATCTTCCCAGTTTACTTTGGAAGAATTAGCAGGATTAGCGTATGTGTCGCCTAGGGTAACTTCAGCCCCTCCTGCAAAGGACAGTAGTGCAGCCGATTGCCAAGCGACAAACCAAATTGCTAGAATATTGAGCATTGGGACGTGAGCGATTAGGAGATATGGTAATCCTGCCACAGCGACTGTTCCTCTGAACCATCTTAGTGCATCAGCATATTTCTTTTCTACAACATTGCGTTCCCAAAATGCTATTGCAACAGCACCAGGAAGGGTTGCTGCACTCATTAGTGTCAACACAGGGTCCTCATGTTCGATGTAAAAACTGATGTCGTTGAAGAAATAAAATCCGGTTAACACCCAACCTAATGGAGCGATTATTTCCAATCGACTGGAACGCTTTTTCCATGTGACAAACAAAATCAACATCCCAATCGAACCAAGAATGGTTGCGATTGATTTGTCGACTAGATAGTCGCCTGCCATGGAGGGTGCTGAAACGAACTTCATCTAATGGCTTCGCCTTAACGCACATAGGTGTGATTGATTTGGAGACAACTATGAAGGGGCCGATTACTGAAGTCAATCTGCCCGAAATGGATGTCGAATGGAATGGTGCTATTGCTTATCTTGACCGAGATGGAGTTCTAAATTATGGCAGTCCAAACTACATCAATTCACCAGATGAACTGGAGATTATTCCTGGAGCGAAAGAAGCAGTTACGGCTTTACGCGGCTTAGGTTATAGAATTGCTATTACAACTAATCAGTCCGCAATAATGAGAGGTTTATGGGGCGAAGAGACAATTCATGCAATTCATGCTAAATTGCAAGATGAAGTCGGAACAATCGATGTCTTAGCAACCTGCCCACATCGAAATAGAGACAGATGTAGATGTAGAAAACCGCATCCAGGCATGCTTAACAGAGCATCAGAATTGATTCGAGGTGAATACCACAAAACCTTGGATTGGTGGAAAGATAAGCCTGAGCCAATACATCCTCTTGATTTGATGGTTGGCGACCGTAACTCGGACATGGGTGCGGGTTGGGCAGTTGGAGCTAGATTGTTCAAAGTGAACGAGAATATTGGAATTCGTGGAGTCATTGACAGAATTATCAATGGCGACCCCGGAGATGATTTTAATCCGGTGGGATGATGATGTGGCTTGGAATAGATGATACTGATTCACTGGATGGAGGTTGTACAACCTTGGTCTTTCATGAATTACTTGATTCATTACCATGTGAATACGGTCAACCCCGATTAACAAGACTTTGGCCATTTGCCGCACAGAGAACAAGAGGAAATGCGTCACTGTCCGTAGAAATTTACACAGATGATGAAATCATTCCATGGCTAGATAACTATTGGAATACGAAAATTTTGCCACTCAGAGGACAAGTTTCAGATTCAGAACATTCAGAACGTAAGCAATACCCTTCAGACCCTGGAATGGTATTGTTCCAAGAGCAGCCTGAAGAAGACTACTACTGGAATGCTGTTAGAGGAGAGGTTACTTTCCATGATGGCGGCAAACAGTGGGGAGGAAATGGAAGAATTGGAGCAGCCGCATCATGTGCATGGAGAGAGAAAAATTCTACTTGGGAGGGAATTGCTTGGAGATTAGAGGAAAGAAGGGTCGATAATGACGTTCTTGCTAAAGTTGACCAAATGGATGGTACATTTCTTTGTCGTGATCCACGAACTAAAAGAGGACTTATCTCTCCCAGAGGACCTTGCCCTGTTATGTTTGGAATCAGAGCTACTTCACTAGATGTTGCAAAAAATGCCACAGAATTGCTAATTGAAGGTAGTGCCCCAATTATTGGAAGTAGAGTTTTCAAAACGAATCAGGCATCAGGTGACCATTTAGAAACAACTACTACCGTTACAGTCCATACTAAAGAAACGTTGAATGGAGGACATGTTGTAATCAATGGCAAATATCTCGCTTTCTCAGAATCTGGAAAAATGAATTTGCTTGCTCAATGGATGAATGAAGGAGATTCTTTCGAATGTATGGGCCTGGAATATGAAAATATGATTCACCTTGAAGCAATAAAAATTGTCGACTCGAAAAATAGGAGTAGGCCGTTGTGTGATTGTGGAACTAGGATGAAATCAATGGGCTCAGAACAAGGTGTTAGATGTCCGAAATGTAAGACTAGAAAATCCGATTCATGGGTTGAAGAAAACCGTCAGCCATTGTTCTCTGGATGGGTTCAACCGCCCCCTGACAAACGTCGACATTTAGCAAAGATACTGACATAACACCCTAAATCTTGATAGCCGAACCCCATTAGCACACACCAATGGTATCCACCACCGAGATAACTTACATCGCATTTGGACTCACATTATTGGCAATGATTTGGTACATTACTAATCGTGGCCGTGAGAATCTTGCACGTGCTAAAGCGGATGCAGCACCTGCTGTTGCTGGAGATGATGTTCTTGATGGAGCAGCAAAGAATCCCGAAAACTTCGATGAGCCTGATGATGAGGCGCTTGAAGAAATGGCTAAACTTCTAGGTGAAGATGAATAATTAATTCATGAAGCCTTCTTCTTTGAGAATAAGGTCAACTTGTTCTTCACCAATCCATAGGATTCTCTTAGAATCTGAAGATGGGCGGGTCAATAACCAGATGGTATCTGTCTTGAGTTTATTTTTCCCCCTTGCTGTCAGTGGCATATCACCCATTGACTCACCGCCTTTAGAAATCAATAGTGTAGTCCAATTTGCATTGGATATTAGTCCATTGACTGCTTTGATTACATCACTAGGCATTTGTCCAGAATTTGGACAATAGTCATCCAAAACAACCAATGAAACACCAGGTAGAACTTTCGCAGTATGCAATAATGACTCAATGGCTTGGTCAACATTTCCAACCAGGTTCATCGCATGGAATCTTGATGATGCAACAAGATCGATGCCGGTAAAGATTTGCGAAAATCTCGTGCCATCAGGTAGTTCAGGAGATGCCCACAAGACCCTTCCTCCAGCATCAATAGCCTGCCTAGCTAATTGAATACCTAGAGAGGTACCTCCACACGAACCTTCTACAGCAAGGTGTATGGACGAACCATCGATTTCTGCTTGCCATAACTCCATGCTAATCACTCAGTCAAGAGATATCATTGATGGGACTTCTATCTCTTCTTGTTCATCGTCGTTCCCACCTAGAAGTAAATCCAGTAAATCCCCGCCTGAATCTTCTTCCTGTACCTTTTGTGTGATCGCCTTTTTCGAGCGTTGCAATCGCGCGGACATCAGTTGGTGCGCCTCTAATTTCCTCGTCGCTTCCCTGTAATCTCGTGTTGAAAAGTATCCTATGAACTCATCATTTTCATCCGTTACTATAATCGCATCAGGATTGGTACTACTCATTACATCTAGGCCTTTGGAAAGTGGAGTGTCGCCTCTGATTGAAAGTATATTTGTTCGCATCATTTTGTCGACCTTAACTTTGGTAGCATTGATTCCTTCAGACATTTTCAAAAAAATGTCCTTTGCAGTAACTACTCCCAAAATCTCGGAACCCTTTTTCACCAATACCGCATTACTAGGATTAACTGAAAGTTCCTGGCAAATTACACTGATTTTGGTCTTGGTAGCCACCACAATGTGTTCATCGGTAATCGACATATCTGCAACCGTTGGCTCCTGCATACATTGCTGTATGACCCAATACAACATATTGCTTTCCCATGGCATGCTCAATAACAACTCATATGACCCATCTACACTTGACAGTCACATGGCCGGAGATGTTCGCAAGGGTGAAAGGATACCTCGTAGACCACTACCAGAGTTCAATGAAGCGGGTAGTTTGTCAAATGCAATTTCCAGAGATGGACTCATTTCAACCGCCTTGGAAGACTCAAATGAGTATGGGCCACATTCAATGATAGTACTTCTAATGATTGTAGCTACAATCACTGGCGGAATTTTGCTAGCATTCCGCTATATCTAATCATAACCAAAACATGGTTTTGATGTCTTGAATCAGGGTAATATACAAACCCCGTATGATTTAGCGAACCCTCATGAGTGAGGGTTCCGTCAATGTCGAAAGTCGAACATCTTCACAAGACAAGCGTTGGACAATAATGGCAGCATTGCTTGGTACAAGCACTGCAGTATTGCTTTTCCAAGGTATCGAGCAAGAGTCAAATCCAAAACTTGTAAGAGAATATGCTCTGACATTGATCGCTGCTACAATACCATTTCAGGGAATCTATTTCCTAATTTACACATTCTTGTTAGAACACAATGGTAATTTGAGTGAAGAAATGATGGATAGACTAAACCTTGCATCAGCACTATGTCAAGTTGTAGCATACATTTCTCTTGGTGGAATCATCGTACTTTGGTATAGTATGTCACAAATGGTAGGTATAGCATTCACAGCATCTGCAATCATTGCAATGATACTGGTTAGATATTCTATGAAAAAAACTGATGTTGAGACTATTGAATAGCATTTCTTGCTAATTCAACTGCTTCATCAACAATCTCTCCCGAGACACCTATGTGGTTCGCAGGGTCAAACATTTCTTCCAATTCTTCAATACTAAATGCTGCAGAAACCGCTGGAGTTCTTGCACAAACATCGATTAATTCTTCACCATTTTCAATGGCTTCGAAGGATGCCGAACGTAAGATTTCGTGAGCCTCATCACGACCAATGCCGTGTCCAACAAGTTCAATCATTACCTTTTCAGCCATTACCAATCCCTTTTGGCTTGCGATATTAGCGAGCATTCTTTCACCATCGACCCATAGGTTGGTAAGAACATTAGCCGATTTGGAGATTACATCTTCACAAAGTGCTGATGCGTGAGATAGAGTAAATCTTTCACTGCTGGAATTAGCTAAATCTCTCTCATGCCATAGTAGAGCATTTTCATAGGTTGGGATAATGAATGAGCGAACTATTCTTGCTAGACCTGAAGCATTCTCAGATTTGATAGGATTCTTCTTGTGCGCCATAGTAGAGGATCCTACTTGCTTTTTAACGTCAAAACCTTCACCTGCTTCGGCTATTTCAGAACGCTGTAGATTTCTAATTTCTTGCAAAATTTTCTCGCAAGTACATGCTACATTAGCCAACCAAGATACATACTCAATGTATCTATCTCGACCAACAACTTGAGTTGTTGCAAGTGGGACTTGGAGACCTAAGTGAGTAAGGATTAGGCGCTGAAGTTCTCTTGCTCCATCACCTTGTGCTGCACCTGTGCCAACCGCACCCAGGAATTTACCAACTGCAATTCTTGGGGTTGCTTCATCCAAACGAACAAGTTGTCTTCGCATTTCATCTAACCAAACTGCAACCTTCAATCCAAATGTGATAGGAACTGCAGCTTGTCCATGAGTTCTACCCAGCATAACCGTATCTCTTTCTCTTTCTGCTAGATTTGCTGTAACATCGATCAAGTTACACAATTGCTCCCTGAGCAAAATTATTGAATCTCTAAGTTGCAATCCAACTGCTGTATCGACAATATCATTGGAAGTTGCTCCCAGATGGATACACCATCCTGCATCGCCTGCTGCTTCAGCCATAGCCTTTGTTAGTGCCATTATGTCATGTCTTGTTTCAGCTTCGATTTCTGAAACCCTTTCCTTGGTTACAATGCTAGGAACTGCAATCTCTGCAACCTTAGCATAATCTTCTTCAGAAACTTTACCCATTTCCTTGTGAGCCCATACAAGGGCACGCTCAACTTCTAATTGGCGTTGATGTCTTCCAAGTTCAGACCATATTTCTTTGAAGTCTTGGCAGCCGTATCGGTAATCAAGTGGGCAGAAGGCCATGTTTTACTCCCTAAGTGTATAGGCCATGAACATTCCGAGTCGAAAAATCAGTGAGTAATGGTTGATTCAAAGGTCAAATGTCCCCTTATTCCATCCCAATGCTTGACATAAGGTAAGGTAATCTCACCTTTCATATGTGGACCAGCAATAACTAGAGTTTCGTATTCGCCACCCTCTCCATCGACATGAAAACGATATTTTGCGGCCAACATGCTTAGTCTATTGAGAGACTCTTCATCCAAAACTTGTCCCAACCACTCTTTTGACAAACCATCGCATGAAACTCCGGTGATCATCACTTTGAAGTTATTTGAAATCAGCCCATCCATATGCATCTTACTAGATTGGTGCCATAGAGGTGTGAATGATTTGATTCCTAATTCTTCACTCATTCTTTCGAGGCGTGTTTTTTGGTAATCTGACCGTAATGCTCCTGAAACAATTCCATCGATGTTCAATTTTTCTAAGGCATTACGAAGGTCATCAACTTCATGTTCCGCAACACCTTCTGTTTTTACAGGTAGCCATTCACATCCACATAACTCGGCCTGATGTTTAACCAACTCCGTACCTGGGATTTGGAACATCCATGAATCGCTTCCCTCGACTAGCATTGTGACAAGGTGTGTCACCTCCCAACCTTTGCACTGCGCCCACCAAATTGCAGCACTACTGTCCTTGCCGCCACTAGAAAGAACTGCGACCTTCACATACCTCCCATTCCGCCAAGGTTGATAAGACCCCGACCCGGACAGCCACTTGAGGTGGGCGATTTGCAGCCGAGCGGAAGAGGATATGACCACGGAATTACCACATTCAGTCCAGATGGAAGATTGTTTCAGGTAGAATATGCTAGAGAGAGTGTAAAGAGAGGAACTACAACTGCAGGTCTCAAATTTAGAGACGGAGTTGTGCTGGTTTGTGACAAGCGAATCGCTAGTCGCCTAATTATTCCAGAATCTATTGAGAAGATGTTCAAAATTGACGGCCATGTAGGTATTGCGACAAGCGGGCTTGTTGCAGATGCTAGACAGTTGGTTGCTAGAGCACGTGTTGAAGCTCAGATTAACAGAATCACTTACGCAGCATCGGTCCCAGTGGACATTTTGACAAAGAAAATTTGTGATTTCAAGCAATCGTTCACCCAGTATGGTGGCTCTCGACCCTTCGGAACAGCGCTACTTATTGGTGGAGTAGATGAAAACGGAATCCATCTATTCGAAACAGATCCTTCGGGAGCATACCAATCTTACCATGCTGGAGCAATAGGTAGTGGAAGAAATACTGTTATCGATTACTTCGAGAAGAACTGGAAGGAGAACTTGACTCTAAATGCAGCAATGAAACTTGGATTAGAGGCATTGAGAAATGCTAACGACCAAGAATTGAATCGAGATGCTGTAGAAGTTTCAGTTATCGATGCGGAAGGTTATCGAGTTCTTGATAGAGAAGAAGTCAACAAGCAAATTGACCGTCTAAAACCTCTTGAGGAGTGAACAAAATCATGGTCAGCCTAGACAATGCTGTCTTGGCTCGCTGGGAGTATGGCGGTAAGCGCTATGAAATTCTAGTAGACCCTGAATTGGTTGATATGTTCAAAACCGACCCAAGCAGTGTTAACATTGACGATTTCTTGGCTACTGACGAAGTATGGCATGATGCTAGAGGAGGCGACCGCCCTACAGAGGAAGCAATCGATTCTACATTTGGAACTATGGACATCACAGAAATTGCAACCAAGATTTTGGAAAAGGGAAGTATCCAATTAACTACTAATCAGCGCAAATTGATGATTGAGCAAAAATGGCAACTTATCGTTCAAGAAATCCATTCTACTGCTATTGACCCTAAAGCAAAAACCCCCCATCCAAAAACTCGTATCGAACTTGCATTAGAAGAAAGTCGATTTACACCAGATCCTTTCAAGAGAATCGACTTGCAGGTAAAGGATGCAATCAGTCTTCTCAAGCCATTGATTCCACTTTCATTTGAACCTGTGAGAATTGCATTTAGAATATCTGGTTCAGGATATGGAAAGGCTAGCAAATTTTTGCGCCAATATCTGGACAAAGAAGAGTGGTTATCGAATGGAGATTGGGCGTGTATTATCGAATGCCCACCTGGTATGGCTGGCAACATTATTGGTAAAGTCAAAGGCATTGACAACAACTCAGATGTCAAAGAATTGTGATAATACTGGAATCGGCTATTTTATCATGGGTCGGCGGGTCGCCGGACCGGAGACAAAGAAATGTCAGGAGCGAAAAAAGGCGCCGAGCTGCGCCTCGTGACTCCTGGAGAGGCCATCGGGGCTTCATCAGGAGTGCGAGCAGGAACTGGAACCCTAATCATGGGCGACAATATCATCGCAACCAAAGTTGGTTGGGTTAATCAAAACAACGGAGTCACATCAGTTGACCCGATTCATTCAGCATACATGCCAAGATCTGGAGATTTGGTTATCGGAATCGTAGAGAGTGTTCGAAACAATCTGTGGTTCGCAGATGTAAACGGCCCGTTTAATGGCCTTCTTCCAATGTCATTGGCACCTTGGAAAGTAGAATTTGGTGCAGCAAGACAACACATGGATATTGGCGACATTATGTTGGCTCGTGTTCAAGAAGTAGATGAAGCACACAATATCGTTCTAACAATGAAGGGTGTTGGACTTAGAAGATTGAAAGAAGGCATAATGTCTGAAATTTCAATGAATCATATTTCAAGACTAAGAGGAGAAGGAGATTCAACTCTTAGAGAATTAAAGGAAGTTAGTGATTGCCGAATTATCGTCGGTGAAAACGGAAGAGTTTGGGTCGATGGCGACTCGGATGGAATAGCATTCATGCGTACAGTTCTCGATCTAGTGCGCAATGATGGCCACAAGGCTACATTCAATGCTTCATTAGAAGCAATAATCGATGAAAGGAGGAATGCCTAATGGGCGGATACGGAGATGTAAAGTTACTACGTGAAGATGGCTTGAGACTAGATGGTCGCAAAGTCGATGAGATGAGAGAAGTTAAGGTTGAAGCAGGAATTCTTCCTGCAGCAGATGGTTCTGCTTGGGTAAAGCATGGACTGAACGTTGCGGTTTGTGCTGTATACGGCCCAATGGAAGCTCACCCTAGAAAGATTCAGAGACAAGATAGAGCAGTTATTGACGTTCGTTACAATATGGCTCCATTCTCAACCAGTGACAGAATTCGACCTGGTTTCAACCGCCGCTCTAGAGAAATTAGCAAAGTTACTGCTGAAGCTCTTGAGAGTGTAGTACTAGTGGAAAGATATCCAAGATCAAAGATTCGTGTTGAAATCGAAATTCTTGCTGCTGAAGCAGGAACTCGTTGTGTAGGAATTACTGCTGCTGCTGTTGCATTAGCAGATGCTGGAATTCCAATGCGTGATCTAATCGTTGGAGTTGCTAGTGGAAAAATCGAGGACACAGTAGTCCTAGACCTTGACAAAGCAGAAGACAATTATGGACAGGCTGACCTTCCTATGGGAATCCTACCTACAACCGGTGAAATCGCATTCTTACAGATGGATGGCGACCTATCGGTTGAAGAGTACAATACCTGTATGGAATACAATCTGAAAGCTGCAAGAGAGATTCACGAATTGATGGTGGATGCTCTCAAGCGCCGATACATTGAGAAGAATGGAGGTGAGGCTTGATGCCTGAACTAGTACCAAGTCTACTACGTCAGGAATTGGAAGCTCTAGCAGCCAATGACCAAAGAATCGACGGTAGAGGAAGATGGGAATCCAGGGATATCAAACTAGAAACCGATTGCCTATACAATGCTGAAGGTAGTGCTAAGGTAACCTGGGGAGACACCATTATCTATGCCGGTGTCAAGTTTGAGATTAGAACTCCGTGGCCAGATCGCCCGACTCAAGGTTCCTTGATGTGTGGTGCAGAGCTAAGGCCAGTTGCTGGACGCAAATATGAGCCAGGACCACCGTCTCCACAATCTATCGAACTTGGAAGAGTTGTAGACCGTGGAATTCGTGAGTCAGGATGTATTGACATGGATTCACTATGTATCATCCCTGGCGAAAAAGTTCTAGGAATAATGATTGATATTCACGTGCTTTCTGATAAAGGAAATATCTTCGACGCATGTGCTTTAGGAGCAATTGCAGCACTACGTACTGCAATAGTTCCAGCAGAAAGATTTGATATCGGTGAAGATTATCCTCTTTCTGTATCAATGACACCAACAATGTGTTCATTTACTCGTGTTGGAGGAAGGTATGTTCTGGATGCAAATGAAGAAGAAGAATTAGGAGGCGATGAGAGAATTCACATCACTTTAGGAGACGAAGGTCACCTGCATTCACTTCAGAAGGGGTTAAAGGGAACTTTCACTCCGGCGGAATTCGACGAGATACTAGGAGTCGCACAGCAGCGCTGCGCCGAACTCGCTAATCTGGTCAACTCTAAGGAGGAATGAACATGGCAAAGCGAACACAGAAGGCTGGCGCAACCGGTCGATTTGGTGCAAGATATGGTGTTAGCGTTCGACGTAATGCTGGCATGGCTTTGAAGAAGAAATCCTCCAAATATACATGTCCAGTTTGCCAGTACCGCAAGGTAACACGCAAGTCCGTTGGAATTTGGGGCTGCAGTAAATGTGGCCACACTTTCGCTGGCGGTGCTTGGGAACCTTACACTCGTGCTTCAGATGCAAACAACAGAATCATCCGCAGAAATGCAGATGGTGCAACAACTGCAGATATGGCATACATCGCTCAGCAAGCAGCTATCGAGTACGAGCGTGCTCTGAATGCTGGCGAGATCGACGAAGAGGAGTGATTCTCTTTGTGGAATGTCCGCCTATCGGTGGATTCGCCTAATTCTAAGGCATTAGCTTCTAGTTTGGCAAGTGAAGAAAATGTTGTTGTTAATGGCAACAATTTGACATTCACTTTGAGTGAAAGTCGTGCAAAAGATGCTCGTGCAATGTGGAATACTAGAATGAGGTCGCTTATTATCGCAGATAAGGTAATTCAACTGATGGATTCTTCAACCCCCGACAACTGAGGTCTAATCATGGAAGCAGCACAACAATTGCAAATGGTAGTTGCCGAAGTGCAAGCAGCACGTCAACAAGTAGCATCTCTAAGTGCACAACTTCGAGAATTGGAAGGTACTATTGCAGCAGTAAAAAAGCAACCAGAGGATATGGCACTACATCGACAGATGGGCACGATTCTGGTAGAGGTTGATGATAGAGAACAACTACTTTCGGATTTGGAAACAACTCTAGAACAAATGAACAAGGCTGTATCGAGTATGGCTGAACGGGAAGCAGAACTTATCGCAACCTATGAAAAACTCAAGCAATCTCTCGAGGGATGATTTTGCAAGAACTTGCTGATTGGATTGCTAACGCCACCTCTAATGGCGCAGTCCCAGTTTTAGCAGGAAGAAACGGCGATATGGATACAATTGGTTCAGCAATAGCTTTGGCTGCATCCGATCCTGGATTAATGGCATGTGGATTACATCTTGGGAAATTAGCCAATAGATTATGCAATGATTTGAACGCACCTTTCCGTAAATTAGCAAAGAGTCCATCATGGCCTTCAAAAATTGGAGGCATTATCATTGTAGATGCTGCATCTGAAACTCAAACTGGTGTTAAGTTACCAGAAGGAGTACCGATTTGCGTGATTGACCACCACGACACATGTGATTGGGAATTCAAAGAAGGAGATCTAGAGATAAGAGGTTCTGCAAGGTCCACCACACAGATGGTCTTTGAATATCTAAACAATCATTCCAAAAGCACTCTAACAGACGAAGTACGTAAACTCTTACTTGCTGGACTGATAACTGATACTGGTCGATTTAGACATGCGGATGAATTTGCACTTAGAACAGCAGCAGACATTGTAAAAGATGCTAAATTCGAATACCAAGAATTTGTTGAAGACATTCAAAATGAAAGTATTAGCCCTAGTGATAGAGGAGCTATTTTGAAAGCATTATCACGATGTCAATCAACTGAATGTGGCAAATGGAACATAGTTCACACCTATGCTGGAATACACGAGGGTAAAGTGGCAAGTCTATTGGTACAGGCTGGCGCTGAAGTTGCACTTGTTTCTAGGTACCGAGATGGAGAAACGAGACTAACTGCTAGAGCACCTAGGTCTTCTACGATTTCAGGAGTTCATCTTGGAGAGATGATGAAATTATTATCCGAAAAAATGGGTGGTGAAGGTGGAGGTCATGATGGAGCAGCTGGATGGACTGGCAATTGTGATCGAATTGCTGGAGAGACCGCATTCATCAATCTACTAGCTAATACAAAGAGGGAAGAAAATGAATCCTGAAGAAATTATCATTGCCTATGAATCAGGTGAACGTGAATTGCAACCGCTATTGGAAAAGATGGGTTGGAAGAGTTGGCTAGGAGTAGCAGAATTAGGCTTGGTAATGAAGAGCGACATTGTTGATTTCTTAGCAGATAAATTGAGTCCTGCGGAAACTGAAGTTCTTGAATTGGTGAAAAAAAGACTCAAGGGAGAGGTCGATTTAGATTCTATAGAAGAGGCACTAGTGGTTGCTAGAAGTCCTGAAACCAGAGATTTATCATTAGAGGGTAGACTCAGAATGGAAAGAGGATTAGTTCACTTTGAAAATGGAGATATCGAAGATGCGAGAGATGACCTTACATGGGCAGAAACAAGATTGAAATCTGTTTCTAAAGCTAGTCGAGACCATGATATTTCATTGCTGAATAAAGCCGCATTTCACTTATCCATCGATGAACCAATGATGGCTTTACATGTACATGGAGAGATTTCAAGAAATGCAGGACACGCAAATGAAACAATTGCAATTTCTCGAATTCAAGCAGCAAGAATTCACCTAGCATTTGGTCATATGTTTGATGCTGCACGATGTGCATTTAACGCACATGCCCATGCTATTATCGCCAAGCAGATAGAACTGGCTGTAGAATCTGGGGCCATATTTGTGGAAATATCATCTGGTTTCTTGAGTGATGAAGTAGAAAAATTCGCTGACCAAATAATGGATGCTAAACCATTGTCAGCAGGTGAGACCGCTCCTGTTTTGCAAGTTCACCCTGATGATGTAAATGGAGTTCTAGAATGGTGCATCGAAAATACTGTTGAGGGATATTCAGGTGTTGAAAGACCTGATTTGAGAGCATTGGTAATGTTGGCAAAACGATTGGATAGATCCGAATTATTCAGTGACTTACTAAAATCTCCAAACGATGTTGAAGATGCTATGCTTGCTGCTCTGTGTGCATCGATTAGTGAAGGTGGTGAACAGGCCGATTTGTGGACTGGTAGAGTTACTGAGATTATGACTTTACAAGGTGTCTAAAGCATTGATTGAGCCTTTTTCATCCATTCCTCTGCCCATTCTTCTCCAGTTGTCAATAGTGAACGAGCCATGAAGAATGCTTCTGCTGCTTCTCCAGCTTCGATTAAATCTTGCAAACGCTTCAATTCTGAATTTGTTTCCTCTTCTATTTCATCCACAATTTCCTCGACTGGGATTTCAGAAACAGATTGAGATAAATTTTGCATTTTTTCTAGGAAATCCGACCTAGTTTCTAATGCAGGACCACTCCAAGGCACTGATTCTTTACCATCCATAGCGTCTTTGAGACGCTCCAAAAATAAATCACGAACAGGGTCAGAAGGTCGCAGTTGTTGAACATGGTCATAACAAAGCCAGGCTTGATCAATCTCATTTCTTCTTTCGTGAAGGCGACCTAATTCCATCCATAATTCATGATTTGCTGGACGATGAGCAAGTAGATGATGGACTAAATCTATGAAAATAATTTCATGCCCAGATTTTCTAACTCTTTCCAATCTACGCCCATAGATGATATTGGCTCTTTGGTCTGTGAAATCTAAAACTCGGCACCTTTTTGCAAAGTTTTCTAATCCGTTTTGATCCAATGATGCAAACCATTTTTCTGGGTCCAAAGAATCGGTTAGAAAAGCAGCCTCTAACAATTCTAAACCAACATCTAGGTGGTTGATTCCATGTAATTGTTCCAACTGATTTGGATCTCTTCCAAGAACAACAAACAAGTCCTCTAGCACTAGAGCTAATCCCTCTTCATCCGTACGCATGTGCTTGATTTCTGCCAAACATCGCCAATTTCTTTCATCGGTAAAATCGTACAAAACCGATTGCTGAGCATTCTGTTCAGCCCAGGCCAAATTCTCAGACTTACGTTCGATATCTTTGTTGGCTAACTTGACGAATCTCGCTGCCTGAGCACGATGTCGATTACCGAGGTTTCTCCTAGGGTGCTGTAATTTTGAAGCACTGTCCATAGAACCAACTCACTGAACTGACATGAATCCTGATTTATCATAACCCCATGGGATAGTAGCATCAATACCAATCTTGGCAGTTTTACCATCACTAAGTCGAGATGGATCTAGGCTTGACCCCTTTTGGTCAGACAGAATCAACGTGTCTGAATCTGGTTGCCATCGAGTCATCATTGCCCATTCAACTCTAACAGGGTCTGTAATATCTATATCTTGGTCAACAATGGTAACCATCTTCATAGAACGATGCCCGTCGAGTGCAGCCTGGATTGCTCTCATTCCGTCTCCCTCATTCACCACTTTGATTTTAACAACCGCAGATAACCATCCGCCTCCGCCTTCAGTCATATGAACGTCTAAGCACTCACACACTTCGCTTACTGCAGATTTGATAGTAGGAGCTCTTGGAAGACCCATCAGAGTCTTGTGTTCTGCTTCCGCAGGAATAAGAGCATGGAAAACTGGATTATTGCGATGAGTAATTCCATCGATCTCCAAAACTGGTTCTTGACGTATATCGTCAACTGTTCCCGTAATGTCGACATAAGGTCCTTCTGAGTCATTTTCAGTAGTTATTCGGCCCCACATGGCGTATTCAGCATCTGCTGGAACTTGAACTCCATTTGGTAATTCAACAAGTTCCAATGGCTTTCCGTACACTTTCTCATGTAATGCTGAAGCAACTGTTAATTCATCGAGATTAGTGTTGAAAGACATTGCAGCAGCAAGTAACACCACTGGGTCAGGAGCATTGATAATTGCAATTTTAACCTCATCTCCAACCCCTCTTGCTTCATTTGTCATTGTGTGAAGATGTCTGGGTACAATTCTAGCTACCAAGTGATTTTTATCCCTCAATAATTGTCTATGGAATGACATGTTTCGAATACCACCATATTCAGCAATAATCACACTTGATGACATGTAACGTCCACCATCTTCTCTCCAATGATGAGGAATTGGTAATTTGAACAAATCTGGAGAATCTTGAACACATTCCATCACCGGTCCATTCTCAACAATCTTTGGTTCACTCGGGTTCTTCATCCCCCATCCGAGAAGGTCAATAAAATCCTCCGGCTCGATAGATAATGCAGCACAAAGACGAGGTCTTGTTAGCAAATTAACTGCGACTCTATGACCGGGTGCCTCAATTAAATCATTGAACACTAGAAGACCGTGTCCTGTAGATTTGGATTTGTCAAAAATTCCATGCAGCACGCTGGTTGACTCATCAATCTCAGTAGCCGCACCTAACAAATCACGGAATGCCATCAGTACATTCGTGTAGGGTAATAACCATGAACATTGGCACTGAGATTAGGCGATTAGTGTACCATTTCACCACACCTCTACAATCGGCACCATGAAATAGGGGAGGTAGGTCGGCAAGTTGCTTCTCTGGAGTGTTATGACATGGGTCGAGGATTATTCGCTGGAACCAAGATGGCAAAGGACCGCCAAAAGTTTAGATGGTCTGACCGCAGATACAAGAAGCGTATGCTTAAATCTAGAGCAAAGCACGACCCTCTTGCAGGTTCTACTCAAGCAAAAGGTATCGTTATCGAGAAAGTCGGAATTGAGGCTAAGCAGCCTAACTCCGGAATTCGTAAGGCTGTTAAGATTTCATTGATTAAGAATGGAAACAAATTAACAGCATTCGCACCAGGTGATGGTGCGATCAACTTCATCGATGAGCACGATGAAGTAATGGTAGAAGGTATCGGAGGACGCATGGGTCGTTCTTACGGAGATATTCCTGGTGTCCGTTACAAGGTCATCCAAGTCAACGGAGTTTCATTAGATGAAATGGTTCGTGGACGCAAGGAGAAGCCTGTTCGATGATTCGGAGTGATTTAGATGAGTGAAGAAGTCGAAACACAAGTAGCAGAAGCGGAACCTGAGGAAGTCAAACCTATTGCAGGCATTGGAACTCTAGTATTCGGTAAGTACGATGCAGCAGAAGTTGTTTGCAGAGATCCTGGATTAGCGCCTTACATCAACCTCTCAACCGTCGGTGTTCCACACACTGGTGGACGTCACGCAAATGCATGGTTTGGAAAAGCTCGCCTTTCAGTAGTTGAGCGTTTCACGAACAAGTTGATGCGAACTGGCAAATACACCGGTAAGAAAATGGGAGCACTAAAGGCATTCGAGTCTGCTCTTGATTCAATGGCGGAAAGAAGTGGGAACAATCCTCTACAAGCATTTGTAGATGCTATTTGCCACGCTGCTCCTATGGAAGAGATTACAAGAATCAAATTCGGTGCAGTTTCACAGCCAAAGGCTGTTGACAGTTCACCATCTCGCAGACTTGATGTTGCTCTAGCGAATCTTGCTAAGGGCGCACAGCAAGGAACATCCAAATCTAAGCGTACACTCACTCAGTGTATTATCAACGAGTTAACAAAGGCTAGCAACGGTGATGTCACCTCTTTCGCAGTAGCAAAGAAGGAAGAAGTTCAGCGTATCGCAGCAAGCGCTCGCTGATTTTAGCCCTACAACGGCATTATTTGCTGGCCAACTGACCCCAATAGTCAATAGCGTTAGGCAAAGCGAGGCACCTATGTCAGAGTATGTTGCGCCTTTCAGGATCAACTGGCTAAACTCAATTTTCCTCCTAGCAACCCCACTTCTTGCTATTGCTGGGATTATTGCACATTGGAGTTTTTTTGGTAACCCCGGTTGGACTGAATTGATTGTTTTCACAAGCCTCTATTTTGCTTGTGGATTATCAATAACTGTAGGATATCATCGCCTATTCTCTCATCGCTCGCATGATGCCTCCTGGCCACTAGTACTATTCTACTCAGTTTTTGGAGCAGGAGCATTTCAAAATTCAATTATTGAATGGTGTTCTGACCATAGAATGCATCACAAAATGACTGATTCAGAAGAAGACCCATATTCTGCAAGTCGTGGATTTTGGTATTCACATATAGGTTGGATTTTAATTGAAGAAGAAAAATTTGCAAACGATTTCTCAAATGTCAAGGACTTACAGGAAAGCAAAATAATCATGTGGCAGCATCGCAATATCTTCCTGATAGGTGCTGTTTCTGGATTTATTCTTCCTGCAGCAATTGGATACCTAGTTGGAGGAATTGCAACCGCAATAGGTTGCTTGGTATGGGGAGGACTAGCAAGAATTGTTTTCGTTCACCATGGAACATTCCTAATCAATAGCGCTGCACACATTTGGGGTAAGCAACCTTACTCTGAGGAAAACTCCAGTAAGGACTCCTTCTGGTTAGCATTCCTTACATTTGGAGAAGGATACCATAATTTCCATCATACATTCCAAGCTGACTACAGGAACGGACACAAATGGTACCATGTAGATCCTAGCAAGTGGTGGATTGGAAGTTTCAGATTATTGGGATTGAAATCAAATCTTAAATCGACACCTAAGCATTCGATTGAAGTTGCTAAATTGGATATGAAATTCAAGAAAACAGCTGAGAAACTAGAGGCAAAAAAATTGGATACTCAAATTTATGAATCTAGACTAACGAAATATCGTGACTCGCTACGCTCATGCCTATATGATTTACACAAAGCAAGAAAAGAGTTGAAAATTGCTGTAAAGGATTCCAAAATTTTGGTCAAAGAAAAGATTGCTGAGATGAAGACAAATTATGCTGCAATAAAAGCAGATTTGAAAAAGATGTTCAAGGAAATGGACTTGCAATACAAGTCGATGATTAAATCCATTTAATCCGGCCCAGCACATCGATTGTCACTAAATTATGGTAGTCGATTTGATAAACCCCTTCAAGGTGGCCAGAACAGACGAGAGTCAGGTGATTCACCATGGGCCGTAAAGAAGACAACATCAAGAAAGCAACAGAAGTTATGCACATCCTACCACAGATTCGTAATCTATGTATTGCTGCTCACATTGACCACGGAAAAACAACACTATCTGACAACCTGATTGCAGGTGCTGGAATGATGAGCGAAGAACTAGCTGGAAAGAGCAGAGTTCTGGACTTTGATGAGCAAGAAAGCGCACGTGGAATTACCATCAATGCTGCTTCTGCTTCAATGGTTCACGGTGTTGAGGGAACTGATTACCTAATCAACCTCATCGATACACCTGGTCACGTTGACTTTGGTGGAGACGTTACTCGTGCTATGCGTGCTGTAGACGGTTGTTTCATTCTTGCATGTGCGGTTGAAGGACCAATGCCTCAGACTGAGACAGTTGTTCGTCAAGCATTGAAAGAGAAGGTTAAGCCGGTATTATTCATCAACAAGGTAGACCGTCTAATCAATGAATTACAGGTTACTCCTGAAGACATGATGGAGAGATTCAAAGAGACGATTACAAAGGTCAACAAATTGATTCGACAATTCGCTCCTGAAGAAAAGAAGAAAGAATGGCAAGTCAGCGTCGGTGATGGAACTGTTGCATTTGGTTCAGCATACCACAACTGGGGTATCACTGTACCATACATGGCAAAGTCCGGTATTTCATTCAAGGACATTTTCGAGTTCTGTAACAATGAGCAACAGAAGGAACTTGCACGTAAAGCTCCTGTCCACGAAGTTCTTTTGGATATGGCAGTAACAAAACTACCAGGTCCTGTTGAAGCACAGCCTTACCGTATCCCTAACATTTGGAATGGAGATTTAGAAACTGAAATCGGGCAAGCAATGATCAAGTGTGACCCTGAAGCAGAATTAGCAATGATGATCACCAAGATTTGGATGGACCCACACGCTGGTGAAGTCGCTGTTGGAAGACTATACTCTGGTGCTATCAACCAAGGTGAATCTGTTTATGCAATAGGTGCTGCAAAGCCTGAGCGTGTACAACAAGTCAGCATGATGGTTGGTGGAGACAGAATCACTGTTCCTAAGGTAGTAGCTGGAAATATTGCTGCTATTACTGGAATTAGATCTGCTGCTGCTGGTGTAACACTATCCCGTGACAAAGACTTCACACCATTCGAAGCAATCAGGCACTATTCTGACCCTGTTGTCACAGTTGCTGTAGAGCCAAAGAGTATGAAGGACTTACCTAAGTTCATCGATGCTCTTCGTTCACTTGCTAAGTCCGATGCATCATTGCAAGTCATGACAAACCAAGAGACTGGTGAAGCGTTACTCGCTGGAATGGGAGAATTGCACCTTGAAATTACTGTTTACCGTCTTGAGGAAGAGCAGAACATCAAGGTCAAAGTAAGCCCACCTATCGTTGTATACAGAGAATCTGTAGAAGGAGACAACAGAGGTCGTTCATTCGAAGGAAAGTCACCTAACCGTCACAACAGATTCATGATTGAATGTGAACCACTTCCTACGGACGTAGTTGCAGCACTCAGAGAAGGACACTTCGGTAACGGAAACGTTCGCTCAGGAGATGCAAAAGAAATTGGAAACAAGTTCGGTGAATTCGGAATGGACAAGGACAAGATGCGCAAGATTTACGCAATCAATGGAACAAATGTTCTAGTTAACGATACCAAGGGTATTCAAGGACTTCACGAGACTCGTGAATTGATTATTGAAGCATTCAATGAGGTCTGTAAGAAGGGACCTGTTGCTGATGAACCAGTAATGGGAATGATGGTTCGCCTAGTTGATGCTAAGTTGCACGAAGATGCAATCCACCGTGGACCTGCTCAAACTATTCCTGCAGTTAGAAACGGAATCAAGGGTGCAATGCTAAGAGCACGCACAGTATTGATGGAGCCTATGCAAAGATCTCACGTCAGCGTTCCTAACGATTGGCTTGGTCAGGTAACTCGTGAAATCACTAACAGAAGAGGTATCATTGAAGATATGCCATCTGAAGGTGAAGCGACCACTGTTATTGGGACACTTCCGGTTGCTGAGACATTCGGTTTCTCAAACGATATTCGTGCAGCATCACAAGGACGTGCTGTTTGGAACTCTGAGAACATTGGATTCGAAATTTTGCCACCACAGTTATTCGACAAGGTTGTTGGTGAAATCCGTACACGTAAGGGATTGAAGCCAGACCCTAACCCTGAATCGTATTACGCAGAATGAATATGATTCACCAATTGAGGTGAATTCTATGGGCGAACTGCTAGGTATATTCATCTCAGATGGTGGAGTGCCTAAACATTCTATTGAATCTGTGAAAATAGATTTTGAGGGACTGGTTGGAGATAACCAACATGACAAGAAGCATCATGGAGGTGTGATGCGAGCTGTTTGTGTGCTAGAAAAAGAAGTTCTAGATAAAATCCAAAACGAAGGTCATCCAATATATCCTGGCTCAACTGGAGAAAATTTGTTGGTTTCAGGATTTGATCTTAGCATAGGCTCTAACTTTTCAGTGGGAGAAGTAGAATTAGAAGTCATGTCTGCTGCAACACCATGTAAAACAATTTCAAAATCATTCACAAATGGAAATTTCAACCGATTGTCTCACAAGAAACATCCCAGTGACACCAGATGGTATTGTCGAGTAATCAAACCAGGAAATATCAGAATATCCTCATGAGTTGATAATCGGTCAACTCACGAAGTGCTCTCATTGCAGGACTGTCAGGAATTCTGTCCAAACAATCGTGTGCCATTCGATGATAAGCCTCTGCCTTGGTACGAGCATATTCTATAGAACCAAGTTCTTCAAGCGCTTTATGAGCCCTTGATACTTGATCAGCAGTTACATTGTCACCTTTACCAAGAACGGCCAACAAGTCATCTTTAGCACTAGATGAGGGTTGCCTAAGAGCATGAATCACCATCATTGTTCTCTTACCTTGAGCAACATCGCTACCACTTGGTTTTCCAAGAGTATCTGAATCTGAAAGTACATCGATTAAATCGTCCATTAGTTGGAAGCATAAACCAAGTGCTAATCCCCAATCATGCATGCATTCGATGGTCTCGCTATCCGCTCCAGCCAGATGAGAACCAACTTCAGCACATGTCAGGAACATGGCGGCGGTTTTTCCATGAATCATCTCGATATATTCCTCTTCAGAAACTACTTCCCTATCTTCAAATTCTATATCCAATTGTTGACCTTCGCTACATTTCCTTACCATTCTTCCAATCCTTTTGACCAAGAAAGGAAGAAGTTCTGGCTCGATACCTTCAGCAACAGCCATCGCTTCAAAGGCAATGGCTAACATTGCATCACCTGCATTGATTGCAGTTGGTAAATCGTACTCAATATGAACCGCAGGACGACCTCTTCTAACGTCATCATCATCCATGATGTCATCATGAACCAATGTGAAATTGTGAATAATCTCAATCGCCGCTCCTACATCTAGAAGCCCAGAATGTGTGTCACCAACAGCCTTTGCTACCAACCAAGGTAGAGTTGCTCTAAGCCTCTTACCGCCACCCTCAATCAAATGCATCATTGCACCCGATAAACGATTCAGAGAAGTGTGAGTCAAAGCTCTCTCAATTCTGCTTTCTACCAAATCTTTTACTTCTGCAATACTAGTAGTCAAATCTGCTCCAGTAGCATTTGGAAGCATATGTGAAACATCTCCCATATCATGAATCAAATCATCTGCTTTAGCACAACCTGGCCTCCACCAATCATCATTCATTATCCTTGCAGCAATGCACCTAAACCAAGGTGCTACTACATTTTCAGGGTCATCAGCAACCAACATATTCTCAAGTTCTTCTTGACTAACCCATTTGATTTCACTAACTTCATTTGGATTCGGGGTTACATCGACATCTGCATGGATGATTAGACAATGATCGATTTCTCTCTCAATCCAATCTTCATCTTGTCTTGCTTGGTATTTCATCTTTGTAACAAAATCAAATTTATCGATTGGAACCTGATTAGGCATTATTCCTAATTCCTGTTCCAATTTTCTAACTGCAGCACGCTTCACACCGAGATGATTACGAGTTTCCATCTCTTCCTCACTGTGTAGAGGATGAGAGCAACAGGAATTAGCCCAGACATCTGGGAATGTAATCTTGTGAGATGCTCTTTTCTGTAACAATAGTCTTCCTGATGAGTCGAATAATAGTACACTGAATGCACGGTGATAGTTTCCAGTTCCGTTATGGCTATCCAACTTTGAGATGGGACCAATCACATCATCGGTTTCGGTGACTTCGATGACTGCCTCGGCCATGAGTACGCCCTGAGTGGCATCTGAGCCCTCTAATGCAGCGGTGGATTCATCCTCCAGATGCATTGTTGGAACATCGTCTATGCCATATCCGGACATTTTCTCACCAATCTCTCGGCTTCGCGGACACTACATCAACAGTTCCCTGAAACAATCCGTGTACCAATTACGCTATTTCCTTCAATCGCGGCTAAAACCCTTTCAGAAATTTGACCATTAATCAGTAAAACATCTATTCCTTTTTCAGAAATCATTGCTCCTCTAGAAGCTTTGAGGCCGATTCCTCCAGTGACATCTATTTCGGATTCATGCACACCTTCGAACACCATATCTGGATTCCACACTTCTATGAGATCATCTGGTCCGGCTTTAGATGGAGGTACTCGCAATAATCCATCAACACCTCCAATAGCAAAAACAGCCCTTTCTACATCTGGTAATTCGGTTGCATATCGCAACATTAAATCATCTCCTGATAAAATTCCAAACACATTTTCTTCATCATCGACAACATCTCCGTAAACGATTGTGACACCATCATGAATTGGAAGTTCGCCTTCAAAATTTGGACCCGTACCTTTAGCCCATATATGTGGAGGGAATGATTTGGCTGAAACACCATGCTCGGTCAATGATTCAGTAACAATACGATTCAATTCAAGCATGTCATTCCTTACTTCGTCCACTGCTTGTAATTGTTCTAGTCCAGGAATATCTCCTTCTGCAAGACGAAATTTCTTTGCTTTCATATGTCCAAATGAACCTGCTCCATGAACGATTACCAAGTTCTTGTTGCTACTTGCACAAACTTTGGAAAGGGAATCGATAACTTCCATATTTACGGAACACAAACGATCTTTGTGAGTGATTAGCCCTCCACCCCACTTGATGACAACCGTCCCGGGCATAGCAATGCCATGTGATTCATACTAATGTGTGCATTGGATTTACATGGGAGTGTTAACGAGCACACATCATGTCAGAGTCTCCGAATGTTGACGAGTTTATCCGCCATATGCAGGCAGAACTAGATGCATCCGAATCAATTGTAGACAAAGTTGAACGTGAAAAGAAGCAATGGCAAATTGAATCCGCTTTACTATTGGCGATCGACTTCTCCAAGAAATTCCAAGAATTATCCAGTTTAGGACAAAACCCAATGAAGATTATTGAAGCACTTCAAGTTTCAGATTCTGATGGTGCTGAAGCTGCAAAGATGATTATGACTATCGCAGGTGGCATTTGTGCAAGATGTGGAAATCTTCCAATTGAGCCAGACTTAGATTTCTGTTCCAATTGTGGTAATTACGTAGAGTGAATCACTCTTCTTCCCAAATTGCAATCATCTCTTGGATTGAAGGGTCGTCTTCTTCAACATGAACCAAGTATTGAGGAGGCATCTCTTCACAAAGGAATACTGTTTTTCCTGCACGCCAGATAGTATGTCCATCTGCAATAGCCATAGTAGTATCTACTTCAAGAATTGCTGGACGGCTAATCCTAACGTGACCAGCTTCCATTGCATTGGAGATTGTGCGAGAAAGATGTACATGCTTTCTATCACCGGCTGTAATTCCTAATTCCTTGTGTGTTGGGACATTCTCAGGGTCACAAGGCCAGTACAAGACTTCAGGAATATCGTCGGTTGGCAGATCTAATTCAAGTTCGATAGAATGACCGTATGTAGCACGAATCATTTCACCTTCAACTTGGTAACGGCCCTTTTCATCGGCATTAGCAATAGCCTCAAAGTGCCATCCACGGAGCCAATGGAAATGTCTTCTTTGTCCCTGAATCGCTTCAGATAATTCTCTCGAATTAACCCAGCCGTTCAAATCCATTTCTACACCGAATTTTTCAGGTGCGTGTCTAAGTACCAAGGCAAGTATTCTACCTAGACTATTTGATTCTCTATCTGACATGATAAACTTGCCCTCTTCGTTGCACGTCGGGCAGTTTGTTCCGCTGAAGTGGCCGTGGGCCCTGCATTGTCGCAGCATAACTATCATGCCGCCGACAATGGGGGTGTTGTTGAACCTTGTGGACCGAGAGTTAGTTGAACCGTGAAGTAGTGGAGGTGTCATGGTCGACGTAGCAGTCATTGGTGCTGGCCAAACAAAATTCGGTAACCATCCACTCGGATTGAAGGGTATGTGGGCCGAATCCGCTGAAAACGCGTATGCTTCCATCGATGGTGATTTCGACCCTTCGATGGTTGATGAGGCATTTATCGGTTCTATCGCTTTTGGTGGAGGACAAATCGGCAATACTGCTGCATTGTTAACAGAACATACTGGAATGGATAACATTCCTGTTAGGCGAGTAGAGAATGCTTGTGCTTCATCTGGATTTGCTTTTAGAGATGCTTGGATGGCGATTAAGAGTGGTCAGGCAGATATTGTTGTGGCTGGTGGTATTGAGAAGATGAATGATCTCAGTCCCGAAAGAAAACGGTTCTGGTTAGGAGTTAGCGGAGATACAGAATGGGAAAGATTAGCAGGTCTCACATTCCCTGGAACTTATGCATTGATGGCTAGAAGACACTTTCACGAGTTCGATAGCCAGCATGATGACTTGGTCAACATTTCAGTGAAAAACCATCAACATGGTCTTGATAATGAATACGCTCACTTGAGAAAAGATGTATCGTTTGATAAAGCACAAAATGGCTTCATGGTCGCTGACCCATTGACATTATACGATTGCTGCCCTACATCAGATGGTGCGTCCACAGTCATACTTGCTGCTGACCATGTAGCAAAGAAACTGTGTGAAGACCCTGTGTGGGTATTAGGTTCAGGTGCAGGTAGCGATCACCTAGCATTACACGATAGACCTTCTATTACTCAGCTTATTGCAACTCAAAGAGCAGCGACCAGTGCATACAATCAAGCAGGAATAACAGCCAATGATGTAGATTTGGCAGAAGTTCATGATTGCTTTACGATTGCTGAATTAATGGCCACAGAAGACCTTGGGTTTGCAAATAGAGGCGAAGGTGGCCTATTTGCCAGAGAAGGAAGAGGAATTCGTAACCAAGGTCGAGTCACAATAAATGCAAGTGGTGGACTCAAATCCAAAGGGCACCCACTTGGAGCTACTGGAACTGGGCAAGTAGTAGAGGTATTCAAACAACTTCGAGGTGAAGTTGAACAGACAAGACAAGTTAGAGATGCATCCATTGCGTTAACACACAATGTTGGAGGCTCGGGTGCTACTTGTGCAGTCCACGTATTTGGGAGGGAGTTATTGTGACCTCTAACCAATGTATTCCTTGGCAAGGGAATCTTGCTTGCATTCAGCAAAATGGAATCGTAATTAAAAGTCGACATTCAATCGAAAATGAACATGTTTTCGGTCCAGATAGTGACTACACAACACTTGCGATAAGTGGATTGAATTTGTTATCGGATGAATTGACAATTAACGAGGTTAGATCCAATTCTTTGATTGATGATTTGACATTGCAAGCATGTGGTTACTTAATTGACGAAAAGGCTGAATGGACTATTAATTGTAATAGTGATGCTTCGGTTTCAATATCGAATGGAGAAGTTCAATCTTGGGATATCGAAGGTGAAGAAATGGACAAAGATTTCCATTCGAGCATCCAGAGTGCATGGAAAGCTGAGATGGATGCGGTATCTCAAGGTGCATTTGTTTCAGAGCAAGCATATCGTAGTGGTGCTGATTCTCGAATGAACTTTGCTAGCCAACAATTAGGAGATATCAGAATATGGCCTCCTAGAGAGATGATAGGAGATCAACGCCCTGAGCAATCGACACCTCTTTCCCAAAGTGGAACAATTGAATCTTGGACTAAATTATCTGCAGGAGGAGCACCTTCTGAATTTAGTTTACGTGCACCAATTTTGGATGGAATTGGAACTGTATTCGTTCGTATGGATGATGGTCCATGTGGAGTTTTCCTAATCGCTGATGATGATTCAGGAGAACCCGAAATAGGGGACAAGGTTACTTTTGCAGTCAGAAGATTGTATGCACAAGATGGATTGATTAGATATGGCTTAAAGGCTATACTCTCATAATATAGGCAAGGATTCTAAAGCCACCACCATTGTCGTTCAGTTATGGCAGAGTGGGGTTTCCGCAAAGGAAGGAGAGAAGCCGCTGATAATCTTAGTATTAACGAAGAAGGCGATTGTCCACGTTGTGGAGGGGAAAAGCAACCTTCTACGATGGCTGGTTATCTAAGTTGTTCCAAATGTCAGTATGAGTGGAAAGACCCCGACCATGTAACTCAGAAACGTGGACCTCCAGCCACATATCGTCGTGATGAAGAACTGATTAATGAGTTCAAACAAGAGATGCAATCCGGAGATTTGAGCAATGTTTTGGGAATTGACAAGGGACTTTCTGGAGAGCAAGAAGCATCTCTAAAGAGACTTGAGGACAAGTGGATGAGTGGAATGTCTGGTCACTTCAATGCTGCTTCGGAAGAAAGGAAGCCATTGATGATTTCATTTGACGATGATGATAATTTAGTCGATACCACAGTTGGTAGCATTACAATTGTCGCTAACGGCTTTGATGGTGGTGAAGAGATTAGGCTGGAATACCCTGGACTTGGAACTGAATTCTACGCATATGATGAAGCTAGTCAAACCGGATGGCGAAGAGGACGCAGCAGCGAAGACACTGCGCGTTCGATTACCAATGTAATCAATCGATTCTCGAAGTTGGTTTATGCAAACCAAGACGGTGATTCAATTCTTCTTGAAATGCGAAGTGAACAACTCAATGCAGATTCTCTGGTTATTTTCGTGGATGACCCTGGTGGCACAGACATAGTTGCTAAAAAGGCAGGAGTCTCAATGGACCCTAGGGATATCACAATGATGGAAGATTACAAAGTCGTAGTAGAAATTTGTCTGGCTGACGGAATTATATCTCCATCTGAAGACCAAATGCTTTGGGCTATGCGACAACAATTGGGTATCGATGATTTCCTTCATGTTCAAATTGTGCAGCAAATTTTTGGTGATCATGCACTCAAAGAATGTACAGGATGTGGCGAAATGGCACAGTTATATCCAGACTATGCTGCATGGTACTGCCAATCATGCGAAAATTGGTGCTAGTTAATCGATTTATAGATTAATTTCTGATATAAAGGCCAATTGTATTCATAGGTATTATTCATAAGGTGAGAGCCAATCGCACGAACAGGCGAGTTATTATGGCTGAAGAAGTACTTTACATTGGAATTGACCTTGGAACCTTCCGTTCCGTTATGGTGTCAAGCGATAGCCATGAAGAAGAAGAACTAACTGTTATTGGAACACCTAAAGACCCAATTGCACGTAATTTCTTGAAGAGAGACGTTCTATTCGGTGAGGAAGCACTGAAGAACAGACTAGCATTGAACCTATTCCGCCCTCTGGAACTGGGTGTCATCAAAGATACTCCTGAAGACCGCCAATTCATTGCGCACTTCATTACTCACTTGATTGGACTATCTGACCCAGAAGATTACGACCGTGTAGTTGCTGTTATCGGAGCTCCTGCTGAAGCAAGTCACGTTGACAAGACCTCTATCTTCGATGCTGCTGCTGGTTCAGTTAATGCTGCAATGATTATTTCCGAGCCTTTCGCTGTTGCGTATGCTCTAGATATGATCGAGCACACTCTTGTTATCGATATTGGAGCAGGTACCACTGACCTTTGCCGTGTTTACGGTACAATTCCAGGGCCTGGTGACCAAATGCACACAGGATATGCTGGTGACTATGTCGATAACCAAATCATCGTTGAAGTTCAAAAGAAGTACAATGGTGCACAAATTACCAAAGACATGGCAAGACGATGGAAGGAACAGTACTCTTTCGTTTCAACATCGACCCCTGATGACCCAATCGTTGTAGACTTCTCCATTGATGGAAAGGCTATGTCTCTAGACATCACAGATTGTGTTCAAGCTGCTTGTGAATCAATCGTAGACCCTATCGTCGAAAACGTCAAGGAACTAATTGCAGGATCTAACCCTGAATTCCACGATGAATTCCGCCGTAACATGGTTCTAGCTGGTGGAGGCTCAGGTATCAAGGGACTTGGAGCACTTATCGAGCGCAGACTATCTGACATGGGAGACGTTAACGTACACGTCGTCGATGACCCTGTAAGATTGGGTGCAATGGGTGGCCTAAGACTAGCAATGGAAGTTCCTGAAGATATGTGGAAGAACCTAACTCTAGCAAGCCGCTGATTAGTTCACTCTTCTTCACTTCTAGTAACCAAAGGAGAATCACAATGGGGACATCTGTCCTCAGGAGATAATAGCAGTGGATTTACTGCTAGAACTGCTAGACATGTTGGGCATGCTGCAAGCATTTCCCCCCTCCCTAGGTTGACATTTTCATTGTACATTGAATGTCCACTGTACCCCATTCTGTAAACTGGGTGAAAATGTATTCTGATGAATCTTATAGATGAAAAAATTGCATATCCTAAAATAAGAACGAAGATTATTGCAGATAAATTACCAGTCAGCATCGAATAGACATTTGCAACCATGATCAAGCAGAAAGCTAGTGCCAAAACCGCAATAATTAGTGGCACGAACCAATAAGCCCATGCTGATCTATTCTTGTAAGATGACCAAACAAACAAGAAAAATACACCTGGAATAAATGCCAACTGACCAACTGCAAAGTACAAAAAGTAAGTAATTATCAAGCAATCGATTGCCAAAACGAACGATGTACGGCTATGTAGGGCATCGATAGGGTTGGAATGAGTCGGTGTTGAGCCTGCAAGAATCATCTCATCTGCATCCGACATGACCCCTCCCAAGCACCATTTGTTGTTGAAACAACCGGCGAAGCCGTATTGAAGCAGTGGCTTGTGGCACAAACATGCGTGACACCGATGTCGAGGTCCGTGGCTCCTCATTGAAGGGTCGCCATGTTCTCTTGGGAGTTACTGGTGGAATCGCTGCAGTAGATACTGTGCGACTTGCAAGGGAATTGCGCAGACACGGAGCACAAGTGTCGGTAATCATGACACCTTCTGCTCAGAAAATTATCACTCCAATGGCAGTACGCTGGGCATCTCAAGGAGAAGTGATAACCGATTGGGATGGAGATTTATCGGGATTGTCTAATTTCGATGCAGTATTGGTTACTCCTGCTACTCGAAATTTAATTGCATCATTCATTCATGGACTAATGAATGGACCATTGTTGATGGCATTGTCAGCAGCAAGAGGCAGAGGCTGCCCGATAATGATGGTCCCATCCATGCATAACGATCTGGCAGAGGACCCTGTAACCGAAGATTTGGTTATGCAATGTGCTAAATCTGGTGTAAAGGTGCTTTGGGGCAAGGAAGAAGAAGGCAAAAGAAAAAATCCTAATCATGAAGAAACCGTTGCAATTTTGGCTAATTTCATCAACCGCAATTCTACATCTGTAGTCATCACATTAGGCGCAACCCGAAGTGCAATCGATGATGTCCGTTATGTGCAAAACACATCTAGTGGAAGAACTGGATACATGATTGCTGATGACCTTTATCGACATGGAATGGATGTAACTTGTGTTAGTGGAATAACAACTGTCGATAAGCCGAATTGGCTTCCTCTCGACATTAAATGCCCTAACCCCGATGATATGCTAAGTGAATTGAAAGCACTGACCAAAGATAATATCCATGTCTGGATACATGCGGCTGCGGTTTTGGATTATGTTATTCCAGAACCAGTTGAAGGAAAGATTGCATCACTTCAGGGCGACTTAGATATTCAGTTATCAGAGGGTGCAAAGCACATTCTTGAGCTAAAGGATTTATGCAAAGGCGCAACAAGAATTGGTTTCAAACTTGAAAGTGGAATCAAGCAAAAGGACCTTGTTCATAGAGCCGTAGCCCAAATTGAAACCTCAGGTATGACTGCAACTATTGCTAACCGTATCGAAGATTATGGAAAAGAAGGTAAGCCAAGAGGTTGGCTTGTGGATTCACATGGAGCACATTTCATTCTTGAAAGTGAATCAGATATGTGTACTGCAATCCGTTCCGTGATTGAAAACAACAGGTGATCATTTGCGAAGATTCGTCATCGTTGGCACCAGAGCAATGGCAAAAGGCAAACTTCCATTGAATGACATGGCAGGTGGCGCAGGAAGAATGGATGTTCTTGTACGTGCATTAATGTCTTCGATACTGACTAGTCACGGCATTCGAAATGATGTCGAGTTTACGATGATATTACTTGGAGGACCTGGGCCTGCTAGAAGAATCAAATTTGTCTCAAATGAATTGAAGGGAGTTCATGCTGAAGAAAGAGCGGTAGCTGGTAAGATTGCAGCAGTGATCAAAGAGCCAATCCCCCCTAGAGGACACTGGATAGAAAGAAGCCCCGGAATATATGATGGAGGTGGAGATTTAGACATGACATTAGATGATTGGAATTGCCCCACAATTAGATTAGAAGCAGATTCTAAAAATCTATATTCTGGTGTACTACCAAGTGATTTTTCAATCGAAGACATCGGATTCATACTTGGAGATGATAAGCCATTAATATGTGAAAGAGGAATCCCTAGAAGTCTAGGAAGTTCATGGCTACAGGGCCATACATGCATTGCAATCGTGCACTTCCTTCTCGACGAAGGAGTGAATCTTCAAATCTGATTGTTGATTGCAACATAGCCTCAACAACTATCATCAAAAGATGTGGAAAATAATATATCGTGTGATTGCAAAACAGTACCATGTCAGTAAAGAGTGATGATGGGTTTTGGGAACTTTCAGATGGCAAATGGATACCAACCGATAAACAAAAATCAGTAATTGCGAATTCGGGTGGAATTAAGCCTCCAAGTATTCCTGGAAAAATAAATACCGATCAGCATACAAAATTTGTTCCAAAGGTAACACAGGTAACAAATAACGAAGTTTCCACTAACTTAACTGGTAATGAAGGCTACATACAACTAGGTTCTTTGACGACTACAAAAACACATACTGCTGCTGCTAAAGCATATCTAGGCAACCCATTTTATCAAGGATTCAACTCTAGAATTCAATTCAACAGAATTCAAGACCCTGGTGCTGAAAAGTTGCGGAAAAAACTTCTTCGCATACATGACTTGGTTGAAAATACTGCAAGAAGTAAATTTATTTCTGGCGATATGTCACACAATGCTGAGCAAATAATCCAAAAAATGTACTATCCTAATGAAAAACTGCAACATGATATGCCCTTGAAAATACGCAGGGTAGAGGTTTTCGCACCTTCAGAAAACTCTCCAACTGGATTCAAAATGTTATCTGGCGATGAACACCATGGTGTTCGTGGATTATTGACAACTGAGAGAATGTTATTGATTGATTCAACAGAAGATGCTGTTACAGAACTTACAAACCCAAAAAAGGAATACCAGAAACAATTTTTGCAAAGAAAATCATACGGAATTTATGAGATTAGCCATAAGATAATGCATGACTTCTGGTACAAATCAATTCCTTTGGAAGACATTAGTGGAACTGAATTCCATTTCTCGCATTACAGTAACAGTTCCAAAGTTGTTAGAAGATTTCATCATTATTTGTCATTAATCATGCTATTTTTATCGCTAGGAGTGTTCTTAATGATACCTATTTTTGAGGAGGATTTGACCGATGATGATATTGGAACACTTTTGATATGTGGGTTTATTCTTTTAGTAATAAGTGGCCTCATCTATTATTTTGCTTCACTCTTTAAGCAGACAATAACGATATCGGATTTTGGCAAAAAAAGGAATTTGAAAATTGGATATTTCGATCGACTTCACAAGAAGCACTTAGTTCTGAATTTGACATTAGAGGATAGCCAAACGATTGAAGACACGGTTGATTGGATTAAAGTTCTCGACAATGAATTTGAAACTAACAATGATTGAACTTAATCTCCATAAGACCATACAGGTATTGCAATCGTGCACTTCGTTTAAACAAAGAAGTCCTACTTGTCTCTGATCCAAGTCTGGTAGT
>QQSK01000022.1:38297-68372 GCA_003602415.1 Candidatus Poseidoniales archaeon | reverse complement strand
ACGACCTGGGAAGAACTCGATTGCTTTGTTGACTTCTTCTTCGATCTTTGGAGTCATGTTACCAACTTGTTCGAAAGTATAGATTCCAAGTGCATACAACTTCTCAGCGATGAAAGGACCGATTCCCTTAATGATTTGAAGGTCATCTTTTTCGTCAAATGTTGCAACACCAAGAGTAGCAAAGTCAATTGTCTCTGCCTTTTGAGCAATTCTCTCTAACTCTTCGGCCTCCTTGAGAGCCTTTTGATCTAGTTTTACATCTTCACCAAGTAGAATCTTTGCTTGAGCAACCCACTGGTCGCGCTTGACACGCCCTGGGAAGAATTCGATTGCTTCGTTGACCTGAGTTTCAAGTTTATCAGTCATGTTAGCAATTTGTCGATAGGTTGTGATACCAAGAGCGTTCAACTTCTCTTCGATAAACGGACCTACTCCCTTGATTGCTTGAAGGTCATTCTTATCGGAAGCCTTTGCAGTACCCAGAACATCAAAGTCAATCTTCGAAGCATTTGCTTTGACTCGCTCTAATTCTTCTTTCTTCTTGAGTTCAGCGTCAGTAGGAGCATCTTCAGATTCCGCTTCTTCATTCACTTCTTCTTCAACTTCTTCATCAGCAGATTCTTCAACGAAAGGAACGAAATCGATACCTAGTGTGTTTCTAATGTTAGATAGTGCAATGTCCAATTCTGGAAGGTTAATTCGGCCATCTGAATTGATGTCCATTACCTTAACCAATTTCTCTACATCCCATGGAGGTAGGTCGGCGATATCTGCAACTCTTAGAGCATTTGCAAATTCAAACATGTCAACTTCTCCCGAGTCATCAACATCTGCCCATGCAAAGAATTGAGCGGTAGTTGTTCCTCTTCCACATAGCCACTTTGTTAGAGTGACCAAGTCTTCATCGAATGTAACTGGGAATTCGTCGACTTCATCGTTATGAAGTTCAGCAGACACTTCGATAACGGTCGAACCGCTAAATCCTTCTTCTTCTGATTCTCCAATAACTAAAGTGGTGTCGATTCCAACGCCCCTACCAAATAGTGCCCTGATTGAAGTTGTTCCTTCAACCAAGTTGTAGGTGGAAATGTCGCTACTCTTACCAGTTGATGCAGACTTGTTGTCACCAGACATCAATGTCTTTACCACTGAATTTCCAGCTAGGATGAAACCAATGACTACACCATAAAATGCGAATGCACCAGTTAATGCAAAGCCTGACAAACCGGTTGTAGTATCTTCTGCTCCCGAATCGATCAGTGCGTTTTCAGTCCAATCTCCCATTAACATTAGGATGGTGGAAAGAAGTCCTCCCCATATTACTAACCATGCAGCAGTACTAGCAGATCCTTCAAGCGATTTTCCAGCAACTAGTGGATAAGAGTGGAACAATGCAGCCATTGCGAACAATCCTCCGACTACATACAGGTAAGACATGTTTGTTGTATCTGCAACATTGGAAAGGCTGCCGTCTCCAATCATGACGTTTAGGCCAGCAAAGTAAGACAGGATTGCAAATATTGGAAGTAGGATTGCTCCACCTGCTGCCGCAATAGCACCAGGGCTGTCAACAACTGCACTTGCATTACCACGCATAGTAGCAATCATGTTTGTTGATGCCGCCAATATCGGCATTAATCCAACAGTTACCAGAATCGCCCCTATCGATTGTGTGAAATCATCTGCATGAGTTGACTCAGACAAGAAGAATGGCGGAACGGTTACGAATAGTAGTAGCATTGATGCTTTAGTTAGACTACCTGACCAAATTGGATGTCCTGTGACATGAGATAGAACATGGTATCCAACAGCAAACATCAGAGCCAATGGGACCCATCCAGCAGCCATAATTTCTGCAACCCAAACTGTTCCGGTCAAATCCAATGCTTCTCCCAAAGCAACTGCGAATCTACTGAACATTAGAGTTAGAAGACCAAGAAGTAAGAACCATGATGGAACTGAAATCGGTGATTCTCCTCTGTTGCCAAGAGTGATCAAGGAATTGACTAACAAACTCAATACAAGCATTGCTGAAATGAGGCCATAAAGCGCCATTTCTGTTACTCCATAAGTTAGCACGTCCCAGTAATCTAGAGCACATAGGACTAGTCCGACCAATGCTTGTGCTGTCCATGCCAATGCAACCATTGATGCATTTGCTTCACTAGCTAGGCTAGAGCCTGTTGTTCGAGTATGTGCCACCAATGCCCCACCTAGAAGAATTGCAAACAATGCAGTGGTCATTGCTACTTCATTGAAGTATGCTAATGCGCTTCCATCATCATATCCCCAACCGATGTTTGACAAGGAATCTAATGCTGTTGGGTCATAGTTGTGCCAAGCAGAAAGGAATCCGCCCACACCAGCCAAAACCAACCAAAAGACACCGGTTTGCATCCAAGTCTTAGCACCGCAACCTTCTCTTTCCTGAAATAAATCGGTTGCAGGGCCTGCTGCTTTTGTTAACATAAACATTCCAAGTTGCCTTAGAGGGTTGCTCATTCCACCGAATCCTTTCTGGATGTAATGTGTGAACAACAAATAGGTTACCAATAGAATCGCTGCTGTTGTAAATGCCTCTGACATACATCACACCTCCTAGTCCGAAAGGACGCCTCCAATGATGTTAGAAACAATCATTCCAACCCCTACAAAAATTCCGATTAAGTAGTACCAAATCCCGGAACCTCCAAGGTTATCCATGAATGGAATGATCTCACCGATTACAGGTATATTGTCCCATCCAAACAAGTTGCTGAACATTGCAATAAGGCCGATTAAGCCGACTGTCATTATTACTAGAATTACACGAGATGCAGATGGTTCTGCAACTCCTTCGGACACATCAGGCAGGATGGTGTTGTTGGTCATGATATCACCTTGACCCCGTAGGGGTCATTTACGCCACCTGTGAGACAGTGATAAACATTGACCAGCGAAATATCAGGGAGAGCGTAGATGAGAAAGCACATCTCCTCTACGATTTTTACCAGATCCGAGGGGAATTGGTATTGTTTTATCCAATTCTATTTCACATTGCCAGACCTTCTTACAGTCGCAATCCAAACCATCTAAATCGTGAATATCTCCACTAACTGAATAACGCTCGATTGCCGCAACTACATCGGCATCGCAATCTCCACAATTGTGAGCTCCTCGCACCTTTCCTCCAGCGGTAGGATGGATTATCAATCTACTAACTTGGTCTTTGGAACCATTACCAGAATTAGTTGGATGAATGTCATAGTGAACATCTTGAATCAATTGAATTAATGACCAAAGCCATGGAGGTCTGTATTCGTTAGCACGGAACAGTCTGTCGATTACAGTGCCTCTTTGAATATTCATCGGATTTACGCTGATCTCGTCGCTTCTTTCTGCAACATCTCGAATCCATTTGGCACCGTGAACAAGAGCGTCTCCCTCACTCATAAATGGAGGTTTGAACATCAAATATGTCTTAATTCGTAATCCAAAGTGAGCTAGGTTTTCTACTGCTTTGTCCCAACTTTTTGTGCTGAATCCTTTGTTGACGTGGAAGCGGAGAACTTCATCATCATATGCTTCCAAACCGATGGCTACTGAAAATTTTGGATTGATTTTTGTAGCCCATTCCAACTTTTCTTTGGTGAGTTGTTCAGTCCTACTTTCAACAACCAATTCTTTGCCCATTTCGTGACAGTCGCGCAGAACTCTTTCTTGGAAATCAACCGGTATTTCTCTATCTTCTAACAGGCTTCCAGAGGTATATACCTTAACCATCCCCATATTTTTGAAATCATCGAATTTGGCAAGAGATGTTTCCCATTGTGAGTGTAGGTCTTGGCTTGTTACATCGTCGCGGGTGTCGTTGAAATATCCGCAGAATGTGCAACCACTAGACCACCACCAATGGCATCCTTTAGTCCGTAAGATGACGGTTAGTGCAGTGGTTGGAGTGCCATCTGCCAATGTTTCAGGAGTGTAATAAACAGTAGCTGGATACTTTGCATCCCAGGAATGTTTTCTTTCTTGAGCCCAGGGCGTATTGGCAGGTGCTTTGACCAGATCATGAATACGAGCCGGACGTTTATCCGAGTCGCCAACCATGGTCAATTTACCATTCGCCATAGTTTCCCGTCCCGCTTAATATGTTTCAATGCTCGCTCACATCAAAGAGTTGGTGAAGAAATCGATGAGTCGAGTTTCATATTCATCCGTATGAGTCAGCATTAGAGTGACGTGTTCGTCACTTTCCATTCCTTCTCCGACATCATAGCGAATTACTGAATCTTCAAACCAGCAATCAACATTTTCTGATATGCCTTCTAATGTCGCCTCATCACACATCTGTTCCCCATGATGAAGACGGACTCTCTTATCCTGATTACCATGTACCACGTACATGTGCCTATCATCGATTTCAGTTGCTGCTTCGAGAGGATAATACTCAATCAAATTTTGACCTGCTGAAATTTTACCAGCGAAAATTCCTGCTCCTCCTAAGAATGTAGGAAGGCCTTGGAATTCTAATTCCTCTACCACAATTGCTCCCATATCCGCATATCCTGAATCTAACCAAACCGATTGCAATCTATCATCTAAGGAGAATGCAATCGCAACAGTTCCAGCACCCATTGAAGTTCCAAATAAACCGATTTTGTCCGGCTGTGCGCCTTTCTCTTCGATTAACCAATCAAACACTGTGATGACATCTTTCCATTCATCTTGACCTCCAGAAACTCGATTGTCATCTATCGATGATTCGCCATGATCTCTCAAATCAAATACGATAACATTGAATCCTGCATTCGCTAACATTCCTGAAGGAATTAGTAAGGAGCCACTGGATTTGCAGCCTCGTATTCCATGCACAAATATGATCCATGGCATCGATTCATCTTGTTCCAAAAACCAAGCAGAAAGCATCAACCCCTCATCTTCGATTTCTATTGTGGCATTTTCAAAACCTGGCCACCAGTATTGATTCAATCCCTCCATGATATCCGAAGAAATATTTTCGCTATTTGCTGATTCATTCAACGGAACTTCGTTTCTTAATGGAGCGAACTGTTCTGGAGTGTTTTGATCGAAATTGCCCCAACAATCTGTATTTGTATGTGCGACTACATCGTAAACTTGCTTTCCTGCGAAATAATACAATGTTGGAGTGATGACGATTAGCATCACAAGAATTGGCATTATTTCTTTCTTGAATCCCATCAAATCCCTCTGTAAAGAATCGTTGAACCTGCTTTGACAAACTCACCTTTAGGATGTTTTTCATCGCCATCTTCTGCACTGATTACACAAGGTGTGAAATCTTTGGCTGGAACTCTTACATCCACTCGGCTACCCAATCGGATCATTCCAAAGCGTTCACCTCTACGCAGTTCATCGCCTTCTGAAGTCCATGGAACAATTGTTCTGGCCAATGCTCCTGATATTTGCATCACTTCTACAATCAGACCATCTGCACGCTGAAATAGAGTTCTTACTCTCTCATTGTATTCACTTTCTTTGCGGAAAGCCGGAAGGAAAGGTCCTCTGCGAAGACCTTTGCCAGTTCTGTGTTCCATTCTGGTTATTTTCCCTTCAATCGGTGAACGATTTACGTGAACATCTAGTGGTGACATGAATACTGCAATTCTCCAAACATCGTTATCTGATTCTTCGCCTTCTGGAACGGCTTCAAATCTCTGTTCGGTTGAAAATGAAAGAACATCTGTGCATGGTTCAGGATGCCATGTTCCAGTATGTTCATCCTCTTCTGCGGTTTCCATTTCGTCCTTCGACGGTCTTCTTCCAGTAGCTCTTTCCCTCTTGGCAAACATGACATGCCCATCTGCAGGTGACACGATTATACCTTCATCTCGAGGGATTGGGCGATCTGGGTCTCGCCAGAAATTAGCAAAAAATGCCGCAAGCATTAGCATTAAGATTCCAAGACTTGGTGCTATTCCGAATAGTGGGTCTACGAACCAACCGACTAAAATGAAGCCAGTGCCCATCAATGCTGGAGTTAGAACAGGCAGAAATCCGCCTTTGGCTAGGAAAGCCAAGTTGCTCACCTACTGGTTTCCATCTGAGTTGCCAGAGTTTCTCCAAACAACTTCAGGTTCCTTATCTTCTGAGGTTTGTTCTGCTTCTGCAGGTTCTTCTGCAGGCTCTTCAGCAGGAGCAGGCGCGTCTTTAGCAACGAAATCGACTGCTGCTGCACCTAATTCAGACCCTTTGAGATATTTGTTGCCGTCCATATCGTAAGACTTTGCAAATTCAACGAATGCGTCTCTATCAGTAATTCCATTCTTTTCCATTACACCGACCAAAACAGATTCAGACCAATTCCATTCGTCTTCTTCGTTTTCTTCAGTTTCAGCATCTGTTGCATCAGGAGATGCTGCTGGTGAATCATCGGTTGATTCGATTTCAGATGCTTCATCTAGAGTCATTTCAGCGGCTCTAGCTTCAACCATTTCTTCCATCCTTTCTGCGATTGCACGTCCCATGTGCTGAGATTGTCGTTCTGCTTCAGCAGCTGCTTCAATCATCTCATAACGTCGCTTGATTGCCTTGTTCAGATCTTCGAACAATGACATGTGCTCCATGTACCAATCATCACGAGTTTGCAATTCAATAACTGCTAAGCGTAAATCGTTATCCAACTCTTCAGCAATGGAGAATACTTTTCCAAGTCTGTCCTTTTCACGAGTGAATTTCTCTTCCATCTTTTGCAATTCTGGCTCAAGATGTTCGACCTGTTTACTGGATTTACCAGCCTTCATTTCCAAGTCACGAATTCTAGCATCTTTTTCGGTCAATAAAGCCTCAAGGCTCTCTTTTTCGATTTCACGTTCAACGATTTCTTTCTCGAGAACTTCCACTTCTGCCTTAGTATCGCGCAACTCTGCTTCTTGTTGCTCATATGCAGCATACAACTTCAGAAGACGCTCTGTTTCTTCTTCGAGTTTTTCTGTGAGTTCTTTGATTTGAGTTTCTGGAGTGATGGTTCCGCCTTCCGACATTTCTCTCACCTGAGGCTACGCCTCTCTTACTAGCGAGATTAGACCTACATATCAAGCCGACGCTTCAATAGTGCATGAATATCACAGATAAGCAACATCATATGGAATCGGTGGCAGCGACTAATTCTCTTGCAATACTGACCTCTCCCATCGAATGTCCAGCGTCTGCAACCATTACCAATTTGCTCTTTGGAAGTGCTTTGTGCAACTCCCAGGCGCTTTTAGCTGGGCAGACAACATCATATCTGCCTTGGACTATGGTTGTTGGTATATCGGATATTATCGATGTATGATTCAAGATATATGCTTCTTCAACAAATATGGCGTTGATGAAATAATGACATTCTATCCTAGCAAATGCTACTGCGAAATCTAAATCTTCTGCTTTGTCTAGATATTCGGGGTCGGGGAATAGTCGACTGGTTGCCATTTCCCAACGTGTCCATTCTCTTGCTGCTGCACGCCTAATTTCAACATCCTCACTGGTCAAACGTGAATAATATGCTTCGATTAAATTACCCTGTTCATTTACAGGAATGTGATCCCGATATGAATCGAAAGCATCGGGGAAAATATGACTTGCACCGTCTTGATAGAACCAATGAAGTTCACTTTTCCTACACATGAATATCCCTCTAAGAACCAAGGATTCGACTCTCTCGGGGTAATTTTGAGCATAAATCAATGATAATGTAGAGCCCCATGAACCTCCGAAAACATGCCACTTTTCTAATCCAAAATGTTCTCTCAACATTTCCAAATCTGAAACTGATGCATGTGTGTTGTTGTCGCTTAGTTCTGCGTATGGAGTGGATTGCCCGCACCCTCTTTGGTCGAATTGAATGATGTCAAATTTTTCTGGATTGAAATAGCGACGATAAGATGGTTGGCTACCTCCGCCAGGACCTCCATGAATTACAATTACGGGAATTCCTGAAGGATTACCGCTACGCTCCCACGCTATGGTGTGCATTTCTGAAACTTTGAGAAATCCAGTACTATGGGCTTCTATTTCAGGATACAAAACGTCATCTATACTCTGGGATGATAGTTGCATAATTTCCGCAATAATCTGAAGAACATGTTCCTTTCGATTGAACATACGGTTTATCGTGGTCTTTACACCGCAACAAATCATGGAGAGAAAGGCGGCAACTGATGTATTCTCGCAGTGGGCGTTATTGGGCAAGGACGAAGGCATGGAAAGAGGTCATGCTGCATCTGTGAAAGCGATGTTAGAAATGGCTCTTCCTCTCCTAAAGCCGAATTTTTCGGCAATTGATTTGGGCTGTGGTAATGGTTGGGTTACTCGAATGCTAACAGACTTAGGAGCAGGTCATAGTGAAGGTGTTGATGGCGCTGAAGAGATGATTAAGAAAGCATCCGATATCGATTCACAGCACCAATATACATTGGCTCTACTTCCTGAATGGACTCCACAGAGAAGGTTTGATTTGGTCCACACCATGGAATTCCTATACTACCTGAAAGACCCAGTATCTATGCTTTCTACAATCCATGATGAATGGTTAGAACAAGATGGGGTACTGGTAGCAGGAGTAGATCATTATCGTGAGCATGAAGAATCTTTAGGGTGGCCAGAACATGTTGGAGTGCACATGACTACACTCTCGATTGATGATTGGAATAATGCGATGCAAAATGCCGGATTTAAGGATATCCAAATCGTCCAAGTTGCTGCGAAAGAAGGATTTCCTGGAACCCTCGTCATGATGGGCCGAGCTGCTCACCAATAGGGCCACATAATTTGATTGAGCCTGTGTAAAATGGACAGGTTTGGCAAACTGAAGAGTTCTCGACTGGTAGACGCTGAGGTGGTTGGATTCCCTCGGGGTTAGCAGCAATTTGACCAGACCATTGGATTAGAGAATCTAAATCGAGTTTGGCTTGTTTGAAATCTTCATCACTCATTCTAATCATACGCCCTGAGGCAGATACTTGAATTGCAGGAGGCAGAATCTTTCTCCTTTCGTTTTCTGGTTTACCGCTCTCACTAATTTCTAAGGCTAAACTGTACAACGCTAATTGTAATCTGTGTTCTGCAACAATCTCCTCCTCAGCAGGAGTTGTTGCCCAAGGAGATTCTCTATTCGCAACTGTTTGGAGTTCATTTCCTTCCAAAGGACTTGAAGGATTGAATCCTGAAAGGCAGTGTTTTGTCTTAGCATCTACTACCTGCAGATAGCCTTGACCTGAAGAATCACGGAGTGCTAGAACTAAGTCTGCTCGGCCATTGAATGTGGCATTAATCGTTCCAATAATTGAAACAATACGTTCACCTCGTGGCGACCAAATGCTTCTTTGTAGCCCATCTGGATTGTGCTCTAGAGACAAATAAAATGGTAATTCTGTTCTCAGGCCTTCGACCACAAAGCCATCAAATTCTTCCCCTTCAACCAAACGACCTAAAGCGCCTTGTCGTGCAAGTTTACCCAGATGTAGTAATCGGAGTTTGGTGCGATTAAGTACCTCTGGATCTGTGATTGTTGATTGAGCCATTACTTCATCAATAGTCTTCTCATCAGTGAGTCTATCGGATTGCTTTTGCACCCACATGCTATCCAAATCCTTAGCTTGTGAGCCTGGATTTGCAAGACCAATTTCCAATAGTCGATGGAATAGAGAACCAAATTCTGTAGCACTAGGCCAATACTCTTCGACCTCTTCATGGGCAATTAGATTGAACTTCTCAGAGTGCCAATTCATTTTGTTCGATAACCAGTAACGGCGGTTACAAGCCCAAGCAGTATCCAATCCATGAGATGTCATGGGCACTGTGAAATTCACCGTTCTTGGCTCTGCATCTAGTGTTGCCTCTGTTGGATTGACTGATAATTCCAAGCGTTGCCTCCAACTTACGAGAGAAGATTCTACTGGAGTCTCTACAAAACAATCTGGATGATGGAAGATAGAAATTCCATTAACACAATTTGTCCCAATGTGAAGGTTTGAGAATAACTGACCAGCATCTAAAGTGAGAGTGTTTCCTGATTGTTCTAGACCTCCTTGAGACCAACAACATCCTTCTTCTCCGGCTTGAATGCTAGAAGAAGCTAGACCGTCAAGGAACATATAACCCATATTTTGCCGTCCTGAACCTCTCTTGAATTCGATTCGATCTTCACCATCTAGCGTTGCGCCATTGGATGGAGCTCCTGCCATGATTAAGCGATCTCTAGCCCTAGTTAATGCAACGTAAAATTGGCGTCTTCGTTCGGCTCTCTGCTGACCATCGTCGAATAGATTAGCCAATGTCCAAAGGCCACTCAATGGCTTTTTTGAACCTCTCCAAGGATGAATCCTACCCGCAATAATGTTTGGAGTCACCAACACGTTTTCTCTTGCTGAAAAGGATGAGTCCTTAGTCCCAGTACTGAAAATATCATAAGCAACAACAATTGGAGATTCTAGCCCTTTAGAACCATGAATTGTCAAAATTTGAACCGCCCCCGAAGAGCCTGGTGAACTGCTCTTTGGACCCTCGTGCTCTAAATCTGCTAAATCTCTTAATCGTTCCAGAATAAGGGCTGAATCACCTCCAACACGTGAAGAGATTCTATCATAGAGCGATAGCCAGTTTTCTATATCTTGTCTGTCGCCTTCTCTTGGGAATGCGTATAACAAATCTGAATGATCTACTGCCGTGTTAATAGCATCCCTAACCATACCATTCCTAACAAGGTAATCAAGTCGAGAAAGCAACTCTCTGATTTCATTGGTTGGAGCAACACTTACCAAACCTTGTAATTGATTTTCTTCGTGAGATGAAAGGTGAGAGATTATTGAAGAGTCGTCCATTCCAACTATTACAGAACGGGCAACTGCAAGGGCTGCAGACTTGTCATTTGGAGAGGTTAGTAACCACAATAAAGACATCAGAGTCTGAACCGCCGGTCTGTGCATTAGTAGACCTTGCTTGCCTGCCATAGCAGGAACTCCATGTTCATCTAATGCCCTAATCAATTCTGGAACTCTAGCATGAGATGCTACTAGAATCATGATGTCTTCAGGACGATAGCTATCAGGCTCTTCCGTTGCATCTATCCAAGATTCATTTTGTGAATCATATATTCTAGCAAGCCCTCCATTTAGAAGTGAAGATATTCGCTTGGCAAGTAAATTAGCGCATAACTCTCTGTCCTTTGAACCTGCATGTCTGAAAGGGTCGATTGGAATTTCAGGGTTGGTCGGACGAGGTTCATTTCCTGTCCTAGTTGGCAGAATCCATTCCAAACGCGATACTCTTTCTGACTCCCTAGCAGGATTCAAATCCTGAGCTTCCGCATGCCAGGGGCCTGGAAGTAAATGGTGGCGAGGAGAAAAGGTATCTTGAAAGATTGAATTCATTGTGTTCATCAATCGAGGTAGGGTTCGATGATTCGTAGACATCTCGATGTGGCCTTCTCGACGACGATCAAGAGATTGTGGACTTATTGGCTCATCTTCATCATCCAGTCTAAATGAAATCCATTCTTCTCTTTGAGCGTCCTGGCCAACCAATTCACTAGAACGTACAAAGGTGGTGGATTCGCCTGATGAACCAGGGATTGGTCTTGGGTCCAGAGCAGCATCGGTTCTACGGAACGCTTGGGTTCTGTTTTCCATCAAAGCCTCCTCTCGGTTCATCTCTCTGATAGAAGAGACTGCTCTTCGCATAACTGTGACTTCTGCTTGCCTAAATCGATAAATCGATTGTTTCATATCACCAACAATACAGATTGTTGGGTCCCATTCCGAAGCAGGAGGAGAAGGTTCTCCCTCCTCGAGTTTTCTGCGACCCCAAAGCCTAGCAAGTAACCTGAAATGTTGAGGATTAGTGTCTTGGTATTCATCTATGATGAAAGCACGATATTGCCTTCGCAAGTCTCGAAGAAGGCTAACTCTACGCATCAAATCCGCATGAACATCTTCGTGTCCTTGACTGGCACTTATTGCACGATACAGATGGTCATCCATCCATGGCCTATCACCCATTGAATCTAATGCTGAAACTACAGATTGAGGATACCAACTACGGCAAACTAACGGGCATTTGGTTAGTAACAAATCTTCTGCTAGACGGTGCATGTCGTTGTGGTCTCTAACTCCCTCTTGCGACTTCAAACGTGAAAGAATCTCCTTGACTCCTTGGTGGACAGTGAATAAATCTTGAATCACTTGTAACTCTAATTCTGTCGAAAGGCGCATCTTTTCACTAGGAGGTAGATGTGGTAAATCCGTATCTAAGCGAGGCGGATAAGCTGTTTGTCCAGGAACTTCTTCTGGGTCATCGAATAATGGATTTAGAAGATGTGAAGATTGTCCTAATACTCGTAATAGAAGTCCTCGAGGAGTATTCAACATCTCTCTGATTGATTCTGCTTGGATTTGAGCATTATTAGAAATTAGATTTTTGACTGCATTTTCCAAAGTGCAGTTGCCTTTAGTCAAAACTCCACTTGGCCAGCCTTCACTTTTTGGTGGTCGAGAATGTGTTAACGATTTGCAATCTAATTTGTCCAAATTGGAAACTGAAGTCATTGCATGTGCTGTCAGCCAAATCCATTGCAATCTTTCAATAGGATTGTTAGCATCTTGATTGCATAAATGTTGAATGTATCTGAATCTAGTCATACCTACTGCTTCATCGGCACCGGTTACGAATTGGCCTCCTCCATCAAGCCATGAGTCGCACCAATCGGCAACATAATTTCTGAATTCAACATACCAGTCATCTATGAAATCTTCAACAGGAGTGGAAAATAGATGATCTAGGAATGATGGATCTAAACTCGTCAAATCCGAGGAGCCCAAACTATTGGCCGCTTCTTCAACGAATAACGACCTCTTTAGCATACCACGAACAACGACCGTTGAAGGATTCTGCCCTCCTAACATAACAGATAATCTATCTCTAGATTCTAGGAATGCATCTATGTCTCCAGTCATCCCTACTTCTACTCCATCGATTCCTCTCTGTAGTCTCCATGCAGTACGAATCGCTTCTTCTCTGAGGAAAATCGCTCCATCGTCATCTACTTGTTCAGTTGCCGGGTCTTCGCAAACTAAGCCCATCCAGGGAGAAACTATCGAAGAAAGGAAAGCATCGATTGTTGATATTGGAGCATCATCGACCAAGGATAGCAACATTGCAACATCTCCCTGATTCCTCAACCTAGTATCATGGATTCCATCAGTATCATCTGCGGTTGGCGGCTGAGCCCTTAAAGATGCGATCAACCGTCTGATTCTACCCTTCAATTCGGCAGCTGCTTTACGAGTGAAAGTAATTGCAACCGTTTCGGTTGGAAGTAAACCTGGCCAATCGGTTAGTGATGTCCTTTCTCTAGAAGGGCATCTAATTGCACCCATTCCTTGTAGAGGCGTTCGTGGTGCTGCTGGCAAGATTCTTGTTGCTCTTTGATCGTTAGAGAGTAAATGTTGCAAGTATCGACTTGCCATTACCGTGGTCTTTCCAGTTCCTGCTCCTGCATCTAATGCGATATGCCTATTGATGTCGAGACCTAAACTCTGTGAGCGATTGAAATGTATCATCACCAATCACCTCTCTTAGCACTTGGGCAGGAATCGATTATTGAGCAATATTTGCAAGAATTAGATGGTTCAGGATGTATGTTTCCTGAAGAGGCGTTTTCAATAACTCTCAATGCAGTGGTAATCCTCTCTCTCATCCACGCTCTGAATGGATTGGAATTTGTATCGATTGAATCTCCAGGTAGTCGATAATGGTCGTGAGTAAAACCATCAACGATTCCGACATTCATTTCACTGCACTGTTCTATGAACTCAGGGTCAATTTCCAAGAACGGATGGGTATCAATTCCAACCTGAGTTGCTCCTACCCCTATGACTCTATCACCGGGATGGGCGATTTCCCATGCTCGGGCATAGAGGGCCAATTGTAATTCTTGGAAAATTCCTTTCAAGTGCCTTTCATTGTTACCATTGTCTTTACTTCCATCAACGGATTTGATATCTCTTATGATTATCAGACGATTGTAATTCAATGATTTACCTAATTCGATATCGAGAGGTACAATCTCATCGGTTTCAGAAGCTCCATCAACTAGTAGTTGGTCGACTCTGTCGATTCTTCCTCTCAGTAATAATTGAGTTTCACTTTCAGGAATCCCAAGCGAGACATGCATGCCTTCATCACTATTCAATTGCCATTCTGATGCAATTGGAGCTACGTCTGACAAATCAAAATCGCACTGAATCATTCGTCCAATCCTTCCACCTATTGGAATTGGAGTTCCAGATTCAAGCCAATCTCTCCACTCTCTTGGAGAAACTCCAATCAAATCTCTACATCTATGAGCAGAAATGCCGTCTTCTCGTCTCATCCATGTTGCATTTTCAACCAAGACTTGTAGCGCTATTTCCCATGCTCCCTCAATGCCATCGAGGTTTCCTCCCTGTAGGGGGAGAGGTGCGATGCTGGATTCGGAATTTAGACCGTGTCCGCGCAATACGGCTTCCTCTACTTGGTGAACTATGTCGCCTCTAACATTTGCAGAAAGGTCCTCTCTGAGACTATCACTTCTCCCGATGTACATATGTCTCTCGAACCAAGCCCTTCTAGGGCATTCCAGCCAAGCTTGAAGTCGGCCTTGTGACCAAACTCTTGGCAATTGTAAATCTGAAGATGCGCGCCCCGTTATCGAATCTAAATCTAATATTCCTGTCGCTGGCGGAGAAATTGGCCTAGGGTCGATTGGGACGCCTAGTCCTTTCTTGCCCATGATTCCAAGATGAGGCCACACTTCCGATTGACGGCCATTAGCAGGCTTAGATTTGGTTGGAAGCAGTTTCAAATCGCTTGTCAGAACCATACTATTAGCTTCACTAAACGGGAAAATTTGGTTTAGTTCGAGTTCTTCTCCCGTTCTTCTCCTCGATAGTTGATCTGTTAGAATTTCAATCTCGGCTGCTGCCAACAAAGACTTCGAATTGAGAGGCTCATTGTCGGGATTTCTTGCCTCGAGTGTAGAAATCCCGTTTCTCTGAATAGAATCTCTAGGTAGTTGGCCACTACGATGTGTTCTAACTCCTGAAGATGAAATCTCCATTGAATTGACACAATAAACCAATTTTGTCTGACCTCTAATCGTTCTCCATTCCCAAGACCTGTTGCAGGTTTCAGGGTGCCATAAAGATGAATCAAGATATGGTGGAGGCCTAGATAGACTTTCAAGCCCCCCCTCTTGTGTAATGTCACTAAACCATTCGTCTAGAGGCCCTGCCAATTCTACCCCCTCTTCTAGACTTGAATCGATGATCAAGATATTTTGTGCACAATTCAAGAAATGGCGTAGGTGATGTCTGGCTTGTCTAAGTGGTAAATCGGGTTGGTGTAGCCCTATACTGATTCTGTTTGAATCGTCCAACCATGGAACCTGAGGGGGACGCATGGACCATGTTTCAGCATCGATGCCACACAGAATAAGATTCTCTGTTTCAAGACCATATGCTTGGCTAGGTGATAAAATTTGAATTCCTTTATCACTAGATCTAATACTAGGTATTTTGACAGAATCTGCAAGGATTGTTAGAACTTCACTAAAGTTGTCCGCTGTCAATTCTATCTTCTCTTTCTGCAATTTAGATATCGAAACCATCAGATGTTGCAGGCCTGGTAACGAAGTCCCACTCACTTCATCACGAGAAGTGAAAATATCCCAATCAATTTGCTCTAGGCATGAGTTTAACCAACTGATTACATCGCTGGGCGGACTTGGTAAAGGAAGTGTCTGATTCGAAGAACATCCAACGATTGGAGTGTAAAGTGCTTCTTGGTCGTTCGAGGAAATTATTGGATGCATCCAGTTTGCGATACACGCCAACCACCACTGACATTCTTCCAATTCTCTTTCTCTACGCTCAGGGTCTACTCCTGCTCTAGGGCTTGCATTTTCCATGGTTGCTAACCATCTTCTAAGTGCACCTCTGCCGCCTAGCAAATGGAATCCTCTGGCAAGTTCTGTCAATACTCCAGGGTGGAGCCTAGGTTTCCAATCTTCCATACTAGGGTGTTCTAAATCCAATATCGACCAAGACATTGGAAGTTCAATTTGGGCCCATAGGTCGTTAAGTTTCGACAATGACCATGCTTCTTCTCCTCTAGAGATGTCAGCAAATGATAGAATGCGCGCCACTGGTGCTGTATCTTTGACTTTGCAAGATGGAGTTTTCAATATTCTACCACTGTTGGCAAGATGAGGTTGTAATTTTTCTTTCAAGGCGTCTGCATCGCCACTAACAACAACTACATCTCCTTCAATTTCTTGAAGAACATGGGCTAATGCTAGATGTGAATGATCGAATAAGTCACACATTACGTGATGAATACTACGCTCTCTACTCTCACCAATTATTGACGACCAATTAGGGGAAGCTTCTGCTGCCCATACATCGTGTCGAGGGACCCATTCTGGTAGTAATGAATTTTTGCGGATAGGAGCGATATCTTCGATATACTCTCCATGAAAACCTAACCTATGTGAGCCAGGATTAACCAATTGATGGATGCCTGTATATCGTGATAGCTCTCTCAATATTTCAATGGACACTTCACCAATACCTGAGGCGTGATCTAGCATTATTATTCCTTCAACATCTGAAATAGTGAATGGTGTTTCATCGCTATCTCGCAGAGCATTCCAAACTACTCTCTCCATTCGATAAGGGTGAGTTGCTTGCATTTCGGTTTCAAGGGATTTCAATACCTTATCACAAGATTTCGCACCGGGGTCTTCCTCCCAACTCCATGGACGACGTAGAGTTACCAGTTCCTTGTAAAGAGAGAGTAATCTTCGGCTACGAGAACGTGACCATCTGTGTTGAGGATTAGTAAGAAGTAAAGGAAATTCGAAATTCGCTGCGGCTTGGGCTAATGCAATATGTGTTTTTTCAAACAATACTCCGTCGTCTTCTAACAATACTGGAAGCCGAAGATCTAGATGGAGAATACCTATGAGGCGTTTGATGGTGAGGTGGTGGGTAGTGTCGATAGATTTGCCACCCATAGAATACAGATTTTCTATGGCCTGTTTTCTAGATTCTTCACTTGGATGAATAATCATTAGGCGGCGACCTTCAAGCAATGACTTAACCAACCATTCAGGCATGGAGCGCCCGGATGGAATGGCCTCCATTGAGAGGCCGGTCAACACTATTTCAGGTTCGGTCATCATCTAATTGTCCGCCAACGGGTCGACTCGTCGTCGGTGGTTCTTGAACCCACGCTTCGAACTAGGGTGGAAATCTTTGATATTCAAGTGAACTCTGCGTCACATATGCGAGTCCGAGTAATTCTGATAGCCCTGATTCTAGGAATGTCTACTATGCCCTCTGCTCAAGCGGGCGCTCCTGAAACTTTAGAAGATGTAGGGGCTGTTTTTGGAGGAGTCCATGTCAATGCAAATTCATCTAGCAATGCATCTCTTGATTTCTCTCAAATGCCAGCAATTGTCGAGGATTATACCGCAACTTGGTGTACGAATTGCATTGATGTCGAACATGCTCTAGATGATGTTGAAGAAACCAATCACATGCAACAGTACCATTTCCACAGATTCATTGGAGAAAATGAAGACCCATTAGGTTCGCAAGAAGGAGATGACAGGTGGATTGAAAGATATGAACAAAGGTTGCCACCAACAGCTATTTTCAATGGCACCATTAGACAGGTAGGAAGTGTTCCTGCCGGAGATAGCCTGCAAGATGATTACAATCAAAATTTAGAGAACCATTTGTCTCTAGGAGTAGGAACTTCAACTCTTGGATTCATGCTAGGAGCAAATGGCTCTAGTTCTTCAGTAACATGGAATCTGGTTATTGAAATGGCTAACTTCCCAGCAAATAGCACAATAAAATCATCCATTTGGGTTGTCGAAGATTTGGTTTACTTCCCTGACGGAAGTAATGGTGAAGAGTACTACCATGAAAGCGTTAGAGCTATTATCGAATTGGGAGAAGACATGTCTGGAACAAAGGAAATCACATTGCCTGCTGCCTATGATGGAGATGATTTAGAACTTCATCTGATTCATGAAGTTATTTTACCTGAAATAGTTGAGGAGATTACTGATGATAATGAATCTGAAAAATCAAAATCGGATGATGAGAGTGGGCTTCCAGGTATTGGTTTAGTTGCAGTTCTTGCAATCACAATGTTTGCAGCAATCACTGTGCAGCGAAAGCAGCAATGATTCTGTCAACATCTTCATCGGTAATATGCAAATGAATTGCTACTCTTACACGGTTGTATGGGAGGTCGAACATATCGATGCCGTGTTCTGCTAATGATGCGACAACGTCTGCTGCAGGAATGTTACAGTTAACATACACGAGATTGGATTGAACCGCCTCTAAGTCTACACTGAAATTTTCCATTGCATCGATCGCTTCAGCAACCTTCCTTGCACGCACATGATCTTCTGCTAAGCGTTCAATATGGTGGTCTAAAGTATGCAAACCAGCAGCCGCCAAAACTCCAGCTTGCCTCCATCCTCCACCGAACATCTTACGCCAGCGATGTGCTTTATTGATGAATTCTTGAGAGCCGACTAGAACAGAACCCACAGGAGCCCCTAGTCCCTTTGAAAGACAAATTGAGACCGAATCGTAATCTCTACACATTCTTGCAACATCTACTCCAGTTGCAATTGATGCGTTGAATATTCTTGCTCCATCGATATGAGTTGCACAACCATTTGCTTTTGCCACTGCAGCGATTTCATCGAGTGCTTCTTGTGAATAGCATGCACCTCCTCCAAGGTTGGATGTGTTTTCTACACACACTAGAGTACCATCTGGATAATGCGAGCCAGAACCTTCTGCTTTGCGAATTGCTTTCTTGACCTGCTCTGCAGTCATCAGTCCGCCCTTGCCTTCGACCAAAGAGATAGATGCGCCACAGAGTGCTGCATATCCTCCGCCTTCATACTTGTAGATGTGAGCGGTCTTATCGCAGACAATTTCGTCACCTGGAACTGTATGAGTTCTCAAAGCGATGGCGTTAGCCATTGTACCACTTGCAACGAATAATGCTGCTTCTTTGCCAAACATCTTCGCTAAGCGGTTCTGCAATTCGATTACGGTTGGATCGTCGCCAAGAACATCGTCTCCAACTTTGGCGCTCTCCATTACTGCTCGCATGGCCGCAGTTGGCTGAGTTACAGTATCACTGCGTACATCAACACGGTCTGAGTCATACTCGCGCATGGATAGTCCACGCCGCCTTTACTCAAAGCAGTTTCAGGTCGCCAGTAATTGCATCAACGGCTGAACGAGGAGCGGGGCCGATTCCCAACACAGTGACTGTGCCTGGCGGAATCTCGGTATGACCTGCATCTTTGACTAAGTCACAAACTAATCCTCCTTCAAGAGCCTTAGCGTATAGTTGGCGTAGATGAGCTTCATCTTCTGCACGCAGTACAATCTTGCGTGCCCCTACGTTGTTCCAACGCTCGTATAATCGAGCCGCCTTCTTCTTTGCTTTCATTGCACAATGAACCGCTGCGTGTGAGCATTGTGCTGCAAGTTTACCCTTGGACAATTTGAGATCGTCACGGGTCACCAAGACCATTGTAACCTCATTAAGCGGAGATGACATCTGCCTCACCGTTAATGACTGGAGCGTCTAATTGTGTAGTCTCCTCGAATACGAGGTTAGTCAACCAAGGTGCAATCCAAACAGCAGATACAATGCTTGCTAAAGCGTGTAAGACGTCGAATGGTAGACCATTAAGCAAATACAATCCAAATTCACTAATCGCCATTCCACTTGTGTAAATTGATAGAGAAACCCACCAATCGAAGAGGAATGATGCCACTATTGCTGAAACAACTAGGCGCTTCATCACTACTTCGTTTTCGAATACCAGACTTAGCCTAGAACCTGCAAATGCAATTGCAGCCCAACCACTTGCTTGGAACAATGTCCACCAACCGTGTGAAAGAATGAGATTGGATATCATAGTTGCCATTACTGCAAAGGCCATGCCTCTACGTGCACCAAGTGTTGCACCCATTACCAAACACATTACTGTCAAAGGTTGAACGTTAGGGAATGGTTCGAGTAAAACTCGGCTTGCCGCAGCTGCTAAGGTAATGCTTGTAAGAACCAAAATTTCTCTCTTTGCAGAATGGGTTGGCCTACACAGAAGTAGGAATGAAATGGTAATCAAAACGGTGTTGATTACCAGTGATTCGACCGGCGCGAGAACAGGACCGTGAACGCCGTCAGTCAGTACCATGATTCGATGTGAGGGGATTCAAGCCTTGAACTTCACGCTGGTGACCAACGTACAACCGAGTCTTCTTCGAGTTCAGCAAGAGACATTCCAACAGATGACCTCTGGCCATCGATTGTGAATTCCCAACCTTCTCCCGAGTAGCCATCAAAAGAAATAATCCAATCGCCAAAGTTGTAGGTTTCTTTCTCGACTTCAATTCCCAAATCCAAAGCGGCAGCATCTGTTAATTGCTCTACATTTTCATAGTCCTCAAAGTCACCAATGACCATTTCACCGTCTGGTAATTCAATCACCAACACTTGCGTTCCTTTCCATTCAGATGGCCATGAGTCGTCCCAATCTCCTGGCCTTTCTTCTAATCTGTCTACTTCTTTGGACCAAATATTCGAGATATCTGGTAGGATAATAATTGCTAAAACCAATAGTAAAAGAAGTCCAAATTTTGTGGCCATTTGGTTATTCTTCCGTATTTGGAAGAATACGGTTATCAAAATCAGAATTACAATCACAAGAGACTCTATTTCCATCTCTGAAGAAGATACATCATCATCGCCTTCATTCGATTTTTCAAAATCATATGAGCCAATGTAAACCATCAAAATGCCATTATCATTTCCAAAAGCAATAGAACCATCTAATCCAAATCCAGGACCTGCTGTAGTATAGGTGTCATTTGGAGTTTCAATCATCTCGAAGGGCGAGCCGGGAATGCCGCTAGCCCATCCTCCGACTGGAGTATTGTTTGGAAACCAAATCGTATCTATTTGGCCAGGAATATATTGTCTAGTTATCTCTCCATTGGAATGGATTTGTGTTTTGGATTCAACTACACATTCAGAATCACAAGTCATCAAAATAGCGTTGGAACTGGTTGCCAAATATATCTGATTTCCAACCTGTAAAGGAATTGCAGGAGATGAACCCTCTTGAGAGATTAGAGTTTGGTCGAGATAAATTTCTGATGCTGAACTGGTTTGAAGATGGATTAGGATTCCTGCCGAAGTTACAATCGGTGAATGCCTAATTTTACCATCACCAATGCTAACATTGGTTACCAAGCCATCTTTTGAAATCGTATTCAATACGCCCTCTTCATTGCCTAACAAATAATGTTGAGATGTAACTGTAACTCCGTTCCTCCATCCTAATTGTGGTAGATCTACTCGTAAGGTTTCGTTACCATTACTTAGGCAGAATTTAGACAATCCTTGTCTTGTAGGGACTACGACTTCTCCATCATCCAATGCCATGGATCCGGTGATTCCCCAAGTCACAACTTCTGTTTGAGATTCCCAGATTAATTCGCCTTCATCGAAATCTAAAGCCGTGACTTTGCCATCTGTCCAGCCAACCAAAACCATATCATTCCAAGAACCGCAAGAGCTTTCTCCGGCTGGAACAAATAACAACGGGCTCATGTCATGGTTTGTGGAACCATTATTGGTGAATCTCCAATTCTCAGAGCCATCATGAAGATTGAAACTGTATACATTCGGCCGGTCTTCTCCAGTCCAGAAACCGGAGGTTCTGACGATTACCTGGTCGTCGACAATAATTGGTTTGGTAGAAATGTATCCATTTTGCAGATCTATTTCCCAATAATTTGTATCAGATTCTGAAGCGGATGTTGGCGGTAAAAGCAAACAAAATAGAATTGAGGCCAAAATGATGATGCGTTTCATCAAGCATTCCTCATTATCACTTCTCGCAATAATGCACTGACCTGCTTTCCATCTGCTGCTCCACCGCACTCCTGCATTACAACACCCATCAGTGGGCCCATTGCACCCATTCCTCTTTCTTTGACAAAGTCGATTTTTTCAGCAACTACTTTCTCAACGATTGCTAGTAAATCTCCTGAATCTGCTGGCTTGAATCCTAATTCTTCAGCTTTGGAGGAGATTTGTTCCATACTTGGGTTGAGTCCTGTGAACTCATTGATTAATGGAGTAATTCCTTCTTTGGTTAAGTGGCCTTCTTCTTTGGCTGCTAAAACCAGTGCCATCAAGCCATAATCCCCTTGATTCTCAAGTAGCATAGTAGCCCAGGCTTTAGCAGGTAATCCTTCGTTGTGGGCTACGAAATGGTCATCCAATTCTCTGGTAATCAATTGCTTAACCTGGTCTTCGCTAATCTTGAATTCTCGTAAACGTTCGAATCGCTCTTCCTGAGTCATTGGCAGATTTTCTAGAATCTTTTTCCAATGGTCATTTGATATCGTAAGAGGAGGTATGTCTGTTTCTGGATACATCCTAGCTCCGCCAGGAAGAGGCCGCATTGGAGTTGTTGTTCCATCCTCGGGAGAACCTTTCTTAATCGCCACATTACGAACTTCTTGCGGAATTCTCTCAAACGCTAAATGCGCCCGATTCAGTACACTCTCCAATGCTAATTCAGCTTGCCATCTTGGTGCAAGACAGAGTACAAATGCATCTACTCCAGAAAGGCTTTCTTTTGTTAAATCTACAAATTGCTGGTCGATACCGTATGCCGGTAATTCGTCGGAATGATAGACTCCGGCAACCCCTGCAAGTTTAGCAGCACCCGCTAATTCACGACCTAGTCTTGGCATTTGAGCACCCTCGGAATCGAGTTCCTTTACACCGATAAGTCCCTCAAAACCAGGGAGTGGTAAAGCCAGCATTACTGAACCAGAATCTAGACCTTGCTTGACTCTTTTAGCTTGGCAAGTAGCAAATGAAGAACTTACATCGACTAGTTCTAATTTCAATATCTCAGATACCTCGCCTTTCACTGATGGAGTATCTACTCTTCTGTCCGGAGATAATGGCGGAAGATTGTGCATCCCTCTCAATTGGTTGGCTAATCGATAGAAATGGAGTTGTCTTGCCATCTCACATCTAATGATTCTTGGAATCCAAGCCAAATCCTGACAACCTTTGATTTCAACACGGTCTCCGCACATAATTGAAACATTCAGATCTTGCCTGATGCTTCCCAATCCTCTTCTTACTCTACGAGTATCTCTAAGTGTTCTTCCCAAGGCAATGGATGTCTGCTTTGCATGGTCAGGGTTTTTGACATCAGGAGCTGTTGCGATTTCGATTAATGGAATCCCTAATCGGTCTAGGTTCCAGGTTACAATTTCCCCATCAGCCGTTAGTTCACTGTCCAATTTTCTTGCACTGTCTTCTTCCAAACATAGTACATCAATACCGACGGGACCTCCTTCGGTTTCCAATACTCCATTTGTAGCAACTAGAGTTGTGCGTTGAAATCCGCTTGTGTTAGAGCCGTCTACAACTGTCTTTCTCATAGTCTGGAGTAGTGGAACTGGATGAGCGTTAATCATACCAGACACTGTCAAAGAAATATCCAATGCATCCTCATCATGAGGAAGTGGAGGTTGTTCATCTAATTCGATCAATCCGGCATTAGGTGCCTGACAATATACAAACGACCTGTTTCTCTTTGATTCGAATCTTGCCGCTACGTCGACTTTCCCGCCTTCGCCTGTAGATGAACGGAGTCTGCGATTATATTTCGGCCAATCTTCAGGCAACGTATCTATTGTGATATCATGTAATTCTCCAGGTTGACGAGAATGCAATTTGCCGGTTGCTAACTGCTGGTGAACTTCAATACCACACATGAAGCCTAGCCCTTCGGGGTCTAGCAATGCGGGTTCCGCCACATTACCTTCCGGCTCCATATTACCACCTGTAATGACACCACGATATGAGCACATCGTATCATACAGGCTGAAGAGTGTCGTAACCGCCTGGTCTCATCAGACGTCCATCTCTACATAATGCCTCAATGATGTCTTCCGCAACATCTCGGCTGATATCCATACGTCCTGCTTCGGTCAAAACATCTGCTAGAGCCACTATGTCTCCTGTTTCAGCGAAGATTCTTCTAACGATTTCAAGAATAGTTCTCTCACGGTTTCTAGCAGTTGCTTTCTTTCCTGATTGAAGAGTTGTTTCATCGAAGTTTTCACCCATCAATTCATGCCTCCAAAGTTTTGTCAGACGAATCGACCTTTCGGCATCTTCAATGGTAGCATCATCAGATAGTCTTACTCTAGCAGATGCTTGGGCAAGCCTATACAATCCTTCGATGGCTCTTGCTGAAATTGCAATTGAATCGTGAGATTCTCCGCCTTGTCTGCGGGTTTCAACATAGAACTCTCTCAGTGCTTGACGAGCATCTTCTGTTAACTGTGGATGGATAGTTCGCTTTGCGAAAGCAACGTATTTTCGAATTAACTCTCGATTAACAATCCCCTGTTTAGAATCCAATCCATCATTGGCTGCAGATTTGGTTGGGTCTACTGCGCTCCCCTGCTCAATCAAAATTTCTGGTGTAGAACTTGCCCGATTGTTCATGATGTGGTTGGCAATCATTGTATCATGGTCTGCCGCAGGTTGATCGGTTAGCAACCAGATAACATCGAATCTGGAAATCAAAGCCGGCTTGAGATTAATCTGCTGAGTGAATGGAACTTCTGAAACAGATTGGAATCGCCCTGCCTTTGGGTTAGCTGCTGCTAAGATAGCACAGCGAGTAGAAAGTGTTGCATTAATCCCTGCTTTAGAAATTGAAATTCTCTGTTGCTCCATCGCCTCGTGCATGGAAGAACGGTCGTTCTCATTCATCTTGTCGAATTCGTCGATTGCTGCAAGACCGAGATCTGCTAATGCTAGTGCACCTGCTTCCAAAGTCCAGCGGCCATCGGCAGCCGAATCTTGAACTGCCGCTGCAGTAAGACCTGCTGCGGATGCTGACATACCAGATGTGAATCTTCCACGTGGAGAAATTTGAGACATATATGACAACAGTTGTGACTTCGCAACACCAGGGTCACCCATTAACAAAATGTGAATATCTCCTCTCAGTCTAGTCCCATCCTTTGCTTTAGAAGCAACTCCTCCAAATAATTGCAACATCAACGACTCCTTTTGACGAGTCATTCCAAAAATGGATGGTGCGATTGAATTAGTTAGCAATTCGTGAATATCGTCTCTGCGTGCAAGTTCCTTGATTTCCTGTTCCTCTTTATCTGAAATTTGAATCTCTTCAAGTGGAATGTTCTCTCTTTGAATACTATGAATCCTCATGAAAATGTCAAAAATTGGAGTGTCTTTACCAGATTTTCTTTGCGAACGAACGAATAACATTCCATTAGCTGTTACTCTATCTCCAGGGTTTAATTGGCCTGCAATATCATGTTCAGCAATGCATAGAATTCTTTCAGGCTGTACTCCTCCCCGAAGGTTTTCAGGAGGTTCCTGCAATTCTATGAATTGTGTATCTATCAAAATAGATTCTTCAACGCGTTGAACGAAGCGTGTTTGTCCTTTCTTTCGACCACATCCTCCGTCGATTTGGAAGCATTCTATTGGCTCGATTAGTTCTTGTTCGTTTGGTTGGCTAATTCTGGTAGAGTGCCCACATGCGACACAAACAAACGAGCCTTCGTAGGTTCTTGGTAAGACTCTCCCGATCTTGGTTGCGATTGCATCCACTGAAATCATTGAGCCTAAATCTTCGCTTCTTAATTGGCGAACCGTACGATTGGAATCCGGAGGCAGTTCAATAATTCTGACAAATGCAACAATTCTAGGAGAGCCTAATTCAGCAAGAAGTAAACCAAGTGCTTGATTTGCTGCTTGAGTATTGTTTTCAGGCTCTTCGATTATTGAAAGTGCAAAATCCGGATCAAAGGATTCAATGTCTCTGTATGATACTTCCAAGGATTGAACATCTGGCCATGAAACTTCCAAAGTGTGAATAGCTTCACTGTAATTATCCAACAATAGAGTTCTCCATCTTGCGGGAAGGTCAAATTCTTGGATAGTCATGGCAATTCCTCCAACCGGACATCTGGAGCCGTTGTCGACCGCATATAATCATTGAGATAGAACATTTCTTCCCCTTTATTTCCACTGGAACTAATTCGCATCATTCAACCTCCATTGGCTTCCATTGGAATACCGCCAAGCACATTTCCTTGTTGCCCATCGCAGGTACATGCCCGCCCACTCTTTTGAACCCATCAGAGGAAATCTCGAAAGATTCTCGTTTACTTCCTCTAATTTGGAAAACAAGCTTGGAGATCCTTGTGAAAGAGAGGTTGTAGTGCACATCCCCCCCAATTCAAACGGCCCTATGCCTTGTATAATCTATCTCGCACCATTTACTGGGACCGGTTTTGCCAGGGCGAATTGGAGAGCCTTTTCAGAAACTCTTCCACAACGGCATGAAAGATTGGTCAATGAAGGATTAATGCCTGCTTCCATTCTTGTGATGCCAGATACATTCACATCATTGGGTGGAAATCAATTCATAGATTCTGAAATTTTAGGCGACTGGGGTTCTTGGTTGAAACATGACCTTCGTTCAGAATTAAATTCAAGGTATGACATCTCAGGATTTGGATTAGTTGGTAAATCAAGTGGAGGATATGGGGCTCTTGTCAGAGGAATGCTCGATGACGAATGGGATGCTGTAGCATGTCATTCGGGTGACTGTGGATTTGAATTGCTATACGGCTTAGAGATGGCTGCTACTCTAACTCAAATTTCTACACATGGTGGAGAAGAGGGTTTTCTTCAATATGTTCAAAATGCATCGAAATTGCGAAGTGATGATTTCCACACATTGATGATTTTAGCTATGGCTGCCACCTATAGCGATGGAACATTGCCTGTCGATGCAAATTGCAATTTTGATGATGAGAAATGGGCTGATTGGAAGTCATGGGACCCATTGACAATGATTGAAGACCATCAAAACCTCCCTCCGTGCTGGATCGATGTAGGAAATGCTGACCAATACAATATACAGTACGGTTTACGTCAATTGCATCAAAGAATGTTAGAATTAGACATTGCACATCAATGGGAAGAATTCGTTGGAACACATAGTGGAATCGACCATCGATTGGACTTATCTTTGCCTTGGATTGCATCTCAGATTCAATCGGCATTATGATGAGCATGGTACGAATGGATAGTAACATGGCAGATGGTCTAGATTACGCTGGAAGCGGCGTTGATATCGATCTCGAGGGCAGTGCCGTCGGAGCATTGGTGGGCGCCCTTAGCAAATCTGTAAGAAAGGCAGGTAGTCCTGGCGCTCCAGTAGACTTACCTGGCGGTTTTGGCGGACTAGTTGAGTTTGGAGATAACTATCTAGCGCTAGCAACAGATGGTGTTGGCTCTAAACTTTCAATCGCCACAAAACTAGGACATTGGGCCGGGGTTGGTATTGATTGTATGGCAATGAATGTTAACGACTTGTTGTGCGTTGGTGCTGAACCGATTGCATTTGTTGATTATATCGCTGTACCTAAGCCTGACCCTGTTGTTCATGCTGCAATCGGAGCCAGTCTTGCTGAAGCCTGCAGACGAGCAAGAGTTACACTTGCTGGAGGCGAAACGGCTAGCCTTCCTGGCATTGTAACTGAACTAGACTTGTCAGGGACTGCATTAGGATGGTTGGCAAAAGGGAGTGAAATCACTGGTGCAAATCTGAAACAAGGGGATGTCTTGATCGGGTTGCCATCTTCTGGTGTTCATTCGAATGGATATTCATTGGTAAGAAGTGTAATGGCTCACTGCGGAGCATCATGGGAAGATGATGCACCTTTCGAAGTTGAAGGAGACAGAATTGAAAGGTTTGGAACAGGCTCTCTGAGCCTAGGTGAAGTTTTCCTAAATCCAACAAGAATTTACTGCGACCCTGTCGTTGATTTGATTCAAGATGGTCCTTGTGAATCAAGTGACATCCATGCGATTTGCCATGTTACTGGAGGTGGACTATCCAACCTACTTCGTTTGCATGATTCTTTGGGCTGGCATATTAGCAACCCTCTTCCTGTATTACCTGAATTTGATTGGATTCAGCAAAACGGAAACGTAAGCGATAGAGAGATGTATCGTACATTCAACATGGGATGTGGAATGATTCTCGCTGTAGATTCAAGTGTCGCACAAACTGTTTGCGACTGGTTATCGCAAAGAATGGATGGTTGTTCAATAATTGGGGAAGTTGTCGATAATGGAAGAAAGGTAACACATTCCAATCCAGATGTCATGTTCGAACATTATTGAGGGTGAATTATGGAACCTGAAGGTTGGCCTGGCCATATTTGGCTCGAGGGAAGAACCTCTGTTCATCTAAGGGACCATCAAACTAGGCCATCACATATGCCAAGGGGGCCGGCTGCGAAAACCGGTGAAGGTTTTCTAAATCCTGCTATGGCTCCTGCCAGAACGCGTTCTGTGATGCTGCTTGCGGATGCGTTGGAACACGATTGGTTGGTTTCTGAAGGAAAACCAATTCGAATTTTAGATGCATTATGTGCTACGGGAGTTAGACCTAGAAGGTGGAGAAAGGAAGTTCCGCATCAAGAAAGATTGCGGATAACTGCAAATGATCTAGACTCTGATGCTCTAGATTGGGGGCGAAAATCACACCAAACCCATCCTATTGGTGATGACATCGAATGGATTCCAGAAACTAGCAGATTCTCTCTGCCTCAAGAAGGAATTGTTGAAGATGGAATCCAATGGGTGAAAGGAGATGCAAAGAAAATAATGGTCGATTCTCCATTTCAGTGGATTGATTTAGACCCCTTTGGCTCTCCGGTAAATTTTCTCGATACTGCCATTCAATCCATTTCAAGAATTGGTGTTCTAGAAGTCACTGCTACCGATACTGCTGCTTTGTGCGGCTCAGCAAAAACCAGTGCTGCAAGAAGATATGGCTCTGTGGGAATTACAGACTCGTACATGCACGATGATGCGACGAGAATATTACTTGGCGTTATAGCTAGAATTGCTGCAATGCATGACAAATCTATGCACCCGATTTTGTCATTATTCGACGGCCATCACGTAAGAGTTAGTGTTCTATTGAAGCGTTCAAAAGAAGTGGCATCAAACTGGAGTCAAAACATAGGATACAGAATCCGTTCCAGCCCTTACCACTTCGCAGAACAACCCTCTGGCAATTATTCTGGACCAATGTGGATTGGTCCGATTTTCGATGCTGAGATCGCCGGTAGAATGACGGTCGAAAACGCAATCAAACTATGCGCAGGTAGGGATGCCGATTACCCTGCAGATTGGAATGATTTTGATATCGAACATTCTCAAAGAGAAATAGAAAGAACTGTGCGACATATTTCTGAATCTGCGGATTTGCTTTCCAAAGAACACCTGTTAGTTGCTATTGATGATGTTGGAATCGCTGCAGGTATAGGACAGATTCCTTCGATGAAGAAAATCAAATCCGGCCTGGAGAATAGGGGATTCAAAATGGCTCATTGCCAAATGCCAGAGCCAATGTTTGCTACCGATGCAGATTGGGAAACTGTATTGGAAGTAGTACGCTCAGCCGAATGAAGGGTCAATTTCATCATCCGGTGCAGGTAGCATGGTTTGAGAATTCTCGAAAACCTCTCTAACACTATCCTCTATCTTTCTTGCATCTTCCAATAGTGAGGAAAGTGGGATGTCAATACCTGTTAAATCGCTAACGGATTCAATGGCAAGTGCTGCCGCTCTAGCATCAGGGTACATAGGATTACAATCTGCAAGAATTGCTGTAACGTCAAGGCCCAATCTATCGCCTTCTGCGATTAGATATCCGGCGATTCCTGCTACTACTCCTTGGCGCACTGGCTCTATACCGGCTTTCTTCAACCGTTCACGGCCCGGCTTAGAAGAGCTTACTCCATACAGCGAATCATCTCTATCATCCATATTCTCTCGAGCAACTCCATCGATGACTATCAATTGCTCAAAGCCACCTTT
>QQSK01000022.1:0-38210 GCA_003602415.1 Candidatus Poseidoniales archaeon | reverse complement strand
CCCTTGGTATACTCTTACCGGGTGCTTTGGAACCTCGTGGTGAACCAAGGCCATGGCTGGGAATTCTGAATTCAAAACTGTTCCCAACTGTTTCAAATCGAGTTGACTAATCACATGAGATGCTGCAATAACTCCTACCATGCCTACCGTTGAAAAGCCGCAAATTGCAACCCCGCTAGTAGTAGGATCTGCGTCTTTATGCAACACTAAGTCGTAAGATGCTTGTCCTGACATGACGTTCCCTCTAATGACTCATTCAAAGGTATTACGAAATCATTCTACGAATTCTGACCAATCTTCTTCGCCTGGATCTCTAAACCACCAAACTCCAACCTCGTCTTCATACCATTCAGTACCATGCTCGTCCACGGTGATTCCTGAATCTTCGTCTGCTGCCTCTTCATATTCCTCTTCATACGATTCTTCTGCTGCCTCTTCTTCGTATTCAACTTCCTCATCGAAATCTGCGATTATATCTGGCCTATCTGGCGATTCATCGACAATTGTCTTGTCATCAAATTCATCTAAAGCAACGCCCACCGGTAGTGGTTTAGAAATTCTATCGGATTCTACAACTGGCTCTAAATCCAAATCCTCTTCATCCCATTCATCCAAGTCGCTGTTTCTGATTCTAAGTACGATGAAAACTATCATTCCAATTACTGCAACGGCTCCTATGCCGCCAACAATTACCATCATGTTTCCTGAAGACGATGAATCCTTGTTACCGGTGTTTGTTTGATTTGTATTATTGTCTTGAGGCTCTGGGTCTACGACTGGGTCTTCACCGATTAAAGTCCATTGGATTGAATAGGTGACTGGCCTATCAGCAGGACTTGTGTAATCTTTTGGCCCTTGGCGTAAATCAATCTCTAAATTACCGTTCAGTAAACCGTTTTCAGATAGGTTTTGAATAATTTCAACTCTGATTTCAACTATATTGCTAGCAAATGCATCTAGACTGAATTCGCTTTGTCCTGCCTTCGGTTCAAACAAGATGAAATCCGGCCACTCGGACCAGCCATCTGCTTCTAATGAAACATCGATTGAGTAGTTATTTGGATTCGTAATTGTACAATCGATATTCTGTGAAATTGATGGGTCGATAATTATTTGACCACAATCAATTGTTAAATCGCTCATTGTTTCAGGAGTCCAAGGGGTAGGCTCTGTTTCATTATTTTCTGTTTCATTTTCATCCACTTGATCGCCATAAGCAATCAAGTCGATTTGAAGTGAATTGGTTCCAGCATCTATCCAAGTAGGGTTTGTCAAATTAACGAACAGGATTCCTTCACCGATATATGATACGATGAATAACTTGGAGCCTCCTGTAATTTGTTCTGTACCAGTGGTGGTAACATTACTGCTCGCATTGTATGCCGTCCATACAATAGTTGAGCCATCTAGTAATGATTGTTGAGATGGGTTTAGCGCTTCCAGATTCACCCTTACACTTGTCTCATTCTCCCAATCTAATTGATATCCGTCTTCCTCAGCATAGAAATTAGCTTCAACATTTACCGTGGTAGTTGCAGAGGTTGAGGCTGACGCTATCGGCCTGTTTTGTTCATCGCCATCATCGCCGCTATAATTTGCCCAAAAGGTCACTTCGCCTGTAATGTCGTTAGTGAAAGATGTTAGATTTGCGAACTCGTCATGAGTTATTGAGTCCCAATTTGTTGAAAGAGGATAGGTCCCTGATTCTGTTTCCATATTAATCTGAATTGTACCTGAAGGAGTCACTTCGTTGCCATCGATCAGTGCGGTGACGTGAAGATAAAATGGTGAATTCAAAGAGGTTTGAGAACTCACATTTAATTCTAAACTGACTGACATTGGAACATCGTTTCGAGGATAGGCAGGGCCTACTGAAGTCACTGAGGTCGTACTATTTCCGTACTGGTCAACCGCTATTACCGCTGCCCAATATTCTTGGCCATCGGTTAAACCGGTTAGAGTTGTAGAGTTTTCAGATGATGAAATTGTGGCTATTGATGAAAGGCCAGAGATACTGGAAAAAGATGAACTTTCTAAGTATACGTCATAATGAGAGAATGTATCGGTTGAATGATTCCATGATAACTGTAGAGCTCCTCCACTGTCCGATGAAATATCTGTCAATTGTGTGCCGGTGATTTCAGAAGGAGGTGCTGGGTAAGGCACTGTCACCTGCAATGGATTAGACAAGTTTGAAGCGATTCCAAATGTATGAACTGAGCGTACACTATACCAATATGTTGAACCTACAGTGACATTCGTATCTTGGGTTTGATTATCTCTAGTTGACACATAAATGTCAGTCAGTGAAACTGAATCATTGGCAGATTCAAGTTTGAATACCTCGAATTCATCAAAATCTAATCCGAAATCAATCGGGTCGTTCCAAGCTATAGTAATCTGTTCTGATGTTGCACTAATCAATTGAAGAGTTGGTGTTATCGGAATTGATAGATTCGGAGCACCTGGTGTATGAACTGCAACTATATTTGTCAAAGATATTTGGCCTGCTTGAGTTGAATTTACTGGTATGTTAATTGTGAAATTGCCAACTCCTCCTGTCATACCTTGATTGAATACATTCGTCAAATTAGAAGATGCGTGTGGATTGGCATCGATATGGAAATAGCAATCATATCCTATATCCAAATTTGAATAATTAAAGTATCCAGCTCCACTACTCTCTACATTCATCGAGTAATTTACCATTGAAATTCCATAAGAGTCGATAACTGTAGGAGCGCTTGAAATTATTGGAGACAAATCGTCTCTTATGCCATCCATTTCGTCTATCATAGTAAGAGGAGGTAGTCCGTTTGAAGAGTCACCAGCATATCCACTACGGCTCATCTCCACCGATCCATCGCCATCTGCGTCTAATTGTATACTGTGCCAGCCAGCAATGAACACCCCGTAATTGGTTTCACCTGCGCCGACTATTTGCTCAGGAATTCCGTCTCCATCCATATCCATTGTAATAACTGAAGTAGGTAATGACCAAGGTTCCAATTCCATGACCGAAAGCCCAGAGAGATTCGTACCATTGATTGTTCTAATTGTCAAGTTTCCTTCTAGTGTTGCACTATTACCGTCAGAAAAACCAGTATTCGGAGTCAATACATCCATAATTCCATCATTATCGAAATCGGTGATTGTAGCATTCAGAATATCTATCTGCTGTTGGACTTCGATTAAGTCCCAGTCGCTACCGTCATTTATTCTCATAGCATAACCTAAGTCATTTGTTCCTATGAGGTCTAGGTCCCCATCATTATCAAAATCAGCAATGATTTCATCTTGTTTGATATTATCGAAAGTGGTGATAGGTCCACCCCATCCGCCAGTGAAATACTGCCAATGGCTCCAATGACCCATCTGGTCTGAAATCAACACTGATTCGTTACCATTTCCAAAGAAGTCCGCAATGTACAAAGATACAAGATTGGCAGGAATGCCTTGAGAACCATTAGGGAAGATTGTCTGTGTAACCGCAGAGTTTAGAGTTGATGTTGTGTTATCCCAGGTATGGAAACTTAGGCTCCCCATAGCACTAATTGTAATTATTTCATCGAAATTATCAGAGTTGAAATCGCCTACTTTTGCACTGATTAATCCACTGGATAATGATAGGTTTAGAACAGGGTCAAATGTGGTACCATTACCAAGATGAACGCAAGCATTACTGGAAAACGTTGAGAATGCAATAATGTCCTCTTGACTATCATTGTTCAAATCTCCTACTGAAATTGATGTCGCATTATCACAGGTTTGAATTGGTGAAGAAGTGGTGATTCCTGCACCGGAATTCCAATCTGCCCAAACAAAGAACGTCGAATTGTTTGATTGTTTGTTCAACAAAAACAGTGGCTCAGGATATCCATCGGAATCAAGATCTGTTTCAATGACTTCTTGGAATTCGCCAATTTGGAAGAATCCTCCTCCCGCTTGTGAATAGAAGCTTGCATTAAGTGTTGAAGACTGAAGGTTAGAAGATGATGGCAATAAGATGCCTGGTGCTGATGATGAGCCATTCACATTAGAGACATACCAATCATTACCATCATAGAATTGATTTTGATGGCCAATGTTTCCATAACCAAGTCCTGTGAATTCCCATTCAAAGGTTCCGTCCTCATCTATATCGATCCAAACTTGACCAGGACTTTGTTCGCTTGATTCTACTTCTAAATCAAAACTGACGGTACTAAATGTGACGTTTCTAGGAACTTCTACCGTGGTATTGTTATTGGTTACACCGCCTTGAAGGTCGACGTTAACTGTTGCGAATCCACCGGTGAATGAGGTTATTGAACTCGATTCTCCCGATGCAGATACCATACCTATAGGAATACAAGAAATTAGTAGGAAAAGAGAAATTAAAACGGCAGAGACGCGCTTCATAAAATCACCCGGGCAATTGAATGAATATGTCCCTCCTTCAAGTGCCTTATCCTAAACAAAAGATTTGATTCCATATTTTTCAAGTGCAAGGCATACTCCGGCGTGATATTTTTTCGAAGAATCAAATTACATTATCTATTGAGTTAAACATGCCTTTAATACACTGTTTAGACCGGGTAATGAACGAAAGTCGCGGCTAAATCGAACTTATGAAACGGTTATCAACGGTTGCAAAGTCGCCAACAATAAGGTGGTCAAATGGAAGATGAAGCAAAAGTTTTGATTCGAGCCGGAGATGTTGAAATCGACATCTCAGGAGCACAGACGAGTGTTGATGAGCGCCTTATCAGAATCAAAAGTGACGATACGTGGTCGATAGCGCTTTCTAGAATCCGCAACGCTCGTGAAAGAGCGATTGAGGCTGCTGTAGAAGCTGCTCGTGATGCTGGACTGCCGGAACGAGGCTCTGCTTTCAGAGCACTAATCGAAAATTGTAGTTTGATTAGAAAGCCCGACCAAGTATTGGGTGCAATCCAATATCTCAGAGATGTTGAAGGTGTTAACGACAGTCCGCCTCGAGTTATCGACGAACTATTCGAAGATGCTGGATTAGAGCCTCCAGGCAACCTATCTCTTTACTTGAACCGACTACGAGAACGAGGATTCTTAGTAACTCCTCCTTCTGCTAAAGAGAAGAATCGTTATGCGATTTTGACCCCTGAAGGTAGAGCGCATTTAGACAAGCGAAGTCGCTACTGAGGTGATAAGATGGTTATGTCGGGCAGCAGTACCGACAAAGAAGAAGTTCCGCTAGATTGGTCATTTGAGAACCATGCTGGAGAACTGCTGAGAAGAGGTAATCATCCTCGATCTAATTTCAAAAGATGCATTTTAGATAATGCTGATTTGACTGAAGGGAATTTTGTAAATTCAAATTTTCATAGAGCATCTATGGTCGAAGTTGATTTGATGAAATCTGCATTCGATAATTGTGACTTCAGAGGTGCAGACCTAAGAAAGGCAAGATTGAATCTGTCTAATTTCCGAAATTGCTCATTTGAAGGAGCAGACATCAGAGGAATCCGGGGAAGATATGCAATATGGCAAGGAAGTGATTGGTGGAATGCTAAACTCGATGATGACCTGGCTAAAGTATTAGCCAAAAAATGGCCCAAGCCCGAGGATGCTTGAATAAGTAAATCCCTCACGCAGTAGTATGGCAGTTCGCTTAACTCGCAGGGTAGATTTCCCAATGCTGGACATGGCAGGGATTGCTTTCTATCCAAGAATATACGACCTTGCTCATCGCTTTTTCGAAGAGGCTTGGGAGCAGATGTGTGAAATCTCATACCCCACAATAATCAATGAAATGGGAATTGGTTTCCCTGTTGTTGATATCAAATCAGAGTTTCATAACCCGTTTAGATATGGGGACACCGTAACAGCAATAATTTGGATTTCTAAGGTAGGAAACAAATCATGCACTTGGCAATACAAATTCGAAAATCAAAATGGCGACTTGTTATGGACTAGTGAACAAGTAACTGTTTGTGTTAGTATGACAAATATGGAATCCTTAGCTATTCCAGATTCTCTAAGACGTGGATTGGAGGCTTGTCGAAATGAGTAATCCTCCCACTCCTGATGCATCGGAATTGTTTCCGATTAGAGCGGACGAGAAAGGTCCCAAAACAATCGCAATTCTGTTGATTTTTGGTGCCACTTTGATGCTAGCTACTGGGTTTGGTGATGTGAAAAATTCATTCGCAGAAGATTTCCCAGAAGAGGATTTAGACGGCATCTTAGAAAATTACCAGAGGCAAGAAGTCAATATTACAGCTGAAGATTATCAACTGTATCATGATGAAATTCGAGAAGATGGTGCATATTCAGTAAGAGGGTTTTCTCTAATGTCTGGGGGCATATTGGTTCTTATCGGAGGATTCGCTTTATTCAAATTAAAATCAATAGGTGTGAAATTGAGTATCGCTGGTTCTGCTATCGGATTAATCGGTGGCTTTTCGGGGTCTTGGATGATGGCTAGCACTTCATCCGAATACCTCCCTGATGAAGTGACTATGATCAATGAGTATCTATCATATGCTTGTGTAGCATTTATGGGAATCTGCTTGGCCATGGCCATCCTACCGCTGATTAATGCTTCAGCAAGATTGGCTTTAGACCAAAGAGTGACTTTAGTCACTGAAGAAGAGTAGAGCGGCCCCACCGCGATTCGAACACGGGTTCGTGGCTCCGCAAGCCACTGTGATATCCAGGCTACACTATGGGGCCAGTGTAGACTTGGCGACCTGCCCTTCCCATTTAAGCGCGACGGGCGCATTAAACGCGCCATTCGAATTGCGGCCAATCCTTCTCTTTAGCAAGAGATTTCAGACCTCCTTCTGCATTGATTGCAACCGGATTACCAGTAATTGACATGAAAAATGAATCGGCATGAGTATTCCCGTAGCCCCAACACTTGGACAAATCGTGACCCATGCTCTCAGCATCTGCTTGCACAATTGGGACCTTTCCTTTACGTCTAGGCACGCTCCAACCTCTCTCAGAACCGCTCATTATTCCGGTCATATCTTTAGGGCCGCATCCGTAAACTGCATCCATTCCCAAATGATCTGACATCGCCTGTGCCATAGGCATAATCGTAGCAGTAACAAGGACTAATCTGTGTCCTTGCTCTCTATGCCAATCCAATCTATCTCTAGCTTCCTGGGGGATTTGTTTGGATAATTTTGATTCGACTAATTCACTAGAAAGTTTTCGAAGCGTGTCCCAATTGCACAGAGAAAGGTGGCCTCGATTTCTTGCCGCATCGTAAACCGACCGAGCCCGCATAAGATTGCCGATGAATCCTAAAGTCCACATCGTAGCTCCCAGTGGAATTCGCCATGGTCTTCGTTTGGATAAGAGCGCAGTGAGGCTTTTTTCACTAGAGCCGTCCAATAGGGTGCCGTCGAGATCGAAGTATGCCGTAACTTCACCCATGATGTGTCGTAAAGCGGGTTCTCCTTCAGACTGTCGATTAATTATCATCGTTGGGCCCGTAAACACGACGGCCTGCAACATGGTCTTGCCACCAGGTGAGATGTGCTTTCAGATGTCGAGGGATAAAGAATCCAATCTTTCTAGGAGTCAGGCCGTGGTTTCGAAGTTTCTTGTCATGCGAAAGGTGACCGACTATTGATTGAGCACTGCAACCTGGATTTGCAAATACAAATCTCTTGACCTCGTCTTTTAATCTCTGGAGTCTTGCCTTTTTCTGAGTGCCTAATCCTCTTGTTGGTGGTGACATAATCCAAACAATTTCATCAACCCATATCAAAGATTAGGTTGAATACCCAGACCTCCCGATTAATGCGAGAGATTTTGAATCACCGGCCTCTCGCATGGGTTGGTCAAGATGGTAGATTCAATCAATATCAAGCGCGTCGGCATTCGTGATTACTTGTCTATCGACCTAGAAGTTTGGATGAATGGTCCTGACGATATGGACTTCAGACCACGTGCTCATATTCGAGGAAATAAATTCTCTATTTCATCTATAGCCTCTGGAAAAGAGATGGCGAGCATCGAGTTAGATGATGAACAAATGGAAGCTGCTGAGAGAGAGCGCCAAGTCGAATTACGTGTGAAATTTGGAGTGCATGGAATGCATGGGAGACTGGTTCACATTCATCCGATCATAGCGGATGGAAAGGCCAAGAAATTAGCCAATGCAAATTGGAAGACTGTACAGCCAATTCAATTCAACTGATTTTCGTACGCAACTTCGGTTAACACCGGAGTCAGAACTGTAACCACGATTGTCAAGGTCCAATCGTTTCCACCATCAGGGTCTGGCGCTCCAGGAACTAGAGAGTCAGGGTCTGCATTTTGAGCAACAATCGTCCAGACCCATTCGCCTTGTCCAAATCTTGCACCCGGTTCATTGAGTAGACTTTCCAGCAATTGGTCGATATTATCTGCATCGAATACGCCTTCTTGGCCTGCTGGGTTTAGATTGCTTGCATTTAATTCTGCAGTTGTTGATTCATTACGAGTAATGTTGCCAGGGCTGGTCTGTGAACTCCTTCGATGGCCGTCATCGATGATGTTAAGTGAAAGGGTAAAATTATCAGGCGGCATAAACAAGTCTTGGTCCAATTGTAGAACCGCATCGTAAGCAATGATTCTAGCACCAACTCCTGGAGTCATGTTATCTGTCCATGTTTCACCTTGTGCCAGGTATTCATCGTAATCCCATTCAAGGGTATTTTCAACCCATGAGACTTTGTAACGACGAGGCTGGATTTCTATGGTGAATTGTTCGGTTACAATTCCGCCCTCGCGATCATCAACCGTTAATGAACCAAGTATAGTACCACTAGATTCTGTAGGTAAGTAGACCGTTTCTTCGGTTGAATCAATATCATTTCGAGTGTCTCCATCACCATCAGAATCTTCTAAGAAATTTAAATCCCACATGAAATTCAAAGGGCCGTTTTCCGGGTCCATAGTATTGGAAGCATCTAGAAGAATAATATCTCCACTTCTGACAACTTCTGGGATTGAGAGGTTGATCTGAGGTGCTCCGTTTACACGGATTAGAATACTGGTTGAATCGGTTCCTCCTTGGTCATTGGTCACAGTCATTTTCACATTGAATTGACCAGCCTTCAAATATTGATGAGAAGTGAATCCTGCGATTGTTGAAGTCTTAGTACCGTCTCCAAAGTCCCAACTGAATTCTGTAATTACGCCTTCAATTGCATCTGATGCTCGTGCATCAAAAGTAACTTCTTCGCCTTGCTGAATCTCGGTTGGAGCTGCTGTTAAAGCGGCTCTTGGGTCGACTGTTGTTTCCAAAACACCAGTGCAACCCGTCAAGAGTTGAACCAACAACAAAGCGCAAATTAGCAGACCTTTGTTTCGGTTCATATAACCCGCTCACATTCTAAATATCTAACTATGCCCCTATGATGATTGGTTATTGGTAGATTCGAAATCCACCTCTTGGGACACATCTCCTAAGATTTCTGCGCCTTCTAACAGGTCTTCGATTTCGGTTTCTGAAACCGTATTCAAGTCATAATTGGATTCCATTTCATCATCTAATAATGCATCAATTTCAACTTCTCCGGCATCATATTCAGGAGTTGCTTCAACCGCTTCGTCTAATTCTAGGGTAGTCTCATCTGACTCAAATGCCATTAGTGTCTCTTCAAGTAAAGCATTCTTGTCCAATTCAGGCAACTGAATTGGCTTCTCAGTAAGTTTTGGCTTTGCCTCAGGCTTTTTCCTAAACCAATCCTTGATGCCCATAGTGCCCTTGCTGAAACATCAAGACATAGAAATTGTGTAGTGATGTTCATTTGTATCGGATACCTGCCTTAATCATGGTCGATGTATTAGAGGGGCATCAAGTACTTGCATTCGACCTTGAAACTACGGGCATCTCGACCAATAATGACAGGATTGTGCAAGTTGCATTGGTAGGCGCAAAGCCTGATGGAAGCGCTGTCAATTATGATGTTCTAGTAAATCCCCAACGACCGATTCCTATGGGAGCATCAGGTGTGCACGGAATTTATGATTCCGACGTTAGAGGAGAGCCTGTTTTCAAGCACTATGCAGAAGAACTGTTTTCTTTGATTGATGGTTCAGTAATTGTTGGTCACAATGCTAGGAGATTTGATATGCCTTTACTAGAAAATGAATTTTTCAGATGCGGCATGGTTCCTCCAAAGCCAATGGTTGTTCTAGATACATTAGAAGCAGTAAGACGATTAAAGATACCAAGGCCTCACAATTTAGGAGCGCAATGTGCAAGACACGGCATCGATCTGTCAAATGCTCACGATGCAGCTGCTGACGCAGCAGCGAGTTTGCTATTGCTATGGAAAGTGATGAGAGACCATCCTTCAAACTTTAGAAGGTCTCTGGAAGACATCGAATATTGGCTAATCAATGGAGAGGCTCGTAAGGATGAAAGTGAATTGGGTCGCTCCTTATCCGACCTAGATTCCTTGGATGAAAAGGGCCGAATAAAAATCGATGAGGGCGTTTACATTGTTGCTTTTGGTAGACACAGAGGCAAGGACGTCAAGACGATTGAACAAGAAGACCCGCGATACATAGATTGGTTGTTATCGCCAAATGGAATCGAAGATGATGTAGCTCGTGAAACGTTGAGAGAATTTATCTCAAGCGTCAGGGATCGGTGACCAAGGTAGTACGTCACACCAATGTCCTACCCTCCAAGTATCTCTATTAGTCATCGCGCTTCCAATGAAAATAGGACCTTGGTGGCCTGTTGAGAGCAATTCTTGTAATGCTTCTTTACCTCTGCCATCAAAACTTATTGGGATTTGAATACCTGTAGGCATTGCTCTTCCTTCTGCATTAGCAGGTTCACAGATTTCTGCTATTCCTGTACCATTGTTATCATCAAAGTGATGAAGTAAAATCACAGAATCTGAAAAGTCTTCACTGCCCAGTGTTCCGTTTTCTAATCTCCAATTCCACCAATGAGGGCACCATGCCTTCCAATCACAAAACCCTCCGCAAGAAGATTGTCCTGGCGTTGCTTTGAGTGGGGTTGGGCTCGGTTTTGTCTCCTCCCAAGCTTTCAACGCATCATCGATTACAGGTCCGCCTGTAGCGGTGTATCTAGTTGCATTAGCAGTATACCAGCCTTCGGTTTTCACAGGAGGCGCGTTTGGATTGTTAGAAAGAAGGATATCTCTGTAGAGCAATAATTGTCTTTGGACTTCAGGTTTCAATTCTTCATTTGGCGCTCGGCCGGTTTTCAAATCGGCAACTATCCATCCCTGCAATTGCCCCTGATTATCCACATCTGCAAATAGCATATCTAATCGGCCCATCAATCGATTATCTTTGGTTCTCAATTCACCTTCAACAGCAATTACTCTCGAAAGAATACTATTCCAAAGAGCAACTGTAGTTTTGAGAGGTGTAACTCCATTTGCCCCTACAAATTCTAGAAGCATTTTGATCGCTCCTCGTTGCATTTTCTTGGCTTTATCCCATTCCTTTTCCTTCCACATTGGCCTTCTAGGGGTCGAATGGAAAATCTCTTTTTCTTCCTCCCAGCGTTGCTTTAAGAAATTCTCAGCCATTTCGGGAAGCCAGTGGGTTTGGTCTGGTTTTCGATTTGTCAAATCTATTTGTAGCAAATCTTCGATCGATGCATGGACAGCAGTTCCAAGACTTGCTGCCATACCTGCTTTACGAGGTAATTTTTGGCGGCTGAGCCAATACATACGAGGGCATGTCTCGAACCTATTCCAGGCTGAAGGCGAAAGGGTATGCTCTCTCTGTTCGCCCATACATTGGCTTGAAGGGTTCACCTTCAAATTGCTTGGCATTGTCATTGAGCATAGAAGGGGGCGAGATTATACACAAGATGGGCTGTCCTAAGTTCATGGACGGAGCAAAAGTATGGCTCGATAAGACCGTTGACCTCGAAGATGCGCTTGTAGTATGTTGTTTTCCAAGTGTTGGAATGGTTTCAAGCGTCGTTGCTCATTTTTTGATTGATCATTTGGAATTGGAATATGTGGGAGGGGTTGCTCATCCCAAGTTACCTGCGATTTGCTTGGTTCAAGATGGTGTGCCTTTACCTCCAATCAGAGCTTATTCTGGACAACCGATTTGTAAAATTGAAGGATGTGACAAAGTTCTCCTATTGATGAGTGAACTAATTGTTCCAGACCCTCTTGTCCACGATATTGTCAGTTCACTATTCGTTTGGTCGAAGGAACAGAAGGCAGCGATGGGAGTTCTCATAGATGCATTCGCTCGAAAAGGAATGAAAGGTGGATTGAACGGACAAGAACCCGTTGTAGAATATGAGGACACTGAGGAAGTGGATGTCCTTGGAGTTGCAGCAACTCCTAAGATGACTGAATTGCTCAAGGACATGGAGATCCCCCTGCTAGAACAGGGAGTAATCAAGGGAATGACTGGCGCTATGCTTAGTGAAGGAGCTAGCCGTGGCAGGAACATCATGAGCATCATGGTAGAGGCTGACCCTCGATTCCCAGATGCTAGAGCAGCAGCAGTAATTATTGAACATCTAAACAAGATGCTTCCAGTTGTAGATTTGGACCATGAGCCTCTCATTGAAGAGGCTCGACAACTCGAAGAACAAATTCGTTCGATGATGGAAGGTGCAGAATCTGAACCTACGCCTTCATCAGCTTCTATGCTCTATGGCTGATTTGCCAATTATCACTAAACCGATAATTGCAACGATTACGCTAGCCCATATTGGGAATATCATCACTGTTTCTTTCGGTACGAAGTAAAGGAGAGTTTCAGACCTTGAATACTCTCCCCCCATTCCAGCAGTGACCAACATCAACCCGACTGAAACCATTCCAAGGCTAGCATGCCTAATGTCGACTTCTCCGCCCCACTTTCTTCGCAATAAAACACCTATTGCTAACCCAACTGATGTCATAGAAAGGAGTAATTTGTTAGCCAATAACGGNTTGTCAAATCCTTCTCCTGGAGATGCATTGATTCCACTAATTATTGCAAGTGGAGATGCAAGTAAACCACCAAGAAGAGCCCAGTGCGCGACCGATTCTCGAGAAATTGGTCCCTTTTTGATCAAACAAAGAAGGAAGGCCACGCCTGATAGAGCAAACATTCCAATTGTCAGTTCAGTAGAAATGACATGGAAGGTTCCTGCAGAAATCATTAGGCTTCACCTCTGGCTATTTTCTCAAGATGCTCGTGCCCGTAATACTCCCACTGTTCTGTAGTCCAACCTTCAGGAATTCCGCCTTCGGGAATTGGAGGAGATTGACTCGTATCCACGGTTGCTTGGAGATTTATCTGAGAAGATACTATGTCGGTATTATCGTACTTACTAGTCTCTTCTTGCTTATCTGGCCTCTGCATTATCACTAGGCCCAGACCCAAAAGTAGCATGGATACTCCTTGCAAGTACAGTGCAAATTCGTCGACTTCCCACCCCGGCTCTTGGGCTGTTAATCGGAACCAAGGAGATGTTTGAGTCGGACCTTCGCCTTCTAAAATTACTCTCCACTCAACCACTCCTGGATTTACTGCTGCTGGAATTGTAAATTTACCATCTGAAACTGGTAAATTGATTATTTCTCCACCATTTTTCATCTCTACTGTCGCTGAATCGGTGTTCTCGGTTTCTAAGGTTATAATCGTCTCAGAACCTAATTCTCTAACATTAATCGGTTTCCAGTCTGCAGCAAGTCTTGGAAGATTTTCTGGTACTTCTTCAACCATTACTTGTTTGGCCTCTGATATGCCGCTCATCGCTATTCCACCATCAGGAGAGCCGTGTTGAACTGCAACATAGAGAGAATAGTTTCCTGCGATTACTGGTGCTCTAAGAGTCCAAGTATTACTGACATTATTTTGCGCAGAAAATGAGTCTGAAACCTCAACATAATTGTTACCACCACCGTTTGGATCGGTGATTATCTCCCATCCATCATTTGCTGGTAAATCCTTAGCTCCATCAGAATTAATCAACAAAGTTAGACCGACCATATTGTTAGAACTAACTTCGACTGATGCAACTGTAGTTTGTATTTCGAGTAACAATCCTGCGTACACATTCTCTGGGAATTGAATATCTAAAACCGCTTCAGATACACCATTCGATGAGGAGGATGCGTGGCATGAACCTGCACAATCTCGAGAGCGCACTTCATCCCCTTTGCCACCTGGATTTGCAGTGGATACTGTTGTCATCATCAGCAGTAATGTGAATACAATTAATACTCTTAATTTCATTCAATCCCTCCTAGGAATAAATGAAAGTGCTAGCCCCGCTAAACCTGCTAGCAATAGTACGATACTGAATACCAAACCTGCAGTGTCGCTAGGCCCGGGTGGTTCAGGAATTACGCTTGATTTCAGATTAACAGTATCTTTGGATTCCATGCTATCCCATTGAATGATTTGACCATCCAAGACAGGCAGAATACTGTAGGTATGATTTCCTTCCAAGGATGGTGAATGACGATATTTCTTTGAAGAAGTTGTATCGATAACCTCGCCATTATGAACAACGGCCCATTCTTCTGCATTACCATTCCATGTAATCACAACATCACTGCCATCAGATTCTGCAACCGTATTTGTTGCATAAGGCGGCTCTGTTCCAAAGAATGTGTTAGATTCAGAATCTTCGGCCCCCATATCGTCGATTACCTTGACCTTTAGATTCAATTCCTGAACCATGGAGGTTGTAAAGGTCATACCACTACCAACCACCATTCCATCTATACTCCAAATTGCATTTACTACAGCTCCATCCGCATCTGAAGAATCCATTGCTGAAAATGTCACACTAGAACCCTGAATCAAATTTTCAGGAGGCGTAATTACCGCGATTGGTTCGGTATTAGAAATTGTAAATGGAATCTGTAGAACTTGTCCATCATCTATTCCATCATTTGGAGTGACCATAGCCAACCAGACATCACCAGCACCTATCCTTTCAGATGGAATTATGCCATCTGTGAATTCTGTTGAGAAACCATTTCTCATCCAATTCCAACTGATATTAACGTCATCTCCATTGGCATCATAAGTATCGATAAATGGTGCTAAATCATTTAGTGCATCTACCACTATTGGGCCATCATAACTTGCTACAGGAAGGGAGTTGACAATTTGTACAGAATCGGATAATGAATTAGAATTGCTTGAATCATCACTAATCGATAATGACAAAGTCAGAATGTTACCTTCTAACGTCCAAACTTCATTTGTTGTCAATTGATCTGAATCTGCATCGGTTGCTGTGAATGAATAAGTGGCTTCGTTCTCAAAGAATACTGTCTCTTGATCTATCATCAGCGATTCTAATACCGGTACTGAATTTTGAATTACTACTGCACTACTTTCCATCCAGTCTGAATATACTTCTCCATCTGTAACTCTACAACGTACCGTCCAAGATTCGCCTTTCTCTGTATGAGATGAAGGGAGAGTGTCTGTTGTCACCGAGCCGAAAGTTCCTGGCCAGTCCCACTCATAGGTTAGGATATCTCCATCGATATCGTTTCCAATTGCTGTGGCAATTAAGTCATCGAGAGTTGTGTATGGGCCCCCTAAAGATACACTAGTCATAGTAGGAGCAGTGTTGTCACTTCCGATAATGATGTCTTGAGTTGTAAACCAAGGGCTGTCAATCTCTCCGTCGTTGACTTTTACCTTTGCATACCAAACGTCGCCTGTACGAATGGCTACAGAAGGAATCTCTACGTCGCCATCAAATGCTGATACCTTTGCATCATCGACATACCATTCAATCCCGCTAATTGTTCGAACATCATTGTCAGCATCAGAAGAAGTTAATGAAACTGAAAGGTTATCATTCTCGTTCGCTGAAGAAGGAGTGATTTCTGCACTTGTTACCACAGGCATTGAATTAACGACTAATAGACTGTTGGAATGTACGGGAGTGCCGTTATCTGAACCATCGCTAGGTGTGACGGTAACATTCCAGGTCTCTCCTTTAGTTGTCAAACCTGGAGGGACTGTTGTTTGGTCTGTGCGAGAATTTTCTAAGACGCCATCTCGATACCAGTGGACTTGAGTTCCGGATTCTGTGTCACCATCAGAATCATTGAAGGAATAGGTCAGAATTAACGTATCAGTAGTCACAGGATTGGATGGAGATAATTGCAAGTTGGTTGCAGAAGGTGGATTGTTTGGGGCAGCGCCAGCTTCTGGAATTTGGAAACTAATTGAATCCCAATTATCGTTATTATTGTTACCATTTCCATCTGCTGCATTACCTGCTAGATCCATGACTGCTACACCTGACCCAGTGGATGGAGCAATCCAATCTACACTCCATGAACGTTGACTACTACCTGTAACTGAATGAGTTGCGCTATCTTGAGCGTTGTTGACATTTACTGCAAAACCAATACCTGCTGAAAGGGTGCCTTTGCTAACCTCAAGACTAAAACCTCCATTATTTGTGCTAGCACCGCCTGTTACTGAGATTGAAAGGGTGTAACTTTGACCTGCAGTATAACTCGCTGGCTGGCCAGACATTGAAACTACTGCATTCGTATTCGAACCATGACAATAGCCACCGCCACAACCAGTTCCTTGGTTGTGGATTCCGTTACTATAACCTGTGGACAAAGGAGGCAGTGATAGCAACAACAAAAATACCAATAAAACAGGTATCAGTTTAGATTTCATGATTACGCCATAGATTCGGCTCTTTTATGCCCGTTGGTTACTGGTCATAATCAAATAGCGTCTTTGGACCTTTTTTAGGTTCTGCGATTTTTGTAAATAAATCTGATTCTGCCCAAATTTCAAGGCCCAAGGATTGGGCTTTGGCTAATTTACTGCCAGCCTTTTCGCCTGCGATTAAAACGTCGAGATTTGCGCTAACACTCCCCACTACTTTCCCACCTGCATTTTTGATTGCTAACGCTATTTCCTTGCGTGGTTTGGTCATTGAACCAGTGATACAGAATGATTTGCCATCAAGGATACCACTTGCGGCTTTTGCTTCGTTTTGAATTGAAATAATATTGGATAACTCTTCAATCAATAATCTTCGTTTGCTGATTCCTTCTCTGAAAATATTAGCAACCTTATCCCCAATTCCATCGATTACTGTGAGTTCCTCGATCTCGCCCTCATCTATCCAAACAAGTAATTTATCTAAAGAAGAGAAATGTTGAGAAATTGTTGTTGCTACTTCGGGCCCAATTCTTTCAATCCCTAATGCATGAAGGAACTTTGACAAATTCAGTGATTTGGTTTTTGCAAGTTCATCTAACACATTGTATGCACTCTTATCTCCCATCCTATCGAGTTGTGTAATCTGTGAATGTGTTAAACGGTATAAATCGGCGATAGATTTCACTAATCCTTCATCCAACAATGCTTCTATCAGTTTCTCACCTATACCGTCCATCTCCAATGTTCGGCACCAATATGTCAGAGCTCTTGCAGTTCTTGCATCGCACTCAAGAGCTGAGCACCGAAGGAATGCACCCTCCATTGAAAGTGGCCTGTCGCATGCTGGACAATCCGCAGGTATCTGTATTGGGTTTGAAGAAACTTGACCATTGAAAGCGGTTCCATCAGCATGGAATCTGCCCTGAAGGTCTGATTGGGATGAAGGCCCAAGATTCTCAATGATTTTGGGAATAACATCTCCTCTTCGTGTGATCTTCACTTTGTCGCCTATTTTGATCCCTAATCTTTCTACCTCGCCAACATTGTGTAAGGTCACATTCTCAACCGTTACTCCGCCCACCATTTGTGGAGCAATTCTAGCAACTGGCGTCACAGCACCTGTTCTTCCGGTCTGCCAATCAACATCAAGTAGAACCGATGTTGCTTCTTGGGAAGGGAATTTCCAAGCAAGGGCCCATCTTGGATGGTGAGCGGTCATTCCGAGATGTTCTCTTTGTTCCAAATCATCTAACTTGAATACAATTCCATCTATTTCAAATTCATATTCTGCCCGCTTCTTACTCCATTCACCTGTATATTCTATCATTTCAGAATGTAATGAATCTGATTCGAATACCTGCCATGGAGCAGGTTCTATCCCTGCTTTTTGTAACCAAGAAAGTAGGTCGCTATCGTATTCTGCATCGGGTGAAGTGTTTGGGAATTTTACATCATACGCACAGAATACCAAATCTGATGCCTCGGCTTTACCGTCTCCGTGTTTTTGCCTAAGTGCTCCTGAGCAAAGATTCCTTGGATTTGGTGATACCTCTCTGTATTTTGCCTCAAAGGTGGAAAGTGGCATTACAACTTCTCCCCTGACATGGCAATCGATTGATACATTCAATCGCGTAGGAATGTTAGCAACCTGCTTTGCATTGAGTGTTACATCTTCGCCTCTTTCTCCGCTACCCCTAGTAGCTGCACGGTGTAGATTTCCTGCAATATATTCTAGCGAAAGCGCTGAGCCGTCTAATTTAGGTTGAGCAAGGTATCGCTTTCCTCCAAATGTCGATTGATTGACGAAATGCATGATGTCTTCGTCTGAGGTTCCTTTGTCCAACGAACGCATAGGGAACATATGCTCTACTTTGACAGTACCTGGAAGGGGTTCTGGGCCAACTTCATGTAATACGGCATTCATTGGGTCCAGTTTAGTTAATTCGTCCCATAGAGCGTCAAATTCTGCATCTGAAATTTCGGGAGCTGAGTGGTTGTAATACAATTCACGATGGTATCGAACGGCTTGGGCCAGATGTTCGATACGATCTGCGTCTGCCATATATTCTCACCAATCTCATCAACTATCAATGTCACGAAAATTGAAGCCCTAATAATTCTACATCTGGAAGTGGACACCTAGTCATTATCGCATGCTCTAGAACTCTAATGTGTATCTCTGCCACCACATGGACTGTGGAGCCAAACATATGCCCCGCATGGACATTATTGTCATCATCTGACCAACAACAATGGATGTGAGTGAAGGCTTTTCCGTCTTGAGTTCTAGCGATATTCCCAGATAGGCTGACCAGCTCTGATGAACTTGTCAATTCACGCCTCTTGTAGATTCCTTCATCGTTCATATATCCGTAAATATTGTCTCTGGTTCTACCAATTCCGCTAGTAATAGCACCTGCATTAAAGCCAACTTTGTCGGCTAAACTCTGCAATGATGCATGGATTTCCTCCCCCGCATCAATCCTAACAAACAGGTCATCCCCGCTTCGCGTCCACTCCATGTTTTACGATTCTGAAGGCATTAGATTATGGTTGCCTAAGAGTTCTAATTTTCAATTTGTGATTATCTCTCACAAACGAGTATTCTCATACACTAAACCTCTAGCAGCGTTATGAGCGAAGGGGGGCCGTTTCGACGTTTGCTACGATATATGGCGCCTCACAAGGCTACAATTCGGCTCGCTACTCTATGTTCAGTACTGAATAAAATATGGGATTTAGCGCCGCCTTTGTTGATTGGTTTAGCTGTTGATGTAGTCGTTGAAAGGGAGGGTTCTTTCCTCGCACAGTTTGGTTATGAAGATCCATGGCATCAACTGATTCTACTATCGGTTCTAACATTCTTGATTTGGGGATTGGAATCTTTGTTCGAATACTTCTATGGCATTCTTTGGAGAAATCTTGCACAGACTGTGCAGCATGAATTACGTTTGGAAACCTTTGGCCATGTTCAAAAACAAGGAATGGGATGGTTTGATGAGAGGCAAAAAGGTGACATTTTAGCGATTTTGAACGATGATATAAACCAATTAGAACGGTTCTTAGACAAAGGTGCGAACGACTTACTGCAAGTCACCACGACCGTGATTGTTGTGGGTGCGGTATTCCTAGCAATATCCTGGAAGGTTGCTTTGTTCGCAGTATTACCAATTCCAATTATTGTATGGGGTTCTTTTCTTTACCAACGAAGTCTGGAGCCACGGTATGCTGAAGTTCGTAACACTGCTGGAAGGTTGAACGCATTACTAGAAAATGACCTTTCAGGTATGTCAACCATTCAGTCATTCACTGCAGAAGAAAGAGAGTTGAAGCGTGTTGAAGATTTGAGTAACGAATATAGAGATGCAAATAAGAAAGCGATTCGATTGTCTGTTGCATTCGTACCGATGATAAGAATGGCGATTCTATGTGGTTTCACTGCCACATTATTGCTTGGAGGATGGTTAACATTGGAAGGTGTATTGGCCATAGGCGCATATTCTGTATTGGTATTCATGACTCAAAGATTACTTTGGCCTCTAACTCGTCTTGGAGAAACCTTCGACCTCTATCAAAGAGCGATGGCATCTTCGACAAGAGTGCTTGATGTGCTGACTTCTCCAACCGAAATTAAGCAGGGAGATTATCGACCTGGTAAAGAAGAAATTTCTAAATCTGATATTGTAATTCAAGATGTAGATTTTGCATACACTGGAAGAGAAAATGTATTTTCAAATCTTAACTTGACAATCAATTCAGGAAAGACTACAGGAATTGTTGGTGCAACCGGTTCTGGAAAAACCACTTTGATTAGATTGCTTCAAAGATTTGCTGAACCTACAGGTGGCGCAATAATTTGGGCAAACTCTCCACTTCCAGAATGGGATTTGCAAACGCTCCGCTCATCCATGGCTCTTGTTGATCAGCACATCACACTCTTCCCTACCACGATTCTAGAAAACATTCGTTACGGAAATCCTGATGCTAGTGATGATGAAGTGAAAGAAGCCGGATTAGTGGCTGAAGCAACACAATTTGTTGAAGAATTACCTGATGGCTGGAATACTATGGTAGGAGAAGGTGGCCATCGATTGTCAGGTGGTCAAAGACAACGATTAGCAATTGCTAGAGCTGTTTTGAAAGATGCGCCCGTCCTCATCTTGGATGAAGCAACATCGGCTGTTGATAATGAAACCGAAGCCGCATTGCAGCGCTCCATCAGTAAAATATCAGTAGATAGAACTGCAGTTATCATTGCTCACAGGCTTTCTACAATTAGGAATGCTGACAGAATTATTGTCCTTGAGTACGGCGAAATCATAGAAGATGGAACTCATGAAGAACTCGTTGAACTGGGGGGCGTTTATGCTAGAATGTGGTCTGTTCAAACTGGTCAAATCTAGATATATGGATTAAAACTCTGATTTATATCCTCAACGATGAGCACGACATGAGAACTATGTCATTAGACCGATTTTCAAGAACAACAAGCCTGCTTTTGATTGCCACCTTCGCTCTTGCTCTGGCCGGAACCGTCAGTGCTGACTTAGAGCCTGTAGGAGATAACGGGTTACCTGAATTTATTGAAGGTAACACATTGGAAACGATGACGTTCTTCCTATTCTTCGTAGGATACATAGCAATGGGTGCTGCATTCGTTTTCTTCATGAGTGAAAGAAACAATGTTGCCCCTCAATACCGAACAACAATGACAATATCAGCGTTAATCGTTGGTATTGCTGCATTCCACTATTATTACATGAGAGGCGTGTATGCTGATTACGGTACTGTGTCTGTAGAATACCGCTACATGGACTGGATTATCACCGTTCCATTGATGGCTCTCAAATTCCCTTCACTTGTAGGAAAGGATGCGATTACAGATGCCAAAGTCGCTGGACTTGGTTTCACTGGAATCTGTTTCACAGGTGCATTGATTATGATTGGATTCGGATATGCTGGAGAAGCTGGTCTGATGAACAGCATCCTTGCTCTTACTCTAGGAGGTATGGGATGGGTAATGATCATCGTAGCCACAGGAACTCCGTGGTCATCCGGATTGGGTGTAGACAATGACAAGATTGCTGATGAACTGATGTGGAGCGCAAACGCACTTCGCTGGTTCATTGTTGTCGGATGGGTCATCTATCCGATTGGTTACCTATTCAGTCCAGAAGTTGCTCTAATCGAAATCGACAATGGTGCGGAATACATGGCTGTAGCATACAACATCGCAGATATCATCAACAAGATTGGATTCGGTATCGTCGCATGGATGGGTGCTAAGAAAGCAACCGAAGCATTAGCTGAATGATCACTCTTCTTCATGAAGAATAGTGACTATCAGGTCAGTGGCTTTGACAAGTTCTGACCTGTCTCCGCCAAGGGGCAGGGGCCCGAAAGGGCCCCACCCCTTGCGCAACAACATAATCCGCTTTCGTGGTTGTTTTTTAGCTAGTTTCAATCTACTCCATTCATACCTCTGGCCATCTGCAAAAAGATGGGTAGAAGTGATAGCGTATCTCTTTGGAATAAGTAAGGAAATTAGGTGCACGGCCAGAAGAATATCCCAAATCCAAACCCACAAAGTAGGAGTGTTGGATAACTCTGCTAGCATCCAAGGCAGAACCATCATCGCGCCCATCGTGAGTAAATTGGCCCACTGTCTAGATACTTCCTGGGATTGATTAGACTCCCATGCAAATCCTGAGTTAGGCAAATCTCCAAGAGAAGGAATGTCAATTCGTTGTCTTGTCAACCACCAAGCATCCCATGCTACTATAATCGCCAATACAACGACACAAAATTGTGCCATTGATTCTGGATCTGGTAGATTGCTAGATAACTCAACCATCACTCCACGCCCTTATTCCTGCGCATAAGCATGAATGCTGCAGCTGCAAGGAATAAGATTACAAACAGAATTAGAATGATTGGGCTACTTTCAGAATCTTCAGCGGATTCTGCACCCTCTGACACATCAGGAATTCCATCTCCATCATCATCTGGGTCTGCAGTTAACCATGTGGATACCCCAAGTGGGCAGTGCAAATCATCAGGCTGGCCATCGCTATCTGTATCCATACTAGCGCATGCATCTGCAGGCCAAGGGTCTCTGATATCTAAGACGCCGTCGTTGTCATCATCCGTATCATATACGTCCGGGCCACAATACAAATTCTCTTCTTTGTCGAACCAAGTTTCGACATTGCAGGTGAGTGCCCAATCACCATCTGAATCAAGTAGAGTGATTTCAAAGAATATTGAATCGCTTGTTGATAAGCCTTGAGAGTCAGTGACTTCTAAATTCAAAATATACATGCCAGCAGGTAAATCTGTGATATTATTCCATTCGCCCGAGAGTTGCATCATCTCTGATTGACCAACAACCACTGTCCAAATAATTTGCATATCTTCACTAGAATCCAAGTCATCTCCAACTACTGCTCGTATCTCAATTGGAAGTGTCTCCATGATAGTAAATCCATCATCTGGAATGATGATTTCTGCTGTTGGAGCTTGGTTGCTGACCAAGTTGATTTCGATTATCTCATCCGCTTCAAGTCCAAAGGAATAATTCTCATCGCTATCTGGTAAGTTTTCAGATGTCGCTAAAACTCGTACATTAGAGAATGTTGTTTCTCCCGAATCAGTGTTTACGCTATTTGGAACTGAAACTACAATACTACTTCCATAATAATCGGCAGACCAATAGTCGCCAACTGAAATTTGCAAATCTGCTGGATGTGAGTTTCCATTCAGTCGTATATCGAAAATATGTGTTGACCATATTCTAATTTCTCCGAATGATGTTGATTGAGAACTAGGTGAGACATCATACAAATTCGCAATCGCTGAATTGATGTCTAATGAACCGTTTAGCTCTCCGCCATTGACAATTATGTTGGCTCCATCGCTAGAAATTGCTACCATTGAATCGATTGCAACATTGCTCAATTCCATAGCGGCTGACTCGCCATCGGTATGAAGATCTATGCCTTTGGTACATGAGGAAATTGTTGAATCCATGATATTCAGAGGAGAGGATGCTCTACCGTGGTGAGCGGTTACCCCGGTGCCACTACCTCCACAGTCGATTGTAAGGTCGGTAAGAACGCCTGCTGAATTATCCAGATCTATTGCTGGTGCTCCGTTAATTGTTGCACCATTCAGTGTAATCTCTCGGTTATCGGTTCCATTCAGTGAAGTAATATCAATTCCTGAAATTACGAAGCCGTCTAAGTTATTGACAATCACCTCATTTCCTATGAAATTGGATAAATAACCGCTTACACCACCAAGGTCTACCATTTCAGAAACTTGTAAATCGTCAATTGCCAAATGCAATCCTCTAGCCCAAAGGGAATTAGACTCACAATTTTGCATTGTCACTTGTTCCAAGGTAAGTGTTGTAGAACCCTGGGCTTCGATACAATGTGATGCTGAATCAGAGAGTGATGTCGAAATAATTTGAACTGTTCCTGTTGCAGAATTGGTTGTTCGAATCAATGGTTCAGCACTACTAGAACGTGAAAGCAATGCATTGCTTATCACTACATCCGCATCTCCACTTACAGTGATTAGAGGGGAGCCTTCTACCATACTTGTTCCCAATATTTGAGCTGATGTCTCAACATTATCTCCAACAATCAACCCATTCCAGCGTGCGCCTCCGCCCATAGATGAAATTGTTGAAAACCCTGAATTGAATGTACCCTCAATCGAAATTGAAACTTGGTCTGCGACCCTAAGTGATACTCCGTCGTTAATGGTCATAGTTTGGCCCTGTGGTACGATTAGATTGCTCGTCAAATGGTAAGGGCTCCACGCCTTCTCAAGAATCAGCCATTCACTAATTGAGCCACCAGACACAGTAGATGCCACAAAGGTATGTTGCATCGAGGATGACGTGTCCCATGCCATCAAATCTGTAATTTGTCCCCATTCCATTGTAACTTGCTTTAATCCAGCAACCGATGTTCCACTAGAATCGACCATCAGTGCCGTAGTTGATTTACTAGCCATTCCATCAACATTGGTAACTACGCTTTGTCCTTGAACGGTTACAGATGCGCCTTGCACTGGCTCTCCCTTATCCAATACCGTTACTTCGAGAGTGTTTACAATTTCAAAAATTGCTCCAGTGCCTACAGTTACATTTGAAGAAACGCTTCCTGAATGAACTGTTACCTTACATGAATTATCTAATTGAACATCGCCCATAATATGCAAATTGTACAGTGTTATGTCGCTTTGACAAGAAGTCCACAGAACATCTCCATCAACGGTCAGATTAGATGATTGTGAGTCGCTAAATAGATCAGAATGTGAGATTATATCGCCATCAAGAATTGCATTTTCTCCTTCGAAGTCACCATAACTGTCTATGGTTAATACTGCAGAAGTTGGCAATACTAATCTTGTGTTTTGTAATACCAGTTTTGCATTTGCAGGTATTGTAATGTCGCCTCCTGCTTGATGTGGAGAGCCGTCTTCTGTTGGACCTAAGACGACGACTGTACCTGCGGTTAGAGTCCAATCGCTTTGAGGCATGATAGGAACTTGGATAGTGTGAGTTCCTCCTTGAGTTCCAGTTGGTGTAGAAATCGCTCCTACGCCTGCATAAGTTGCGACAATTTGAGAGCCTGCCTCACTAATAGGTAACAATGCTGAACCGCTAGAAGCTGTTCCTGAAAATCCTAACACTTCCCAATCAGCATCAACAGAGTTTCCAGATAAGTCCTCGAAACTAACTGTCATCTCCCATAGTCGATTGTTTGTGGATGTTTGAAGATCCAGTGCTTGACTTGTACCATAATTCAGAGTTCCGTCACCGGTTGTATCAGAATTCAAATTATTGGTTGAGGTAAATGACCAAACAGTCACTTCAGAATCCAAATCAATATCTCCCGATACTTCGTGGTAACTGGCTGTCCATGTTCTCAATGTTGCATGAGAAGAGTCCATCACCAAACCCGAGTCTGCAAATCTTGTTTCTAGTGAATCCGAGACATATACCATCGAGGAACTAGAATACAATCCTTGCTCGGTCGAATCCAGAAGGTTGAGGTCTTCTGCATTCAATACCGACTCGTAAACCGACAGGCTGTTAGCGAAACCATTTACTGAAATTTCAACAGCAGTAATATCGCACCACCATGCTTCTATTCCTGTACTTCCAGTTTCGAATTGATAGATTGGCATGTTAACTTCCAAGCCATCGAAATTGTGAGAGCCTTGAAGAATATCAATTCCCATATCTCCTCCCGTTGAGATGTTTACAGTAACATCTGTCATATCGGTTGCAGATATTCCTGAGAGAGAAAATCCTAATCTCTCAGATGAGAATTTTGAATTTGTTACTTCTAGAGTTCCTGTGCCGCTTGCGGTAAGGGCTGTATCTGTGGATTCAATGTCTGAATTAGAGATGATGAAGTCTCCGCTTCCTGCTAGTGCAACACCAATCCAGGGAGCATTGAATGAGCCTTGCATTGATGAGAATTGACCTGTCAATGTAATGTCTGAAAGAGAAACAGTTCCTGATGTCCTGATATCGATTGGTGTCTCTCCGCTATCTGATTCGAATACTGCATTAGAGACGGTCAAATCTCCTGCAGACCAAGAGTTGACCAGTCTTTCACCGGTCATATCAACATTTGAGATTGTAAATCCTGTCGAATCCATTGCAACGATTGCATTGTTGGAATCTCCAGTCATACCATCGATATCTCCAGATGCGTTGGAGGAGATACTTACTGCATTACCTATCCCTGAATTGAAGTTGAGTGTGTCGACATCTGAATGGCCGCCAGATAGGGAAATTCCAGTTCCGATATCTGTAAATTCTGCTCCTGAAACCGTGATATCTCCTACCGAACTAATTCCTGCAGACATATCTGTTAGATCTAGGTCTGATAGGGTCGCTGTTCCTGTAATTCTAAGACCATCATTGTCGACATGTGCTGCTGTTAAACCATTGATTTGTGCTGTGCCGTCAATCTCGATTCCAATCAAACAATCTTCGATACTCAAGGATGTGGCTGTTAGGCTACCGTCGATAATCATACATGACTTTGCGTTGGAAATTGTAACATTGTCAAGTACTGCATTTCCTCCTTGTGAAATTGTCAATGCATCCCAAACACCTGCATTATGGGAACCTGGGCTAGTGGTTTGGATTGAAGACATGATTGTTGCATTATTGGCAACTAGAGTTCCTTCCACCTTCATCCAATAATTCTGCATATCGATTGTGGTGCCTGGTTTGATTGTAAGGGTAGTACCATGACTGACTGTGTAATTGCCAGTCATAGTTTGATTTCCAGACAGTTCTACATCTTGCGTAGTAACTGTGTCACTTGCAATAACCGTAGATAATGATGATATCACAATAATGGCAGTCAGCATCAAAGCGCGGCTTCTCATAACCTGCTGTGATTCTTCATTCACCATGAACTCATTCCCTTCGAGTCTCCGTAGGAGACTCATCTGGAACTTCCCAGGCAATGGGCCTGCCCAGATTTGAACTGGGGTCTGACGGCCCCCAGCCGCCAAGTATAGGCCAAGCTAACCCACAAGCCCTTGAGCCTGGGAATCTGAAATCAAGTGAGATTTCACTGACGAGAAGTGCTGAAAGGAGCGACTTCCTCGATTAAGCCGATGTGTGATACAAACATTCTGCGGCAGCAGTATCTGTCAATACCTACTTCATCCAAAGCAGTCATTACTTCAATTCCTGCTTGCTTCTTATCTTGGAATTCTTCCCACTTGTGAGCGATTAAACCGCCACAACTGAAACAACGTACTGGAATAATCATCTAAATCACCTGTAAGACTTCTGCTTCTTTCGGCGAGCACCACGACCAAGCTGATGTTTTGGTTCCTTGCGTCGAGGGTCGTTTACCAGTAGACTGCGATCGAATCGCAGATACTCGTCACGAAGTTCCTCGTCAAGGCCTTCTGCACCACCATTGTAGTGAACTAGGCCACGTGCAATTGCTGTGCGAATTGCATCGGTTTGACCCATTATTCCACCACCATGTGTTAGGATATTGACATCTACCTTGGATAAGCGATTCATTGCATCAGCAATAATTAGCGGCTCCATTGCCTTTCTTCTAGATAGGGCAGGTTGTAGGATTTCAATAGGTTCGCTGTTAACACGAACTCTTCCCTTGCCAGCTTTAACTGTAGCACGGGCGACTGCTGTCTTACGCTTACCAGATGTATGTACGACTTTCTTTCCCTTACGAGCCATCACTGCTCACCTCCATTCCAACGGTGTGCTGGTGCGCCGAGGTTGGCGCTGATGTCTCCCAGACGAACAAAGCGCATTGGGAGGTCACGTCGAATCTTGCTATCGTCACCTGCTTCGTGACCTTCAGGAAGGTCTCCGGACAGATGGCTTGGGCAACCGATTTCAACACGTAGATTACGAAGTGCACGGCGGCCGCTGCTCTTTGCTTGGTATGGCAACATACCTCTGACTGTTCTCTTCAGAATCATGTCAGGCATACGAGGGAAATAAGGTCCCTTACGAGCATGGTTTAGTGCGTACTTGTCGTGATATGTTGCAAATACAGATGTTGGTTTGCCAGAAACAATTGCCTTCTCTGCATTAACAATGACCACTTGGTCGCTGTTTCCAGCACGTGTGCTCTTCAGAAGAAGATCTGCAACTGTGCTAGCCAAACGGCCCAGGATTAGTCCATCGGCATCATAGACGTATGTCTTGCTATCAGCCAAGGATGTACACCCCCGATCCATTTGGGTTTTCGTTCATTAATTCAGACAGTGAAAGAACTCGTCCTCCGGCTGCCTCAATTTTCTCACGGGCTCCAGCGCTGATACTGTATGCGGCGACGTCGTGTTTGGACGAAACCTCTCCACTACCGAGCAACTTGCCTGGAACGAGGACTGTTACGCCCTCAGGGCAATGGCGGCTCAAGCGGCTAAGGTTTGGTTGTGCCCAGTTACTACGGCTCTTAGAAAGCCGTTGTGCGACATCTCGCCACAGAGGTGCGCCGGTCTCGCGAGACTGTGCCTTCAAATCGCCGATTAGACCGACTAGATTTGGGTTTGTCTTGCTTACGGGTTTACTCATATGACTCCCTCGATGCTATAGAAGCAACTCGCCGACCGACCACCCTGTTATGAAGGCACCGACGCGCAATAATGTCGGTTCGCGCCTGAGTATTGCGTTCTAGAGCAATCATTCGTACAGAATATCGCCCTTCGCATCAAGTAATTCCACTGTCAATCCAGCAGCTCTAGCTTGTACCAAAATGTCATTGTGTAGTGTATCTGAAAAATCATCTAACGCTTGCAATGAAGTTACGGATGCGACATCTGTTAGTTGGTCGATGATGTGGTTCAACACACAAGAAACTCCGTACGCCTGACCAGATCTAAATGCGTGGTCCACGCCTCCGATTTCAGGGTCTTCTGCTTTCATCCTAGTCATTACAACTTGAGAGTATGCTACTAAAGCACCATATATCGATTCGACAACCTTTGCTGCTTCAAGATCGTGCAATTCTTTTTGTGTGTCCTGAAGGGCTGCTTGTACTGCTTTACCGTAGGTTGCGTGGGCTCCGATTATGTTGCTTCCTTCCTGAATCATGGCCTGGTCAATAAGGCTCTTCCAATCACTCATGGCATAGCCACAGAGGATGTGACTCATCAAACCTACGCCTACCGATGGGGCAAAGTCGAGTAAAGACTCGACTTTGCTACCCACCGACTAACCTCAAATCTTGAAGTTAGAATTGTCTGCGTTGTCATCAATTCCCGCTTGCTTGACAGTTCCGTCTGCAGCGACAAATTCGCCAGCCTTTGTCAGACCACCATATAATTTCGATTCATGTTCTGCACCACGGGTGATCATTCCGCCATCGCCTAGAGCAATTGCAAGACTCTTCGTGATCTCATTCAGAGTTGCAATAGCACGGTCACGGTGACTTGGTCCGATTTCGTGGTCCGAATAACGAGCTTCTTCGAAGATTGCAATGAATGCGTCTAACTGGTCAGCAGGGACCATGTGGAATGCTCCACGTACTGCGCTTTCGAATTCACGCGTGGTTTCGTAAACCTTCTTCATGAATCCGTGACGCCTGAAGTGCTTCACTAATTGCTTGTAACAATCGAAGATGATTGCAATGTATTCGTTTGCAGCTTGCAATTGCAACATAGTATCAGTTAGGATACCTCGCAATGCTTCGACTTGGCGTCTTGCAACTACTCGCTGATAGTACATAACACCTGCAATTGCTGCACCGAGCAGCACAATGATGATTGCCATAATTGTACTAGGTGTGAAAATGCCTTCGCTTTGGTCAGTGACCTTGGCTTTCATGTAATGAACTTCGTGCGTAATGTTGTCTGTAGACTCTGCAAAGAATGTAGAACCTGGGTAATACGCCTTGATTCTCCAATCTCCAGAACAAGGTTCTCCTTCACAGGTTTTACCTGCAAATGCCCAATCGAAAGAAGCGATTCCTTGCTCATTAGTATAGGATTCATTGCGTCCTTCAACAACCCATTCCATCGAGTCGGAATCCCAGTATTCTCTAACGAAGAATATCTCTTCATTTTCAACTGCTAGGTCTAGGCGATCTCGCAATAATGCGATTTCTCCGTGAACGTTGTCATCGGTATCCAATCCATTGTTGTTGACATAAGACCAAGAGGTCTTAACTTGCAAATCTACTCTGCTTCTAACCAATACAACAATGTCCATGTGAGATCCATTAAGCACGTTACTAGTGTCCTTATCACAGCCGCCAGGAACGTTGATATCAGGTTCAAATGCAACTCTCAGGAGTCTGAATCCTTCAAGTTCACCACCTGTTGTTTCTACGCCTTTCAGACCAGGGTTTTGACTTGGGTCGCCACTGAACCACTCAACCATACCATCTGATTCTCTAGTGCTAATACTAGACAACGGACGGACGTTCTTCTGTGGGTCAAGATAGATGTTCAAACACTTTCCACCGACTGGTTGGCCGTTAGATTGAGTTAGTATAGCATCGATGTGGAAGCTTTCTTTCAAGTAAAGTACAGGGAATGCAGTGCCGTTATTTGATGCAACAAAGGTTTCCACGCTGGACTTGAATGGTCCAACTTCAGCAACCTGAAGAGTCGAGTTACTGAATACATCAAACTCTGTCTGTACTGTCTTGTTCTGGTAACGATATGCATCATTATTATCCCAAGCGGAATAAGTTACAGAGACTCGTGCCTTACCTGCCATTACATCTGATAGAGGGCAAGTAATTGCGAATCTTCCATCGATATCTGTAATGCCGTTGTAACAAGCAACTGGGCCTGCTGGGCTGTTTACCATTTCATAACTTACACGGATGTTTCTGAATGTTAGATTCGTATCTAGTTCATCGGTTAACTGTCCGGTAACTACCATTGGCTTAGGAACTATTTCTCCTGTCAATGGGTCGATTTCACTAGTGTAAACGATTTGGTCATCAACGTCTAGAGATGTTCTTCCAATAAGTGCGAATCCGTTTGCATTGTAGGCCATCTGTACTCTGAAGTGATCGTTACCGATTACGTCGACACATGGGTCCCACTTACCTTGCATTGAAAGATACTCAACTTCGAGGATTTCACAACCCTCGTTTGGTAGAGTTTCGCGGAACCTTAGATAGACTGAAACTGGTCCGAATCCATCAGGTAAGAAACTGTCAGGGTCTTCTCTTAGAAGTTGAGGAGACAGTGGAGACACGTTTGCCTTGAGACAACCAACTGCTTCTGAGTCGTCGAGTTGTCCGTTACCGTTCGAATCTCTGTCAGGAATTCCATCTCCATTTCCGTCATAGAAACAAAGGTGGCTGCCGTCCGGCTGTGGCTCTGGTAGTGATACAAGTCCAGCATTTGGAGCCAGGGTTGCAACAACTTGGCGGTGCATTACTCCATCAAAGTCTAATCCTTCATAGATTACGTCAACCAATCCTCCATTTGGAGAAGTAGCTCCGCTTAATTCACGCCCACCAGAATCTCTGATTGTGGCTGTTTTGTTATCATCAGTAACCTGAGCTGTGAAATCCCATCTATCTCCTGATTGTCTGATATTGGGATCTGAAGATATTACGTTAACATAAGTACGCGAAACTACCCATACATTTTGACTATCGACATTTCCTTTCATCAATCTATTTCCTTGGTATTCGAATTGAAGTGAATAGTTTCCAAGTGAGTCTTCTGGGTTGATGTCGAATGGTATTGCAAATGTACCCATGTCGTCAGTGTAGTTCACTCCACTTCTTCCATCATAAGACCAGGTCCATGTTACTGGAGCTTGTCTAAGAGGTTGTAGAGAGTTATCCAATAATCTCGCTTCAATAGTAGTGGTTGTGTTACGATATAATCGTGGAACGCTAGTCATCTGGAACTGGGTTGTTCCAACCACTGTTACATTGATGTAAGCACCTGTTGCAGCGAGGTTGGTTGAGTTACCAGTGAAGTAGTATGCATTGTTTGTGAAATCAACACGTACACCGTATGTGCCTGCTGCATATTGGCTGTACCAAGTCCAGTTGTAATCGAATGTTGCATCACCGTTCTCCATTATTGGGCGTTGGGTGTATGCAGTCTCTTGGCTACCCATGAACTGTCCATTTCCGTCAATATCAATCTGTAGAGCAATTGGGTCTTGGTCCCAAGCATCGTTAGTACGATTGGTTACTGTACCGGTTACACCGAATGTTTCACCCGTGTTCATTTCTGGAACTATTTCACATCTAACTGGGCTTGATGGGTCGGTTGGATCTACTTGACCACAAGGTGGCAAGTCGCTATCTCCACCATTGACCAAAGCTATGAACCAATGTGTCGAGTTTACCGACAAGAAATTGCGCAGATTGATTGCTTCTCCAGGCAGATTGTCTGGATTTCCATCCCATAGGCTTGGGTAAGGTCTCAAAGTATTGGCTTCCTCGAAGCTTACACCAGCAGCATTCAATGCTTGCTGATGGAATAGAGTTGCCCAATTACCGAAAGTTCCGTCACCATTGTTGATGGTTCCATCCCAGTAATACACGGCCGAAAGACCGCTGACAATCATCTCTCCTTCTATGTTCATTCTGTGCATTACACGCACAGAGAACGGATCGGATGAATCTCCATGCAAATATGGGAACGGCCATTCATTGGCCAAACCTGGAATTACAGATGCTTTGATTTCAATATCTCCTGCAGGTAAACTCGTGTTAGTGTAATTATACCTAACAGCGACACCTTGGCCATCGACTAGAACATCGTGAGACTTTGTCAAATCGTTCCAAACGATTTCTTCATATCCGCCTGGAATTTGTCCTACGCCGTTATCCATTGTAGAATTCCAACGTACTTGCTTCCATGTACCGTTTGCACCTAGGTCCTGAACGAAGGTCAGAGATGCCCAACCGTCGGTATCTGTTCTGTATCCATTATTATTGAATCCAGAGAAGTTGGATGGGTTAGTTCTGTTACCGAATAATCCGCCGGTGATTTCGAAACTGATTGGAGAATTCTTAATTCTGTTATCATACAAACCTCTAGTCCAATCCGCAGCATAGTGTGCCTTGAAGTCCAACCAGAATGGTTGCTCATCGCTTCTGAAATAAGTCCAAGCTGAATAATCAACCGTCATGTTTGCTTCAGCGCCAACAAAGTATGATTGAGATTGGTTGCCATTGAATGCAAACATCTCAGTAACTTCAGCATATACGCGATATGTTGTGTTGTCACCCACTACTAAATCTTCAGGGAACAAGAATTGTCCTACTGTGAAGTTACCCCACATATTTGTGATAACATCGATTGTTTCGACCGCAGTTGTATTGTTTCCAGTCCACTCAATGTGAACTTGAACAGGCAGTCCAGGTGCCGATTCCAGAGTGGAGGTAATTGGATTCAACCAATCAACATGTCCTCGGAATATCGCAGGACTTTGCGCATCTAGCCAAAGAGTATCAGGCATATCCATTGTAATGAATGTTGGAGCCTTGTCATCCGCATCTAGAATACAGTCGTTATCATGGTCCCAATCGCTAGATTCTGATCCAGCATAACAAGGGTCTGAAACAAAGTTCTCTTCCAGATGATCCCAGTTATTATCTTCACGAGAATCGTTATCGTCATCGTTGTCAATTACGTCCGGGCCTGTTGATGGATCTAACGGGTTTGCAATTCCTACGCCGCCGCCATAATCGTCGTGGTCCCATGGGTTGGTAGATTCAGTGTCGAATCGAAGAGGCCAAAGAAGTACTTCGTCTACATCTTGCATTCCATCTTCATCATCATCCATGTCTAAGTCATCACGGGTACCGTCGTTATCGTGGTCGAATGGTGCAGTTAACGAAACTTGGGCTTCGACAAGGTTAGCAATTCCATCTCCATCAAAGTCGTCATCCGCCCAGTCCACAATTCCATCGTTGTCGTGGTCGAATGGCTCTTGCTCTTCACCAGTGAAACATCCTGCTAACAATTCTTGATCTACATCCATGACTCCGTTGTTGTCGTCATCAGGATCTTCAGAATCTGGGACACCATCATTGTCATTATCTACATCGTAGAACTTTGGAGATTTCAGACCTTGACTCATTACTCCACGGTCCCAAACTGCTTGGAACCATCCGTCGCCATCGACATCCTGGTCATTTCCATCATCGTCTAAATCATCACAATTTAGACCTGTAAAGAATTCTGTACCATAGTCTTGGTCAACGTCGTCGTCTAAGTCGTCATTGGTATCTACTTCGAAGAAATCCCAGACACCATCGTTATCGTCGTCTACATCGTTCCAATCATAAATAGCATCGTAATCTTCATCCAAGTCTATTGTGTTGTTAGTGAAATCTCCATCGACGTCTCCGTCTTCAGAGTTCTTTAGTAAATCAGCTCCTAATTCGTCAGGGAATCCAACTGTTGCTGCATTAGCAGTATCGTCAAAGTTCCACTGCCATACTCCTGTCAACAATCCAATCCAAGTGATAAATGCGTCACGGTTATCTTGTATTTGAGTGTAAGAAATCGCACTCTCTACGTCGCCATCTCCTCCGAAATCATAGTGCCAACATCCTCCTTGAGCACCAGGCGTACAAGCCCAAGTGTTCTTTCCACCTGCTCCTTGGTCAAAGGCAGCGTCAGGGCGAGTTGAATATGGTGAGCCGAATTGGGCGTTGGTGCCAGTTAACGGCATGTGGTAAGCAATAGCGTATGCATATCCACAAGTGAATCCAGAGCCTAATTGGCCAACTGTCATTCCACATTGTGTCATGTTGATTGTACCACCCATCTTTAGATCGTTAACATCCAATAATCCATCATTTCCTTCATCTTGGTCCCACCAATCTGGCATGCCATCTGCGTCTTGGTCAGTGTCTAATCCGTTGATTAGAGAGTCGCCATCAGCATCTATGTCCCATTCATTAGCTCCATTGTAAGAAGACCAGCGTGCAAACATAAACCAGTAGAATTCAGGAACTTCCCCTCCTTCAACAGGGAAGGTTGTAGTATCATATCCGTTGTAATTTAGAATTACATCAGAAAATGGGTTTGCTCCCCAAACTAGACTCCAGTAATTATCTGTGTTATCTGCATAATCTTGGTTGTCTGCGCTTCCATCAAGAGCTGCTCCATCTCCAACTGGGTAGTATGGGGTTGAGAAGGCATCTGTTGCATCATAGTCAACAATTCCACAGTTTCCGTCATCAGGGTCGTACAAGTCAGTGATTCCATCATTGTCGTCATCCCAATCTATGTCGTTGGATAATCCATCACCATCGATATCAGAATCTACATCGTTTGGACCGTCGTCTCTATATCGGCTTCCATTGATTTGGTGGAGAAGAGCGTCGTTATCAAAGTCGCAATCCCAGTCAATATCAATCATGTCGATGATTCCGTCACCATCGTCATCCACGTCGTCCCAATTTGAAATTCCGTCGCCATCCCAGTCGTTGAATTGAGAGAATGATGCTCTCTCAGTCATACATCTTGGGTCTGGGTTTGGAGGGTTTGGATTTGAAACTGAAGTACAAGTTGCCATCCACGCTGCAGAGTTAGGAGTCATTGGGAAAGAATCGTTTTCGTTTTCGATTTGGTCATTGTCGATATCGTATGGGAAATCCAAAGTTCCTCCGCCATTATTTGCATCATCAGGAGTTGTTGTACCTCCCATGTCAGCGTCTAGCCAATCCCAAATTGCGTTGTAGTTTTGGTCGAATGGCCTAAATCTATCGTCATCCAAATCTGAGTCATAATCCATTTCACAATCAATGAATCCATCGTTGTCAGTATCTGCTCCAGGTGTTTGATAAGGGCTGGAATCCAATCCAGTGTAATCGTTTAATCCATCCTTGTTAGTATCGATATTCCAACATACATCTGGAATACCATCATTGTCGTCATCAGGATCGTACATGTCGAGCAGGCCGTCATTATCATCGTCGGTGTCTGCGCTGTCTGGAGTTTCGTCATTATCGTTATCTGGGTCGATAAAGTTAGGAATTCCATCTCCGTCCAAATCGCCGTCTACGATGTTTGTGAATGCTGGAGTTCCTGCTGCACCATCGCCGTTTTCTCCACCTGCGTAATCGAAGTCGTCGTTAGCGTCAACTCTGGCCGCTTCTAGGTCAACGAAGTTGACCCCTGCAGAATAAATTCTGTATTCATTAAAAGTCCAAAGTCTGGGGTTGTCCCAAAGATTTCCGCTAGCAACCATGCCGGAGGTGATGGTAGAATCGTATGGTGCTGCGTCAATCCAATCTAATGTTCCATCATTGTCGTCATCATCATCGAAGTAATCCTGAGCTCCGTCGTTGTCGAAATCGCAAGGCCAGCGGAATTGGTCGATTCGTCCGTCGTTATCGTCGTCTTCATCGTATCTTCCAGCGCCTGAACCATCGGAATCCTCGTCGGTAACTCCATCATTGTCGTGGTCAAACGGTTGTTGGTCTGCTCTGTATGAATTTCCTACAGGTTGACCGGTAAGTGGGTGAATAGTTGTTGAAACCACATATCGGTGCATTGACACATTGCGAGGGTCCAACCCTAGTGCTTCTAAAGCATCATAGTCGATTGGTCCTTCGAGGATTCCGTCATTGTCGTCGTCCCAATCTAGGTGGTCTTGTAATCCATCGTTATCGTGGTCGTATGGGTCTGTTCCAATACATCCATCGAAGCGCTCGAGAAGATCATAGATTCCATCATTATCATCATCGAGGTCGTTCAAATCATCTATTCCATCATTGTCGTGGTCGTCTGCAGAGGATTCCTCAAGCATTAGCCCATATCCTGAATCCAGATTGAGAGCTGAATGGTCGCCAACGTGCCCATACATGGTACTCGAATCTGACCATGTAAGGTCCCACAATGCATCATGCATTTGCTGACCATATTGCGGAGGCATGCCTCCGTTCCATTCGCCTTGGCCGCCTTGGTCTGTTGACTGAGCATCGCTCATCGAAAGAGGGTCTGCATCAACGAGTCTAGATTCCGCTTCGAAATCTTGACTCATGGTTGCGATAAGACCCAACCAGGTGCTTGTTATCATCAAAAACACTAATCCTACCGATACGGTGGATTTGCGTCTATTCTCAATCTTCTGTTCGTATTGTCTGTTTGAGAGCATAGTTAGCACCCCGGAATCATTCCGTGACTGACGCCGGGTATATCAATCGCGCTACGCGTATGTGCGTGTGAGTATCACGTGAGGATTTGAGTATCACTTACCAGAAAAGTAGTATTTGAAAGAGAGAAAGGGGAGATTTCACCGGGGGCGAACCCCCGATGAAATCAGCTGACCCGAACCAGTCGGACGGGTATGTAACAACTACCTGTACAATCGACTAATTTCAGATTTCGAATTCGTCGATGATTCCATCATTGTCGTCATCGTCGTCTACGTGGTCTTCAATACCATCGTTGTCGTGGTCAAATTGACCAGTCAGGCTGTTTCCGTCGTTGACTTCGAACCAGTCAGACAGGCCGTCGTTATCGTCGTCCGTGTCTGTCATGTCCCAGATTCCATCGTTGTCGTGGTCGTAGCGGTAAGCACCAGTAGCGCCACCGATTTCATCCACGTCTAGGATGTTATCATTGTCATCGTCGTCATCATCTGCGTCGTCCATTCCATCGTTGTCGTGATCACGTGTGTAATCTTCGCCGTTAGGTCCAACGTCGTTGCGGTTGTCTATTCCGTCATTGTCACGGTCTAGGTCAACTGCGTCGTTGATTCCATCGTTGTCATGGTCGTAGATGTTGGTGTTGTCATCGCCGTCTTCAGTTTCTTCACGGTCATCGATTCCGTCGCCATCGTCGTCGTTATCTTCTGCGTCGTCGATGCCATCGTTGTCGTGGTCGTTAGGGTTCTGATCTAGATCATCTGGTAGTCCGTCGTTATCGTCGTCATTGTCCAAATCATCCGGGATTCCGTCACCGTCGTTGTCGTTCTCGCCGTTTTGGTCCTGGTTGTCCAGTTGCTGGCCTTGCTGTTGGTCGTTTTGTTGACCTTGCTGACCTTGCTGACCGTTCTGGGTTTGGCCCTGTTGCTGCTGGTTCTGACCGTTTTGGCCGTTTTG